>JAJYIT010000017.1 GCA_021789975.1 Bacteroidota bacterium
GAAAAATCCGTTGTGTCCCGATCTTTTCTCGCCAATCCAGCGTCTATCGCTATATCAATCACTTAACGGATCCTCTCATCTTTTTATCCGTCAATATTTATGCCCCTATCGCGGATTTAAGGCTACCTGCGTTTCTTGAATTTGTTTCGTATGTGGGATATATTTATGCCGTTATTTTTAGATTGGCTGACCCTCCAATAGAAGCGGAGGAGTTGCCGTCTTTTGACCGGTTCCGATTTGTTATGGTCTTTGAAACGAAAAGAATATTGATTTGCTTAGGTAAACATTGTCTGAGAGTATACTAGTGTCAGTGAGCCTATATAAACCCCTGAGATAAGTTTCGTTATTTAGAAAGCGCCTCATCTGACCGGGTGAGAAAGAATCGGGATATTCTGGATCTGCGTTATAGAACCTGGTTTGCGAGTGTCAAAGGACACCTCACCTCAGCAGTTTCATTTGAAGATATGGCAGTGTGACTGAGATAATTGAAACCTTATCGGTCCTTTTACGACATAACTCCGATGGTAAGAATAGCTTGGTCGGAGATCGAGAGTTGGAGGCTAGCCGCCTAGCGGTGATGTCGCCTGTACGCCTTCCCCGCGTCATGGTCGCCTTGGTACCGAAAAAAGAAAAGTCCGTCTAAAGCGGACAAGGAGAATGTTTAATGGCTACAATGATCACTGAAGAGTGCATCAACTGCGGCGCCTGCGAGCCGGAATGCCCGAACACAGCGATCTACGCGGGCGGCGTCGAGTGGGATCTTGCTGGAGAAAAGAATCCGCCCGTCTCGAACGATTTCTATTACATCGTCCCTGAGAAATGCACCGAATGCGTGGGTCACCACGAACAGGAACAGTGTGCGGCGGTATGTCCGGTCGACTGCTGTGTACCCGATCCCAATCACGTCGAGTCGGAAGCGGAACTCTTTGACAGGGCAGTTAAGTTGAATCCCGAACTTGCGGGACTTGAACTGTCTGCGGCCAATTCCAAATATAAGAAGTAGAGTTCGAGGAAAATTCGGAATGATAGGTCGGGTGTCATAGCCCGACCTTTTTTTGTCTTTAGCAGAGCAACATCCGTCCTGAAAACTTTGAGATGTAAGTAGTTGTTCCATATATAGATGTTTAGATTCAGAAGGCGGCCTGGATGAGAGTTGGTAAATATACGATCTTCCCTTCATAATGGCGTACGATAATAATCCGTTGCTGACCCTCGAAGAAAAGAAGAGTGTCCTGCGACGCGCGGTCGAGAGGAATTGGGTGGTGTTTTTTGGGCACGACGCAAAACTCGCTGGAGCAAGAGTGTTAAGGACAGACAGGGGATTCAAAGCCGGAGAGGCTATTGGCATAAATGGCTGCTGATGGAATGAAGCTGGAAGAATCGGCAGCGAGTTCGGACGGATTCATAAGGGTCACCGCGTTGTCTGAATTGAAAGAAGGGAAAGGAAAGGTCTTCATCCTTGGCGACGACGAAATAGCAGTAATAAAGTTGACCGAGGCATTTACTTCCATCGATGGGACTTCTGGGCAATTAAATTCAAGACTTTATGCCTTTGTAAATGTTTGCCCACACCAGCACACTCCACTGGTAGATAGTTGCGGCGGCCAGGTGTCCGGCCAGAACCTGACTTGCCCAATGCATGGGTGGACTTATGACCTTAAAACAGGCGGATGCATCAATGGCAACGGGAAGTTGAAGATGCTGGAAATAAGAGTGCAGGATGGCGGTGTATTTGTGAAGAAGAGAAAATCTAACGGAACTTGTTGGCGGTAACCGGGATATGGATGCCCTTAGCGACAATGCCGGGTATCTTAAGAGGACGGCTCACGAACAAGGGTTCGACCTCGTAGGAGTATCCGAAGCACAATTTCTCAATGACGCATCCAGAAATCTTGGCGAATGGCTCTCGCGCGGCTATCATGCAGGCATGGAATGGATCAGGAGAAATCCTGAAAGGCGGACCGATCCGCGGCTGGTTCTCGAAGGCGCAAGAGCTGTCATTTCATTGGGCAAAAACTATTACGTACCCGTCGAGCGCGATGATGCAAGCCTTAGGATCTCGCGATATGCATGGGGCGAAGATTACCACGTATTGATCGGCAAAATGTTGGACGGCTACATCGAAAAGCTGCAGTCGGAATTTCCTGTGAATCATTTTAAGTGTTACTGTGATACCGGGCCGGTGATGGAAAAAGCATGGGCGGAGCGCGCAGGGTTGGGCTGGATTGGAAAACACACGAACCTTATCAACCGACAAATCGGCTCGTGGTTCTTCCTCGCGGAAGTGATAACAGATTTAGATTGCAGGTATGACGGTCAAGGGATGGATCATTGCGGCACATGCAAGGCATGCATTGATGCATGTCCGACGGGTGCAATTGTGGAGCCTTACGTTCTCGATTCGAACAGGTGTATTTCGTATCTAACAATCGAGAATAGGGATTCGCTCATACCTGAAGAGTTAGCTTCGAAGCTTGGAAATTGGGTTTACGGTTGTGATATTTGCCAGGATGTCTGTCCATGGAATAAGAAGTTTCAGATGCCTTCGGAGGAGAACGCGTTCATTCCACGCGTTGAAAATCTGAATCTGAAACAGGAAGAAGTTCATCTAATGACTAGAGAGGAATTTTCGGTAAGGTTCCACCAAAGCCCGGTGAAGAGGGCGCGGTTCGAAGGATTCATGAGAAATGTGCGAGCTGCTCGTGAATTACCAAACACTCGAGAACAAACGGGAGATTAATTGTACAAAGGTTTCATTTTTGATTTGGACGGTGTTCTTGTGGATAGTTCCAGGATACACCACCTTGGTTGGCAAAAAGTGCTTCGGAAATTTGGTAAAGATCTCGACTATCAAAGGTTTAAGCGCGAGATGTTCGGAAGGCGCGGCACAGAGACTCTGGAGATGATTTTTGGTAAAGGGAGATTCACTCCGGAAGAGGCAAAAGAAATTTCCGATAGCGTAGATGGCAGTTTTGTCAGCCTGGTAGCAGAGTTGGGGCATCCTATTCCTGGTTCACTTGAGTTCGTCAGAGCGCTTCATAACTCAGGCAGGAAGATCGCGCTGGCTACCTCAGCACCGCGGCCTAATGTAGATTCGTTTCTCGATGCATTTTCACTCCGAGGTGTATTCAATTCGGAAGTCAGCGGAGACGATGTTGTTCGCGGGAAACCGGACCCGGAGGTCTTTCTCAAGGCTGCATCCATGCTGGCCGCCGAGCCGAAAAACTGCATAGTCTTTGAGGACTCCATACCGGGAGTCGCTGCTGCAAAAGCAGCAGGTACCGTGTGCGTGGCGCTGCTTACAACCACCACTGCTCAGTATCTCAGACAGGCAGATTATTTTATCAACAATTTCCTTGATGAGTCTCTGCCGGATCTAATCAGCGGCAGCCATCGTCCGGGAAACAGTAACTAAGGGAGAAGTAATGAGCGATCCGAAGGATCAAATGCACAGAAAAGTCATCATCGTCGGCTCAGGACCGGCAGGTCTTACAGCCGCAATTTACACCGGTCGGGCAAATCTTGAACCGCTGATTTTCGAAGGGAGTCAGCCGGGCGGTCAGCTTACTATCACAACGGAAGTAGAGAACTATCCGGGTTTTCCTGAGGGAGTAATGGGACCGGAGTTAATGGATATCATGAAGAAGCAGGCGGAGAAGTTCGGCGCAAAGATGCTTTTTAAAGACGTCTCGGAGATCGATCTGTCGCGGCGTCCGTTTGTTCTGAAGAGCGGGAATGAGACTTACACTGCAGACTCGGTCATAATATCCACGGGAGCGTCAGCAAAACTCCTGGGGATTGAATCCGAGAAAGCGCTGATGGGCTACGGAGTTTCCGCTTGCGCTACATGCGACGGGTTCTTCTTCAGGGACCAGGAAGTTATAGTCGTTGGCGGAGGCGACACTGCACTGGAAGAAGCTACGTTCCTAACGAAGTTCGCGAGTAAGGTTACCATTGTCCATCGCCGCAATGCTCTCCGCGGATCAAAGATAATGCAGGAAAGGGCTTTCAAGAACCCAAAGATAAAATTCATCTGGAATTCCGTTATCAATGAAGTTCTCGGCGTTGCAGAAAAAAGAGTGAAGGGAGTGACTCTGAAAAATGTCGTGACGGGCCAGACGACAGAGGTGAAGTGCGACGGCGTTTTTGTGGCGATCGGCCATCAACCCAACGTGTCGATATTCAAAGGCCAATTGGAGATGGATAGCGTCGGCTACATAGTCACCAGGAATGGTTCCACTGAAACAAGTGTCCCAGGTGTGTTTGCCGCCGGTGATGTCGCAGACAAAAAGTACAGACAGGCGGTAACCGCTGCGGGCACCGGCTGCATGGCCGCAATAGACGCGGAGAAATACCTGGAAGCGCTGCACCAAAAGTCGGGTGACTGACAGGGTTCCGGTCGATTCCCTGTCGCGTGTCCGGCCAAATCGCCGCTTCACTGTGATTCCTCGGGGGATCTTTGCAAAGGAAGGTGCAGGAATCCTGCCAGAGACCCGAGCGTATGTCGCGAATGTTGTGCGTGATGTACTTTTCGGGTAGAACGCCCTGCCGTGTGATCACAAGGTCGATTGTAAATTTTACCGGCATCGGGAAATATTTCCGGCGATTTTTCCGCAATCCGTTTTACGCGATCCGGTCAGTATCTTTCTAATAACTTGATTGATAATGTGTTAGATCGGTGCTGATGCCGACGGCAGTGGTAGGAAAAAGTGGCATTGTTTTGGAGAGTCTATCATTAGACGATCATGAACAATGCAAAGAATACAACGCTTTTTCTGATGACGCTTGGATTCTTGTCCTGTACAGGGATGGGATCAGCTCAAGTCATGGGCGCTGCCTCTGTATCTGTACAGGTTGTTCAAGCACCGGGGATCCAATTCCAATCGATCCCAACAAGTAATTTGTCCGCCGCTCGTAGGGGGTCCGGAGCAAAGATTAGCGCAGGAATTTCACTCTTGAGTAAGAGCTACGTTGCTGTTGAGATAAAATCCGTGCAAGATCCTGAGACAATATATCTAAAGAATGGGGAAGCGAAAGTGCTGAGCGTTGCAGACTTGCGAAGCGTTGAGCAGGTTAGGATTACATATCTCGGTAGTTGACTACCCCACTTTGTTGTCGTTAATGTACGGATCAAGTCTTCGGAAAGAATTTTGGTTCACCGTATACCGGTGCGCCGAGAGAATATAACTCAGTTTTCTCAAGGGCTGTTTAGGGTACCCTCCATGTTGGTCATAATCAAGACCGCCGCAATTGCGTTCCCCTCTGGTCCGGGGACTGAGGTCAACTTTGAAGAGACTTGCTCCTTAATTGAATCAAAGAATGCGGCGTACGCTTGAACCAGATCGACTGAGGAAAGGTGAAGAGAGACAACGTTGAAAAGGGTTGCCCTGATTCCTCCAGGCGAGTTGACGGTTGAATCTATGGCCGCTATTTCTGATGCTAAAGGGTGACCAACTACTTCTTCTGTAAGTCTGACGATTACATCATGGTACACGTTGAATGCGGCGCCGGGGCCCGTTAGTGTTTGCCTCGCGGCAATATTGTCGATGAGACTTGCTGCGGCGGTGTCTGCGGAGTCAAGGAGAGCCTGATTTGGAAAGAAAGATTTCAACGCTTTATGCACAGCGCTCTTCATGGAAAATGCAGTGACAATAGACATCTGATCGAGAAGGGAAGTAGTCAATTGCAGATCAGCTTGTGAGAGTGAATTGATTTCAGCTCGCGAGCATATGGCTGTAATTTCAGCAACAGATTCCACGTTCACTCCTTCGATAATATACGCGTTCTCATTATCCTGTATGTAGTTTTCAAATGCCGCCGACGCAAGTGACTGATTCTCCCCTGCTTTGTTAAGTGCTGCATCGAATTCCTGTTGTGCACTCCCTCTCGTTAGTTTTACGACGCCCAGTGTGCTCAGGCTTGCATTTCCCACGGAAGAATTGAGCATAGCTGCCACCCACGCATCCTCTCCCGCGGTTATAGCTTCAGCCAAGTCGTAAACATCCGCGCTGTTGGATTCAACCGCGCCTGCCACGCGTTTGCTTACCGACATGACAATGTCAGCGTAAGTCACATCAGATGTTAGGGAGTTCCCCGCAAGCAACTTGTACACTTCTGCCTGAACTGTACTCTGGTCATTAAGCGGCTGACAATACTCCGTACCCCCAAGGTTCAATGTGGCTCCTACTACTGCTTCCCATGTCTTTCCTCCCTTTGTAGCGGACACAATAGCATTCTTTATGTCAGTAACGTCGCAGGTGAGAGAGAACTCACCCGTGCTGTCCGTCACGATTGTATTCGATATCGATTCCGTCGGCATTCCTGGCTGGACCCACAATGCCGACACAGAGGCACCTTGAACGACCGATCCCGACCCATTTACTTTCGACAGCGTGGCATTTCCACCGGAGAAATAGCTGCCGGAATCGTCCGTAACCATACCGGTGATGATCGAGTATTGTGACGGGACGCCGGTCCCGTTTTCATCTGCGCATCCGGCAAACACTACAGTTGTTGTAATGAGGAAGATTACGAAGCAATTCGTACACAGCTTCGCTTTTGAGTTGTTCGGACTATCGCCGGCCAGCGTGGTTCGTTCACATCCCATTTTTTCTACCTAAATTTAACTCAAAGAGATGATCTGTTGTTCCTGTTTTGGAGCCGGAAAGAATGTGAATAGGTTGCGAGTCCAAATGCTGAAAAGTGTCGTAGCTGCCTCTAAGCTTGACTTTTCAAAACAATTTGGTTAGTCTTTCCTATTGAAATGATGCAATTTAGGTTCCAGGACCGGAATCTCGATGCAATTCTGGAAGGCAGTTACAATACTCACGGAGTACAGCGAGAGGGTCGACGGTCAGATACTTCAAACTTTCCCTGGAGGTTGAAATGAAGAGATTTCTTACTGTTTCGGTATCCATTCTCCTATTGTTTTCGGCAAACCTGTTCGCTCAAGGACACTCGGGCCTAACCCAGCAGCAGAAAGCGTGGCTTGCTAAGGGATACACGTTCAACAAGGCGGGTTGGATTTACTTGCATATCGAAGGATCGCCGGAAGAAATGGGATTCCAGCACGGTTATCTTCTCGCCCCCGAAATAAAGGAATCGCTTAGAGTCCTGAGGAAAAGATGGGATTACCTGAGCGGTATGGATTGGGCCTACTTTGTGAGAACTGCCGGAAGAATACTTACGCCGAAAGTATATCCGGAGAACCTCGCGGAGATCGATGGAATAGTCGAGGGAATGGATGCTGCAGGAGACTCGGTTACTGAGAATGAGATCGTCGGACTAAACGGTTACATGGAGCTCATCGACTACTGGTGGCCGAAGATTGCCGACTCTCTCAGGATAAGTACACCAAAGCCGAGACAGGAGTCATGCAGCTCCTTCATCGCCACGGGGAGCATGACGGCCGACGGGAAGATCGTGCTTGGGCACAATACCATGGGCGGCTATGAAGAACCGTTTTGCAATGTCATCATCGATATCAAGCCGGACAGCGGATACCGGATCTTGATGCAAACATTTCCCGGATTCATACATAGTGGTACAGATTTCTTCATTACAAGTGCGGGCCTGGTCGGGTCAGAAACAACCATCGGATCCTTCTCGGGCTTTGACCCTGCCGGTGTTCCGGAGTTTTCTAGAATGAGACATGCAACCCAGTACGCTGGTTCCATCCAGGAATGGTGCAAGATGATGGAAAAGGGAAACAACGGCGGTTATGCCAATGCCTGGCTGTTGGGTGACATCAAGACCAATGAGATTGCGAGACTTGAGCTCGGATTGAAGTACGTCGGATTTCAGATAAAGAAGAATGGGTATTTCGTCGGATCGAACGTCGCGAAGAATTTGAAGATACTCCGGTTTGAGACGACTGAGGATGAAACGAACATCAAATACTCTTCCGTCGCACGCGACGTAAGGTGGCATCAGTTGATGAAGAAGTACGCCGGCAAGATCAACATAGCTCTCGCTGAGAAATTCGAATCGGACCACTATGACACTTATCTGAATAAGATTAATCCTGACCAGAGGACTTTGGATGGACATTCGGAACTTGACGCAAGAATGGACGGCGGGCCCGGCAAACCATATTCTCCGTGGGGGACTCTCGACGGCAAGGTTGTTGATGCGAAGATGGCCAAGAACATGTCGTTCTATGCCAGATGGGGGGACGCCTCAGGAATGCCGTTTTCTGCAAAGAGGTTTCTTGCTTCACATCCGCAATATCGTTGGATGACAGGCCTGATGAAAGACAGGCCTACCGAGCCGTGGGTGAAATTTACTGCCGGTAAGAGACCGAAATCAACAGAAAAAACTGCGTCAATCAACTAGGGTATGGACGGACATCGCGGGTAGCTTTACCCGAAAGTGGCGTTGAACGGTATTCTTGATGCGGGATTGCACATGTCGCTCAGCACGCTAGCTCACAGTCATTCACCAATCGACTCTTGAGCTTGCGATCTAGCCTGTGCGTAGGGTGGGCATCAACCTTACGGGTTATTTTCGCGAGTAGATGTTCGTCCGCATTATTAGTAAGAGGGCGCGGCTCTCGGAGCCAGGCGAGAAACCCTTGATTTTGCTTCCCCTCAATGATAAACTACCGTAGCAGAGTAGAAGGTGAATGAGGAGATCAAGAGCGGTTTTGTTTATGTTAGGTTTCTTGGGTCTGGCGTTTGGCGCTTGTGCCCCTGATGCACCGCATAGTAATCCGGTCGATCCAAAATCCCCAAGCTACAACCCTGATGGCGTGCTCTCGGGGCAGGTTCTGCCTCTCGGTGCACCCTACATCGGTATACCTAACGCTCTCGTAGTTATCCTTCAGGATAGCGCCGCACAGCTTACCGCACCAGACGGAAGTTTTCTTTTCCAGAACGCTCCAGTCGGCAATATTACAGTAGTGATCTCGAAGCAGTCTTACGCTACCGACACGATGCAAGTAACATTGCAAGCGCATAAGTCGCTCGATACCGTCGCCCATCTTGACGCGCTGCCGCAAGTCAGCGGGGCTCAGGTTGTCACTAGTAAAATCGATCAGTGGTACTATGGCCCGGTTTATTCGGCCCTTGTGACCGCGGCAATCAATGATCCCGACGGAATTGGCGACATAAATCCTGATTCGGTTTACGTACATATTGATACGCTTGCCGTGCAGATGGCGTATTCCATAACTGACAAAAATTGGCAGGCTACAATACCGGAGTCTATTGTGCCGAACGGCGACATTCAATGGCTTATCGGGAGAGCGTTTCAGGTTACGGCTGCTGACCGCGAGAACAACATCGGGTCGAGCCAGCCCTTTTATACCACAAGGATCATTGAAGCGGAGCCGGGTCCGATCTATCCGGTCTATCCTGATACGACGACACCCTACCCACAGCTGAGTTGGAATTCTCCATTCCCGTCTGTGTCGTTCGACTATTCATATATTATCCAGGTCTTTCTAAATACTTCCGGCGCCGCTACGCAGGTTGGGAATTCAATCGCATTAAGCTCAAATGCGATCGCCTACAATCTCACCGATTCGCTCCCTGATGGCCAATACTTCTGGACGATCGCGATCATCGACAGTTTCGGCAACAGCTCCACTTCGAGGGAAGCGGCTTTCACGGTGGTGCATTAAGAGGAGGCAGATGGCTGAGGAATCCAAAGACGATTTTACTGTCCTATACGAAATAACGCAGAAGATAAACTCTATTCTGGATGAACAAGATCTGCTTGAAAAGGTTCTTGAGATCGCGATGGCTCATCTCGATGCCGAGCGCGGCTATGTACTAACGTCGGATGAATCCAGTCCCGGCGGATTTGCCGTTGTCGTGTTCAAGAATTTCAACGCTCGAAAAGATGCGACAGAATATGCTGCTTCTTCTTCCGTCATAAAGAAAGTGCTGGATAGTGGCGAACCGGTATTGGCATTCGATGCCTTGAGCGATGAAAGATTCGAGGCATCGAGGAGCATCCTCGCGCAGCGCATACTCTCGGTTATCTGCGTGCCGATGCGTCTGCAGGAGAAAATTACGGGCGCGATCTACCTGGACAGCACGCGCTCACGGGGGAAATTCAACACAGAGACTATGAAATTTCTTTCGGTCTTCGGCAGCCTTGCTGCTGTCGCACTTGAGAATGCGAAGGAGTACGGCCACCTGAGGAACGAGAATACCAGGCTCAAGAACGAAATAAGCAGCGTGCGTCTCTTCCCCGGCATAATCGGCAGGAGCAAGGCATGGAAGATGGCACTCGACCTGGTACAGCGGGTGATTGACACCGATGTATCGGTCCTTATCACTGGAGAGAGTGGAACGGGGAAGGAGCTAATCGCCAGGGCAATACACGGTCAGGGACGGCGAAAGGACAGGGCATTCATGGCGATTAATTGCTCCGCTATACCGGAACAGCTCCTCGAAAGCGAGCTATTCGGCTACAAGCGAGGAGCATTTACGGGAGCGAACGTCGATAAAAAGGGATTGATCGAATATGCCGAAGGAGGCACTCTTTTCCTGGATGAAGTGGGTGACTTGCCGGTCTCGCTGCAGGCAAAGCTGCTCAGAGTCCTCCAGGAAAGAGAAATAAGACGCCTTGGCGATGGAGAGAGCAAGAAAGTTGACATGAGGGTTATATCGGCCACGAACAAAGATCTTCGAGAAGAAATCAAAAATGGACGATTCAGGGAAGATCTGTACTTCAGGCTTAATATCGTCGAGATACATCTCCCGCCGCTTCGCGATAGAGTGGAGGACATCACGGTTTTAATCGACTACTTCATGAAGAAGGCATGCGAAGTACACGGTAGACAGGCGAAGAAAATTTCAGCGGATGCAATGTCCCGACTATTAAAACATCCATGGTACGGAAACGTGCGCGAACTCCAGAACAGCGTCGAGCGTGCAGTCGTCCTCTCTCGCGGTGAGGAGCTTACTGAGGCTGACTTGAAACTGCAGGAGTACTCTGAGGAAGAGCTCCTCCAAAGCGGACTCACCCTGGAAGCTTTTGAACGAAAACTTGTCGAAAAGACTTTGGCCGAGACCGGAAGCAACAGGACACGGACCGCTGAGAAACTTGGAGTGTCGCTCAGGTGGCTCCAGTACCGGCTGAAGGAATGGGGCTCTCAGAAGGACCAGCAGGATGGGTGAGGAAAGTTTTACAGTATTAGAGCTTATAAGCCAGAGTCCTACGACGAGCGTTTACAAGGCACACCAAAACGCGCTGGGCCGAACCGTTTTGCTCAAAATTCTCCACAAGCACCTTCTGCGAGACAAAGAACTCGTTGCACGGTTTTCCCGAGAAGCAAAAGCCTGTGCCATGTTGCATTCAGAGAACATCGTCCAGGTATATGACTTGACGGAGATCGACGGCTCTCTTGCAATAGTGATGGAATATATCGAAGGACACACTCTCGATGATATGCTGTCCACCGGCATTGAAGGTTCCGAGGAGTTCCTCAGGAAGGTGGCGACTTCGGTTCTTATGGCTCTCTCTTATGCGCACGAACACGGGGTGACCCACCGGGATATAAAACCGAGCAATATTCTCATCTCGGAGGACGGCGTCGTTAAGGTGACCGATTTCGGTCTGGCATCCGTATCCGATACTCCTTCCCTGACTATCGAGGGCAGCCTCATAGGTACTCCGGCGTATATGTCACCTGAACAGGCGAGAGGAGAAGTCGTCGATTTTCGCACGGATTTGTTTTCCCTCGGAGTCACTCTTGTTGAAATCGTTTCTGGTGAAAAGATATTTGCCGGCAGGTCTTACACCGAGTGTATTGGGAAGATACAAAATTTCACACTTGATCGCATTGACGAATTAGCCAATAAGTGTTCGCCGGAATTTTTCGAATTCCTGAAGAAGCTTCTCGCACCAGGAAGGGGAGATAGATATGAGTCAGCGAGAAAGGCATTGGATGACCTGGGATCAAATACGCACGTTCTTTCCACTTCAATGAAGGCAACCGTGCGAAAGGGGAGGAAGACTCCGTTTCTTTTGGCCATCGGGGGCGCAGGTCTCATTCTAATTGTCGCTCTGCTAATATTCTCGGTTCTCCAGAAACCGATTGAGAGGACGGGCCTCGACTCCCTCGGAACTACATCATCAGTCCAGCGTACCACCTCTCCGGATCAGATAGCCATGAAGTCCGGAAAAACCGGGGGCGCTGTGAGTAAATCGGTGAATGAAAGTCAAAAAGGTGTAATGGATTCCACACCAGGCAGTAGTGCTAAAGAAGCGAGTAGCCCGATGCCACTGTCCGGAACCAGATTGACTGCCGCCCCTGTCTTGAACGCCGATTCGGGTTTCATTGCAGTGTCTTCAACTCCGTGGGCTCACGTTTACATCGATAGCGAATTTGCAGGGACTACACCGATCGGAGGCTCGATAGAGGTACCCGTCGGCATTCATACTGTGATGTTTAGTAACCCTGTTTTTGCTCCCATCATAAGGCAGGTCAAGGTAAAGCCGCATCGACTCTCAAGTGTTGATGGAAATTTTTACAGGAATTCCGGTTACCTGTTTGTGAATGTTATTCCCTGGGGGAAGGTTTATGTTGACGACCAATTCCGTCAGACGACTCCTTCAGATTCGCCGATCGTAGTGTCAGCGGGAACGAGGAGATTGAGGATCGATAACCCGCACTATTCGAGTATAGCCAAGACGCTGGCGGTCAAGCGTGGTGATACCTTGAAGTTGCATTTCGACTTTACCAAGGATGAGCCAAAATGATCGGCACGTCGCTTGCAACATCTGGAATGTATTGATATGGTTTGGTACAAGAAAAATAGATTGACTGTCATCCTGCTTGCGGGCTTATCGCTCTTAATTTGCACACAAGATGGCGCTTTTGCTCAGAATTCGACTGATTTCCAAATGCCGGAGCCTCGCTTCGGAATGTGTTCGGCAAGACTTGGAGACAGGCTATTTCTCATCGGGGGTGCACAACGTGCGCAGAGTCTGCAGGGTATCTCTCAGGGCATAAAAGGGGTTACAGATATCGTCAGCGTCTACGATTTCAAAAACGGACAATGGAGCACTGCTGCTTCTCTCGAAACGCCGAGGGTGTTTGCTACCGCCGTTACTCTTAACGATTCTATATATGTGATGGGCGGTATGGACGACGAAGGAAATCCCCTTAGAAGCACAGAAGTATACGATCCGACGAATAATGAATGGCACGAATCTGCCCCGATGCTGAAATATAGAGTCGGTGCGGCCTCCGTCGTTTATGGAGATTCGATCCTTGTCTTCGGGGGTGGTGGAACCAATAGTCCAATGCTAATGGGGGGTAGCACAGCCGGGCGTCTTGGTGAATTGCACCGACTTGTGGAAGCGTATTCTCCTTCAACAGGGAATTGGATAGCCTTGCCGGATTCGATTTACCTCGGAAGAGCTTTTCACAAGGTGGTAAAGATAGGAAGCTCAATCTATATCCTCGGCGGTCTGGGCGCGACTTTCGGTCCTTTGAGTCTCATAGAAAGGTATATACCCGGCCGCGGTACTGTTGACAAGAGGTTTACGCTTTCTAACGGACGGTACTTCTTCGAGCTTGTGGTGTTGCGAGACTCTGTGTACGCAATATCTGGACTGAGCGGTGGTCAGTACTACCTGCAGAGCTTCTACCCCGGGGTGAGTGCAATGAGTTTGGGCTCCGATGGAGAAGAGTCTGAGCCTGAAGATAGATCTCAACTCGTGCACGCCAGGGCCAGCTTCGTCGCAGCGGTGGGACCCGATAGCAGCATCTACTTGTTTGGGGGGCTTTCTCCAACTTACAATAGCGGCCAAGTGCCGGACCCAACTGTCTCGAGGATTTCTGTATTACCCACTACAGCTATTGAAATGCCGAGTGCAATTCCCCTGACATTTGACCTTAAGCAGAATTATCCAAATCCGTTCAATCCGACCACTACAATCCAGTTTGAAGTACCTGCACCCGGTATGAAACTGAATTTGATAGTTTATAACCTCTTGGGTGAAAGAGTTGCAACTCTTGTCAGCGGATATTACCCGCCGGGGCTACATTCTGCGGTTTTCAATGGTGCGAATTTCCCAAGTGGTGTTTATATTTATATGCTATCGAACGAGAACGGAAGTGTTTACAGGAAAATGGTTCTAATCAAGTAATGGAGAATGGCGCCGACCCGTTCTCACCGGATTGGCGTCGTCGCTCCAGACTAGCTCAGGCGTGTGTTCTTGTCCTGTTTTTGCTGCTGCTTCTGAATCCATCCCAATCCCGATCTCAAACGTTTGTTTCGCGCGATTCCACTCTGTCAGGGATAAAGTCTCTCTACGACGGGGGATCGTATATCGAAGCTGAGCTTCAGGCGAGGAGGCAACTCGAAGATCGAACCGTCAGCGATTCTGCGAGGATTCAGCTTGAGAAGTACCTTGCTTTCTCCCTGGTGGCACAAGGGAAGAATCATGCGGCGGCAGATCACTTCATAAAGGCACTGAGAATTGATTCGGGATTCACGCTTGACCCGGTCCTCACTTCTCCAAAGATATTGACTGTTTTTGAGGCTGCCAGATCAGAATTTGCAAGCCAGGAAAAAAAGAATCTTTCCAAAGAGGAGAGTAATCGACCAACTGAGCGATCTCTTCAACAGGTTGAGGGTCCGACATTTCGTGCAATACTTTTCCCTGGTTGGGACCAATTATACAGGGGAAGGCAGACGAAAGGATTGATTCTCCTTACCGCCGGTGCTTTGACCGCTGTCTCTGCCATTTCTTTTAGCTATCTTAGGACCAGGGCAGAAGAAAAATATCTCAGTGCAACGACGCCGGCTCTTGCCACGAGCAGGTATGCAGACTACAATTTCTTCTACAAGGCGCAGGTGTATTCAATAAGCGCATTCGTTCTTGTCTATCTCTATTCCGAGGTGGATTCCTTCGTCCACCTCCCTCCATATTTCAGAGTAAACTATCAACCCCAAAGCGGGGGCGGGTCACTCAGCCTACATTTTTCCTTCTGACAGGTAACCTATTCCGAGTGCATAGATTGCAGAGTCAAATGCAGTCGGTGCACAAGCCAACCGTTGGCTAGGTCTATTACGCAAGAAAACTTCCCCTTTAGTGTTTAGGAGTCCATCTCTGGTCCCGGCACGCTGGTTGAACTAATAATTAGAAAAAACTGGAGGATTACATGACTCGAAAATTGGCTACACTGTCGCTCATGGCAATAGTAGCTGCCTTTATGACCGTTGGTACTGCCAGGGCACAGATGACGGGGGACAACTTAGATTTAAAAGCGACTCTCGAAAATGGAACTGTGAACCTGGATTGGTCAACACCTGATTTTTCCGCCGAATACTATCTGGTTTACCGGGCGACGGTCAGCTCAACTCAGCCGATGCCGGGATCATTCAGTTTTGGTACGATTGACTCTACCACCAGCAATCAGTACGTTGATTCAACGGTGCCGCCGCCATTCACGATTGCAGTCTACCTCGTCAAAGCATTTACTTCGACGGGGCAATATGCAAGGAGCAACTTTGCCATGGTTTATGGGGGAAGACAAAATGGCGGCATGGACCGTGTCACGATATTGTCGACCCCTCCGCGGTACGCTACCGTTGATTCCCTATACCAATATCAGGTAAAAGCAGTCTCTTCAGACACGGGCGCAGTGCTCAGTTATAGTCTGGGCGAGCATCCGATGTTGATGGCAATAGATTCATCCTCAGGGATAATCGATTGGATCCCACAGGCAAGAGGATGGTACGAAGTTGAAGTCAATGTAACTTCGAGCCTCGGCGGTCATGCTGAGCAGGAGTATGCGATCAGAGTGTCAAAGTATGATGCAACCATTTCAGGAACGGTAACCGATTCGACGGGCGCGATGCCGCTGGCGCACGTAATTGTCAGGCTGTACCAGTTTCCGGGAATTATGATGAACGTGGGTGAAATGCCGGACAGTCCACCTTTTACTTATTATGCGGTTACAGACTCGACTGGCCATTACAGTATCAATCACGTCGACCAGGGCTCATATTTCATCCACGCGACTCCAACAAACGCCAACTATGCAGCCGAGTGGTTTGACAACGTCCAGAGTGTGAGAGATGCGACCCCCATCAAAGTGACGAGTGACAGCACGTATACTGCAGACTTCATGCTCCCCAACCGTTTTGCCGTTCTGCCGAAGTATACGATCTCTGGCAAAGTTACAGACACCACGGGAGTTCCGATTGGCGGCGCTACTGTGCTTTTCGCAAGAGTGGGATTTGTTCTAAATGCCACACTTGATGGTGATCCGCAGGAAAGCGAAGGTGAAGGAGTATCCTTCAACTTCCGCGACTATTTCCAGAATCTGTCCGCACAGATGAATGTCAATCATGATTTTGATCTGACTCACCCAGGCCCATTCGTTTACACAACCATGACCGACAGCAATGGTGTCTACCAGGATACATTACCTGAAGGACATTATATACTTTTAGCCCAGGCCAAGGGATATTACAGAACATTCTACAATGACGCACACAATTTACTGACGGCAGATGTCTTAGACCTCGTCAGCGATACGACGGGCATTGATTTTGCCCTTACCTCAATTCCGCCTATAGCTCTCGGCTCGATCAGCGGGACGGTTGCGGATTCTTCAACAGGTACGGGTTTGCCTGCACGACTGATCGCTTTCAGAGACATATGGGATCACCATGATACACTGAGGATGCACGTCGACGGGAGTTATTTTGCGGAAGCCGATAGTACAGGCGCATATACATTCTCCAATTTGCCTCCAGGTTACTATAAGGTTCTCGCAATACCGCTCGGTAATTATGCTCCTTCTTTCTACAGCACAACTGGGCCCACTGTAAGGTGGAAGGATGCTACGGCGATTTCGGTCGATGGAAATGACGTGAGCGGGATTGACATCAATGTCATACCGTTGCCTGATTCGATGTCGGGTTACACTTCCATAACCGGTGTCGTGACTTCATCCGGTTCATACAACGGTGGAGTGGGCGGAGCGCTCGTTTATGCCACCGACGCTAATATGAACGTCGTGGGTTATGGCATAACCGACGCGAGCGGCGACTACTCCATTGGTGGACTCGCACCCGCAACTTACACTGTTTTTGTCGATGCAGTCGGATACACTTCGTCCGGAACGTATACGTCTTCGCCGAGTTATTCAACGACCGGAAGCCCGACTCCAACAACCGCTGATCTGACAGTCACGCCCGAAACTCCTTTAGCGATAACGGAGAAACCGGTTCAACCGACTGGGTATTCGCTTGACCAGAACTATCCGAATCCGTTCAACCCGACTACACAGATCGCGTTCAGCCTCCCTGCGTCGATGCACGTCTCCGTCGCTATCTTCAATATTCTCGGTGAACGCGTCGCGACTTTAGTGAACGCGAACATGAGCGCGGGATCCCATATAGTGACGTGGAATGCGCGCAACCAAAGCGGTGAAATGATGCCGAGTGGTGTTTACTTCTACAGGCTGTCTACACCGTCTTTCACGGCAGTGAAAAAAATGCTTTTGCTGAAGTAAGGTCGTCCCTATCGACCCTTCTACTGGAGGCGGACGGAGAGATTCGTCCGCCTTCTTTTTTTCGATCTTGTCGGGCTTTGTTTTTTTCTTCTCGAAGGCTATATTTCTAGCCGCTATCGACGCACAGAATAGCGCAAAACCAATAAGTCGTGCGTCTTTATTCTTTACAAAATTTGGCAACCGGGGAGTTAGCAAAAACCCGCCCGGAAAAGCAGCACTCGATTCTTTGGGGCGTAGCCAAGTGGTAAGGCAGCGGCCTTTGGAGCCGCCATTCGCAGGTTCGAGTCCTGCCGCCCCAGCAAATCAGATTAAGATTTGGCCAAGGCGCAGGAGTCCTCGACTGTAGCTGCGATTCGTGGCTTCCCCCTCACGACGCTGAGAGACTCGCGAGGGAGCCCTTCGCGAGAGTCTTGTCGCCCCAAGCAGAATTAAATGGCCTATTGAGCACTAAGCCACAGTATCAGGGCAGCAGGACTGATTCTTCTTAACACCGAAGCCTGGCGAAACCGCGGCTTGGCATTCGGGAGCGGTAAAGTGCAAGTTTGGATTTATCGGAAGATCTTAAGATCTGCCGAACATTGTTTTTTGTCTTTTCGTTAACTGATACCATGCAACAAGGTTTCCCTTTAAAGGGTTATCCACATCCACCTCCTCGGAGGATCCTTGTTTAAAGGTAAGAACTAACAACGCCTGATGGACGGAATAAAAATATTCTCAGGGAGGAGTAACCTCCCGTTAGCGGAGAAGATCGCCAGTGAAATTGGCGAGCCTCTCGGTGAAAGAGAGATAGTAAATTTCAGTGATGGAGAAATCTGGGCAAAGTACTCGGATAATATTCGAGGATCGGATGTTTTCATAATCCAGAGCACATTCCCTCCTGCTGAAAATCTCATGGAACTCCTGATCATGATAGATGCGGCCAAACGGGCCTCTGCGTCTCGAGTTACCGCGGTCATACCGTATTTCGGGTATGCCAGGCAGGATAGAAAAGACCAGCCGAGGGTGGCAATATCCTCGAAGCTCGTAGCTAATCTTCTCACGAAGGCCGGGGCTGAGCGCGTGCTGACGATGGACCTTCACGCCGCACAGATCCAGGGCTTTTTTGATATCCCTGTGGACCATTTGTATTCATCGGCGGTCTTTGTAAGACAGGTAAAAGAGTTGAAGATTCCGAATCTTGTAGTGGTTTCCCCGGATGTTGGAGGAATAAAGTTCGCAAGGGCGTATGCGACACGTCTTGATGCTGATCTTGTTTTGATCGACAAGCGCCGTCCGAAAGCGAACGTTGCCGAAGTCGTCAACATAATCGGGGATGTAAAGGGGAAGAACGCACTGATCGTGGATGACCTTGTAGATACTGCAGGAACTTTCGTCGCGGCTGTCAACGCCCTGAGAGCTGCAGGAGTCAACGATGTATACGGTGCCTGCACTCACCCGATCTTCAGCGGAGACGCGCTGGCAAGAATTGAAAATACCCCCTTGAAAAAACTGATAGTCAGTGATACCGTGCCGTTAAGACGGGAGTCACCAAAGATACAGGTGATGTCCGTTTCGAGACTTTTTGCCGAGGCTATCAGGAGAACTTATCAGAATGAGTCGATTAGCTCGTTATTCGAAATCAAATAATCCGAAGTAGAACCTTCGGGAGAGGTGATGATGGAAGAAGTCGTATTGAATGTTGAGAACAGGAACTTGATGGGCAAGAAAGCGAAGAAGCTTTTTGCGGAGAAGAAAATCCCGGGAATATTTTACCTGGGCAAGGAAAATGTATCGTTGCAAGCAGATGAGCGACGAGTACGTTCGTTAGTCTCATCCCACGCAACTCATGTCATCAAGGTCAAGTTTCAAGACGGTACAGAACGTAGAGCAATCATAAATGAGGTCCAGGTCGATCCGGTTCATGGAGGCATCAGACATTTCGATCTCTATGGGATACGAGAAGGGCAGAAGATTGCATTGCAGATTCCCGTACTTCTCGTCGGCTCTCCAAAAGGAGTGAAGGACGGCGGGATACTCCAGCATTCAATCCATAGGATTAGAATTCAGTGCGATCCGGATTCAGTGCCCGAACATATCGAAGTAAACGTTGCTGAGCTCGGAATTACAGACTCTATCCATATCAAGGACCTCAAGCTCGAAGGTGTCAAGGTACTCGACAATCCTGAATCCGCCATAGTCACTGTTGTGCCGCCGCCTACAATCAAGGAAGAGACGCCTGAGGCTGCAGCTGCGGCTGAACAGCCGGCAGAGCCTGAAGTGATAGGCAAAACTAAGAAGGCTGAAGAAGCGGCCGAGACGGAAGAATCAACCGAAAAGGGAAAAGAGAAGAAGAAAGAATAATTCGTTGCATCTGGTTTTTATCTGTCCGAAGGATAATGTGCGTTGGGCGGAAAGATGATAGTCGGGCTGGGGAATATCGGTCGTGATTATGGAACGACGCGCCACAACGTTGGCTTCATGGTCGCAGATGAAATTGCCCTCAGGTTTAAGAAAAAGTTCACACCTGGAAAAGGTGAGTATTACGCCGCGGAAGCGTCGCTGGCCGGGGAAAAGGTGGTCGTTCTCAAACCAACCACCTTCGTGAACAACAGCGGCATTGCCGTCAAAGCAGCGATGGAAAAATATGAGATGGCTGTGGATGATCTTCTCGTGGTGTGCGACGACTTCAATCTACCGATAGGCCGACTCAGATTGAGGAAGAGTGGTAGCGATGGCGGACACAACGGCCTCTACTCGGTTATATATCAATTGAATAATGACTGTTTCCCGAGATTGCGGTGCGGAATAGCCCAAGCTGTCCCCGGTAGTGTTGCCTCGCCTCCACGCGGCGAAGTTAAAGCTGATTTTGTTTTATCAACCTTTGAAGCGGATGAGATCCCCGCAGTAGAGAAAATGATAAGGACTGCTGCAGATGCGACCTTCTCTTTCATCACGGAAGGGATCGAAAATGCAATGAACAAATTTAATTGACTAAAGGAGGTGAAGTATACTGAGTACCGAGCAACGTGAATACGAGACAACGTTCATAATCAATTCCAACTTAGAAGACGGCCAGGTCGAGGCCGTAATAACACGCTACCAGGAATTAATCACTGGAAACGGCGGCCAGGTAGCAAATGTGGACCGTTGGGGAAGAAGACGGCTTGCCTATTCGATCAGGAAAAAGAACGCCGGGTTCTACGTCCAGGTGTTTCATAAATCTCCGACAGACATCGTATCTAAGCTTGAACAGACATTCAAATTGGACGAAGATGTTATCCGTCATCTAACGGTTGTAGTTGATAAGAACATGCAAAAGAGCCGCGCAGGTGTTAAGAAACACCCACGACGTCGTACATCGAAAAGTGAGTCGGCGGATGTAGCCGCCGCCATGGTTGGGAAAGATCATGATGAAAAGCAGTAAGTGAAAGTCGTGAAACAGATCAGACTGCAAAATTATCGATGGAGGATTTATGGCTGACTTGAAGATGCCCGAGATGAATTCTGTAATCATCGCCGGTAACTTGACAAAGGATCCGATATTTCGCCAGACTACCAATGGAACACCGGTAGTTAATTTCACCGTTGCTTCCAACAGGAAGTTTCGAGACAGCGAAAACCGGTGGCAGGAGGATGTATGTTATGTCGGAATCGTGGCATGGAACAAGCTCGCCGACAGTTGCCGCGACAGGTTGAAAAGAGGCAGCGCCGTTCTCGTTGACGGCGAATTGCAGAGCCGCAACTGGAAGACCGATGATGGTCACAACCGCTCGATTGTTGAGATCAAAGCAAGGCGAGTTCAGTTCCTCAACAAACGCGGCCGTCTGACAGATCTCTCGGTATCCGATAGCAATCACTCGGATGAACCAGTCCCCGAGGACGAGCCTTCGACGTTCACTGATGAGTCATTTGACAGATTCCTTACAGATGAAGAGTCTGACTTACTGAAAAACAACGGACACTAGATCGGAGAAAAAATAAATTGGTTCCAGTAAAAGAAATTAAAAAAAGAAAAATCTGCAGGTTCTGCGAAAACGGCGACGTCTACATCGATTATAAAGACGACAAGCGGTTGATCAAGTTTACGTCGGAGCAGGGAAAGATTATCCCGCGCCGGGTCACCGGAACTTGCGCGAAGCATCAGAGGCAACTCGCCCTGGCGATCAAGAGAGCCAGGCATCTCGCAATGCTGCCGTTTGTGTCGGACATTATCAGATAGAAAACACTGGGTAGTAGGTAGTAGTTAGTAGGGAGTAGGTAGCGGTGCTTTCCACCTACCACCTATGACCGATGACCTATTTCCGTAACATGGAGTTTGTATGAAAGTCATACTTAGAAAAGATTATAAAGGCCTCGGCGAGATCGGCAAAGTCATCGATGTGAAAGACGGCTATGCAAGAAATTTCCTTATTCCGCAAAAGGTGGCGTATCCTTATGCTGCAGGCTATTTGAAGCTAATAGAAAACGAGAAGAGGTCATACGAAGCCAAAGTGAATCGTGAGATTCATGACGCTGAAACACTTGCTCAAAAGCTGAATGGAGTAGAGGTTGTTGTGGAAGTGCAGGCGGGGGAAGAAGACAAACTGTTTGGCTCAGTGACTTCGCAGATGATCGCCGATAAGCTTGCCGAAAAAGGATTCGAGGTGGACAGACGCAGAATTGAACTTGCAGAACCGATAAAAACAATCGGCTCCTACAAGGTTCCCGTGAGACTCCACCAACAAGTCTCGACTGAAGTATCCGTCTCTGTTGTCAAACAGGCGGAGTGATTTGACACACAGGACCGAGGAGGTTTCAGGAGGCTTCAAGCTTCCTGATAGCTCTTCTGACACCGTCGCTGTTCGCAACAATGGTGTCGCCTGTTCATTTGGTCGCTTCAACAGAATTCTACTTCGATTCCCTCCCGCCTCCAGGCTATTCCGGTGCGGGCCCCGATTTGACCGGAAGCGCGATCATCCATTCTACCGGTCATCTCAATGATCATCCTTCCGGTACCGTTCATCTTATCAATATTTTAGTCTATCATGTCAGGGTACAATCCAACTCTGAAGTTGCGATCTCCATCTTACAAATGCCGGTTTTATTTCCGCAGACCTCCTCCCTTCATTCGCTGCTGCTGGTTCAACGAGAGGGTAGCCATTGTTCAAATCTGCCAATAACCCGGGAGGTGATAAGGGTGAATATGCCCCAGGCGGGGGAGTCGGGATTGATTTTGCGGTGAAGAATTTGCCCTTTGAGAGAGCGCCGTTCGGCACGATTTTTACAGGCAGTGGTTGCGGCCCTACCTTGTTTGAAGGGCTAGCCTGAACTAATTTATAAATAGTTTATGAACGAAAACGTAAACATACTAACTGCTTTTTTGTTCGGGATTATATCCTTTGCATCGCCTTGCGTCCTTCCGATAGTCCCGGGATACTTATCATTCATCAGCGGGTACAGCTTCGACGAGATGGTGAACAGTTCACGCCAGGAGCTGTTCAAGAAGGTGACGCTAAACTCGGTCCTGTTCATCATCGGGTTCTCATTGATTTTCATCGCCCTCGGTGCGTCAGCAACCGCGATAGGGAAGTTCCTGGTTGAACGGCTGGAATTGTTTGCGAAGATTGCCGGTGTTATCATCGTGCTTTTCGGCCTGCACATGATCGGAGTTTTCAAGATTAAGTTTTTGAATTATGAAAAGAAATTTCATACCGATAAGAAGATAGGTCCCCTGGGATCATTTGTTGCCGGACTGGCATTCGCGTTCGGATGGACACCATGTATCGGGCCTGTGTTGGCGGCTATACTGACAATAGCTGCACAACAAGATACAATTGGAAAAGGTATCGCACTTCTTGCCGTTTATTCTCTTGGGCTGGGAATCCCTTTCCTTGTGACGAGTCTCAGCATAAATGCTTTTCTGGCTTTCTTCAGAAAGTTCAGCAAGTACATCAGGTGGGTCGAGGTAACGGGCGGAGTTTTGCTGGTAATCGTGGGGATACTCATAGCTACGAACAATCTAACTGTGCTTTCCAGTTATTTTGCCAGATGGTTCCCATTCTTGAATCAACTTTCGTGAAAGCGAATAATCTAAGGAATTGTGAATGAGCAAGACTATTGAAACAGTGGATGACGTTGTGATAAGGTTCGCCGGGGATTCGGGCGACGGCATGCAGCTGACGGGCACCCAGTTTACAAACACTACTGCTCTTGTCGGCAACGATCTGAGCACTCTGCCTGACTATCCCGCAGAGATAAGAGCACCTGCCGGAACGCTCTTCGGAGTCTCGAGCTTTCAGCTGCGATTTTCGAGCTGGGACATCCTGACTCCCGGTGATCAGCCGGACGTTCTGGTAGCGATGAATCCTGCGGCGCTTAAAGTCCATTTGAAAGATTTGAAGAAGAGCGGGCTGATACTTGCGAATACGGATTCGTTTGACGACAAGAATCTCGCTCTTGCGGGGTTCCCGGAAAACCCGTTGGTCGACGACTCGCTGCATGAGTACCAGGTCATCGAGGTCCCTATCACAAAGCTGACTTTGAATGCCCTTCAGGGAATCGGGCTGAGCCAGAAAGAGATGGTGCGCTGCAAGAATTTCTTTGCGCTTGGTTTGATGTACTGGATGTACTCGCGTCCGATGGAGCCGACTGAAAGTTGGATCAAGCAGAAATTCGGAAGTGAGCCGAAGATCGCTGAGGCGAATGACAAAGCGCTGAAGGCAGGGTACTACTACGGAGAGAGCACGGAAGTGTTCGCTTCGAGGTTCGAAGTGAAGCCAGCACAGCTTAACCCCGGGCTTTACAGGAATATCACCGGAAACGAAGCGACTGCACTTGGCGTCGTCGCCGCGGCTAAGAAGGCAGGTATCCCTCTTTTCTATGCGAGTTACCCCATTACCCCGGCCAGCGACATACTTCATAATTTGTCCGGGTACAAGAATTACGGCGTAAAGACCTTTCAGGCGGAAGATGAAATCGCAGCTGCTGGTGTGGCAGTCGGTGCTGCCTATGCCGGCAACCTGGCGGTCACCGGTACAAGCGGACCCGGTGCGGCACTGAAATCTGAGACGATAAGCCTCGGAGTGATGCTCGAGCTGCCTCTGGTCATCGTTGATGTCCAACGCGGCGGGCCGTCGACTGGTTTGCCTACAAAGACAGAACAATCCGATCTCCTGTTTGTAATGTACGGCCGTGACGGTGAAGCACCCGCACCTGTTATAGCTGCAGCAACACCGGCGGATTGTTTCCACATGGCTTATGAGGCAGCACGGATTGCCGTCAAATACATGACACCGGTCTACTTGCTGACCGACGGTTATTTAGGCAACGGAAGCGAGCCATGGCTTGTTCCTGATTCAAAGGATCTTCCGGCGATACCGGTGACTTTCAGAACGGATCCCGAGAATTTCCATCCTTATGCGCGGAACGAGAACAACGTGCGCCCGTGGGCACTTCCCGGAACACCCGGGCTTGAACATCGAATCGGTGGTCTTGAAAAGGCAAACATAACAGGAAACGTCAGCTACGACCCGGACAACCATGATTTCATGGTACACTTGAGAGCGGAGAAAGTTGCCGGCATCGCAAAGGATATTCCGCTGCAAGAAGTCTACGGTGAACAAAACGGCGAGCTCCTCGTCGTAAGCTGGGGCGGAACGTTCGGAGCAGTGAGATCGACTGTTGATAAAATGCGCAAGAAGGGATACAAGCTTTCCCATGCCCACCTTCGATACCTGAATCCGTTCCCGCGAAATCTCGGCGAAATTCTCAAGAGCTTTGAAAAGATATTTGTCCCTGAAATCAATCTGGGTCAGCTTGCCCAGCTCTTGAGAAGTGAGTATCTGATCGATGTCGTTCAGTTCAACAAGGTAAGGGGACTTCCGCTCAGGTCTATGGAACTAGAGCAGGCGATAGTGAAAACATTAGAAGCAAATCCTGCACAAGGGAAAAGGAGTTAGACGATGGCAGGCACAAATGGCAACGGCGAGGCCGTCAAGCAGTCTCCCGCGCAGCCGAAGAAATATACAGCAAAAGATTTTGCTTCCGACCAGGATGTGAGATGGTGTCCGGGCTGCGGCGATTACTCAGTACTTGCGCAGGTCCAAAGGATTCTTCCCGACCTGGATGTGCCGAAAGAGAAGCAAATTTTTATCTCCGGCATCGGCTGTTCCAGCAGATTTCCGTATTACATGAATGCGTACGGTGTTCACGGCATTCATGGGCGCGCGCCAGCGATTGCCAGCGGCGTGAAGTCTGCCAACCCTGATTTAACTGTGTGGGTTGCAACAGGCGACGGCGACGCTTTGTCGATTGGTGGCAACCATTTCATCCATGCGATGAGACGAAACATCGGCCTCAAGATTCTCATGTTCAATAACCGGATATACGGTCTAACGAAGGGTCAGTACTCGCCTACTTCCGAACTCGGGAAGAAATCGAAGTCCTCCCCGTTCGGTAGTATTGATTATCCGTTCAACCCGGTGCAACTGTCTTTAGGTGCCGAAGGTACTTTCGTGGCCCGCTCGATGGATCGTGACCCGAAGCATCTTCAGCAAGTCCTTTTGCGCGCAGGGAAACATGATGGTACAGCTTTTGTCGAGATATTCCAGAACTGCAACGTGTTCAATGACGGCGCATACCTCTTGTATACCGAAAAGGAGACAAGATCGGACAATGTGCTTTTCATCGAACACGGTAAACCACTGGTCTTCGGCAAGGATAACGACAAAGGAATCAAGCTCGAAGGTTTCACCCCGAAGGTTGTGTCGCTCAAGGACGGGAAACACAGCATTAGTGATCTTCTGGTCTATGATGAAACCGCATACGAGCTCGCGGTCTTAGTCGCGACTTTCGGCGACAGACCGGGTTTCCCTGTACCCATCGGAGTCTTCTTTCAGATTCACCGCGAAAGCTATGAGAAGATGATGACAGATCAAATTGAGGCTGTCACCAAGAAACGCGGCAACGGAGACCTGGACAAGCTGCTGAAGTCAGGCAACACCTGGGTCGTAACTGCGAACTGACTCGATTCTGACAAACAGTCAAAATACAAATCGAGAAGGGCGGTCTGAGTGCCGCCCTTTTTTATAGACGATGGAATCCGTGGACCAGCTTTTTTGTTATCATATAATTATTTTGAGTCGGAAACTAAGTCTCCTCGAACAAAAAAAACCGAAGATCGGAAAATAAATGGCCCAGCTCACGCTGCCGGTGAACAGTAATCTCGCCGAAACGTTCTGCCGATTGGTAAGAGAAAACCAGAAGTTCGTTCTGACAACACATGTTAATCCCGACGGCGACGGCCTGGGATCTGAGTTGGCACTCCACCGCTTCCTGACGAAGTTGAAAAAGGATTCCCAAATCCTGAATTACAGCGATACACCGGCTAACCATGCCTTTCTCGATAAGAAGAAGGAAATAAAAAGGTTTGATGCGACAAAAGATCGAGAACTGCTCTTGAATGCAGATGTACTCCTGGCTCTCGACATGAACAACTCATCACGTCTCAGAACTATGGAGAAATTCTTCCTGGAGAGCAAAGCAGAGAAGGCCATCATAGACCACCACCTGGAGGCGGAGAATTTTGTCGACCATCAGCTTGTAGATGTCAATTCACCTGCGACGGGGGAGATCGTCTACCAATTTCTTCTGACATATGACGCCGCCCTGATTGACAAGGATATTGCCGAAGCTCTCTATGCCGCAATTATGACCGATACCGGCTCGTTCAGGTTCCCAAGAACGGACGGAGACACATATAGAATTGCCGCACATCTGGTCGATCTGGGAGTCGATCCCAATTACGTGTATCATAATCTATACGAAGAGAATTCCATCGGGAGGACGAGACTTCTTGGAGAAATGCTCTCGAACGTCCAACTTGCTTACGAAGGCCGAGTATCGTATGCCGCCTTGACGCTTGAGCAACTTGAAAGGAATCATGTTATCCCGGATGACGTAGACAATTTTGTCAACCAGGCGAGCGCGATTTCCGGAGTCGTCGTTACTCTCTTCTTTCTTGAGATGCAGAATGGAGTGAAGATAAGCTTCAGGTCAAAAGGTGAAGTCCCTGTAAATATACTCGCAAAAAAATTCGGCGGCGGCGGCCACAAGAATGCTTCGGGAGCAAGGCTCCAGGAAGTGAAGCTTGATAAGGCGGTCGCAGATGTTCTTAAGGAAGCCGCGACGATATTGCCTGACCACATCTGAAACTTTCACAAGGAGACAAAATGAAAGTTGAGTTTGTAGAGAAAAATTTTACTGAGGTGAAGTCCGATGTGCTGATTCTGGCGTTGACTACTGAAGATGCAGAACCGGCAAGCAAGAAGGACCCGACGCCGAAATTCGTATCACTCTTCCGTGATTCTGCGGGAGAACTCAAGCGGGCATTAAGCGGTTCAAACTTCACGGGGGATAAAGGCCAACAAGTTACATTATATCCTGAAGGGAGGCACCGCGTCGCACACCTGATCGGCCTTGGTCAAAGATCTCAGGTTACAGTGGAAAAGCTAAGGAGGGCTGCTGCGGCGGGCATTAAAGCTCCCAGAGCCGGCAATGTGTCTTCAGTCCTCCTGAGCGTTCTCGGTCCGACAGTAGAGCAGATCAGTGATTACGACACCGTGCATTCGATCCTGGAGGGGGCGATACTTGCGGCGTACAAGTTCGACAAGTATCTCACTCAAAACAGGAAGAAGGCTTCGCTAAGCAAATTCACCGTAGCACTCAAAGGAGTCAAGGGAGATATAGGCAGGAAAGCTGCCAGAGATGCCGCATCCGTATGTGAGTCGGTCTATCTGACACGCGATCTCTGCAATGCGCCTGCTAACGATATGTATCCGGAAGTCCTCGCTGGTATTGCGCTAAAGATAGCCAAGAAATACCGCCTGCATGCGAGGATATTCGACGAACGTGAAATTCGAAGGTTGAAGATGGGTGGTCTCCTTGCAGTTAATTCCGGCAGTAAAAGGCCGCCGAGATTCATTACTCTTGAATACCGAGGCAAGCCCACCAGTAAAGACTGGTACGCAATCGTCGGGAAAGGAATCACTTTCGACAGCGGCGGTATATCCCTGAAGCCTGCGGCGAACATGGGTGAGATGAAGATGGATATGTCGGGAGCTGCGGCCGTCCTGGGTACAATCCAGAATCTTGCTTCACTGAAAATTCCTGTCAATGTCGTGGGGATTGCGCCGTCTGCGGAAAATCTACCCGGCGGATCGGCCTACAAACCCGGCGATGTACTTACCACCATGTCTGGAATCACGATTGAAGTAGATAACACCGATGCTGAAGGTCGAATCATTCTTTCTGATGCGCTTCACTACGCTCAGAGATACCGACCTAAGGCCATCATAGATCTTGCTACTCTTACCGGAGCGTGTGTCGTCGCACTGGGTCAACATGCGACCGGCATGTTCGGCACAGGAGAGGACGTGATGGCTCAATTAAAAGAAGCGGGCGAGAAGACGTTCGAGCGGGTCTGGCAGATGCCGATCTACGAGGAGTACGAAAAGCAAATAAAGAGTGACATTGCCGATGTGAAGAATGTCGGGGGAAGGTGGGCGGGGGCAATCACCGCTGCGTTGTTCCTCAAGAGATTTGTCGGTGACTATCCATGGGTCCATCTTGACATAGCGGGCACTGCCATGCTTGAGGAAGAAACTGATTATGCGCCCAAGGGTGGGTCTGGAGTCGGAGTGAGACTCCTGACGCAATTTTTCAAGCAGATTTCATCCTAAAACCCACAGGGAAGAAAACTTAGCCGTTAAGATACTGTGCTAAAAGTCAAGTCATCACCAGATCGCATGTTGATGAAGTCTTTTGTTCAAGAGATAGTTCGGATCATATTGAGAGTTGTTTTTCCAAAGAGTAAAGATAAGGAGAAGAAGTTTTCTCCTGTCAAGAACTTGTGGTGGACTGAGGAAGGCGCTGGATAGCAAAGCTTAGAGATCGGATTCTGGTCTCACTACAAACTCGGGAATGCTTGGCTTCCCGGTAAGAAGGTCTCGGCACGTCTCTATCTCTCTGTCGGGCATTTTATCGGCGCTCCTGCAAATCGCTCGTAAAACGAACTCTCGCCCGAGTTTGTTATATTTCTGAACCTTTACATGCTTTTCATCATCTAAGTAACTGAAAGGAAGGAATCAGAGATGGCAAATATCAAGGAAGCAACAACGTCGACCTTCGAAAATGAAGTTCTGAAATCTGGCGAACCGGTTTTAATAGATTTTTGGGCCCCCTGGTGCGGTCCGTGCAGAATGGTAGCGCCGGTGGTGGAAGAGATTGCAAAAGAGTACGATGGTAAAGTTAAGGTCATGAAACTAAACACTGACGAGAATATGGACATAGCCATAAAGTACAACATTCTCAGCATCCCGACGCTTGGCTTCTTTCACGGCGGTCAGATGGTGGACAGGATTATCGGAGCGGTACCGAAAAAGGTGATAGTGGAAAAGATTTCCAAGACCTTTCAAACGAACTAAGGAATCTCAAAGTGTCATTCATCCAGGAAGAGGATAAGGCTGAAATAAGGGAACAAGTCGGAGATCTGTCTAACGATGTCAGGGTTTTAGTGTTTACGAAGAGTGAAAACTGTCAATACTGCGGTGAAGTAGAAAACATTCTCACAGAATTCGCGTCGATCTTTGATAGAGTCAGGTTGGAGAAGTACGATATAGAAAAAGATTCCGAGGTGGCAAGGAAATACGATGTCAAGCGGGCGCCCGGGATTGCGATAGTCGGCACAAAGGATTACGGGATCAGGTATTATGGCCTACCGGCAGGCTATGAGTTCGTGGCACTAATGAATGCCGTCAGGATGGTAGGTCTGAACGATGCTGATCTCGCTCCCGAGACGATCGAGCAACTTTCGAAAATAACAAAGCCCGTTCATATTCAAGTGTTCGTTACTCCATCGTGTCCGTACTGCCCGAATGCGGTGACGCTTTCACATCAATTTGCCATGGCAAATGATCTGGTAACCGCGGATGCGGTTGAGGCAACGGAGTTTCCCGAGCTTGCCATGCAATACAATGTTCGAGGAGTTCCGAGGATCGTCGTTAATGAGGAGCATCATTTCGAAGGCGCGATGCCTGAAAATTGGTTTGTAGAAGAAGTTGTAAAGGCGGTGAACTGAAAAATGCCGGGACATAGATTTGAAGCTAAACATCACAAGAAGCTTGAGTCCTCTTATCGGAAGAAGATTCTTCCTCCTGCGGCAACTTTGAAGAAGTTCGGCCTTAAGAAGGGGATGAACGTCGCAGATATCGGTGCCGGTTCAGGGTACTTTCTAATACCAGCAGCGCGCATGATAGGCCAGGAGGCGACTGCGTTCGGTGTTGACGCCTCGACCGAAATGCTCGAAATAATCAGGAGGAGACGTCATCCGTCAAATGTGGAATTGGTCCATACGAAAGATGGGTACACCGTCAAGATTGGCTCCGGCTCCATCGATTATGTCGTAGTTAGTTCTGTCCTCCACGAGAGTCATCCCCTGCGTTTGTTGAGAGAGATTAGAAGAATTATGAGGTCTGGGGCGACGCTTCTGATAATAGACTGGCGAAAAGACTCTCTTCGTGCGGGCCCACCCGTGGAAGAGAGATTGTCACCCGAGCAGGTTCGCCAACTGTGCGGCAAAAGCAAATTGAAATCTGTCAGGACTACGATACTCAATTCGAGATATTACGCCGTGGTGGCGAAGAAGGCGTGATGGAAAAGTTGAGAATTCGAGAGTTGGCAGGCAAGAAAAACCTGACGAAGCTTGCCTTCATAGCCGTAGGAGGAGCACTAGGTTACGCGTATTACCATTTCATTGGATGCGCATCTGGAACCTGCCCGATCACCGGGAACCCTTATGCCAGCACCTTGTACGGAGGATTGGTTGGCTTCGCCCTGTGGATGATTAAAGAGGACTGAGGAATGTTAATTCTGGTTTATATTCTGGTCGGAATCTTTTTTGCCTTCATGGCGATGCAATATCTGATGATTCTTAGAAGCAAGAAGAATAAAGGCAAGAGAATCGATCCGCTCGGCGGGCGACTCGGCAAGATGATGGCGGCGGGGGAGAGAGCCATGGTGTATTTTTATTCACCCACCTGCCGCGCCTGCAAATATCAGACGCCGATCATTGATCGGTTGATTTCGGACGGACATAGAATACAAAAGGTAGATATATCAAGAGATCTTTCGGTAGCAAGAAAATTCGGGGTGATGGCCACTCCCACGACAGTTGTCTTGAAAGGAAACGAAATAGTTGAGTTCATGGTAGGTGCAAAAACGGAAGACAAGTTAAGGAGCTATTTGAGTTGATGGTCGGTAATGCGAAGCAATCGACGTCCGCCCAACTGGCTTACACTGTCGAGAGTAATAGAAGATTTGAGGAGATCGTCTCCGATGTGGAGAAGAAGATCCAGGAGAACGGTTTCAGAGTTCTGTATGTGCATGATGTTCAGAAGACGATGCAGGATAAAGGCTTTGAATTTTCAAGGTACAAGATAATCGAGATGTGCAACGCAAAGCTCGCTCATGACATACTCCTCGCGGAGATGGAGATCGGGCTGATGATACCCTGTAAGATAAACGTGTACGAAAAGGGAGGGAAGAGATATGTCTCGGGTATGCTGCCGACTCTTATTTCCGATTTATATCCGAAAGTCGATCTCGGTTCCGCTCCTGATGAAGTCGAAACAATCATAAAGAAAATTATCGATGAGGTCAAGTAAGATGGCACACAAACAAAAACAAAAGGGATTTTTAGAGAAGAATCTTCATCTTATCGTCATCGCCGTCGTGGCACTCCTCGTAGTGGGAGTTTATTTAATGAAATCTAACAACAACTCTGCGGAGGCGAGTCAGGCTTCGATGGCAGGCGTGCCCGCTCAGTCAGATCCAACAGAGACGCCGGGCGGCGGGACCGTAGCACCGGACTTCACGCTAACGTCGACAGAAGGGAAGACCATAAAGCTTTCCGATTATCGGGGAAAAGTCGTCATCGTCGATTTTTGGGCTACGTGGTGTCCCCCATGTAAGGCAGAAATACCCGATTTCATCAAGCTGTATTCAAAGTATAAGACTGATGATTTCCAGATGCTCGGGATTTCTCTCGATCAAGGGGGGCTGCATGACGTCGTTCCGTTTATGAAAAACTACGGAATCAATTATCCGATAATGCTCGGCACCGAGCAAGTAGTCGATGAGTACGGCGGCATCAGGGGAATTCCGACGACGTTTGTGATCGACAAGAAGGGGAACATTGCCGCCGCCTTCGAAGGGTATCGACCGGCCTCCGTCTTTGAGAAACTTGTGCAGAAGCTGGTGAAAGAGTAGTGAAGAGGCTCCTGATCCCGGCAGCGCTCCTCATCGTTTTTAGTTTGTCAGCGCCGCTCCGCGCTCAATCGAAAGAAAGCTTGAAGATCATCTTTCACGTCGATTCTCCGGATGTGCGTGAGCTTGAGATGGCTTTTCACAACGCTCACAGCGTCGAGATGCACGCTGGGAAGGGAGATGTTCGGATGGTCGTCGTGGTGAATGGGCCTGCGGTTAAGTTTCTCTTGAAAGGGAATAACTCAGGAATAGATAGGCAGGTCCACAGGCTGGTCTCAACCGGAGAGGTAAGCTTCCACGTTTGTGAAACTAGTCTGAAGGCTTTTCACTACAAGACGACTGATGTCCTGGGCGATTGTGTGATCGTTCCTGCCGGAGTGATCGACATTGCCGATCTGGAAGCATCGGGGTATGCTTACATAAAGCCGTGAGACTAAGTCTGATTAAGATTATATCGGTGGAGAAATAATGAGAATTGAGCTGAAGCAAGTCCAGGGAAATACTTATGTCGGCAAGGCGGATTCGAATCATTGGGTTCCGATTGACACATCTGCGAAAGACGATGGCAGCGGTGCAGGCACCGGGCCGATGGAGATGGTGCTGATCGCGTTGGCGGGATGTACCGCGATGGATGTTGAATCGATCCTGAAGAAGAAGCGGGCAGATATGCGGAAGCTCGAGTTGGAAATCACGGCCGAGCGGGCCAGCGAACATCCGAAGGTCTTCACGAAAATACACTTAGTTTACATTATCCACGGGAACGTGAGGCAGGTTGATGCAGAACATGCGGTCTCTCTGTCGCGCGAGAAGTACTGCTCCGTGTCGGCGATGCTTAAATCAACCGCAGAAATAGATCATGAAGTCAGAATTGTGGAATGAGTACCTATTCCGAGACCGGTAATCCGGGCATCTGAAAGCCCCCGGATAGCCGTCTTAGCCGGCGCTTACAGTTTGAACTTCAATTTCCCTTCCCATTCTCTTCTCATCTTCTCAAGGAAATCACGGTGTGTCAGGTCGAAGTGGATCGGTGTGACCGAGATGAATCCGTCCTTTAGGGCAATTTGATCGACGTCGCCATCATGATCGAGAATGCGCATGTTGCCAGCTAACCAGTAATAATTTCTGTTCTTCGGATCTTTTCGTTGGTAAAACTTGTCGTCCCACCTGGATCGACCCTGACGTGTGAACCTTACTCCCTTAATCTTTCCTGCCGGTATTGCGGGAACGTTGATGTTTAGTATGGTGTCTTTGGGTAATCCATTTCTACAGACAAACCTCGCCATCGTTGCTGCCACCTTAGCCGCCGGTTCGAAGTCGGGGTGCTGGGTGTATTCGAGTGATACAGCTATCGCCGGGATGCCGAGGATAGTTCCTTCCGTCGCCGCGCTGACTGTTCCCGAATAGATTACGTTCACTGCGGTATTGAGACCGTCGTTTATTCCGGATACCACAAGATCAGGCTTTGATTTTAGAATCGATCTTATACCGAGTTTAACGCTGTCGGCAGGTGTCCCGTCCACGGCGTACCCGAATACTTCTCCGTCCCGCCTGAACTCGTGAGCCCTGAGAGGAGTACGAACGGTGATGGCGTGGCCCACTGCACTTTGTTGAATGCTCGGCGCCACCACTTTCACCTCTGCGAATTTCTTCAATGCTTTTGCGAGAACATACAATCCCGGAGCATCAATGCCATCGTCATTTGAGACAAGTATAAGAGGTTTCTTTTGCATGCCATAAGTTAAGTCCTTGACTCGATAGTTTTAAGGGAGAAGTGAGGACCCTGGACCAGCTATCATGGCTATAGCACCTTTCGCGGCTATGAGTCATATCCACCGTAGACTCTTTGAAAATTATCACAGCCAACTTCTTACGAAAGAGATCAGCATTTCTGAACGACGGAAGGCGGACGCAGCGGACGACCAAATAGCCGGGACGTCGAGTCGTGATTCCCGCCTGTCTCTAAGCGCTTCTACTTTCCCGGCTCTTTTCTGGGCTACTTACTTGATTGCGATACTTATTTATCGTGGATCCAAATTGCCGAGAACGTTCGTGATTGTCTCCAGCAGCATTTTCGCGGTGTAGGGTTTCTTGAGTAAAGCGTTGATTGTACTTACGAGATCATACTGCCTGATGCTCTCTGAATATCCTGTCGCGGCGATTATCTTGAGATCCGGTCTTATCTTCCTTAATGCTCTAATGGTGGCTGCTCCATCCATGACAGGCATCGCCATGTCCGTAATAACGAGCGCGATCTCGTCCTTGTGTTGCGCGAAAAGAGCAACTGCTTCGCTACCATCACTCGCCAGATGAACGGCGTAACCGTACGCTTCGAGGGTGGATTTTGTAATATCTCTGATGGCTGCCTCGTCGTCGACGACAAGAATCGTTTCCCCGTGAGCCTGGCGAGGCTTTTCCTCCGCCTCCGGTTGAGGCGCCAAATCTTCACCCTTAAAAAGTGGTAAATAGATTTTGAAAGTACTTCCCTTTGTCAGTTCCGATTCTACTTCAATGAATCCATTGTGTGCATCGACTATTTCTTGGACGATTGAAAGGCCAAGTCCGGTCCTCTTGCCAGCTCCCTTTGTAGTGAAAAACGGTTCAAAGAGCCTGTCCATATGTTCTCTCTTTATACCCACTCCCGTATCAGTCACTTCGATAAGAACGTAACTCCCAGGTCTGGCTGAAGGACTCATTTCAGCGTATTGCTCGTCGATCATGACATCCCTGGCAATCAACGTCAACTTGCCGCCCTTAGGCATGGCATCTTTCGCGTTAATGCAAAGATTCATAATCACCTGGTGGATTTGGGTTTTGTCGGCGAGAATCCGTCGGATATCTTCCGCAACCATGATGTCAAGTGTAACCGATTTCGGGAACTTCTCCTCTATAATTCGTTTCATGTCACCCATAATAGTCCGGGGATCGAGTACCTCCTTCTTGGGCTCGTTTCCTCTTGCAAATGCCAGTATCTGTTTAACAGCTCCGGTGCCTCTGTTAACCGTGGATTCGAGTGTCGCAAGGAGCTTTACTGTTTTCTCATCGTCTGAGTATTTTCTATGCAGGATCTCCAGTGCCAGTACAATCGGCGTAAGTACATTGTTGAGGTCGTGGGCGATAGCACTGGCAAGTGTCCCAAGCATTTCCATCCGCTGCGACCTTCTAAACTGTACTTCAAGTGCCTTCTGGGAGGTTATATCAGTACTTATTATGAGAATTGATTTTGGGCCTCCCAGTTTATCTCTTAAGAGCGTCCACCGACTTAGCACGGTAATTACTTTTCCGAATCTCGTTTTCTGGTTTAGCTCGCCCTCCCAATGCCCGGAGGCAAGCGTGGAACTGATAGCTTCTCTGTTGACTTCACCGACGAAGGAGAAATCGGCAGACCCAGAATTGAGCCTTTCATTTTCGACCTTTTCATCTCCGCCCTCACCTTCCACAGAGAGGCCGATCTTGTTCTTTCCGCATACCTCCTCGGCGCTCCAGCCGTACAATTCTTCGGCACCTCTGCTCCAGAAGACGACGCGGCTGCTAAGATCCAAAACGGAGATCGCATCGTGCGACTCATCCAGCAACGCGGCTTGTTCGCGAATCCTTTCTATTGACTTGTAACGCTCGGTTACATCCAACGCCGCCCCGACCGTGTGAGTGACTTTCCCTTTGCTATCGACCATAACGCCAATACCTGATTCAACGGTCCGGATTTTCCCGTCGGGAAGCTTCACCTCAAATTCCAGCGTTTGCGGCTCTCTCGTAACAATTGCGCGCTGCAGCACGTCATTGGTTTTCTTAATATCCTCCGGTGAGAGGAGACGTTCCCAATCCTCCAGCGATATTGTCTTCGGCTCACAGAACCCGAGTATCTCAGACATCTTCCTGTCGCAGACTGCGGAGAAAGTTTCCAGATCAAGGTCCCAAATTCCGACCTGTGCCAGCTCAGTTGCAAGAGAAATCCGCTGAGTCAATTCCCTTGCAGTTTCATCCGCCTGTTTCCTCTCGCTCACGTCCTGCTTGACCGCTATATAGTTTTTTATTTTTCCGTTGGCGTCGATGATGGGAGTGATGGTCATCTCTTCGGTGTAGGTCGCCCCATCCTTTTTGCGATTGACAAGTTCGTTATGCCAGACATTTCCAGTCGTTATCGACTCCCACAAGTCTCGGTAGATAATCTCCGGCTGAAATCCGGACCTGAGAAATCTTGGGTTTCGTCCGATCGCCTCTTCTGCGGTATAGCCTGTCATTTTTGCGAATGCCGGATTGACCCATTTTATGATTCCATCAGGATCGGTTATGATGATACTATTGGCTGCTGCTTCCAGCGCGGATGCCTGCAGTCTCAGGTTCCCTTCGATTCTTTTCCGATCCGATATGTCAAGGATTGCTGCCACTCTGATTTCTTTCCCGTTCAGTTCCATTGTCCGCGCTTTGGTTTCAAAAGAGAATTTTGTCCCGTCTTTCTTAATCCCGATTGCTTCGTAAGTACCAAGGAAGCCATTTGCGATATGATCGGCCACAAGTTTCAGCGACTCTGGAGCAATTACAAGGGAGACGATGTCTTTCCCGAGAAGTTCTTCCGGCTCGTAGCCGAATAAATTGAAATACTGATTGTTAGCTCTAATCAGCATGCCTTTGTCATGGAACGCGATTGCTTCGTATGCAGCCTCTGAGAGAAGGCGAAACATTTCCTCACTCTTTCTGAGATCCACGAGAGCCTTCGCTTTTTCAAGTCTTAAGTCTCTTTCTCGAAGCTCCTTTTCAATTGAAGCAACGAGTCTATTGGGGTCGATTTTTAGAATGTAATCGTTAGCCCCATTTTTCAGAGTGCCGACAGCTCTATCCTCACCTATAGTTCCGGAGACAAAAATGAAGGGTATAAATTCGTCTTTTGCTCTGACGATCTTTAGCGCCTCGGTTCCTGTTAGACTCGGCATTGTGAAGTCACTGAGGATCAAATCCCACCCGTTTGAAGAGAGTGCGGACTCCACCTCGTCTTTTGTTTCGACTCTTCTGAATTCGACATCGTAGCCGGCGCGCTCAATCTGCCTAATCTCCAGCAGCGTATCGTTCTCAGAGTCTTCAACTACCAGTATCTTCAAATGCTTTTTCATCGAGCAGCTCCTAATTCCCTAACTTCTGGTTTAGCGATAGCTATTGAATTCAAGTGGTTCTCAACGCCTCGGCAAACTCAAGTGAGTCGCCAGGGCCGCGAATGAAACTATTCACTCAGTACTTACTCCTGTCTACAAGGTCAGACTCTTCCTCAGAAGAAAGAAGGACCACTGCCACGAACAACGACAACCTCATCTAAAATGCCGCTCCTTTTCAATGACCCTTGGATCTATTCGTTTTCGTTTTGGACATTTTCCACCGAATAAACCTTCCCGATTTTAATGTTGTTTGCGATCCTTTCACGGTAAACTGGAAAGAGCATCGCAAAACCTGCGATCAGTTCGAGTCTATCGATTTCCTTAAAGCAGATCTCACCTGTCCCTCTTTATCACTTATCCTTTCATCATGAGTCAGAGAAACTGCACACTCACGAGACTCTGCCGGTAAAGCGCCTAATAATAGAAAGCCACATTTGGTGTCCCGATTGGGAATGATCGGAATTTGGTTTAGCGAAAGGTGCTTTCTGAAGTGCTATGTGCTTATTGAAATCCGGAGGGACTTTATGAACCCAACAAGAAAACTTAATTGTCGCGTATCGTATTGTCAAGGGGTCATGGTACACCAAATGACCGCCGTTTTGCCGGGCGGCCATTATGCTGCAGAGAGTGCCCTTGGGCGGATAAATCTCATCTGAATGGTTGATCTCTTCAGCCTTACTCGCTAATTTAAAGAAATTCTATCGCTGTAGGGAGGACTGAGGTATGCTTAGGCCGGTAATACTTTTGGTGTTCGCCTTTTTCACACGATCGGTATATGCTCAAGGCATCGGGGCTCCTGTCAGGTTAAACAGTGTCTTGGGAGATACGCTAACTCCCGAGATAAATGCGCGCTTCCAACTCCTGCCGCAAATCGCGGGGTTCAAATGGGCGGTATTTTTTCTAGAAGATGATTCCCTTCTTAATGCCAAAGTGGAATGGAATAATGATCGTGGACAGTCTCAGGATACTGTTATTACGCCCTACGGAACACTCCAGTCCGTCTCCAAGAAAATGGAAACAGGATCCGACGTTTCCTTTGACTCTGCTAAAGTGGAATTAAAAGACGGTACCGTTCTCTTGGGTAAGGTCCTCGGCGAGACAGAGAAGGAAGTGATGTTTCAAACGTCGAGATTTGGTTTCCAGAAAATCGAGCGCGGTCAGATTGAGAAGATCAAGTACCAGGCTGTTAGGAGAATGCCTGACTCCAATGGTACCGTTTCAGATCCTAATCAGACCAGGGCATTTCTGATGCCTACCGCCACCACATTGCCTGGCGGCACAGGTTACGTAGGGGACTACGAACTTCTTTTCTTCAATGCGGCATATGGCGTAGCGGATTGGCTGATGATAAATGGTGGAACGGTTCTCTTTCCCCTTCCAGCAGACGAAATGATATTTGATTACGGCGCAAAAATACGGCTCCTTGAGATTCCTAATGAGTTTGCCCTCGCAACAGGTGTACAGATTTTGGGCGGAGGTCTGATCAAGGATGCTTCGGGGATGGCCTACGCGGTTGGTAGTGTAGGGGATGCGGACAGAAAACTGAATCTGGCAATTGGAGATGCCTTTTCAGGACCAGGTGGCGCGTTCATTTGGGGTGTGAGCGGGGACGCGAGAGTGAGCAGCACTATCAAGATAATGGCAGAGCTTTGGGTGTTCCCCCATTCTTCATATACACCATTGATAGTTGGAGTGAGATTTTTCGGAACCAAACTTGCGGGAGATCTGGGACTTCTCTATCCTATCGGTGTAACACTGGGATCACCTATCGGTATACCTGTAGCGAGCATTACCTATGTTTTCTAACGCAGGTGCCAGACGCGGACGGGTCTTCGACGGAAATCGGTGACTGATTGTTATATTATTGAAGAGATAAGTTTACTCAGTAACAATCAGGAGATGCATAATGCGCAATGCGGCAGTCTCGAAAAGGGAATTGTGGTATAACGCCTTTCGGGGATTTTACAGGAAGGAGCTACCTATCGAACAACTTGATCCCGTTTCGAGGTGGCTTTACGCGTCGCGGAGTATCATACTCGTAATCTCGGCTCAAGCAGCTATCATAGCCGGGCTGCTGGCTATCAAGGCAGGTTCGTTCAACGCCCTCAATTTTTTCCTCCTTCTCATAGGCCTGGTGGTTGCACATGCAATAAGCAACCTCTCCAACGACTACTTCGGTTTTCACAGGGGACATGATACGCCTGAATCTCCAAGGATGAGGTACACTCTCCATCCCCTGGCGAGTAACATGATGAGTGCAAGTTCGTTGAAGAGAGGAATCTGGATGCTTCTCGCAGTCGGCATTCTCGTGTCGATATACTTTATTGTGGTGAGAGGGCCGATTGCGGCACTTTTCGCTCTGTTAGGTCTCGGGATACTTTATTGGTATGACGGTGCGCCGCGTGATCTTAAGAGCATCGGATTCGGTGAACTGGCAACGCTTATAGTCTGGGGCCCGCTGATGATAGGCGGCGGGTACTTCTGCATGACGGGAAAATTGTCGATGCCCGCTTTTCTCGCATCGATCCCTTATGGCCTCGGCGTGATGTCGATACTGGTCGGCAAGCACATCGATCAGATGGAGTTTGACCAAACTCAGAGGCAGAGGACTCTTCCGATCGTTCTCGGTGAGAAACGCGCAAGATTATTCAATCAAACCGCGATCCTGCTCATGTACCTTGTCGTAGTAGTCCTGGTCATTACAAGGGATATCTCGCCTTTTGCACTCATCGTGTTTTTGAATTTTCCACGTGCGTGGAAAGCGATGGGAGTTTTCTCGAAACCGAGACCGGAGACTCCCCCGGAAGGCTACGTGGGCTGGCCGTTGTGGTACCACAGGTTCAGCCTGATTCAGAACAAACGGTTCGGATGGTTGTACATTCTGGGACTCGCAGCGGGCGCCATTGTCGCGATGGTGTGATACTTTCTTCCGGAAGGCAGCGCGAAAACTCCGTGACTGGTGTGAAAAGAGATTCCGTTTAAAATTCAGTGTCGCGGTAGTAAATTCTCTGAAAGTTGGAGGGTCGTATGAAGTCGTGCAAGCCCCTTTTATTGTTGCTACTCGTTGCCAGGATCTCATCGGCGCAGGGATTTCAGCATTTTCTTGACAGAATAAATTCGCTACCGGATTCGTCTCGGCAGGAAGTTGCAGACAGCCTCGTCGCATCGGCTGCGGCAATCCCAATCGTTGAGCAGGATAGCGTGGTCCATTTCATCTACACCGGTAATGCGAATACTGTTTCGATGGCCGGTGATGTGAACAATTGGCAGACAAATGTGTCCAATCTTACCAGAATCTATGGTACGAAACTCTGGTATTTCACGCAGACATATGAACCCGACGCGCGATTGGAATATAAGATCGTCATAAACGGAACGAACTGGATCCTCGATCCACGCAATCCAAACCAGATAATGGAAGGATTTGGACCAAATTCAGAACTACGAATGCCTAAATACGTCCCCCCAGTTGAGGTAAATTACTTCTCTAATATTCCGCACGGATCGGTGTTTGATACGTCGTGGACAAGCGTAAACCTCGGGAATTCGCGGAAGATTGAAGTTTATCTTCCGCCGGGATACCCTGCCTCCGCCGACAGTTTCCCCGTGATGTATTTTCAGGACGGTACGGAATCGGTCGCGCTCGGGAAGTATGAGAACATCATTGACTATCTGACCGCAAACAAACTGATCCGTCCTTTGATTGCTGTATTCGTTTCATATGTAAACCGCACACCTGAATATGCAGGGAACCAGGTGACTGCCTACATGAAATATTTCACCGAAGAACTGGTACCTTTTGTTGATTCAAGATTCCGTACCATAAAGGATCCGAAAGGGAGGGGAGTGGCGGGGGCGTCATACGGAGGCAACATCTCTCTCTGGCTCGCTTACACTTATCCGCACTTGTTCGGGAATGTATCTGCCCAGTCGAGCTATGTGGACCCAACGCTGTCGTCTGGATTTCAGAATGGGACCAAACTTGACATCAGGACATACATGGATATAGGGACGTACGACATTCCGAGCCTGGTGCCAATGGTTCACAACATGGTGCAGATCCTTCAGAGTCGGGGGTACGATTATGAATTTCGCCAATACGACGAGGGACACGCGTGGGGAAATTGGCGGGCGCATATAGGAAACGCGCTTTTGGAATTCTTCCCGCCTGTTCCATCGAATGTAAAGAATGACGGGTCGGGGCCGCAGGGTTTTCAACTCAATCAGAACTATCCCAACCCGTTCAATCCGAGGACGATAATAACTTACCGGCTTTCATCTCCAGGGTATATCAGCCTGAAAGTGTACGATGTTTTGGGGAGAGAGGTGACGACACTCGTTGCCGGAGTACAAAGCGCTGGCGACCATTCAGCGACATTCAATGCCCTCGGCTTTTCGAGCGGAATTTACTTTTACAGACTTGAGACGGGCGGTCTCAACCAAGTTAAGAAACTGACACTTTTGCAGTAGACTTGATTGAGAATTAAGGAGCAAGCTGATATTCTTCGGTGACGGGCGTTAGGAGGCAATATGAGATTAAACGAAGGCGTTATACCAAAGCATGGCGGTCATCAGGGTCTCAAAGCATTTCGAACGGCGGAAATGAATTATGACGCGACTTTGAACGGGCACTCTCTCTTCTTGAATGTCCTGACCAGGTAGACAACCAATCCTGCTATGAATATCACTGCAGCGTAACGTATCTCGACTGTGAAGTTCTTCCGGGAGAAGAGAATGAACAGGAATCCTGCAAGTGAGACTAAAGCAGGTAACGGGTAGAGCCACATCCTGAATGGCCGGGGTGATTTTGGGGCCTTGGCTCTCCACACCAACAATCCGACTGTTTGTGCGATGAACTGTATTATCAGGCGGATCACCACCAATGCGGCGATAACCTCCGTGAGACTGAGGAAGCAAAACAGGATTCCGAAGAATCCCAGGCTCAAAAGGGAGACATAGGGGATTTTGTAACGCGGGTGGACTCGTCCAAATACCCTGAAGAAATTGCCGTCCTGTGCTGCCGCATATGGCACGCGCGAGTAACCAAGCAAGATCGAGAAAATGGACCCGAACGCCGTCCACATGATCAAGATCGTCGCGAGCGAGCCGGCCCAACCACCGTACAATTTCTGCATCATCAGTGAAATCACGTAGTGGCTTTCGGGTGTATCCACTCCCTTGACGAGCGAGCGCCAGGGTATCACGCCGATAATACTCAGGTTCATCGCCAGGTAGATTATCGCGACTATTGCCACCGAGATTATGATGGCACGCGGAGCGTTCTTCGCCGGCTCCTTAATCTCATCACCGAGAAAGCAGACGTTGTAGTATCCGAGATAATCATAGAGTGACAAAAGCATCGCCGACCCGAGCCCAAGGAAGAAAGACGAGTCGAATGAAAATGCATTCTTGGGGAAGTCAAACGCTATCGATGGATTGAAATGTGCTACGCCAGTAAAAATAATCCAGGCGATGTCGGCCACAACCACCGCGAGGATTACTTTCGTCAAACGGTTGACTATCGTTATTCCCCTGTATTGTAGAAACATTGCCAGCACACACGCAAAGATTGCTACAAATGTAAACCCGTTTACATTGAGTGAAGAATGAAAACTCCCGGTGAGTGGAATAGCAATCGAGAAGAACGTGTGATTAAGAGATGGGAAAAAGTAGGTCGAATATTCTGCTAAACCGATACAGCCTGAGGCCAGCGAAAGGGGTGCACTAAAGATGAGTTGCCAGATAAATAGAAATGACATAAGTTTGCCAAGCTTTTGCCTGCCATACATCTCGCCGAGATACCTGTATGTTCCTCCCGATCCTGGAATTGCCCCACCGAGTTCAGCCCACACCATCCCGTCGCTCATAGCGATGATCGCTCCGAAAATCCATCCGAGCATCGCCTGCGGGCCCCCCATTGCTGAGACAATAAGCGGAATAGTAATAAAGGGTCCGACCCCGATCATGTCGGTCATATTGACGGCAACCGCACCCGATAGCGTCAGCCCTCTGACTAGCTGTGCAGCCTCTGCGTTACTCTCAGTCTCTTTCAAATCGAATAAAATTTAGTCATTCCGAGAATAGATTGAGATCGAAATATTCCTCACTTCTCTATTGATACGTTTTTCCAATCTTGCACGGTTCCATCACTCCACTGTTTCATGACTCGCTATTGTTCCCTCGGCTGCGATATCAAATTGAACAGCAGCTTCACTCCGCCGTTGTTAAGTGCCTTCACCTGTCGGTAAAGCGCCAGCGAAGTGTAGATGTAAGTACCTTTGCCGTAGTGTGCCCAAAGGAGAGATGTCGAGGGCTCGTGCTGATCTTCATCGCTCATCGCGAGCAGACGATGGTAATTGCTCGAAGTCAAAGCAGTGTCTCCGCTTGGAAGATAAATGTTTCGTTCCTGCACCCAGCCATTCCAATCGGTAGGGATAATCTCGTTCGGATAATGGAACAGTGGGTTGTCAGGCTGAAGGATGGTAACCGGCTGAGTTTCTTCAGTAACTCGATGATTGGTGATGTAGATTGGATATGGCGCATAGCTGTGGCCGTTCCATTCAGGTGGCCTGTTGTAGAAACAAACGACGTTCCCACCATGCTTTATATAACTGAGGATCCGATCGTTGTATTTCACCAGGTCGTGCCTGTATAGGTACCCGCGAATGTCGAGGACGATAGTGGTGAACTTATCCAGACTGCCGGAAGCGAGTTGAGATGAATCCAGCACCTGATACCTTACTCCGAATTCATCAAACGTCTGTTCAAGAGTGTTGTCATAAGTCGTGACGAGCCCGATGTAATCTCTCTTGTCAAACTTCGCTGTCACCTCTCTTAAGTATGCCGCATCGCCGGACGGTCCCATGCCAGGCATCTTTCGCGCCTCATGCGGGAGTGCTTTGAATACAAGCGAATCCTGGAGTGCATCGATCTGTGGGACGTTGACCGACAGTCTGAGGAAGTCTCTTATCTTCTTTCCGAGTACCTCATGTTGGATCAATAGCCGTTGCTTGCCTAGAGTCACGATGACACTCATGTGGATAGGACTCCCGGTATGGTTGAAGGTGTCCATCGTGTATTTAAATTTATGTGTACCTTCAGTGTTTCTCAGGAGAGAGTATTTCGGGTGGACGAAAACGGAAAATGGTTTCAGGGCTACTGCATATCTCTCGGGCAACTTCACTCCCGGCCTTACAGATGGTTCTATTCCTGAAAACAGATCGTGCGGACCATACGGGTATTTCTTGTCACTTAATATGAGTTTATAGACCGGATGCCTGAAGACTTCCGGGATATGGTGGAAATTTAGTTTGTTCATTCCCTGGGTGCGGTGTTCCTTGAGTGCATCCCAAGCGATCTGTCGAATTGTCTGGCCACGGTATTTCTCACCGACAGGTATGGATACCAACGAGTCCTGATTCAGCTCCGACTTACGAAGGATGCGGAAGTAGAGCTTCTTGATCTGCCACGGAGCGACGCCGTTCCCGAATTGTTCCGGATGATAGCTGGGATCGGCAGCCGCTTTGAAGGCTTCGTAGATTGTTATCCCGACAACCTGGTGATTACCGTGCTGGCGATATGGAAGCGTCGTGATCGTGTCATGGTTTGTAATGACGATGTCTGGTTTGAGTGCGCGTATCATGTACACGATTCTCCTCAAGACCTTGTCATTCCCGCCCCACATTCTAAAAGTTTCTTTTGCCGTCTTGGAATATCCGAAATCGAGAAAGCCCAGGAAATACACTTTTGTCCAGAGAATCTTTGAAGCTGCAAGAGTCTCCTCCGTTCGCATTTCACCCAGCTCTTTGTAAAGCTCAGGCCCAATTACATTTTGACCGCCTTCACCTCTCGTGTAGAAGATGCTGTACGCCTTGATATGCTTGATGTGTGTGTAGTACGCGAGGGTTGCTCCGTCTTCATCGTCAGGATGCGCAGAGACACACATCAGGACAACGCCCGGATTCTTATAAGCTGGAGCTCTTTGCGCTGCTGCGGGAAGTATTCCGATGAAATATGAAGAGAGGAAGATTGCCAGCAACGAAATGAGTAAGTGGTTCTTCGTCGGGTCTGAGGTTGTGAAGTTGGTTGACATCTAATCACTCCTTGGGCGTCGTCTGAATCGTGCCTTTCGTTTCTAACATGCCGAACAGGTGAAAAGTTTGTCTATCTTTTGCGACATTCGATTATATTCCAGTCAATCTAATATGGGACAAAAAAGAATCCTATGGGTCAGGCTCGATGCAATCGGGGATAACCTCCTCGCTTCTTCTATGCTTCCGCACATATATGAGAAGTACGAGAAGCCGCAGATTACGGTGGTCTGCCAGAAGCATATTGCGGAACTCTATGAGGCGAATCCTTTCGTAGCGAGAGTCATCGGGGTCGAGAAAATGAGACTGTTCCTGGATCCGGTCTACAGAGGCAGTGTGCTCCAGGGTCTGCGCGATTCGCATTTCGATGTTGCTTTGGACAGCTCCTCCTCCTGGGAGCAGCTTGCCGATTTGTTTGTTGTCGGAAGTCTGGCAAAAGAGAAGATCGCATTCGGGAACTCAAATGCAATCCCGGGGAACGTCGCAAAAAAGAGGGGCGGAGTTTACACATCGCTTATAAGGTTTAGAGACATGTACGAGCCTGAGATGGAACGACACCGTGACTTTCTTCGGGGCATAGGAGTTCAGGCGCCTCCTTTGAAGGCGGCTGTTTGGACTACGAAGGAAGATGATGAGTTTGCCGACCAGGTTTTCGAGGCGAACCGGCTAGCGCCGGAAAAGACTTTGGGGTTGTTTGCATTCGGAAGATCACACCTCCGAACGTATCCGCTATATAGTGAAGCTCTCTCTGAGATCTGCAAAGAAAATGATTTCTCGGTGATGGCAATTGGAGACGGCGCAGCATACGGATTCAACCAGGTCTGCTTGAACGAACTCGGTGTTCACTCCGTGAATCTCAGCGGCAAGACAACACTGCGGCAGACTGCGGCGCTTCTCAAGAGGTGTCGTCTCGCTGTAGGTGCTGAGACCGGTACCGCACATATGGCGTGTGCTGTCGATACACCGAACGTTGTGGTTATGGGCGGCGGCCACTTCTGGCGATTCATGCCGTACTCTGTCAGGACTTCACTCGTCGCACTTCCCATTGACTGCTATTTTTGCGACTGGCTCTGCAAACATGAATACTCTCACTGTGTAATCGATCTGGATCCTGGAGTGCTGGAGTTTGCGGTGCGCGAAACGTTGCGGACCGAGTCCGAGAAACCGCGGCTTTTTCTTCAACCCGCCGACTGGTGGAAGACACCACCCGGCGGCCCTCGGTGGAAGTATCCCGACAAGATTAATCTTGAAAATAGTGTGCAGGTGATCCCTGTTGCCCAGACAAGGAAGTTTGAGCATCGAAGACTGACGAAATCCGACCTTGAAAAGACGCATAGCATGTTCAAGCCGAAAGAACTTCCACAGGAAGTAGTCGATGCAGCGAGCGCCTCTAAGGAATTACGGAAAGCCGGCAAGATCGAAGAGGCATTGAAGAGAGTCGAGAAGGCAATGGAAGATAATCCTGGCTTCCCTGATCTGATGAATCTTAAGGGTGAGATTGAGATTGAGCTCGGCCAACTGGATCGCGCGCGCGCGACTCTGTTCGGAATCATAACTCTATTTCCATTTCATACCGACACTATGAACAACATCGCGGTGATCGAAATTCTTCAGAAACGTTACGACTCGGCGATTGGTGTACTCAAGAGGCTTTTGGAAGTCGATCCCAAAAATGAGACCGCGCTGTCCAACTTGCTTTTCATCGAGCGAGAATTAACGGCGCAGAAGAAGCCTGCCGTCGGTTGAACTGCCGACCATTAATAACGAAAAATGCGAGTCAATCTTGACCCTTAAAAAAGTTTTGCCTGCCAATTACTTGTTGCTAATCCTGATGACTTTGTCGCTCTCGGCGAATGCCCAGACATCTCTCGGCGATTTTACTTCCTATTCCGTTCAAGGCAAGTCCGTTACAGTATATGCGGGCGAATCTGCGTTAAGGTTCGTTTTCTATAGACCCAACCTGGTCCGCGTGGACTTGATGCCGACACTTACAACATTGTTCGACAGCTCGCTAGTGGTTGTTCAGGATACTACCACACCGGTCACATTCTCCATATCGGATAGCGATTCTTCGCTTTCGATCACAACGACATCGCTAAAAATCGTGTGCAATAAATATCCGGTCAGAGTTGCCTACTTTGCCCTAGGTGATCAATTGCTCTTGAAGGAGCCTGCGGCGGCCGGATTTGCGCATTATCTAAACCAGAGAATCGCCAACTTCCAGATTCAACCGGATGAACATTTCTACGGGACAGGCGAGAGAGGAATGAGTCTCGACCTGCGCGGTCAATCGTTCGATAGCTTCAACGAGCAGCACGGCGGTTATCCACAGTACGGAGGAATTCCCGCTACAATGAACGTCAATGTTCCTTTTATTATGTCAACGAATCATTACGGCATTTATTTCGAAGATACTTACAGCGGACATTTCGACATCGGGAGCTTCAACCCTTCTATCCTTTCTTACATTGCCGACGGCGGCGAGCTTTCATACTATTTCATCTACGACCCATCGATGACGAGGGTATTGTCGGATTACACCTGGCTGACGGGAAGGGCAGCGCTCCTTCCTAAATGGGCTTACGGTTACATCCAATCCAAGTTTGGGTACCATGATGTCTCGCAGGCTCAAGCCATGCTCGACACGATGCGTGCAAACCGGCTTCCATGCGACGCGATAGTCCTCGATCTGTATTGGTTCAAGAACATGGGCGACCTATCCTGGAATACGGGCGATTGGCCAAATCCCGACCAGATTACGTCGGACTTCCTATCCAGAGGTTTCAACACAGTAGTTATTACCGAGCCGTACGTAACGCAGCCCTCTCTGAACTATTCCTACGCGAGCGGGAACGGATACCTGGCGAAGACTGCGTCGGGCCAGACTTACGTGCTTCCGAATTGGTGGTCGTGTCAATGTAATGCAGGGCTATTGGACATCACCAATCCTGCTGCCCGTAGTTGGTGGTGGAGCAAGTATCAGCAGATATTCTCGACTGGAGTCGACGGCTTGTGGATTGATCTTGGTGAACCCGAACGAGATTCGCCTGACATGCAATTCTTCATGGGACCCGACCTGAAAGTACACAACATATATGATTTCTTGTGGGCAGAGACTCTGTTCCATGGATTCAGTCAATCCTATCCTGACCGAAGACTTTTCAACTTAACTCGTTCCGGCTACGCCGGCATCCAGCGGTTTGGGGTCGTCACATGGTCGGGAGACGTTTCGAAGACCTTCCCCGGACTCGCGGTTTAACTACCGTTGCTATTGAACATGGGAATGTCGGGATTAGCCTATCACAATTCGGACATAGGTGGATTTACAAGCAGCAACAACACGCCGACTACTCCTGAGCTTTACACACGCTGGATGGAATTTGGTGCGTTCTGCCCGGTGATGAGGGCGCACGGCTATGACGCCCTCGGCGGCACGGAGCCGTGGGTATTTGGGGTATCCACCGAAAACATCGTCCGGAAAATAATCGACCTGCGATATTCTCTCTTGCCTTACAATTATACGATGGCACACGAGACTTATGAATCGGGAATTCCGCTGGCAAGACCGCTGGTGTTGGAGTTTTCCGATGACCAAAACCTTTACAACGAGAGCTCTGCCTACATGTGGGGTGATGATTTTCTCGTCGCGCCGGTTGTCCAGTCGGGTCAGACATCGAAGAGTTTCTACTTGCCGCAGGGGAAGTGGATCGATTTTTGGAACGATCTCGTCTACGCCGGCGGGCAGACGATTACCGTGCCGGCCCCCCTCGGCGAGGTGCCGCTTTTCGTCAAAGCCGGTAGCATAATCCCCATGCAACCGGTGGAACAATACACGGATGAATTTCCCGCCGACACAATTCTGCTCGCCATCTACCCTGGTCAGAATACGACGGACAATTTCAACCTCTATGAAGATGACGGCACAACGCTCGACTATCAGAAAGGGGCATTCGCGACAACAAACTTGGCGACTTCAGTCATTGACGACGGAAGCGAGAACGATATGACTCTTTCAATCGGCCCGTCGGTTGGGGGCTACACCGGGAAGCCGCAACATCGGGTCTATGTGTGCTCGATACATGAAATTTCTTTTTCTCCAGCGAGTGTCTCTTCGGGGAATTTACCCATTCCGAATCTGCAATCTGAAGATGGACTTGCGACTAACAGCACAGGATACTTTTTTGACTCAACTGCACACATCCTACATGTGAAGATTCAGACTGTGCCAGACAGTTCTTATCAGATCAAAATCGACAGCACGCAAATAAGCAGCATTGACAAGAGTCTGCCGATTCCGTCCGGCTACCAGCTTGAGCAGAACTATCCGAATCCCTTCAATCCCACCACAACAATTACCTACACGTTGTCATCCAGGCAGAGAGTGACCGTAAGCATCTACGATGTTCTCGGAAGAAATGTCAGGACTCTTTTCAACGGGGAAGCCACGGCCGGGAAGCATCGTGTCGTATTTGATGGGAGAGGGCTGCCGAGCGGAGTATATATTTACAGGCTTACCGCAAGACCTTTCGACAAATCTAAAGTCATGGCGCTTGTCAAATAACCCAGATGCTTGGGCGTGTTTCAGCCTGGATCACGTTTCAGGACGGAGATTTACGACTCGGATCATCCAGGACGCAAATCCACTATTTCGAAAATTGGAATTCCCCGGCAATCCTTGCGACTTTTGCGGTCGGAGAAAGGCTCACGAGGATCAATCGAGCTTTAAGCTTCGACTTCACCCGATGCTTGGAAATATCTATCCTTAATTTTAATATTAACTCATGAATCTACTTGCGATAGAGACGTCATGTGATGAGTGTTCGGCGGCGGTTCTCCAGGATGGATCGCTTAAATCGATAGTCATTTCATCGCAGCTCATACACACCGAATACGGCGGTGTTGTGCCGGAACTTGCCTCTCGTGCTCACATGGAATTGATCGTTCCTGTTGTCGAAGAGGCGCTGATAAAATCAAGTGTAGACAAGGATAATATCGAAGCAGTCGCAGTGACTTACGGTCCCGGATTGGCGGGATCGTTAATCGTCGGGCTGAGTTTCGCGAAGGCGTTCGCGGCGGCAAGAGGAATCCCTGTCATCGGCATAAATCACATGGAGGGGCATCTGTACTCCACTTTCCTCGAAGATGACAAGCCGGAGTTCCCGTTTGTTGCTTTAATCGTAAGCGGCGGTCACACGATGTTAATACATGTTAGAGAACCGTACTCGCATGAATTAGTTGGACAGACGAGGGACGATGCCGCAGGCGAGGCTTTCGACAAAGTAGCAAAGCTCCTGGGACTCGGTTATCCCGGAGGACCGATAATTGACAAGCTTGCAAAAGAGGGAAATGCCCGGGCATTCAGTTTCCCGAAGGCGTTTCTATCAAGGAGTTCCACGCCTGAGAATGGAGAGACATTTGAATTCAGCTTCTCCGGACTGAAGACCAGCGTGCTTTATCTACTGAGAGATTTGAAATACAATGCCGATGTCCGCGACGAAAAACTCGTCAGAGACATTTGTGCCTCCTTCCAACGTGCTGTGGTCGATGTCCTGGTTGAGAAGGCAGCAAGGGCTGCTGAGAGATTCTCAGTCAGATCGATTTCAGTCGCAGGCGGCGTTGCTGCAAACCGTGAATTGCGCGAGACCATCCAGGCGCGTGCCTCTTCCATCGGCGCAAAGGCTCACTTCCCAAGACCTCTCTACTGTACCGACAATGCCGCGATGATTGGGATGGCAGCTCATTTCAAGATCCTGAAGTATGGGATGGTATCGGATTTGTCATTGAAACCTGTGCCGAACCTCCCCCTCATCGCAGAGCCGGCTTAGAACTAAAGGGAAAACACACACATTGAACGGAATTCATCTTTTATTTGAAGGGCCGCGCAAAAGCGCGCCGCGACAAAAGAAATTATTGAGCGCGTATCTGATGCCGGGTTTCCCGCACACCGAATCGACAGTGAAACTTCTCGAAGCCGCCGAAAGTGCGGGCGTCGATTTTGTAGAATTGGGTGTCCCGTTCAGCGACCCGCTGGCAGATGGCCCTGTTATTCAGAACGCATCACAGATCGCTATCGGAAACGGCATTACTCCAGCAAAAGTCCTTGAGGCCGTTCGTGATTTTAGAAAGAGATCTCGTCTCCCGATAATTCTTATGGGGTATATGAACTCTTTTCTAAATGGGATGGGTGATGATACTTTCTTGAGGCTCAGCGAGTCTGGGGTTGACGGCGTCATAATTCCTGATTTGTCTCTCGAAGAATCTGCTGCCATGAAGGAAAAGATTGAAGAAGCAGATATCAGCCTGGTCCTTCTCATAGCTCCTACTTCTGGCGATGAACGGATTCAACGGATTGACAATTTCACATCTGACTTCAGCTACTGTGTCTCGGTCACCGGTGTGACAGGCGCGAGGAAAAATTTAGTCAGCGATGAAGTGGTCGGCTTTCTCGGAAAGGTTAGAAAACTTGCCCGGAAACCCTACGTGGTCGGCTTCGGGATTTCAACGCCGGATGCCGCGAGAGATATTTCGAAATACGCGGATGGCATAGTGGTGGGATCTGCTTTGCTGCAGCAAATTGCGGGCGAGCAGCCGGGAAAAGAAGCCGAAGCAGCCCGTGCTTTCCTTAAATCCCTCAGAGATTCCGTCGACACCGACCGATAAGGTGGCAGCCTTGCATGACAATATGAAATGGCTGAGGAAGCGGATAGACCGCCTCGACAAGCGGATCGTCAAGCTTCTTAACCAGCGAGCTGGCTATGCAGACGAGATAGGAAAGATCAAAGAGAAGCTAGGTATTGAGGTATATTCGCCTGAGCGAGAGAAACAGGTAATTGAGAATGTAAGCAAGAACAACCCGGGGCCCCTGACCGACGAAGCCGTCCAGCGACTCTACGAGAGAATCATAGACGAGTCGAGACGTCTGGAGCATGAGAGTTCCGAAGAGCGGAGGTCTTCTTTCGCTGACTATGCCCGCAAACTAAAATTCAAGGATATTCTTCGCTTGGCTAACCCATTAACCATGGACAAGAAAAACTTGAAGAGGTTTATTGTCGGGATAATCATCTTTATAGTCTTAGTTTCGTTAATCGCCTTTTTTGTCCCGTACCACTACGCATCGGGAACAGGGACTGTACTTACCATTGACCGTGGAACACCCGCAGACGTCGTGTATTCGGATATCGCTCGCCGGCGTCTGATATCGGATGGATTCCTCTTTAAAATACTTGCAAAAACATTTGGAGTGGATCATCGGATCCAGGCAGGCAAATACCTCTTCGAAGGGCTTTATTCGGACTACGATGTTCTGCGTACAATTTCTTCCGGGAAAAGCAACCTTCTGGTACCTGTTACGATTCCACCGGGTCTGACGGTGCGCCAGATTGCGGGGATTTATCACCGGAAACTAGGCGTTGACTCCGTAGAATTCACCCGTGAGGCTCTTGGTGATTCTTTGGCAGCCTTGCTAAGCATACCGTCGACTAACCTCGAAGGGTATTTGTTTCCGCAGACATATGATTTCTACTACGGCACCGATGCCGGTGAGATAATCCGGAGAATGGTCGGGGAGTTCAATGGTTTCTTTAACGATTCACTGAAATTACGTGCGCATGAAACAGGGTATTCGATCAACGAAATTATGGAGATGGCATCGATAGTTGAGGCCGAGGCAAGGGTAGATTCCGAGAGGGCCACGATTGCCAGCGTCTACTACAACAGGTTGCGATTAGGGATGCCGCTGGATGCGGACCCGACCATTGAATACGCTCTAAACGAACACAGGCGATTGTATTTCAAGGATTTGAAGATCGAATCGCCCTTCAATACATATACTCATGCGGGTTTGCCCCCGACGCCAATCTGCAATCCCAGTGGGAAATCAATCCTCGCTGCACTGTACCCCGATACCACGCGATACCTGTACTTCGTCGCCAACGGGAGCGGCGGGCACAGGTTCAGCGTTACCTTTGGCCAGCACAAGCGTGAAATCAGGGAATACCGCAGGTCGTTGATGAGAGAATAGATAGAAAATGCTTTTGCTTTTGCTGCTTCAGCTGAGGTTGAGGCAAATGGTTGGCGGGGAGGGGGCGAAGGGTGTAATCAAGTTCTTCCTGCCCTACTTGCTTGTCGGATTTTTTCTGGCGCTTACATACAGCGGTCTTAAATGGCCTGACGTGATGCACCAGCTTGAAATTGTCGGGATCGGCATAGCACTTTTCACTTCGATAGCAGAAACCCGAAAGCTTTTTTACACCGGCGGAGATACGGAAGACTTCTACTTTGTCCAGCCGAATTTCCTTTTTAGGGCGACGTTTGCGTGCGCAATCTTTGTTCTAAATATTTCTTTGGCAATATCGATATTCCTTCCGGTAATTCTGCTGTCCTCCCCTGTTCTTACATCTCCCGGTGAGATTGCGGCAGGGGTCCTCTCTGTGGCATTCCTCTCTTCTTCTGCCTATCTATTTCTGCTGGCTGCGGTTTCAGTCGCTGGAAGAAAGGTCGCAAACATATCGCTGACGGGCATCCAGATCGCTATGGCGTTGCTTCTGCTTGGATTACTTCCGTTGACAACCGACACGGGCCTCGGGGGCTGGGTGACTTCGGATTTGAGGATACCGTTGATAAGCTTCATTGTGATTTCGCTGGTGTTTGTATCCTTCCCCATACCGGAAGCGCTGGTGAGTAAACTTGCATACATAGATCAGGTTAAGAGTGTCGACCTTGTGAGGGTGGTGAATTCATTAAAGACACCTGCCTTCATCAGGTCATCTGAAGAAGAAGCAGGTTTCGTCTTCGTTCTATCCGGCATCATAAGAGACCCGGCATTCAGATTGTCTTCCATCGGAGTCGGTGCCACACCTATAATGGTCGCCATCTACTGGTCGCTGCGAAGAATCCCGGTGATGACTTTCTCCATGCCATACGCGATATTGAGCACCGACTTGGCGGCGCCGTTTGCCTCAATTGTGGTGTCCGGGGTCATCGCTCACTATTTCATTTCTCAGAATCTTGTAAGTTCTCGGAACCACGAAGCGAAATGGATTCTCGAATCTGCCGGAAATTTTCAGAGAGGAAAGTTTGTTCTGGGTGCACGAAAGGCGCTTCTCTTAACGATCCACGTCCCGATGACTTTGGGGATCTTCCTGTGCCTGGTATTCACCAGCCCGCTCATTGTCGCCATCGCAGCTACCGCCACTTTCTATTTCCTCTGCCATGTCGCCGCCAGTTGGTTCTCGGCAATGCAGACGAACCTTCCATTTACTCTCCCCTTTTCGAGGGTCGGTGCGACGGAAATGATCAATCTTGTATTCATGATGGTTTATTCGGCACTCGTCGTGTTCGCAATTTACTTCTCAATCGGGCAGCCTCTGGAGCTTTTGATGCTTAACGTTTTTGCGGTTATCTTAATAAGTCTTCTTGAGTTTTATTCATCTTCAATTGTGAGTAAAAGGGCGAGGCTGAGTGCTCGATAGAACGAAAAGGATAATTATCGGAATAACCGGAGCGAGCGGTGCGCTGTATGCCCTTCACACAATAAAAGCACTCCTTTCCAACGGAGTTGAAGTCCATCTTGTCATATCGGAATACGGTGCATACGTTTTAGAAAATGAGACGGACTTCTCGCTGAAGGGGAAGAATGTTCTCGACAGCTTCCGGGAAAAGTTTGGCGATGAAGTCTCCGGCGGGAATATCGTTAAGTACAGCAATAAAGATCTTGCCGCGGAAATCTCAAGCGGGTCGTTCAAAACTGATGGTATGGCAATCGTCCCTTGTTCTATGAAGACTCTGGCAGGTGTGGCGCAGGGATTCGCAGGGAGTTTGATTGAGCGTGCGGCAGATGTCACTTTGAAAGAAGGACGAAAGTTGGTCGTAGTTCCGCGCGAGACCCCGCTGAATAAAATCCATCTTAAGAACATGCTCGCGGTAGCCGATGCCGGTGCTCATATCCTTCCGGCGATGCCCGCTTTCTACCAAAAACCTGCGACCATAGATGACCTTGCTGATTTTATGGCAGGCAGGATTCTCTCACTGTTCGATATCGAAGCTGAGCTGTTCGAGCCGTGGCGGAAGTGAACTGAGATCAGACCTGAGATACCTGAAGTGAGAAGTCTGATGCCGGAGATCAGCCACAAGAGGTAAGAAACCGGATGTTAGGAGCAAGAAGTGCGATGCCAGAGGCAAGAGATCAGAGATCGGAAGTCACAGGGCAGAGGTTTGAGGTCGGAAGTCGGAAAGAAGTCTGCAAGATCCGGTATAACGAAGCAAGATGTCAAGACTTTTGCCGGGGTCGGTTCCTAAGATTCCCCATGTATTTGCAGCGCACCATCAAGCCATTATTCCACCGCTCCATCATTCCTATCTTTCTCACCCTGGCTTTCATGCTCGCCGGTTGTGCGGGCCAAATTCCTCCCTCAGGTGGTCCGGTTGACAAAACCCCACCGACTGTGGTTCTCTCATCGCCAACTCAAAAAGAATTGAACTTCAAAGGGGAAAGGATACACCTAAAATTCGACAAGTATATGTCCGAGCGAAGTGTGGAAAGCGCCGTCTATTTTCCTCCCTACACTCCAAGCGAGATGAAATTTCACTGGTCCGGAACGGATCTGAGGATCGTTCTTCAAAAGCCGCTCGAACCGAATCGCACTTTCATACTGACAATCGGCACGACGGCTATCGACCTCAGGAATAATTACTTTGCACGTGCATACAATCTTGTCTTCTCAACCGGGCCACAGATAGACACTGGAACCGTGACCGGAATGATATACGCGCCGAAGAAACAGCCTTACACGGTTGCCGCATTCCCGGTGTCCGATGTTATCGATACACTGCGGCCATCGATGGATCTCGCGAAATATGTCACTCAATCGGACGACAGCGGGAGCTATATGCTGCAGGGCCTTGCACCCGGGAAATACAGATTGATCTGTTTCGACGACCAGATGCACAATTATCTTTATGCTCCGCAAATGGATCTTTATTCTTCTGCTACTCATGATGCAAGGGTTTCGAAATCTGCTGAGGAGGTTTCGGATATAGATTTTATACCTTCTCGGGAGGACACATCACTTCCGCAGTTATACACGGCGGAACTTGCGCAGAGAAATTTTATTGAATTGAAATTCAGCGAGGAAATTGACACCGCGACAATTCTCCCTGCAAATTTCGAGATCACTGATTCCGCCACGCACAGAGAATTCCCCGTCGATTTCGCGGCGAGACCGGAGTCGAACAAATTTTCAGTAATCCTGCGCACCGCCCCCGGGCTTCCTTTGAAAAGGAAATATTTCGTGACTGCGACAGACAGCGTGAAAGATGTATACGGCAATCTGATGTCGCCGAACAACAAAACAGTTGTCATGTTACCGGACAGTGCGATTGCACATATCGATCCGTACTACTTCAATTTTCCGGACTCCCTTCGCGACGTGACTTCATACGATACGCTCTTTTGTCAGGTCCTTCCCCTGTGGCCGGAATCCGACACGAGCCGGCCGAGCATCTCATTAATGGATAGCCTTGGGAACACACTCGTCGGTTCGATTGTACGGACGTCCCAGGACGTCTATATGATAAGGCTGTCCGGACTTTCCTCGATGGAATGGTACAGGGTCAGGGTGCAGTTTCCGATTGGATCTGCCAGTTCCAAAGCAGACTCAATTGCGATAAGGTATTTCAGGACTGCCGACTCAACTTCACTGGGTGATATTGAAGGAGCTGTGGTGCCAGTTCCAGAAGGACGGAAAGTTGTTGTAGTAGCCCTCGGGTCCGGCGGCAAGGATTTCACAACCTTTGCAGACTCTACAGGGAAGTTCAAACTCGACGGGATTCTGGCGGGGACCTATGATGTTCGTGCCTACGCTCAGCACGGACGCAGCATGACTTATTTCAGCGGCAAAAGCTATCCATACCAGTTTGCGGAACCCTTCGGCGTGTATCCTCAACCGGTTAAAGTCAGAGCGCGCTGGACGACAGAAGGGGTTGGGATAAGATTAAGGTGAGGAAGGTGAACTCGCCTCGCTTCTTGGCGGAATCCAGCCCTTCCTCTTAATGTCCTTCAGTTGTACCACGATGCTTCCCAGGATGACTTGGAGATTGCCTTTTAGCGGGACGCTTGATGAATCGGTGCTGATCCAGCCGGTGAAATTTCCTCTGACGCCGAAAGTGCCGGTGAAGTTTATGTGACCTGACATTTTGTAAGAGTCGATAGCATAGTCATAAGCTTCGACCTTGCACGGTTCGCGGGTTTCGTTCAAGACGAGATCGACCGTGGATATGATGGTGTCCGAAACGATCGGGATTCGTAGATCTTTTCTGACTCCGCCAGCTTTTTGGCATGCCTCCCTGACAAGATAGTAAAAACCCAGGCCATCGGTATAGGCGGTATCCAGCGGCACTACATCGCTCCTTACAAGCTCACCTCCCACTCGCTGACTCCACAAGATCTCCTTCTTAATCAAATCGAAGTCATATCTTGTGACGAGCGTATGTCTCTTCTCAAGCCTCCTGTTAAAGGTGTAAAGACACATCAAAGTCTTTGCGTCGGCATATGTTTCATAGAACCCGTGGAAATTCACAAATGGTACTCCGGTATATGAGTCGATACGTGCCACGATCTTGTATGCTGGTATGCCGTTGTATAGCGTTTGTTCTACGAGATGGAATCTCGCCGCCCCGATTTTGAAAAACAGATAGCTGGCTTCGTAAGTGGTTTCCTCATGTGCCTGGATCACAGAATCTCCCGATGAGATGGACCAACCGTTCTTTTGCATCTCCTTGCTGATTCTTCCATACAATGAAATTGAATATGCCGATCTAATGACGAAAATGATAAAAAGTAAACTGGCAAATGAGTATAGGACGGTTGCGATGATGGCGGGTATGCTTCTGCCGACTGCGGCTGGTAGGTCTAATGTATTATTGGTCGCCATCTGTCTAAACGCCGGCAGTGCGACTGTAGGACCGACCAAAGGATACATCAGTGCGCAATTCAAAAAGGGACACTATAGTCTTCCGGTTACTTTGTTGAAAAGCCTGTGTATTTTATGAATCGAATTTACGGGTCCTGCATACATCAGAATGCATTTTCCCTTCACTACGTTAATACCCAGCTTCTCGCCGAGTTCGACCGCCTTTTTGCTTTCGGCTCCCTGCTGCAGCCAGAGGTAGTGTACGCCAATGGACGAGACTTCTCTCACCATCGGCTCCACCTGATCCGGTGAAATGCAGGCAATGACTCCATCCACCATCCCTTTCAGGGAAGTCAAGTCCGGATAACACTTCTCCTCTCCGATCTTTTCCACAGAACGATTCACGCCAAAGACTTCATATCCTTTCGCTTTCAACTCCTTATAGATGGTGTTCCCGAACTTCCTATCGTTGCGGGAAACTCCAACCACTGCAAGCCTTCTCAAACCCACGAATTCCTCGATTGCCTGTTCCAACTTATGCCTCCTGATGTTTGCCGTTTTCAAAGCGTTAACTGCCAATAGCCGACGTCTATCCACTTTCCCATTTTGAATCCGACTTCTTTGAAGTGAGCTACTTTGGTGAAACCAAACTTCTCATTGAGAGCCACGCTTGCGTGATTCGGAAGTGCAACCCCCGAGATTACGGCATGAAATGCTTGTTCACGAAGCAGTCGAAGCAACTCGGATTTCAATTGGCTTCCGATTCCTCCTCGTAGATGATCTATATGAACATACGTGCCGGTTTCAATCGAGTGCCGATATGCGATCCGGTCCCTCCATTTTCTACCATAAGTGTACCCGACTACGGCTTCTCCATCCTCATACACGAGCCATGGCGCTATTTTCGTTGCATCTTCTATCCTTTGTGCCATTTCAGCCGGCTTGACTGGAGTCTCCTCGAAAGTCACACTGGAGTGAAGCACGTATTCGTTATAGATATCGCATATAGCCTGAGCATCTGACAGCTTCACCTGCCTGATCAAACTTGCATCCTTTCGTGAATGGTTCAAGTTGCACAAATGCCGTGACATTCACAAACCCTCCTCGCTTCTGAGATATCTATCCCTTAATTTTCTAAGTAAAAGAATCAACGGTACAAAGGAGGAAGTCACCATCGGGCGATGATTGAGAGCGATTATATTATCAGAATGTTCACTCTTCTCGGCAAGGCGCTCGCCAGGGTGGCCTTGCGGAAGGAGACCAAAGAGTACGAAGAAGCTGCGGGAGAGGTTGATGAATCGTCCAAGGCTCTCCTCGGTCTGAGTGTAGAGATGCTGATACGTTTACCGATACCGGACCTTCATAGACTTTTCGGTTCTGACCCGGCGATCGCGAAAACCAGATTCTACATTGCAGGACTGCTGCTCAGACAGACCGGAGAACTCGCCGGATTTGCCGGTAGAGACGACGAGAGCACCGAAATACTGTTCAAATCGCTTTCCCTTATCTTTGAATACGTTCCGGGAGAAGATGACCTTGAGTCGGATCGGCTTGTTGAAACTGCGGATTTTCTCCTGTTGAAGTTGGACGATTATGATCTTCCCGCTGCACTGAAAGAGAAGACGGCCGCTTATTACGAGAATCGCGGGATGTACGCCAAATGTGAAGACGTTATATTCCAACTCATCGAGGAAAAACCGGACTTTCTCCCGGAAGCAATTTCTTTTTACGAGAGGTTCCTGGCGAAACAAGATGCTGACCTGGAGTCGGGTAACCTGCCGCGCGAAGAGGTCGAAGCGAGCCTTTCGGAGATCAGATCGAAGCTTGAAAAGATAACGAACGGTAGTCGTTGCTGATAAGATTAAACGATGTTACGATAGAGCTCTAATTCAAAAAGAAGTGAATCAGACATGAAGAGATATCCGAAGAGTGAACCAGAGACGAGAATGACCGGGCAATCCGATCTCAACGGGCTTTCATTGCTCGGAAGAAAGGCCAAGCCTCAGAGGACACTCGAGACGTTCCCGAATCATCATCCCGGTAGAGACTACGTTGTCACACTAACTACCGACGAGTTCACATGTGTTTGCCCCGCGACGGGTCAGCCGGATTTCGCCAAACTCAAGATTGAGTACATACCGAACAAGAAGATCGTTGAGTCGAAATCACTCAAACTGTATTTGTGGTCATTCAGAAATGAAGGCGCGTTCAATGAACATCTTGCAAACGTTATTCTTGATGATCTCGTTGCGGCATTGTCACCGAAATGGTGCAAAGTGACTGCTGAGTTTGCAGTGAGAGGAGGAATTGCAATCAGTGTGGAGGCAGAAGAGGGAAAGCGGTGAACCGGGAAAACGAGTCCGGAGAGGATACGATCAAGTCACGGCAGCGCTGGCTACCGGCTATTGCGGCTATCTTTGTAACTACGTTAGTCATTTCAAATATTGTGGCAGTCAAGTTGTTCTCCATCGGTGCTTTGATTCTTCCAGCAGGTGTCATCGTTTTTCCAATATCCTACATTTTTGGTGACATTCTGACAGAGGTATATGGGTATGGTCGGGCACGCCAGGTGATCTGGCTTGGCTTTGCCTGTAACCTCCTCACTATAATCGTGATAGAGATTAGCATCCGTTTACCCCCAGCTTCTGTATGGCACGCGGAAGGGTTGCCGTCGACGTTGTCGGCACAAGAAGCGTTCGCGTCAATACTCGGATTCGCACCCCGATTGCTCCTGTCATCTTTCGCAGCGTATCTGGCCGGAGAGTTTCTGAACTCGCTCGTCATGGCGAAGATGAAGATAGCAACTCGAGGCAGGTTTCTTTGGGCCAGAACCATCGGCTCCACCGTCATTGGGCAGTTAGCGGATTCCGGGATATTCATATTCGTCGCGTTTGTCGGCACAATTCCCGGGGGAGGTTTGGTGGGGCTAATCTTATCTCAGTGGCTAATCAAGTCGGCGTATGAGACGGTAGCGACACCCCTGACTTACCTAATTGTGAATTTTCTTAAGCGTAACGAGAACCTCGACTATTTCGACTACGAAACCAATTTCAGCCCTCTCATTTGGACGGATAAACCTCAGTGATAAGTGCAATTGCATTTCAGGGGTCTGACACGTAAATTTCACACAAAATAGAGGTGAAAATTTGTACACTTTCTTTGTGATCTTGGAATTGTTTGTGGCGATATTACTGACTGTTGTTGTTTTGATGCAGTCCAGCAAAGGCGGCGGCCTCGCTGGAACTTTCGGAGGAGCGGGAGCGGGTTTTGGCAACATGTTCGGCGTCCGTAGGACTGCAGACATACTGTCAAGGGCGACTACCGTGCTTGGCACTGTGTTCATTGCTCTCGCGTTTTTGATAGATTTGTTCTTTTTGCCGAGCAGAGTTACAAGTCAACAGAAGAGCTTTCTTCAAAGTCAGGGTCAACGAAACCTTCCGGCACAGCAGGTTCCACAAGTTCCAATCCAGTCTCCACCAACCCAGCCCGCGAAGTAACGGTATCGGGATAGATGGCAGAATCAGCTCTCATATTGCTTGTCGATGACGAGCAAGCCAACCTGGAACTCTTCTCTGCCATACTTCAGGAAGAGGGTTATCGCACCCTCAGTGCACGTACAGCTGTATACGCTCTCGAACTCCTGGAAGGCAACAAGCCGGACCTCATCATTAGTGATATCTACATGCCCGAAATGGGCGGTTTCGAGTTTTATGAACGTGTGCAGGCGCTCCCAGCTGCAAGATCAATTCCGTTTATTTTCCTCAGTGCTCTAACCGACCGGGCGCATGTCCGCGAAGGGAAAGAGCTGGGTGCCGATGACTATCTGACTAAGCCTATCGACATTGATGAGCTGGTAACTACGGTCCGCGGTAAGCTGAAGAAGGCCGCAGTCGTGCGTAACGCGATGCAGTCGGAATTCAATTCTCTGAAAGAGCAGATATTGTCAACTCTCTCTCACGAGATGAATACCCCCCTCACCTATATCATAGGTTTCTCCGAGATTATCAGCAATGAGGCCTCGCAAATCACTACGGGTGAGCTTAAGGAGTTCGCCGAACTAATTCAGCACGGTGGTACACGCCTCAAGAGTCTCGTGGATGATTTTCTTGAGACAATTCAGATTGATTCGGGGCAGACGAGCAAATACTACGACAACGACAGACGCCTTTTCAGTTTGAAGGATGTCGTCTCCTCGCTGACGTCGGAATACGAGCCCCTCGCTAAGGAGAAAAATCTTCAGCTCCAGGTTACAGCAGATGGGGAACTGAAGATCTTTGCCTCGGAATCTCTGATGCGTGATCTGATTGGAAGACTGCTGTCAAATGCAATAAAGTTCACGGCTAAAGGGAAGGTGACTCTACGAAGTTTTTCGGCAGACGATCATGCAACTGTTGAAGTCGTCGATACTGGAATCGGCATTCCTGATGGAGATCTGCCCCGGATCTATGAGAAGTTCTATCAGATAAACAAGGACAGGCAGCAACAGCAAGGAGCTGGACTTGGGCTTTACATCGCCAGGAATCTTGCTGTGATCAACCGGTGTGGACTGTCCATCTCGTCCTCGGAAGGCGTCGGTACAAAGGCGGTACTCAGTATACCGACACGTTAGTCATGGCCCGTCTGGAAACGTGCAGACGGCTCCCGCTCGCCGCTCTTCTCATTCTCCTCTTTTTTGGTCATCCGCTTTTCGCGGTACAGCCTGCCGTTACAACGTCGAGCGCAGACTCGACCGAATCCTTCATCCTGTCCAGAATAATTCTTGCCGGCAACAAGATCACTAATTCCCAAATTATCCTGAGGGAACTCCCGTTCAATGTGGGGGACACTGTCGATTCGAAACAAGTAACGTATGCCAGAGAAAGGATTTATAGTACGGGACTGTTTGCAAAAGTGACGACAAGCGTTAAGCAGGCGGCCGGCGGTCAAGGAGACCTCTATATAGATGTTGAAGAGAGATGGTACATTTGGCCATATCCCGTTTTTGGTTTCTGGGACAGGGATATAAAGAAACTCTACCTCGGCGCCGGTATCATAGATTTGAATTTAAGTGGGCTCGACGATCCATTATGGGCATCCTTTGCACTGGGTTACAACCCATTCGGAGGGATTACCTACAGTAATCCTGCTGTCGGAGCAAACAAAGCATACATGGTCACTCTAAGTGCTAACTATTCTCACGGGATGGCGTTCGGAGATCAATCGCTCTATTCAAGTGGAGAATTCAACGCGGTTTTTGGCAACCTGGGAATTGATGTGGGGAGGAGGTTCGGAATCTTTTCATCACTTTCACTGAGTCTGAGATACAATTATGTCTCTGAAAGCTCCGACAGCGCTAACCTTGTATTGTCACCGACCGGCAAGGATATCTTTGCCTCGGCAGGGATCGATTTCGTGTACGATTCACGCGACATAAAGAGCTATGCGACGAAAGGATTGTATCTTGATCTGTCTGTTGTGAAATACGGACTCGGTGAAAGTATCGTCGATTTTAGCAGAGGGATGTTCGATGGAAGGGCATTCGTTCCCGTTTTTCATGATTTGATTATCGCTTCAAGGCTGCATGGAAATATCGCGGAGGGACCGGCGATACCGCCGTATGAGCGCGTCTTTGTGGGATACTATGAGAGAATAAGAGGGATGTTCAATACCGTATCCGAAGGTAAGACCGCTCTGGGCGGCAACCTGGAGCTTCGTATACCTATAATCAGAAGCTACTATCTGGAAATTCCCAATTTCCCGTTGAAGCAGTTTGCTTCCAACAGGCTCGGGTTGTATTGGACTTTCTTTTTCGACGCCGGTGAGACGTCCGACAAGCATTTGGTGAATATGACAATGCAACGTTTACTTTGGGGCTATGGCGGCGGGCTGACCTTTCTGCTTCCGTACGACATTGTCGTGCAGACAGACTATGCCAGGGGAAACAACGGGCACTGGGAATTCGATCTTGTTTTGGGAGAATCCATATAATGGAACAATTCGTTTTCTCCGATGAAAACGTTTCCATCGGCCCTGATGGAAAGAGACTCGTAACAATGGAAGGGGAAGAAAATTTCCACATGGTACGAGTCCTGAGAGTGAAAACAGGGGAAAAAGTGCTCGCTACCGACGGTCTTGGAAGGACTTTCCTTTGTGTTCTAAAAGAGGTCCGCAGGGAATTTTCTGTCTGTGAAGTCATTGATGAATCACGAGACCTGAACGCCTCCAGGCTGAAGTACAGCATTGGTCTGGCAGTGTTAAAGCCGGTTTCCAAACTTGAGTGGGCACTTGAGAAATGCACGGAACTTGGTGCGAGACAGTTCTTGTTATTCTATTCAGAGAGGAGTGAAAGAACTAACCTGCGCATCGAGAGACTTCGGAATATTGCAGTGTCTGCAATGAAGCAGTCGCTCCAGAGTCATTTCCCTGAAATTGTTCTTGCGGGTAGTCTGGCAGACGTTGTTGCACGCTCCGCGGATTACAACGTGAAATTCGTATTCCACGAGAAGTCCGATTGCTTGTTGGCTGGCGGTCTCCCTCATGACTCGGATGTCGACAAGTGGACTGTGGCCCTCATCGGACCGGAAGGTGGATTCACTGAGCGTGAAGTTGCTGCTCTGGCAGAGAGAGGGTATGAGCCCCGGTCTCTCGGAAGTGCAAGGTTAAGATCAGAGACCGCTGCAGTCAAGGTCGCCTCCCTCCTTTCTACTTACTGACCTCGTTTATTCCTTAGCTAATCTTCCTGAGAATCTGATATGATGCCGAATGAATCTTTATTGAATTACGAAACGACAAAAGACGCACCTTTACACCGTGACATCAGGGAACTGGGGACAATTCTCGGAAGAGTGCTGATAGAACAAGAAGGACGCGAATTCTTCGATCTTGAGGAGAAACTCAGGAATCTTATGAAGTCTCTCCGATCCAACTATTCAGACGAGACAAAGACCGAGATTGAAAGGCTCATACATTCTCTCGACCTGGACAAAGCCGCGCGAATCGTCAGAGCCTTCCTGTTTTACTCAATCTTAAGCAACACTGCCGATGAAATACACAGGCTCCGCCGACAGCGTGCCCATGCGATAGCTGACGGGACGCCGCAGAGAGGTTCGATGGACGAAGCTATCGCTGAGCTGGCGAAGAGCGGGAAAGACGAAAGGTTTGTCCTTGAGATCTTGAGCTCCATGAGAGTCGTCCCGGTTTTTACTGCCCATCCGACGGAAGCTACCCGTCAAACGGTCATGCGTAAAATCCTCGATATAAGCGAGCTGCTTCTGCGTCGGGAGACAACCACTTTGACACCTGATGAATTGGCAGAGCTCAGGGAGCAGCTTCATTCCGAAATAACAACTCTCTGGCAGACGAACGAAATAAGGATGAACAGAGTCACCGTTTACGACGAGATCAGACGCGGGTTGTTCGTTTTCGGGGAGATACTGTACGATACCATTCCAGTGCTTTACAAGAAACTCAACCGGACTTTGAGGAGTACTTTCGGCGACAAGATAGATTCACCTGTTATACTCCAGTTCGGATCGTGGATAGGTGGCGACAGGGACGGACATCCGTACGTCACCGCGGAAGTCACGAGATATGCTCTGATGCTTTACAAGCGGCATATACTCAATCTCTATTTGAAGGACCTCGATATACTCCAGGAGACGATGAGTACATCGACGCGACTCGTTGCTGCAAGCCAAGCGCTGGCCGATTCGGTTGAAATCGACAAAAGAAATCTTGCCGATACTGTAAGAGATTCTGATCTCAAGGATCGATCCGAAACCTATCGCGTCAAAGTGTATCTGATGCAGCACAGACTCAGGAATACTCTCGAGGGGAACGGGTACATGTATAATAGTGCTGCGGAACTGGTGAATGATCTTGAAGTGATGTGCGAGAGTTTGCGCGAAAACAAGGGCGGAGTGATAGCGGCAAGCAGAGTCGTTCCGCTTGTTTATAAAGTGAGAACTTTCGGATTCCATCTGGTGTCGCTGGATGTTCGCCAGAACTCATCGGTACTCAGGGATGGAGTGTCGGCGCTTCTGAGGACTTCGGAAGTGGTCGATCATTTTGAGAAGCTTGATGAGAACAGCCGATCGGTAATTCTCACCCGTGAGATACTTAATGCCAGACCGCTGGTCAACCCGAATCTGACGTTCGAAGCGGAGACTTCGGAAGTGCTGTCTGAGTTTCATGTGATGCGTGCCGGCAAAGATAGCGCGGGCGAGGAAGCGTGCAACGACTACATCATAAGCATGAGTTCCTCCGTCACCGACGTACTAACGGCACTTCTGTTCGCGAAGGAAGCCGGGCTCGTACGCGTAAAAGGAAGCACAGTATTGGAGTCAAGGTTGGATGTGCTCCCGCTTTTTGAAACGATCGACGACCTCCGTCGATCGCACCTGGTTCTGACCGATCTGTTTGAAAACGCAGCATACAGGCAGCATCTTGCGCGCCGCGGTATGGTACAGAAAATAATGATCGGTTACTCGGACAGCAACAAAGACGGTGGAATAGTCACATCGAACTTCGAGTTGATAAAGTCGCAGATCAACCTTAAGAGGGTCTGTGACAGGTTCGGCGTGAAATTGATTCTTTTCCACGGCAGGGGAGGAAGCGTGTCGCGCGGCGGAGGTCCGCTGAACCAGGCCATCCTGGCACAGCCGACAGGCACAATCGAAGGCAAGATCAAGATCACGGAACAAGGTGAGATGATTTTTGCGAAATATTCCATGCCCGAAATCGCACTAAGACATATTGAGCTGACGACGTCAGCTGTCCTTCTTTCTTCTGCGAGATTCAAATTGGGGGAACAAAACTATGATGAAAGCTACTTCACAGTCTTCAACAGAATTTCTGAGTTTGCCCTCGAACACTATCGTGACCTGGTTACTCGCGAGGGGTTCCCGGAATATTTCAGATGCGTAACACCCATTGACGTTATTGAAAGGATCGAGATAGGTTCCAGGCCACCGTCGAGAAACAGTCTTAACAGCCATTCAGGAAGCGCAGGCCTGAAGAACCTTCGGGCGATTCCCTGGGTATTCTCGTGGACTCAAAGTCGGCAACTGATATCGGGTTGGTACGGTTACGGTTTTTCACTTCAGAAGGCTGTTTCAAACGGCGAGGCGAGCTGGGAGCAGCTGGCCGAGATGTACCGTAAGTGGGAATTTTTCAAGTCGCTCACGGACAATGTCGAGATGGTGCTGATGAAGACAGACATGGTGACGGCGCGCGAATATCTCAGGCTTTGCACTGAAAAAAAGAATGCGAATGAGATTTTTGCAAGTATAGAGGAGGAATACAAACGCTCGCGTACGGCGGTCCTCAACATTACCGGCGAGAGCGAGCTGCTTGAATCTAACCCTGCTCTACGAAGATCGATACGACTTCGGAATCCGTACATCGATCCGATAAGCCTGCTCCAGATAAGGTTCCTCCAGATGTACCGGGACGCGAATGCAGACGAAGCGAGACAGCAGCAGATACTCGATTTGTTGAGGTCGACTGTGAATGGAATTGCTGCCGGGTTGAGGAACACGGGGTAGATATGGAAAAGAATGACGGAATTATGGAATGATGGAGAGGTGGAGCAATTGAATGAAGCTATTTCTGAATGTCGAATTAGTGAACGGTTGGATGCCGAAAGGCACATAAGGAAACGCAAGGAGTCAAGAAGTTCAGAGGTTGGCAGGCCGGGGACCCTGCGTAGAACTCGCTCGTCTCGCTTTCCGGTTCAGCTCCCACAGAAACAGAATTAGCACAGGCACGTATTCAACGATCAACACCGGCGGATAGTCCTTCCAGACTCCCGTCATCTGATAATTAAGAATCGTGAACACCGTCAGGCTCGAGAGTGCCGCATAGGCAATCCCGCTCCATCGTGGTACAAGCGGAAGAAGTACAACCAGCCAGCCGATGTACCAAGGATGTACAATAGGTGAGAAAATGAACAGAAGGAAGATGGAAAGATAGATCTTCTCAATCAGCTCTCTCCGGCTTAGTATGATGGGAATGTATGTGGCGAGGAGAAGGAGCGCGCAGATTAGCCGAGTTCTCTGATTGTCATGAATGAATGAATTTAGGACATGGAACACCACTCCGTTGAATGTCCAGTTTTCCGTGAATGTCAACAGAGCCTGGAATGGTTTGCCGGTGAACACGAAGGGAAGGTACGAAATCCCGAGTACCACGAGCGGAATTGCAGCCGCCTTCAGTCGATTGCCGATACCTTTTTCCGTGAAGAAGAAGATTGGAACTACGATCAACGCGAGCGGCTTCACGGACATCGACAACCCGAGAAGTAGGTAAGCGGCGAGTTTTCTCTCTCGAATGAAGGAATAGATCGCGGAGATAAGGAAGACAAAGCCGAAAATGTCGACGTGAGCATCAAGAAAAAACTGGACGATCGTTAGCGGACAGAGAGCGTATAATAAAAGGTATTTCCGGTCCTGGTTCAACAAGGTCAACAGGAGGACCAGACCAACCATCGTTGCAAGATCGAATAGCAGTATCAGAATTTTTGTTCCCACGTAACTTTCACCGGCGATCGAGTATGCGGCGTAGAAAAGTCCCTCGCTTACGGGCGGATAAATTGTCCGCATCGCCGGGTACGTCACGAGCCGGGGAAGCGTTTCTGAGTGAAGACCGGTGAGAGCCGAATCGTCGGGCGCGTACCTGTACGGGTTAATTCCGTGCGCCTCAACTTTACCGTCCCAAACATACCTGTAATAGTCGGGGGAACCTACCGGCTGCAGAGTGAGAAATGCCAGCCTGAGTACAATTGCTGAACCCAACAGCCAGACGAAGTCTGTCTTTGTGACCTCTTTCTTCTTCAGAACCATTGCAACAAGTAGATAAAGAAGGGAGGAGGCAACGTAAACGATTGTGTAGGATACTATCGGCTTGACATGAAGAACTGACAGCACGTAGAAGCCCAGCAATGAGAGGATCAGAAGAATGAATGGTGCCCTGTGTCTGAATTTCATCTGAATGAAAATAGGAGTGTTTGTGGAAAACTTCAAACTGGAACCGCAGTGAGATCTGTCAAGTGATTGATCTCGACCATTTATATTACAAGCACTTTGCTCTTATGAGACTCAAAGGTTGCCCGGTAGGAGCAGAATGTTTGCAGAGTCAGCTGTCCTGGAACCAATGCAAAATTAGAGGTGTTAATCCCTACGGCTTTGTAAGAGTTTGTTAAAACGGCGGAACAAAGTTGCTAAGTTGAGATGAATAACGGCAATTCCGGCGAATCGTCAGAACGTCGATTCCCTGAAGATTCACACAGGATATCCCGGGACAGAAACGTAGCTATAATCTCCACTGCGGTAATCCTGACTACCCTTGGGTTCATGTTTGCTTTTTCTCCGCGAAACATGGACATCAAGGTCGGTTATGTAGACTCATCTGTAATCCTTGGTTTGCTCCCGCCCGCACGCGCCATTCAGGCCAGACTCGATACACTGGTGCAGGACTGGTCGGACACGCTGAGTCAAATGGCTTCAAAATACAGGGATAGAGTGAACCAGCTTGCGCAACAGGAAGCTGCAATGACGGTCGACGCGAGGCTCCGTGCGCAACACGAAGTGGACAGTCTGCAGCAAGAGATACTGGCATACCGGCACGCAACGATAGGGCAGGGAGGTGAGCTGGATCAGATGCGCGAGAGGCTTATGAAACCTGTCCGCGAGGAGGTCTACAGTGCAATCGCTGAGGTCGCAAAACGACATGGGATGGATTTCGTCCTCGACAAGGATCCGCATCTGGCAGTTGTCCTTTATGCCGATCCACGAAATGATATCACTTACGAGGTGCTCGACCTTCTTAACCGGCAAGCGGCAGCCAATTAGCTTTCAGCACTGATCGCTTTCATTAATTTCAAGACGATCCGTGTCAAGCATCTCCGCTGTCTGGGCCTGCGAGATTCATACCGGCTTCTTCCCGTCTCTTTCATGCTTCACGTTATGCTTCCATACTAATCTGACTTTGCATGACCGAATCCACTTTGAACTCACCCCTTTCTCCAACGAACGCCTTGCTCCGACTGGCTCAGAGAGAATGTGAGCTATGTTGTCCCGATTTACTGGCGCGACCGTAGCATCGTGAGAGATTGCCACTAAGGTAGTCCTGTCTAAGGAACGTTGTGCGAGAGTTCAACCTCCTACCGGCGATATCACACCACAACAGGGGCAGGTCACTGTGTTCCATCATGGCAGTCGGTGCACATCGCGCCTTGCCACGCATCGTCGATGCCTGCAGGCGGATGCTTGAATGGCATCCCTGCCAGAGTGACGCTCGTTTCAGGTCCGGTTCCTTGCCACAAGATCTGGTGACAGGTCTGACAATCATTCGGGATCACGTCTCCGTTCGGCGCCTTGTGGTTTCCATCATGACACCTGAAGCATCCGCGGTAATCCATGTGGCCGATGTCGTTCGCATACGCCCGCCAGTCCACATGCATATAGGGAAAGAAATTCTCCGAATAAATCGTGCGCAGAGCTGAGATGGCGCTGTCTATCCGGGGGCTGTCAGGGGCTGCAATTTGCGGATACTTTGTTTCATAGAATGACCTGACTGCTATCCCGATGCTGTCCAAAGCATTTCTCGTGTTCGCATATTGGGGAATTAGAGCATTGACGGCAGTCTGTTTTATCCAGGGAAGGGACGGACTAATGGCACCACTTGCCATGTCGTTGTTCACGGCTTCTCCGGGCGTGAGGATTATGTGAGTGGGCCGGTTGTGACAGTCCATGCAATCCATGGTTTTCACTTTCAGTCCTTTCACGGAATCGGGAGTGAAAGGATTATCAGTGGTTGTGAATGTTTCCGTTTTTCCGTCTGCTTCAACGAGACGTACCCACGGGATATGCTGCTGTGTCGAATCGGTCGCGAGGAATTCCACGGTATGAGTCACGTGCCAATGAACAGACGGATGGATCGCCTGGCCCGACGTGCTCCGGCCGACTCTGACCAGCATGTCAATCGTCCACCTGGTATTTGCTGAGTCCTCGAGATAGAAGGGTAATGTCACTCTTCGCTCGCCGACAAAAGCCTGTGGCCAGTGACACTGCTCGCACGTCACTCTTGCGGGGCGCAAGTTCTTTATTGGCACCGGTATAGGGCGCGGGTACTTGTCGAAGATAGTCGCATAGACCTGGTACAGTCCTGACAACTTCGATTTCACATACCACGATGCACCTGGTCCGACATGGCACTGCACACAGGCGATCCTCGCATGGGGCGAATCAAAGTGCGTGACGTACTCAGGCTTCATGACGCGGTGACAAAGCTTTCCGCAAAACGTGACCGATTCGGTTACTTCAAACGCGTTATATCCGCCTATGGCAGTCAGAAGCATGAGGAGCAAAGTGCCTGTCGCAAAGAAGAAGAAGGCTGCCCGTTGTCTGGGATCGTTCAGGTCTATCCTCGGGAGGGGAGGCTCACCTCTCGCAGCGGCTTCCCTTCTTTTTTTCCGTCGTATAAGAGCTCCGATGGGAATAATGATAAGCCCAACAATCATAACCACAGGGAGGAGGATATAGGTAACTATCCCGAAATATGGCGGGAAGAAGTTCGAAAACGTAGATACCACCATCAGGATGATTATGGCACCGAGAGTGACAGACGCGATAATCGCGCCGGCCAGACTTATCGAGTTGTAGAACAGTTCAGGAAATCTTCGCTTGCTCATTGCCGCCTCATTGGAATCTTATGTAGTCTCTAATTGGTGAGATCTGTTTGATCAGGGCAAAACTGTTTTCTAACCGCTGAGATCGCAAAGAGGCGCAGAGAGTCCTGGCATAGATTATCTCTGCGCAACTTGGCGGTTTCGGCGGTTTCATTTTTGTTTGCAGCTCGGTCGCCTTGGGGATTATCAGATCTTGAAATGTTTCAGTGATACAACCACGTGCCTCGGTTGAAGGTTTAGAAATTTACAAACAAATCAAAGAGGGAACCAAACCAAATCTTCGTGCGTTTCTCCTAAGTCAATAGTCCCGAAGTACCGGTGGGACTACAGTTTAGGTACGCGGCTAAACCGCCATTTGTTGAAAGGAACGGCTACACAAACCAAATCGCCGCAGACGTTTTTTCATGCAGGCCTTCATCTCAATGGATGCCGGCATTGATGTGACATGGTTTAAGTGATCGCTGATTTTCCGCGTCCCGTCGGTAAAATGCAAGGCGATGAACAATTCGGCGCCTCTTCTTGACCTTGAAAGAGAGTCCAAAACAGCGTCACCTCTTCGGGGTTGATGCTGCTGCAAAATTGAATCATAAGTGACCGCCGAGTCCACATTGAACAACAAAAGGAGATGACTGAATGAAAACACCGATTCTGGCAGTACTCTTGATGGCCTTTGTCTCATTCGTTGGGTTTACCACGAATAAATCTCAGCCGGCTCACAAGTATGTTGGTGCCGAAGTCTGCGGGATGTGCCATCGGATTCCGAAGAGTGGAGAACAGTTTCAGAAATGGCAGGCGAGTAGACATTCGCAAGCCATGAAAGTGCTCACTACTCCGGCCGCGCTGAAGATTGCGAAGGCGCGGGGAGTCAGGGGAAGTCCCGACCAGTCCCCGGAGTGCCTGAAGTGTCACCAGACTGCCTACGATGTCCCGGCTACTATGCTTGGTCCGAGGTTCAACAAAGAGGATGGCGTGCAATGCGAAACGTGTCACGGACCAGGGAGCGATTACATGAAGATGAACATCATGAAGAACGTCAAAGAAGTCGAAGCGAATGGTCTCACTGTTCTTTCGGTCACCAACGGCAGTGCGGAGAAGTTCTGTGAAACTTGCCACAACAAGCAAAGTCCGAATTTCACGGGATTTGACTTCAAGAAGATGTGGGTGGAAATTGCACATCCCATTCCGAGGTAGTTGATCACTGAATAACAAAAAAGGCGGTCGTCTTGACCGCCTTTTTGACTACCCTTTGTTTATTGTATCCTATTTCGCCGATACCGGCTTCACCGAGCTGACGGCGACAATATCGACTCCACCTCTTCTTTCAACGTTGCCGGTGACATCTACTTGTTTGGCGGCATATGGCAAGAGCATAGAGTTTGCCGGTTTGTGATTGGCACCAATCGCCAGATACACTTCGCCGCTCTTCGTCAGGATACCGACGGGAAGTCCACCTCTGATGCACGCACGTGCACATTGCTCGTGGCTCTTTCCGTGCAATCCCTTACTGAGGTAACATGCAAGGTCGACCACTTCACCTTTGATAGTGGTGGTCTTTACTTTGGAGGACATGCTCATACCCGACATGCCCTTCATGCCTTTCATGCTCTTCATTGCTTGTGCGTGCGTGGTCGCGGCGGTGGCAAAAACTGCCATGAAGACAAACGCAGCTATCTTTATGTATTTCATATTTTCCTCCTCTTTTCGTTTACTACTTTGCGCAGCAAATTGAACCCGGGCAAACTCAGGCGAACAGACGATGCCTGGAACCGGATTACTACTTGGCCTTATCGTAACGGGTTACCGCTTCCTTCCAATTTACGTTCTTCATGAAGGCGTTAATGTAATCCCCTCTCTTCAAGCCGTAATCGATCATGAACGCGTGCTCGAAGACATCGAGAACGACTATAGGGGTACAGCCCGCAAGGTGTCCCATATCATGCTCATTGATCCAGTCATTATAGAGTGCACCATTGGTGTTATCCAAGTAGAGGAGTGTCCATCCGATCCCGCGCATGCTTCCTGCCGCCTTGAAATCTGCTTCCCAGCTCGCATAGCTTCCGAACTGCTTTTCAATTGCGCCGTTCAATGCCGAGTTTTTAGAGATCGGTTCTTTCCCGCCTAAGTTGTCGAAATAGTACTCGTGCAATCTCATTCCGTTAAATTCCCATCCGAAGCGTCTCTTCAGCTCTGCATATTCCGGTGCGGTGGTTTTTCCGTCCTTCAGCATTTGTGAGAGAATATCAGCAAGCTTGTTGGTGTTCGTGACGTATCCTTGATAAAGGGTGAAGTGATTCTCCAGGAGTTGCTTTGAGAAGCCTTCCATCCCGATCAGTTGATTGTAATTTTTGGCCTGGTATGCCATTTCATTTTCCTTTCTGTTTTAATGAAAAGGGGACTTGAACAGCTGCCGGTTTAGCTCCGCTGCCAAGACTCACCACCAGCCGTTGTATTGAAAACCCTTTCGTCATCGCGATGCGTGAAGAGATTTGCGGGGGGTCGGCCCGGACAACTGCCGGAATCCCATCAGGCACTGAACGAATGACCGCAGCCGCAGGTCCTGGTAGCGTTGGGGTTGTCGAAAGTGAAGCCTCTTCCCGTCATGCTGTCCTGGAAATCTAGAACGATTCCGGCAAGGTAGGGGAGACTTCTCTCGTCAACGTAAACCTTCACTCCATTTGTGTCGAGCACCTTGTCCGTTTCGTTCGCATTTTCATCGAAGCCGAGGACGTAACTGAACCCGCTGCATCCGCCTCCTTTGACTCCCATGCGAAGACCGAAGTGTTCCGGGATCTTGTTGTCAGCCATGACCCTCTTGATTTCTTGCGCAGCTTTATCTGAAATGCTAATCTCTGGTCGAACCAAATCTATTTCAGCCATATACATGACTCCTTAGAATCTATATGTAAAATTTAATGACTCAACGTACCGGTTTGCCCGGTTTCTCAGTATGAAAATCTGAAAACATAAGAGTCCACGTGCCGGGCGATACTAGTTTGAATATTCCGTTTTCAACCATTTCAAGTATAAACGTATCCACAACCGCTTCAAGTTCCACATCCGAAAGCTTGAAACCGTTACCATACATGTACTTCCTCATCGAGTACTGTAAGTCCCGATAAAAAACGTTGGAATGGTCGAAAAGGGGGAACTTGCCGTGCAGGTAGTTAAGGAATTCCATCTTGTGTTCATGGATATATTGGGTCTCAGTCATATTCACCGCCTTTTTTGAAAATATATAGGTAGGAAAGCTGAAGTTCAACCGAAGCCTTGCAGAAGCCACCGGCCTTGCCGGCGGTAGTTCACGGAGTTCAATGAAGTAGCTGGATGAGGCGGGCGTGTCGCTCCCGATCTGCGACATAACGGGAAGGTACCGCATCCGCGCATCGTAAGGGTCGTTTTGCTTTATGACCTGCTATTCATTTCGGTGCATGAAAGAGATGCAACACATATGTGATTCACATGTTCGATTATCGCCGGGATAAATTGAAATTTAGACCCGCCAGCCTTAAATTTTTATATAAAATTTGGAGGAACACAAATGGCAATTAATGTTGGTATCAATGGATTCGGTCGAATTGGAAGAAATTTCTTCAGAGCTGCCTATAAGAGACCTGGACTAAACGTCGTCGCTGTGAATGATATCACCGATGCCAAGACTCTTGCGCATCTGCTAAAATATGATTCTGTTCTCGGAATATTCGGCGGGAATGTAGTGCCAAAGGATGGAGAAATATCGGTAGATGGGAAAGCGGTGAAGGTGCTTTCAGAAAAGGACCATCACAACCTTCACTGGAAAGATCTCGGAGTAGACGTTGTCGTGGAATCCACGGGCTTGAAGCATTTCACCGCAGGTGAAGAAGCGAAAACTCATCTCGCAAACGGCGCGAAGAAAGTTGTTATCAGCGCACCGGCAAAGGTTTTCGATCTGACGATCGTCCTGGGAGTGAATGATGAATTATACGATCCTATGAAGCATAACGTCCTTTCAAACGCGAGCTGCACGACAAACTGTCTGGCCCCCGTTGTAAAGGTCTTGCGCGACTCCTTCGGCATAAAGAAGGGTCTCATGACGACGATCCATTCTTACACGAATGACCAGCGTATACTCGATCTGCCGCATTCGGATTTAAGGAGGGCCCGGGCCGCCGCACTCTCTATGATCCCGACTTCAACCGGTGCTGCCAAGGCAATAGGTCTCGTCATGCCGGACCTGAAGGGAAAGTTGGACGGCTTTTCGATGAGAGTACCGACGCCGAACGTCAGTGTAGTGGACGTGGTCGTCGAAGCGGAGAAATCCACGACGAAAGAGGAAGTGAACAAGGCACTCAAAGCGGCAGCCGAGGGAAAGATGAAGGGAATTCTCGGTTACAGCGAGGAGCCTCTTGTGTCAATTGACTACAGGGGCGATCCGCGTTCCTCGATTGTGGATGCTCTTAGCACGATGGTTATCGACAATATGATTAAGGTCGTATCATGGTACGACAACGAATGGGGCTATTCTAATCGGCTTGTCGATCTCGTTGCAATGATCGGTTCCAAACTAAACTAATATTCACGAAGGCCCGCGCTCTTCGCGGGCCTTGCTCTCCAGTCAGAAATGGGCGTCAAATCTTTGAAAGGGTAGATTGAACTTCTTTATTGTTGTCATCTCTGCCGCCACCTTTTTCACCAATTCAGCCTTGAAGGACTATTCCGCTCGTGAGATATTCGAAAAGTGTAGAGCTCGTTCGATTCAATTAGACAGCGCCACTACTGCGTTGAATTTCCGGTTCATTCAAAAAGTGGAATTGAAATCACGAAGCGGCGATGAGGATGATCTGACCTTCAGGATTATTGCCAACCATGGGAATTTCGAGAGAAAGTTGATCTCCACGACTGTCCCTAATGGTGACAGATTCAACGGAGGGTATGATGCTTTCGACAAGATGTTCCTTCTTTCAGAATATTTCACTGATGCTGGAAAAGTACTCTCAAGCTGTGAGATCGAAAAGCCATCATGCAGCGATTGCTATGAGATAAGGTTCACTTATTCCAATTCCTCCGGCAAAGATGATCCTTTGAGCGAAGTAGTCGCTACCATGAACTCAGCAAACTATACACCTATCAGCATCAAAGAGTCTTTGAAAGGTCTTCCTTTAGGAGTAGAGTTCGACAATAAGGTTACGGTGGGTTATAGCCCTACACTGGGAATCTACTATCCGAAAGAAGTTGTGATGCAAGTCTATGCGCATTTCCTATTTCTAAAAGGAGAAATAGCAGTTGTAACGATTAGGAACGAGGACCTACAGCCAATATGAAGGCGCTGGTGTTTCTGTCCATATTGTGTGCTATGTCTTCTCTTGAGGCACAGCCGATCGACAGCGCTGCTGCAGCAATTCTGCGCATGTCGGAATTCAAGGTCATGAAATCAGACCGGCGCGCGGACAGCCTAAACGGGACGTTCCATGTATCTGTGAGCTTCACCTCCGATGTAATCGGCAAAGAGTCGCGCGCAAAATCGGCTTACCTTGTTACGATTGAGCGCGGTGATCATGCAGGAATCGAGCCCATTGGCAAACCGACGGCATCCGATTCGACAGCATCGAACCTGATGCGCCGTGAAGCCGCCAGCCATCTTGACAAGTCAGGCATTAGAATCTTCAACTCTGCCTTCCCGTGGAAACCGATAATCGCGCGATCAAACGGGAACTACAAATTTGCGAGCGAAGTCTCCTCTGACTCCACCGTTATCTACGGCAAATCTTGTTACCTTATTGAATTCAGTCTCGACGCTGAAGGTGATAGCATGAATGCACAAGGAGGGGGAAAAATCTGGATCGAGCGTTCAAGTTTGTTGCCTGTCCGGACTTATGACGATCTGGTGGTAAGCACGTCGAGGGGGAAAGCCGAGGTGATAGCCTTTTCCGACTTCAGGCTCCTGCCGAAGGGTATCCCCGTGCTGGTCAAAAGCGAGATTCGAACAGTCCCGAAGTTCCTGTTTGTAAAAGTCGGCCTAATAAGAGTCATAATTGAACAATCAGATTTCAACCTGGAGTGAGATATGAATTCGAATTTCAACAAGAAGACAATTGATGATGTAACCATCAACGGCAAGAGAGTCCTGGTCAGAGTGGATTTCAACGTGCCGCTTGATGATAAGAAGAACATTACTGATGACAAGCGAATTGTGGAGTCGCTGCCGACTATAAAGAAGATCATAAAAGACGGTGGTACCGCGATTCTGATGAGCCATCTTGGGCGGCCGAAAGGCAAACCCAAACCGGAATTTTCACTTGCTCCGGTCGCGAAAAGACTGAGTGAGCTTCTATTGCTCGACGTAGTAATGGCCCCCGACTGTATCGGGGACGATACGAAGAAGGTGGTTTCCGGAGCGAAGCCCGGACAGGTTGTTCTGCTGGAAAACCTTAGGTTTCATCCTGAGGAGGAAGCGAATGCCGAAGCATTCGCGAAGGAGCTGGCCTCGCTGGGCGAATTGTATGTCAATGATGCTTTCGGAAGCGCCCATCGTGCCCATGCGTCTACAGAGGGAGTCACACGATTCCTCAAACCAGCCGTCGCGGGATACCTGATGGAGAAGGAACTCAAGTATCTCTCGCAGGCTGTCGGAAATCCTGCCCGACCGTACGTTGCTATCATCGGAGGTGCCAAGATATCTGGAAAAATCGATGTGATCAACAATCTACTAACCAAGGTCGACAAACTGTTGATCGGCGGCGGCATGATGTTCACGTTTCTAAAAGCAAAAGGCAAAGAGATAGGCAATTCGATACTCGAGGCCGACAAGGTCGACATGGCTAAAGATCTTCTATCCAAATCAAATGACGGCAAACTTCTTCTACCGGTGGATTGTGTTATGGCCGACAAGTTTGACAACAACGCGGCGAGAAAGGAGTCGAGTGTCGATACAATATCGGTGGGATGGACTGGGATGGACATTGGTCCGAAGACAATTGCGGCATTTCAGAGTGAAATTGTGAAAGCGAAGACGGTCGTTTGGAACGGACCGATGGGGGTGTTCGAGATGCCAAGCTTTGCATCCGGAACAAGAGCCGTAGCGGACGCGCTTGTGAGTGCCACCGGGAAAGGCGGCATCACCATCGTCGGCGGCGGAGATTCAGCAGCAGCAATCGCCAGGTTTGGACTGGAATCTAAAGTCTCTCACGTATCGACAGGCGGAGGTGCTTCGCTCGAATTTCTCGAAGGTAAGGTTTTGCCCGGCGTCGAAGCTTTGGACAAAAAGTGACGAAGTAATCTGTAGCATTCCCTCAGTTTTTCCTCCTCTCTCGTCAGTCGCGGGAGGAGGAAGCCGTTTCTTGGAGAGGTCAAGGATGTTGGGCAGGTGAACCCGTGTCTTCGAGAGAATTACCAAAATTGTTTTATATTGGATAGCTTAGATTGATCTACCATGCGTTTATCTGTCAGCAATGATGCACGCCGATTGACTCTTTCGATATGCCTAAACCAGAAAAATCTTGGCTTGTACCTTTTGTTTCGACTATATGAATACAATCGGCACGAGAAACGGGAGGAAGTCGGACATTGTTCAATAAAGTGAAGAATTAATGAGTTATTACACAAACTATTCGGGCTATTACACGCCGCCGTCGAATTTCCGATTCTTCCCGAAAGGAATGAAGTTTCTCCTGCTGTCCACAATCGGAGTCTTCTTGTTCCAGTTGTTCCTCCAGCTTGGGATCAGGGTTGGGAATATTTACCTTTACGACATCTTCTTCAGACTTTTTGCGTTGTGGCCTCTCGGACACGGGTTCCTGATCTGGCAGGTCATTACATATCTTTTTCTACACGGAGGATTCTTTCACATTCTTTTCAACATGCTGGCACTCTGGTTCTTTGGGGTCGAACTGGAGAATGTGTGGGGAACCCGCCGGTTCCTATTCTTCTATTTCCTGTGCGGAGCGGGCGCGGCCGTTTCTAACTTATTGCTGGGGCCTCTCTTCGCTCCTCCTGCCCCAACGATTGGCGCCTCGGGTGCAATTTACGGCGTGCTAATAGCATTCGGCATGCTGTTTCCAGATGCACCCGTATTTCTCTATTTCCTTTTTCCGATCAAGGCAAAGTACCTGGTTGCAATCTTCATCGCGATGGAATTGTTCTATGGAGTTACCGGAACGCAACAAGGTATCGCCCATTTTGCACACCTTGGCGGGGCGCTTGTCGGATTCATATACATCATTATGTATCGCAAATCGGTTCCAGGGATTGAAGGCATCAAGAGCTTTTTCCACAGAACATTTGGAAATATACAGAGCAGCATCCAAGCGAGACGCACTTATGAAAACAAGAACGTGATCACAGATGTCAATTTCAGAGAGATGCCGGATGGAACGAAGCCGAAAGCTGGTAAACCCGGCGAGGGTGATGTGAACCAGGAGAGACTTGACGAGATTCTCGATAAGATCAGTGCATCGGGTTATGATTCCTTGACGGAAGAGGAGAAACGAATTTTGTTCACGGCGAGCAGGAAGCTAAATTAAAACAGAGTACTAAAAAGGAAATACATAATGTTCGAATTACCGGTTATTTCAGATAGAGAGGCAACGTCCGGGGATTCAGAAAGACTTACTGAAGTTCAGACAAAGTATCCTCGGCGAAAATCCCGAAGGGTATATATTGGGAACGTACCTGTCGGCGGCGGTGCTCCGATCACTGTCCAGACAATGACGAAGTCGAAGACCTCGGATGTCCCTGCGACGGTGAAACAAATTCTACAGGCTGCCGAAGCGGGCTGTGATATCGTGAGAGTCACCGTAAACGATAAAGAAGCAGCTGCGGCAATCGGAGAGATCGTCAGGCAATCTCCCATACCGGTTGTAGCCGACATCCACTTTAATCATGTTTTTGCCCTAAAGGCACTTGATGGCGGCGTCGCGAAGGTGAGGCTTAATCCCGGAAACATCGGAAGTGTGGAAAGAATCCGAGAGGTCCTTAAAGCCGCGAAAGGAAGAAGGGTTCCGATCAGGATCGGAGTTAATTCGGGCTCTCTTGAAAAGGACATACTCGACAAGCATGGCTATCCCACTGCTGAAGCGCTTTATGAAAGCGCTATGAGACACGCGAATATCTGTGAAGAAAATGACTTTCACGATGTGATCATCTCGGTCAAGTCCACCGACGTGCGTTTGATGATAGAAGCGTACAGGCTGATCGCGCGTCGGACCGACTACCCGCTTCACCTCGGTGTGACTGAGGCAGGACCCACGAAGGTCGGGACAATTAAATCATCCGTAGGAATCGGGACACTTCTGGCGGAAGGAATCGGCGATACTATTCGCGTGTCGTTGACAGACGACCCGACAAAGGAAGTAGAGGTCGGGAAGGAAATTTTGCGTTCACTCGGACTTGCAACCCGGAATGTCGAGCTGATAGCCTGCCCGACGTGCGGGCGGCTGGACGTCGACTTGTTTTCCATCACGCAGAATTTAGAGGATCGTCTTGCAGGAGTGAAGAAGCCGGTGAAGATTGCAATCCTCGGTTGTGTCGTGAACGGACCCGGTGAAGCAAGCGAGGCAGACATAGGAGTGGCGTGCGGCAAAGGAGTCGGAATCCTTTATCGAAAAGGCGAGGTCGTCCGCCGCGTGAAGGAAGAGGAAATTGTCGACGCGGTTGTCGAAGAGGTCAACAAATACCAGCCGGAAGTGTAGAAGTTGGGTTGCATCTTCTGTAAAATAGCCGAAGGAACTGCTTCGGCCGATTTTGTCCTGAATGACGGAGACGTGTTTGCAGTACGAGATGTCCACCCGATGGCGCCGACCCATGTGTTGGTGATTCCCAAGAAACATATCCCAGCATTGACTGACCTGGCGGGCAGCGAAGATAATGTGCTGATTGGAAAGATTCTTTCAACTGCTATCGAAGTCGCGAATAGAGTAGGTCTCTCCGACCGTGGATATAGACTTGTTTGGAACTGCAGATCAGATGGAGGTCAGACCGTTGACCACATACACCTGCATTTGTTAGGCGGGCGGCAAATGAAATGGCCGCCGGGTTGAAATAGAAATGAGTCGTACTATCTTTTTCGCATGGTTCGCTCCTCTCATATTTATGGCGATAGCCTTCTATGTCCTCCTCCAAACTGTCGCACCGATAATGGCCAAAGTGATTTTCATTTTCGTGCCGCTGCTGATTTGGGTGCTGGGGGGAATCGCCATATATCGTGAGTACTGTGAGCAAGAAAAGGACCGTCGTAAGGAAGATGAGGTACTTCGCGAGGCAAAAAGAATCCTGAACAGCTGGAGCCACAAGTCCGCCGGTTCTGAAGAAGAAAGGCACGATTGAAGCTTACACAGCTTCTGTTTCGCTACTGGCTTGTTGTCGTCATATATGAAATTGCTTCAGGGGCTGTGTGCGCATTCATTGCTCAGAACAAGCGACGGGACCAGGGCATCTGGTTCATAATCGGTTTGCTTCTCGGGATTGCCGGCATTGTGGTCGCGTTGATCATGGGCAGGCTACCGGATGAGAAGGCTGCGAAAAATAATCTCCTCCTTGATTCAACACGACGTCTCCGTAGCGGCTGGCGAATTCTCCTCTTTCTCATAGCCATATTCGTTCTCTACTACCTACTGGCGGTCCTCGCCGAGTTGACCCGTGTCGTCCCACCTCAGTCTCTTTTCTTCTTATTCTACATTGTAATACTTCTCGTCACGTTCATGATGTTGAGGTTTGTCGATAAGCGGAGGTTTGCGTCGGTCGGCTTTCCATATCATGGCAAAATATTCAAGGAAATTCTTCTCGGGTTCGTAATCGGCACGGTAATGATCGGTCTGGTAGGATGGGCCGAGCTGGTCGTTGGTGCAATCAAGTTGAATCCGAGGCCGGATGTTTCGCCATTGATGCTTATAAGGAATTTCGGGCTGAGTCTGATCTTTTTCGCATATTTTGCGATGGGTGAGGAGCTGCTTTTCCGGGGGTATCCATATCAAGCGTTAATTGAAGGAACGGGAGTAACCGGTGCCACCATTTTGATGTCGGTGGTTTTCGGCGCGATGCATCTGATGAATCCACAGGCGAATCTCTTCTCTACCGTCAACACGATGCTCGCCGGTGTATGGCTTAGTATCGCATATCTCAAAACTCGGTCCCTCTATTTCCCCTTCGGCATGCATTTCTCCTGGAATATAGTTCAGAGCTTTTTCCTATCGCTTCCCGTAAGCGGACTCCTGACAAACAGAACTCTTTTCATACCTACGGACTATGGTCCAGAGTGGTTGACGGGGGGAAGGTACGGTCCGGAAGCGGGAGCAGGTACTACAGCTATTATGGTCATAGTAATTGTGTACTTCATCCTGGAGAAACGGATAAGACCTTCATACGACTTCGCCAGGCTGAATGAGCGGCTTCAAAACTCGGAGAGTGACCCTTCAAAGGGTGAATTGCAGAAGGGAAACTGAACGACAGGCATGCCCGGATCACTATTACGGTACCTCGGACTCCCCATTTTTTGATAGCCGTTCGGAAACAAAGAGCTTTAAGTCCAATTATCGCCGATCGAATATGCACCCACCCAAGCAATCCAATTTGTAGCTACGACATCAGGAGCAGTCTTACTTCACGGCAGCCGAGGTAAGCCGCCTAATTCCGGATGAAGGTGTACCATCATCCGGTGAGGATCATCTTAGTTTCTTTATAACGAGCAGAGTCATGTCGTCAAATTGAGGAGTGTCAGCGATGTGCCGGCTGACTCCTGAAAGAATCTCGGTTGAGATTTCATCAGCCGATCGTGTGGAGGATTTTCTTACAACCTCCTGAAGTCTTTCTATCCCGAACCTGTCGCCTTCCGAATTCACCGCATCTGTTATCCCGTCGGAATAGATGACGAGTAAATCACCGCCTGCAAATTTCACGGAATCTTTCTCGTAGCTAAAGCCATCGACAACTCCGAGAGGAGGTCCGCCCGCAAGAAGCGGAATGAGTTGACCTTCGTGCAGAAAGAGCGGATTCTCGTGTCCGGCGTTGGTGTAAGTCAGCTTGTCATTCCTGGTATCGAGAAGGCCGTAGAAGAGGGTGGCAAATTTCTCGGGGCTAGTCGACTTGAAGAGGAGATTGCTCGCTTGCTTGAGGCATTCATCTGATTCCGGCGTGAGATGCGCGTATGCTCTGACTGTTGCCTGAACGTTTGACATGAGCAGCGCCGCCGGCATCCCTTTCCCGGATACATCGCCGAGCGAAAATCCCAGATATCCTTTTTCGAGAGGGATGAAATCGAACAGGTCTCCTGCCACCGATTTTGCCGGAACAGATCGGGCTCCGAACTCGTACCCCTCAACCAATGGAAACTGTTTCGGCAGCAGTTGAACCTGGACCGTATGAGCAGCAGACAACTCCTTTTCGAGTATGAGCTTCGCTTTCTCTTGCTGATACAGCCGCTCCTTCTCCACGGCGAGAGCAGCATGCGCCGAAAGTGCCCTTATTGCATTCTCGTCTTCCAAAGTGAACTTGCCGTCACGCTTATTAAGAAGCTGGACGACGCCGACTACTTTTCCGTCTTTGTTTCTCATCGGCACGCAAAGGATGGTCTGCGTGCGCAACCCGGTTTTCTTACCGACTTCAGGATTAAACCTGGCATCGAGATACGCATCCTGTATGTTTAATGTATCACCCGTAGCTGCGACATATCCGGCGATCCCTTTCCCCAGCGGTAGGTGTATCGTGATCGGTTCAGATGCTTCGATCACCCTTGACCAGAGTTCGTTCTTTTTCTCGTCGATTAGGTAAACCGTTCCGCGCTCGGCATCGGATATTTTCAGTGCCGTTTCAAGGATCGCCATAAGAAGTTTGTCGAGATCGAGAGCCGAGTTGATCATCTTCGATGCCTCGATTATCCTGTCTAGCTTGCGCACCTCGGTGAGCAGATGCCTTCTGGTGTTCTCGAGCTCCTGCATGAAATGATTGCTCTGCGATCTGTGGCGAATGGAGATGACAAGAAGCAGACGAAGGGCGAAGGGATGGCTCTCCTCAAGTAAGCGGTCGCGAAATCGGCTTTCCCCAAAACGTACGTTGTACAGTCATCGACGGCGCTGACCTTGCTGTTCCTTGGGCGACCGTCTATTAGCCTGCTTTCACCGAAAAAATCCCCCGGATGGATAAGGGCAATCCTGATCTCATTACCGAACTTTGTCTTGCGCGTTAACTTTACCCGTCCTTCATGGATCAAGTGTAAGTCCGTGCCCTCACTCTCTTCTTCGAGGATTACCTCGCCGGCAAGGTAGTGCTTTTCTTTTAGCCGGGGAAGGAGGGACGCAAACTCATCCTCACCGATTTCTTCGAGGAGAATATTCATCCGGAGGCGATCTGAGGGACGTGCGCTCATTTACTTAACTACACTCTACACCTTCGGTTTTGTCAACCTCTCTAACCGCTTCTCTCGTTGTACAATCGCTCATGATAAGATGGCTGAGCCACATTATGGTTGAAAATAACAAACCAGTCCTACAAAGCAAAAGATATGTGGCGATGTATCGGTTTGGATCAACTTTCGGTCCGAAGGACTGACCGGAATGAGATAAGTTCACCGATGATGCCCCTTTCTCCGTTGAAATTGACAAGGCGAAGTTTATCCGAGGCATAAATCTATGCAGCTAATTGTTTGGTGTCAAGTGTTCTTCGTCTGTATTCTTCGTCGAGCGCAGCGACTAGTAC
>JAJYIT010000018.1 GCA_021789975.1 Bacteroidota bacterium
AGAAGGAACCGATCCAGCTGAGCGGCTTGCCGATCGAGATGATGTCTGCGCGTTCGAGGAACATCGATGCTATAAACGAGACGGCAAGGAAAATGAAGAGGACGATGTAGATTGTCCGAAAAACTCCAACCGGCCTTAACGAATGGAGCCCGCGGATGAAGATATAATAGTTGAGCGAACCGTAGATTGAAAAGATAGCGGCGACGATCAAGATGAAAATAAAAGTGCGAGTCATGAGTTACCCTATTCGTGATATTATTCAACGCAACCAAAATACTTAAGATCCGCTGTTATTTCATGGCGTTGGCCAACGGGGCGTACAAATATCTCTCATTATTGCTAAACGTTAAATTCCCCAACTTTTATCCGGAAGACATGAAGGTGCGGAATGACGGCACTGAATCTTGATACGGCCAAGGACCTCTACTATACCGACATCATCTACCAAATCCATACCATTCATGACAAGATCCGTCGATATGAATCAAAATACAAAACAGAATTCAGGTCATTTGAGGTTCAGACGAAGGAAAAAGAACGAGAGAATTTCGAAGAATGGGATGACTACCTGGATTGGAAGGGACTTCAAATGGCTCTTGGAAGTCTATAAGAAGAAAAGCAGGACGTGGAGAGTGGAGATTTTAAAGTGGGTTGAATCTTCCAACGCAGTCGATAGATACTGGATCAGGGAATATAGGCTGTTCAAAGCGGGGTTTTATCTTAACACTATGGTAACGCCAAAAGACGGAAGTAAACTGTTCATTAGTGCGTATTCGGATTCGGATGACAGAAAATATTCATACCACTGGCAGGATAAAGAAGAGAATTGATTGCGACGTGGGATAACGCTCCGTATCATCCCGGGTTGCCCAACTTCCGTAATCGCAAGCATCTGTCCGGTAAGGTAGAGTCCTCGAATGAAGCGACGGTGCAGGGACGTCCGTTCCCTAATTTCAAAATCAATAGGCGAGGACAAACAACGCAATTAGAAGCTATCTCCGGCCAAATTTGCGGATGAATTGCTTTCACCAATACTGGTGCACATACTCTCTCGCCTGCGTGTCATAAACTTCGCGAACCTTTTTCATTGTGGGATCGGGAATCGCAGGCAAGTCCACCCCCTTTACATTTTCTTCCACCTGTGCAGGTCGTTTTGCACCCGGTATCGCACAGGTGACTGCAGGGAACATCAGTATCCAGCGAAGTGCAAACTGTGCCATGGTCTGGCCAGCGGGGACAAGCGGACGGAGCGAGTCGACCGCTTGCAGCGAAGTCTCGTAGTCGAGTCCGGAGAAAGTTTCACCACGGTTAAACGCTTCACCGTGGCGGTTGAAGTTTCTGTGATCATCGGCTGCGAAAGTTGAGGCTTTGCTCAGCTTGCCCGTCAGCATTCCGGATGAAAGCGGGACTCTTGCGAGGATTCCCACTTCCCTGCGTTGTGCTTCCGCGAAGAAAAGGTCTGCAGGGCGCTGACGGAAGATGTTGAATATTATCTGGACTGTTTGAACGCTCGGATATTCGATGGCTTTGAGCGCCTCCTCAACTTTCTCGACGCTTACTCCGTAATAGCGGAGCTTCCCATCTTTGACAAGGTCATCGAGTACCCCGAAGACATCAGGCATATAATACACATCTCTCGGCGGGCAGTGAAGCTGAAGCAAGTCGATCGCGTCCTTCTGGAGATTCTTAAGACTTCGCTCAATGAACGAAGCCAGGTTCTGGCGGTTATAACCAGCGGCGGTATGCGGATCAAGTCTCCGTCCGGCCTTCGTGGCGACATGGAATTCTTCATGGCGTTCTTTCTTGAGCTGTGCCAGCAAACGCTCACTTCTTCCGTCTCCATACACATCTGCCGTGTCGAAGAAGTTCACTCCAAGATCGAGAGCACGATGAAGTGCGGCCATGGATTCTCTGTCATCGACATTTCCCCATGTCCCGCCAATCGCCCACGAGCCAAAACTTACTGTCGATATTTTCCAGCCTGTACGGCCTAACTCACGGTATTGCATCTCAAATTCCTGTTCCCTGCTTTACTACCTTATAATTTCCTGTAGTTGAATCCTGGATGACAGCGTATCCCTGGTTCAGCTTCAGGGTCCATCCGTTCCCGCTAATGTCGCTTCCGTCAGCATTTGTCGGCGCGCTCACGGTGATCTGATCCCATCGGGGACTCAGGAGTCCGCCGTCATGCACATCGAGTATTCCCCAGTTGTCCGTAATACGAATAGTCGGATAAACATTCCCTTTGTCGTCAAGTGGAATAACGTCAGCGGGATCGAACACTAGGTGCATCCGCTCGAAACGAATTACAAGATGGGGAAGGTTCACTAAAACGTTCCTGTATTTTTCGATCTGCTGGTCACGAATGTTTTGACGGCTGGTTTCTTCCGCTCTTATGTTTTTGCCGTCGTACTGGTTTTCGAGTGAACGCTCTGCCGCAGACAGGTTGGATGGAATTGTAAGTCCGAACTCCCTGATGAAAAAATCTGTCAGGTTGGTTGTCGGTGTAATCTCTTTGTTCCAGTACTTGTCAGTCTGCTGAAGAAGGTAGCCGTAGATCGGCGTCGTTTCGTATGCGAATGACCTGACAAAGGTGGGAAAATGTACGAAGGCGTTGATGCTCACTTCGAAATGGTAAATCGCTTCGTTCCCGCTTCGGCCGCTCACCATAAAGCCTGTGTATTCTGCCAGACCTTCGTTCAGTTCAAGAAGGTTCTCAGTCACCTTCGCATCGGGGTACAGGAAATACCTGTATTCTCTGAACACCATCGCATCGGTAAGATGCTGCTTCATGTCGGAAATTGATGTCGACTCGAGAGCCTTCCGCAACGCCTCCAGCTCCAGTCTCAGCAGGATCCTTCCGTTTTTATCGTCCAGTTGACTGTTGTCGGGACTGTACCCACGGAATCCGAGATAAGGTTGCAGAACATGGAACAGTTCATGAGCGAGTAGGTCTATCTGATCCCCTTCGTAACGAGGGAGTGGCAGCATAACCATCGCCCAGACGACTCCGTTCCATTGAAGTGCAGTGTTTGCCGTGTTGATATTTTCAGGCAGATGTCCGCGGAAGATCGAACCGTCAGGCTTCAGCGCACCGAACCTGTCGGGGAAATTCGAATAGACTTCACGCGTCTGTGGATTGACGAGCAGAACCGGACCGTACATATTTTTGCCCCAGAGGTCGGAATGCTGCTGCTCGGCCGATCGGAGATCATTGAAGAGACTTGCGTACGCCTCTTCAGGAGTCGAGAAGTTCTGGGCTTTGGAGGGGAGCGCAGAAAGGGGGAAAAAGGCTGCAACAATCATTAGATATCTCAAACATTCTCTCATCCCTGAGAAAAGTATGTGAGATAAACCGAAGAATCAAACCTTGATGCTGCTACGAGTTCTTCCTCTCGAAATCCAGCAGCCACTTCTTCCGCCAGAGCCCACCGCCGTATCCGGTGAGGCTCCCGTCCTTGCCGATCACACGGTGGCATGGAATGACGATGGAAATCCGGTTTGCGCCGTTTGCACTCGCCACTGCCCTTATTGCTTTGAGATTGTCGATCGCAATCGCCTGTTCCTCGTACGATCTTGTTTTCCCGTAAGGTATCGTAGTAAGCTGTCGCCAGACAGATTTTTGAAATTCGGAACCGGGCGTGACAAGCGGAATATCGAACGATTTTCGTTTGCCGTCGAAATATTCTCCAAGTTGTTTTTCCAGATTCATGGTGTGCTGGTTCGTGCCATGGACATAATTAGCCTTCAGAAGGCGACGGAGGTCTCGGAGCTCCACAGGGTTCATCCGTCGATCAGTGAATTCGAGAAGACATACTCCGTCATCGGTTGCGCAAACAAACATCGGTCCGAGCGGAGTCGTGATCCTGTGAATGTAAATGACGTTGACGAATTTTGCGTTTGCCGGGTTGGTGCCCATGATTTTCTTGAAGGCATCGGAGAAGCCGCTCAGCGAGTCGTATCCGTTTTCAAATGCTGCCTCGGTGACATCGCCGCCGCTCTTCATCAGTCGAAGAGCGCCGTTTATTCTCAGCATTCTCTGGTAGCCCTGGAAGCTCAGACCGTGATTCGTCTTGAACCAGCGCCGCACCTTGTTCGGCTCGATTTTCATCTTGACAAGATCGTAGTCCGTGATCTTCTTCGAGGGGTTTGCGGTTACCTGATCGAGCAGTTTCTGTATGTAGACGGGTGTGGCTCCGAGCTGCTCAAGCGGTTTGCATACCTTGCATGGCCTGTAGCCGTTGAGCAGGGCATCCTTTGTTGAAGAAAAGAACTCGATGTTCTCTCTCTTAGCTCTTCTTGCCGGACAGGTGGGCCGACAGAAAATTCCAGTCGTCTTCACACCGACGAAAAAAATTCCTTCGTATGACATATCACGCCTCATGAAGGCGGCATACATTGTATCTTCATTCCAGAGGGACGTTTCGCTATTTGTATTCATGTTCTAAATCTAATCTTGTTTCATGACAGACTGCAACCGAAAAATTGACAAAGATGTCTGAATCCTTGGGCATATGTTCCGGCGAAGGACTTCTGAACGTACGTATGGGACTTGAAAACGTACGTGTCGGGAGCATATATTATCCACCGGAGATAGTTATGACATTGACACCTTCAAAGCTTCGCCAGAATATATACAAGATACTGGATGATGTCGCAGAAAAGGGAATTCCTGTAGAAATCAACCGAAAAGGTAAGATTATCAAAATCGTTGCTGAAGAGAACCACGGCAAGACGAAAAACCTGAAAAGGCGAAAAGTGATGAACTGTGACCCAGAGGACCTGGTACATCTTGACTGGTCGGCCGAATGGCGAAAATAATCCATCTCGACACACACGTGGTAGTATGGCTCTATTCCGGCAATCTTGATTTGCTTCCCGCCTCGGTAATCGATGCAATAGAGACAAATGGCGTTGAGTTTTCGCCTATCGTGGAATTGGAATTGCAGTACCTGTATGAGATCAAACGATTGTCGGTCAAGCCACGCACGATAATACAGGCTCTTGAAGATGAGATTGGATTGAAGAGATGCAGAAGTGGGCTGGGCGAAATTGTCTCCGAGGCGATGAAGATTTCGTGGACCAGAGATCCTTTTGACAGCTTAATCGTCTCCTGTGCTTCAATCAATGGCTGCAGATTGGTCACCAAGGATGAGTTGATCTTGAAACATTACAAGGATGCACAGTGGACATAGGGAGCAAGCGACATGGCATTACGCATTGTTCGTCTCGGCAGTCCGCGAGCAAAAGGTGAAGGGCTGCGCATTGGCATAGTTCGCCGTCCGCCACGAGGTATACCGAAGTCAGAATTCGCGTCAAGAGATTCTATGATTCCTGGGACTCTTATCCGGCATAGAACCGATAACTTTTGAAGCAAAGCTGGTCGTTTGAAAGACATGCCCGTAGCCGGAGCAAGACTTTCAAAACTCTGCAATTTATAGTATAATTCTTTGTGCCAACCGTGCTGCGAATAAAAGGATACCGGTTCTTCTTCTTCACTCGCGAAGGCAGCGAACCCGCTCATATCCACATTGAGCAAGCGGAACGTTATGCCAAGTTTTGGCTGAACCCAATTCAGTTAGCCGAGTCAGATGGGTTTCGCAGCAGCGAGATTTCAGAATTGAGAAGATTGGTTCAAGAAAACGAAGCTTTGCTGGAGGAGCGATGGCATGAATTCCATAGAAGTAAAAGTTGAATCGCGAATCATTGATTTATCCTTTTCTCCTGATGCGCTCAGAGTCGTTTTAGCGGATGGAAGGGAACTCTCTGCCCCGCTGGAGTGGTTTCCCCGGTTGCGGGATGCAAATGATGAGCAACGCCGAAACTGGCGGTTAATTGGAAAGGGAATTGGAATTCACTGGGAAGATGTTGATGAAGATATCTCGGTGAGAAGTCTCCTCGCTGTAGAATAACCTTTGGCTGAAGAGCGTACACTATTTCTATTCTCGTCGTTCGTCTCGGCAGTCCGCGCGTGAAAGGTGAAGGGCTGCGCATAGGAACCGTCCGTCGTCCGCCCCGCGGCGTGCCGAAGTCGGAGTTTGCATCACGAGACTTCTACGACGTGTGGTTCCCCAACCTTGCACCGAGTAATGAGACTGTGAAGTTCGCTCAGTCTGCAGACACACCTGCAGAGTGGGCCGCGTTCGTCAGGAAGTATCGGTCGGAGATGTCGACGCCCGAAAACGTCCACGCCCTTGAGTTGCTTGCCGAACTGTCCCATCATACAAATTTCTCGGTCGGCTGCTACTGCGAGGATGAATCGCACTGCCACCGCTCTGTGTTGCGCGAGCTGCTTAAAGAGAGAGGTGCTGAAGTCGTTTAGCCTCCACTCAATTCCGATTTGGGTTTCCAACTTCAAAGGTCGCATGGGGAATCTTTTGAACATAGTCTTCATCGACCCGTACTACTCTCTAACTGGTGTAACAACCTGTACCACCATCATCTAAAACCTGGAAATTAATCGATGCGAAATAAGATGACATCACTGACGACACTCATCTCGGTCATGATAATCCTAACATCTGCAATTACGGTATGTGCTCAAAGCAGCAATAAGAGATTCAATGTAATTGCATTCTATACCGGAAAGAACGATCCGGCGCATATAAGCTTCGTTCACGAAGCAAACGAGTGGTTTCCGAAAATTGCAAAGAAATACAACTTCGTCTACGATTCAACCAACAATTGGAGCAACCTGAATGCCAGGTTTCTCGCGAACTACCAGGCAGTGATATTCCTTGATACTCGTCCGGAAGTGAAATCTGAGAGAGAAGCATTTGAGAAATACATGAAGGCAGGAGGCGGATGGATGGGTTTTCATTTTTCGGCCTTCGCTCTTACACCTTCCGCCTACCCGCAAAACTGGAACTGGTATCATAACGTATTCCTTGGCTCGGGTTCGTACGTTAGCAACACATGGGGTCCGACCCCGGCGGTCCTACGAGTGGAAGTCCATAACCATCCTGCGACGATAGGATTACCGGATACATTTGCTTCAGCGCCGAATGAGTGGTACAGGTGGTCGAATGACCTGAGGAAGAATCCCAACATCGAGATTCTCCTGTCAATCGATTCGACCAGCTTTCCGCTCGGAACGGGACCGAAACCTTCCGAGATCTGGCACAGCGGGTATTACCCGGTGGTCTGGACAAACAAGAACTACAAGATGATTTACCTCAACATGGGTCACAACGTTATCGATTACGCCGACGGAAGCGACAAAGTGCTTTCGCATACATTTGCCAACAAGATCCAGGATAAGCTGGTAATCAATGCGCTCCTGTGGTTGGGCAGGGGAAAGAAAGTTAGATAAGGAAGTCGACTCGATCAGCGCGTCCGCCTTGCACGAAACTCCCCCTCAAGTTTCCATGTCTTCCCGTCCGTCATCAGTGATTCACCTGTCCAGTGAAATGAAGCGGCCGTAATTTCCGTAAACATCCATCGTGTCGGCGTTCCATCGGGACGCGCCCCGACCTGGACAATATCGTCACCACTCCTTCTGCCGATCTGCTGCTCGTAGTGACCTCTGGCGGGATTAATCCATGTTATTCGCCACGCATTAATCGTCGGGTCCCATACCCGTAGAGTGGTTCCATACATGTCGTTGAACTTATCCGTGGCCGGAGTTCGTTCCGAAACACGCGGCATGATCCACACGTCCTGAACTGCACGTCCTTCAAGCACCCAACCGAAGTGAACCTCACCCTTTAAGCCCAGCGGGGATGTATCAGCACCGCGGTAGTGGAGGACGTCGATTTCCCAGCCTCCGACAAGCCAGCCATAAACATCTTCGCTTTCAGGAATCTCTGCTGATCGCCCTGCGGCCAGCAGCGCCGAACCAAAACCATCCGGCAGATCATTTTTCAACGCATTCACCCTATGTTCCTTTCATTATAGTCTGTACCTGATTCGAATAGGAATGCTCACCTGGAGATTACAAGAAGTGTATCATGCCCCCGAAGTTATGCTTCGACGAGACCATCTTCTTTATGAATGCAATCTGGGCAAGATGGTATATATCGTGTTCCATGATGCTGTTCAAGAGGGTCTCCTTCACCTGCATGTCATATCTATCCTCTTCGAGGATGGAGATAAGCTCCTTGTGGTTCGTCTCGAATCCGGTAACCAGGCTGCGCCACGCGGTCTTTTCGTTTTTGTCGATTCTCTTCCAGTCGAACGACAGCTCCTGATCAATCGTCGCCGTTGGATCTCCTTTCGCACGTTTCAAGTAGACCTCTTCCCACCCGATGATATGCGCGACCAGTTCTGCAGCGCTGTGTGTGTTCTTTTCGGCATTCTTCAATGCCCCATCTGAAGTAACCCCTTCTAAGATTTTCATTGCGGCATCGCCGTATGAAGCGTCGCCGTTGAAGAAGTTGTTTGCCCGGCTGATAAGTTCTTTGGTATTCATTTCCATTTCTCCACAATTTTCTTTTGTCAGGTAAAATTACGGAGAGGAAGACGGCAGGACTTAAGAAATCCTGCTATTCTTAAACAGGAAAAGATCTTCACCGCGAACCTGCCTGCCGGACAGGCAGCGACGCCGAGTCGAAGAGTATTTAAAGACTCCAGTCACGGACTTAGCGTCCCTGCGTCCTGGCGGTCATCTGTTCTTGCTAGATTCTGCCGCGGTGCTTCGACGGAGACATCTTGTACTTCTTTTTGAATGCCGCCGAGAAATATTCCAGGCTTTCAAAACCAGAGGTACGACAGATATCCGTGATCGCAGCAGCCGTGTTCCGAATCATGAGCTCCGCGTTCTTTAGCCGTGTGTCCATAAGATAGCGGTGGGGCGAGCAAGAAGTGAAACTTCTGAAGACTCTGCTGAAGTGGAACGGGCTTACATAGGAGTTGTCCGCTATCTCGCCGAGACTGAGATCCCTTGCATAGTTCGCGGCTATGTACTCCTTTGCCCTTTCCACCGTCTGCAAATGATGGTTCTTCAGCGAAGATGGAACACTCGTGCCACAGTCCCCATCTGCCAGCTTCCCAAGCGTCGAATTCAGGATTTCGTAAACAAGCGAGTCGATAAGCAAACGTGAATATTGTTTCGTCTTGAGAACGTGAACAACCCGGTTATGAAGGAAATCCATCGACGCGTCCGATCCGACAACAAGGAGCTGGACATCGTCGTCCTTGAAGAATCGTGTCGAGAGATTTGGGTACCGGTCCACCATTTCTTCGTAAAATTCCGGGGAAAACACGAAGCTTGTGCATTCATCCGGAATGTGGTACACGTGGTTGACAGTGTGTTCGTGGTCAGGCTTATTCAAAGTTATTCGACCGTTATAAACGTCTACGGAATTCCTGAACACGTTATAGATGTAATTGCCCTTCCGGGTAAAACCCAGTGAGAATTCTGTCTGGTACTCGACATCAGAGTCTTCGCCCGCTATGGATTTGCATCTGAAGTCGTCTATCCGGTAGGAATCGGAGCGATATAGAGTTGTTATGTCGGCGTTCATAATGATGCTCAGGCGTTTACTCGACAGCCTACGAGCCGATGGAGTGGATGTTTCGGATCCATTCAGAAGATTCTTCATCTATCTTTCGGTGCACAGTACACAAGGAGCCGCTGCTCGGCGCTCTCCGAATTTCCACCCCGACTCTCAATCGACTATCAAGAGTTTCGCTCCTATCTTTGTAAATGACCTCTGGGCCTCGGCGTTATCCGATACCAGGTAACACATCCCTTTTGCAAGAGTGTCTTTCCTGCCATCACTCAATTCCGATTCGAACTCTCCATCCAGGACAAACACAATGTGTCCTTTCTGACACCAGTGATCGGCCAGATATCCCGGAGAGTATTCCACAATTCTTATCCTGAAATCACCCCTCTTCGCCGTTTTCCAGAGTGCCTTTCCGGTGACTCCCGTGTGCTCTTCGGGTTCGATGTTCTCGATGCCGATTATTTCGAAAGGAATATTCTTGATCTGCATTCAGTCTGCCTCTCTTTAATTTGACATCTACTAATTTGATCGAGATACTGAGTGGTGTCCTAATTTATGTTTTCCTCAAACCGCGAAGATCACTAAGGTATGCTAAGAATCTTTTAGCGATACAGAACTTCGCGATCCTTGCGATCATTGCGGTTCATTTACTTTACTTTTTTGAAGTGAGATTCAAATTAGGACACTTCCAGATACTGGGGCTTCGGCCAATTTACTTAATCCATTAATTCACGGTGTACCAAGATAAATGCAACCTGGATTTCCTCCTCTTGGGCAGTCACATTGTTACTCGCGCTCGCACAACTCTTTCAGAGTGACAAGCTGTTTCCGCATCATGATGAAATCTCCCCAGGGAAGAAGCGGGCCAATCCATGAATAACGGAGACAGTCAGTCCGTCGGATAAGCAGCTTGACAACGAGCCGGGTTTCAGATGCGGAATTCGTTTTGATAACATAGCTTGTAACCACTTTTCCGTAAACGCGCTCGAAAGCTGAGTCGTTTAAGCCGAGTGTAATTTGTTTGTCCGGCTCGAATTCGGCGAGATCGAAGATTCCCATGAATTTCCGACCCACAACGAGATTGTCGAGTCCCGGCTGGAGCTCCCGCGGACTGAGTTGCCCACGATTGTCAAGCCAGTCATAGCTGTATGGTGCGACCTGAAGCTGGCAGATCCACCTGAAGACCGTGGACCGATCAGCTTGAATCGACACTGCTCGGAAAATGGTATCGTTGACATCTGATAAATACTTGTCACAGGGAAATACGTACGATCTCTCCTCTTGTGTGGTTCCCCAATTGTAGGCAAATGAATTTCGGAAGATGTGTACCATGGTCTCAAGCCGCTCGTTGCGACTTGTTCCTCTTAATCACCTCGGTCTACCTGCTTATTGTTCATGGAAGCAGTCACCGTCACTCCCATTTTGCGCATGTCGTTGAATAAACGGGTAGGCTCAGCCAGGTGCCCCATCATCCATAGGCCGGGCTTTCTTGCCGAGCCATCCAAATATTGGAGCAACGTTGCAACGACGGGAATTGCCGTAAGCTCGTAGCCATCCCGGTGTGAAACAGTCGCGATAATGCTCTGAGTCCCGCCATCCCTGGTCCCCGTTGCCGCCACTCTGACAAGGCAGAGACATGGCGGCCTCGAAAATGTTCTCCACCCCCACCAAAGTAATTTTCCCATCGGTCTCACAGCTTTGATCGGAGCTACCTTCAATCCGACTAGAACGACAGGTGTAAGAAGCCAGTCGACAAACCAGTTCGTCCCGGACATGTAGAACCCCGTGCAGGTAAGTGTCGGATACATCGCAGGCAAATCTCTCATTTCCTCGAAGAACATGGGGTAACAGTTCCGCGCACCGATCTCACCACCGAAATTCACCTTGTGTGACTTGAAGCCGCCTTGCTCCGTCCACTTTCCATCACGAAACGTATGCGTCTGATAGCTCTTGAAGATCTCCATGACTTCATCGACGGCCTCTGTGAATGGCAGGTTCTTGCCCATGTTTAAGTAACCGGCAACTTCGGCTGTCTTGAAGCGCTCGAACCACAATGCGGCGTACCTTACCATCGCAGATGGTAACCCGGGATGGAAACCTGCTTCTGTAATGAAGCAGAGACCGCGCTCTTCAATTTCCGACGAGAGAGATTTCAACAAAGAAAGTTTGCGGGCGCTGACCTGAATGTCAAGATAATCTGTGCCATGATCCAGTGCCGTCTCAATAACTATGTCGGAATACTTGGTCGTAGGCGCAGCCACGACCATGATGTCTATGCCGTCAAGTGCGTCGCGAAGGCTCTTTGCTTCTGCCGCGTCAGCATGGACGGCCGAGGCTCGACTGCCGGCAAATTCAGAGTTCAAGTCATCGACAAATGCTTTCGCTTTGTCAACGTGCCGGGCGGCAATAACGATTTCGACCCCGGACTCTTCCATCAAATGCCGCGCGATCAATTTACCAGCGAACCCGTAGCCGCCTATTATCAGAATTCTTGTTATGGAAGCGGAGCTCCTATTTTATGTCACCGATACTCAGGAGGCAATTGCCTCGGTCCTCATGCTTTCATCGCTTGCTCGGAGCGGTGCCGACGCTTTTCCGGGAGACTTGAATACTACCGTTGTGAAAAACTCGATAATTAGTCCGGATACTCCATTGGCAAGAGCATTCCCGATAGGCAGTATTCCCGAAGCCGGGTGCATCATGAAAAGTGAATAGGAGAATATCGATCCGACAACCAGCCCCATGATAACCCCGTTCCATGCCCAATGCACTCTGAGCGCCGAAATCCCGATAGCAAAACCCATCACTACTCCCCTGTTTAGAAATACCCACATCAAATCGACAGGTGTCAATTTTACAATCCGGATAGAAAGTCCTCCGGTCGCGCAGACCGCCCCGGCCACAAGGCCAAAGAGTGTTGAGACTACCACTCGCTTTACCGATAACCCGGAATTCATTTTCCTTTCTTCCTTCTTTCATATCCTCATTGAGCCAATGTCCTTAATTAATCAAAATTTTGATTTGTAGCGGTCGGCAATATTTTCTCCACCATTAGCAAGTTGAACAAGTCTCTTTCTTCTGCATTCGGCATGCGGGCAGACTTTTCAAACCAGATCAGCTCTTTCGAGGGGGCCTTCATCTGTGCGAAATATTCGGCGGCAAGATTAGACGGGCACTCGTAATCAAATCTTCCTTCCATGAAGAACGCCGGTACCTTCAATTCCGGTACGCTTTTCGCGAGATCGGCTTTCAGCAGCTCCGGCCAGAGATACTTCATGGAACCAAGGATCCCTCTGAAGAAATTCACCCGATCGATCAGGCTATACTCACGGGAGAAAATCAGATTGCGCAACACATAGCCGAGGACCCCGTTCTTGCTTGAGTGGAATTCACCGCCCATGCGTGCGAGGCAGCTTCGCTCGGTGATGGTCTTTCTTTGCCAATCGCCATCGTAAGGCGGCGGTCCGATCTTCTTCAACGCGCGGACCACTTTACTGTCACCTCTATCTTTTGCTTGCTCAAGGGTCCATTGATAGGAAACGGCCTCGCCATGTTCCATGTTAACCGCCTGCCCGATCCCAACGTAGCAGCAGTAAAGCTCCGGATATCTGGCGGCCGTCACTGCACCTATAACGCTTCCTCACGAATGGCCGACCAGGACAAGCCGCTCTTTTCGGAATTTCTTCAGGAGGTAGCGGGTCAATTCTCTTGTGTCCTCTACGAACTGGTTGATGTTCATTCTCCCGACTTCTTTAATAGCCTTGTACGATTTAGCTGCTCCCCGTTGATCCCAATTCACAACCGTGAAATACTTTTCCAGATGTTGGGTGTTCCTTCGGTTTGAGGTCATCTGCGAAGTTCCAGGTCCACCGTGGAGGTAAAGAATAATCGGATTGTCGATGTTCTCGGATCTCTCGAGGATCCACTGGTCGCCCTCTCCGATCCGGATTCTCTCCAACAGAGCAACACTCTTTTCCGCATTCCCGGAAGGATAAATTCCCGGTGTACCAGCTTGCAAAATTGACCGCGCCTTCGGGAAGAACATGGGCACCTGATTCTTGTAGCTTCGGTACTGATCTCCGAAGCGATTCTCCAATTCACGCTCTTCGCGCTTACACTGGACACTGCTCAGGACGAACCAGGCGATCCCGGCGATCAGAACTCCGGTATTGAGAATTAGTAAACCGGTGCCGCAGATCGTCACGCTGATGCCGACATACATCGGGTTCCTCGCGTACTGGTACACACCGTTCACGACCAGCCGCTCCGATTGACCGACGGCTCCTCTCCTTTTCAAGAAATAGATTCCGCTAATGAAAACGGGTAGGAATATGACGAGCAGCATGACTCCCAATCCAACCAGAATAGATACCGGTACGAAACTGATCCATTGATGTAACTGTGATATTCGAAGTGCAGCCGCGATCCTCGTGCTCACGTAAATGAACACCGCTATCCCGACCGCCACGCCGATAGGTGCGAGAAGAAATTTCACGTCTTCTTTATTGCTCTTTCTCAGAGATGGTGAGCCATTAGTGACCATGGCTAACTGTGACCCCGGTAATGATGCGGCGAGATTCCGAGCGCCAAAATGAACTCCTTTCACAAACTATCGCAGTAGGCTAAAATTGGGCGATGGCATACTTTAGACGATAATGGCTGACCAGAATTGTCAGCAGCGTCTGCAGAGACGGTTGCTTGAACTAAGCTGAACAACGGCTTTAGATCTGTCCCTCCAGATAACTTGGCAGCGCCTCATGGTACGAACCGGAGCGTTGTCTTCAACAAGATTCATTTCTGCGGATTCAGCAGCCTCAGAAAGGACTACGGAGATTTGAACAGCGAGGTTACAGGTTGTCGGTCGATGCTGGAGATCAGCAGCGCTTTCCGCGCCGTGCTACACTTCGTCACAGATCAGGCTGGAACCAAACGCCTTTGAAAACCTGTTGAAGCTGAAGAATCTAAATTGCACGCTCGGAATCCAATCCGTACAGAGAGGAGGAGAACATGTCAATCATCCAAACGAGGGGAATTGACTACAGAAAAATAAAAAGAGTATTCAAGAGTAAAGCCACACTTGAAGGAGCCGGAGTGCATTTGAAACGCGCGTTTGGCTTCCACGAAGTAAAGATGTTCGACCCGTTTTTGCTGCTTGACGACTTCAGATCAAATAACCCGGAGCAATATTTGAAGGGGTTTCCCTGGCACCCACATCGCGGAATCGAGACAATTACTTATGTGCTCAAAGGCGATGTCGAACACGGCGACAGTATGGGAAATAAGGGAAATATCTCGGCCGGAGACATACAGTGGATGACCGCAGGCAGCGGAATCATTCACCAGGAAATGCCGAAGGGAAACGATATTGGAGAGATGTACGGGTTCCAGTTGTGGGCGAACCTTCCAAAGACGCATAAGATGATGGACCCGCGCTACCAGGAAGTGAAGAACGGTCAGTTCCCTGTCGTTACGAGAGAAAACGGGACGACGATTAAGGTGGTCGCCGGAGAGGTTGAAGGAGTGAAGGGTCCGGTTACCGACATAGTCATAACGCCACTTTACCTCGACGTCACGATGCCGGCAAACGCGAGCTTCGATCTGCCGACAACAAAGGGCCACACCGTGATCGCGTATGTTATCGACGGCAAAGGATACTTCACCCGCGATAAAGACCTTTTTTCGTACGAAGTGGAAAGCAGTGAAGAAACGAACGACGAGAAGAAACAGATAATCGACAACGAGAGCCTCATTCTTTTCGACGACGGTGAAGCGGTGAGCGTTACCACAGCAGATGAACCTGTCAGGTTCCTCCTGTTCTCAGGGAGACCGATCGGCGAACCGATAGCATGGTACGGCCCGATAGTCATGAACCACCAGGGAGAACTTCAGCGGGCGTTCGAGGAATTGGACAATGGGACGTTCGTGAAGAAGCACAACGTCTAACTGAAAATAGAAACGCGATTTTGAAGTCACCGGGCCGCCAAATCGCATCCGGTCCGAAGTCAGAACTGTGTAGCAAACACCGTCCGTGCGAAACGGACAGGCCCAACAATTCGAGAGACGCCTCCAGAGCTTCTTCGGTGCACGAAGCGTCGGTCTCTAACGGTCGCCTTCAGCTCGACCGTGTACCAGGATGTTCAATTCGGTGATGAATGTCCGAATCTCTTCTTCGCCAAATCCCTTCTCTTTCGCAGCCGATTCAAGTGTCCCCCAGATCGGCTCTCCGCACGCGATGCACTTTATTCCTTTCTCCATTAGGTAGCTTACGGACGCCGGAAGCATCGTGACCAAATCTTCGATCGTGGTCTCAGATGTGATTCTTTCCATTATGTAATATGATGCCTCTATATGTCCGTGGTCGCAAAATCCGTGGCGGACATCCAGAGACAATCACTCCCTTCCGGATTCAATCGCATATGCGATCCGAAGAATCTCTCCATTTCGCTCATGTTGGCACAACAAAAGACATACAACCAACGGGAAACAGTAAGAAACAAGAATAAACTTGACATTACGGCAGCAAACCCCTAAATTGTCTCAATCAAAAGGAGTCGTGTTATGGCAAACGAGAAGTTGGATTTCGCGGGCCTTATCCCGGTCCTTCAAAACAAGGATGATTTCTTCGAGAAAGTACTGCACGAGACAAATTCATGGAGGCGCATCTGGAGATTGATACTGCTTTTCATTGGGCTCACGTTTGCTTACGGACTCGTCATGGGTTCGTACAGCGGCTTTCTCCAAGCTTTATCTGCCGGCGTCAAGGTCCCCTTTATGTTCTTATTGTCGCTGTTGATTTGTTTCCCCGCATTCTTTGTTCTACAATTTATACTTGGCTCGACGATGAAGCTTTCACAAATGACGGTCATCATTTTGTCGGGCTACGTGCTGACAGGTGCCATCATGGTTTCGTTCGCACCAATTGCAGTGCTCTTCGTCCTGACAGGCGGTAACTACTACTTCCTCCAGCTCCTCCACATCGCCATCTTTTCAGTGGCAGGAATTTTCGGAATGAAAACCGTTCTCGATGCGTTGAAGTATTCATGCGAACAAAAGAATGTTTATCCGAGAACCGGCGTAGTGGTGTTCAGGTTCTGGGTCATCATCCTCGCGTTCGTCGGCATTCAGCTCGCATGGAATCTCCAGCCCTTTCTCGCTGAGAAGACTGCCGGCTATGCCCTGTTCAAAAAGTACAAGGGAAATTTCTACACTGCGGTTGTCTATTCAATTCAGCAGCTGTCTAGCCCGCCCGGCGACTCCAAAGTGTCAGTCGAACCGGATCTGCATCCGGAGCTATTTCCGGATTCGACCAAGGTGGTGAGGTAGTATGCCTGACGACGAGATTATGACAATCGAGGAAGTCGCGGCTTACTTGAAGGTCAAGCCGCAGACAATTTATACGTGGGCACAGGAGAAGAGAATTCCGGCGGCGAAACTTGGAAAAGAGTGGCGGTTCAAGAGGTCAATCATCGATGCCTGGTTCAACCAGCATTTCGACGAGAAGTTCAATCACCTGACGAGGAATGATAAAGAAAAGGGTGAACCAGAAGCCGGTCAATAGCCCGGGAAATGATCTTCAGACTGCTTTCGCTCTCACTCGCACCTCGCGTCTTAACCGGCTGGAGAGGCGTTCTTCTTCGATATCGAGGTCGTAGTCTATCTGTAGACCTAACCAGAACTGCTGTGAATTCCCAAAGTATCTCGCCAGGCGGAGAGCGGTATCTGCTGTGATCCCCCGCTTGCCAAGCACGATCTCATTGATTCGCCGAGGTGGAACAGCCATGTCAATCGCAATTCTGTTCTGGCTCAAGCCCATCGGCCTGAGAAATTTCTCTAGAAGAATCTCGCCGGGATGTATAGCTTCAATTTTCTTTGTCCGCATAAATTACTCCTCAATGATAATCCACAATCTCAACGTTATAGGCATCGCCGTCTAGCCACTTAAAACAAATCCTCCATCTGTCGTTGATTCGGATGCTGTGTTGACCATCCCTTTCACCTCTCAGGGCTTATAGCCTGTTTGCGGGCGGAACGCGCATGTCATTCAACGTTATCGCCCTATTCAACATCCTCAGTTTTCTCAACGCCACCCTTTGGATCTCACTCGGCAATTTTCTTGAAAAGATCCGGTGGAATATCTTTTCGGCTTCCTCATCTCTAAATGAGCGAATCACTTAGAAACATACAATGTGACCCATTAAGGTTCAATTAGACAAAGCGAACTCCACCGCGGCCATGGCATGGATCTCCGTCGTGTCAAACACAGGAATGGCAGTATCGGATTGTTTGATCAATAGCGGAATCTCCGTGCAGCCGAGGATAATTCCCTCTGCTCCCTTCTTCACAAGGCCGTCGATAATCTCGACGTACTTCTTTCTGGTTTCGTCCTTGAGTATCGCTTTCTCCAGCTCGGCCATGATGGTACGGTGAATATATTCGCGCTCAGTTTCTTCAGGTACAAGAGTGGTGATTCCGAATTTCGACAGCCGCCCCCTGTAAAATGTCTGTTCCATGGTCATCTTCGTGCCGAGGAGGCCGACCTTCTTGATCTTGTGTTTCAGAACTGCTTCTGCAGTCACGTCGGCGATGTGGATAAGAGGTATGTTGATATTCTTTTGTAAAAGATCAGCGGCCATATGAGGTGTATTCGCACAGAGAATAAGACCTTCGGCTCCGGCAGCTTCGAGCCGTCTCGCGATGTCAGATAGATAGTCCCCAAACTGCTGCAGCTCATCAGGTTTCGTTGCCGGCCTGAATTCTTGCTGGTTGACCGAATACAAAAGTATCTTTGCCGAGTCAAGTCCACCGAGCCGGTTGTTTATCTCACGGTTTATGATCCGGTAATAATCGACAGTGGAAACCCAGCTTGTACCACCGATGAGACCTAAAGTTTTCATTCTTTCATCTTCTCCGTTCCGAAGCTCTGGTTCGTAAAAATTCCGAACCATGATTGAACATTTACCGAAACCACTTGATTAACTTATTTCAAAAGGCTGGCAACTGCAAGATGAATCCGAAATTCTGCGCAGCTTCTTGATCAGGCTCGTCAACGGGAGAAGGACATCGATTGGCGAGTTTGCCGGTCGGAGCGGTTCCGGTAGCGGGAAGGCCCCGGTGTGTAAGATCGAGAATCCGACTTTTATTAATTCAATGTACTTGAACATCCCCTGCTGCAATCGCTGGGTTGAATATCGCTGCCCGTCTATCTATTTTATCTTTCGGTTGTAACCTCAGCTTAGTGCTTCCGTAGTCCTAACCGTTAATTCTAATTTTCAGGGCGGCTAAAAAGTCAAATTAAATCTGGAAGATACCGACCAAAGTCGGTGCTGGCCTAAGTCCCTAATTGAGTTCGACAGGTAATCAAACTGTCTCAAATGTCAGGTCGTGCTAACTATGAGAAGAAAGTATGAGAAGTGTCGTCTACCGGTAGTAGGTCTGGTCCTCTCCGTTTTCATTTCGAGCACCGCGTTTCCGCAGAACTCATCGAAAGCCGTTTTGACTCTCGACAAAGCGATAGACATTGCCCTCTCTCAGAACCGGGATATTCTCATCGCGAATCAGGATCGCTACAAGGCCGACGCGCAAATAGCGGAGGCAAGGTCCGGTGCATTTCCCCAACTCTCGGCTTCAGCACAGTACATGCGCAACGTGGAGCTACCGGTAATTTTTCTCCCGGCGAACACGCCGCCATTCAATCCTACCAGCTCGACGATCTCTTTTGCCATCGGGTCCAACAACTCTTACCAGGGCGGTCTCACTCTGACCCAAGCTCTTTACAGCCGACAGGTTGGAGTCGCCCTCGACATTGCGAACACGTACAGAGATCTCACGAACGCAGGCTACGAAGCGACGCGGCAGACTGTGGTACTGCAGGTAAAGAAGGCGTTCTATGCTGTGCTCCTGATGCAGAAGTTGGTCGAAGCAAACCGTCAGGGTCTCGACGTCGTGAAAGCAAATTACGAAAACGTGAAATCTCTCTACGACCATGGTCAGGCAGCAGAGTTTGATCTTCTCAGAGCGGAAGTTCAGGTAGCAAACACCGAACCATCTTTGATCTCTTCAGAGAACAATTTGGTCCTGGCGGTGAACGGGCTCAAGAGTCTTCTTTCCGTCCCGCTCGATAGCAGTGTGGTGATTCAAGGAGACTTTGCATTTTCCGAAGTCCCGAAGGCGACGCTGGATGAAGGGATGCGGGAGGCCTTGAGGACAAACCCAGCGCTGCAGCAACTCGAATTCCAGGAATCGATGCTCGATAAGAACATAAGCATTGAATCATCAGGATACTTTCCTTCTCTCTATGCTTTCGGATCGTACCAATGGCAGTCCCAGGACAACACGTTCCAATTCGGCAATTACCTCTGGGCGAAGATAGTGAATGTCGGTGTGACTCTGTCATGGAACATCTTTGACGGCCTCCGAACCCCGGCGCGAGTCGAAGAGGCGCGTGTCGAGCTCAGAAAGGTCCAGTATACCCGATTGAAGGCTGCCGAAGGTGTCGCCATCCAGGTGCAATCAGCCCGTCTCAAAATGGACGAAGCGGAGAGGCGCATAAAGGGCCAGGAAAAAAACATCGAGCAAGCTAAGCGTGCAGTCTCGATTGCGGAGACTCGATTCAAGAGCGGAGTCGGAACGCAACTTGAACTTCTCGATGCTCAAGTGGCGATGACACTTGCACAGACAAACTATGCCCAGGCAACCTATGACTACCTGGTCGCGAGGGCTGACTGGGATTATGCCGTCGGGAGAATAAGATGACCGCCCGCCGGAAAGAAAGTTCCCGGAAGAACACCGTAGAGACACAAACTTGCCTACTCTACGAGTCTGCGAGTCGTCAGAGTCGTAGACCGGGCAGCCAGGGGCGCAATCTTTGATAATTGTATTGTTCTTCTTCGCGTCTCTACGCCTTTGCGGTAAATCAAGAATGACAGGAGGTTGACTTTGGCAAGACAACAGTATCATTTAAATAAAATGCTGACGGGAATATTCCTCGCATCAACACTTCTGGCCGGCTGCGGCAAATCACCGAATGCAAAAAAGCAGACTGCTGATCTCTCATACTCGTCGATTCCGGTCGAGATCGCCACTGCCCGAAGAGGGAGTTTTTCCGTGATCAGGCAGTTCTCAGGTACCCTCGAGGGTGAGGAGCAGGCGAACATCGTGGCGAAGATCTCGGAGCGCATCACACAACTCAACGTCAAAGTCGGCGATGAGGTAAAAGCAGGACAGGTCCTGGTAGAACTCGACAAGAGCGGTGCTACATCGCAGTACTACCAGGCGCAGGCCGGATTCACGAATGCCGAGAAGACGTATGAGCGAATGAAAGCACTGTACCATGAAGGCGCGATATCGCAGCAGTCACTGGATGGTGCGCAGACCGCTTACGAAGTAGCGAAGGCCAACTTCGATGCGGCAAAGAGCGCAGTCGATTTGACAACGCCGATTCCGGGGGTGGTGACCGCAGTGAATGTCAGCATGGGAGATTTGACTGTGCCGGGCAACGTCCTTATCACCGTGGCGAGAATAGGAAGGATGAAAGTAGATTTCGATGTCAATGAGACTGATCTGGGAATTCTCTCCGTCGGGAAGGCAGTGGCCGTGTTTTCAGAAGCCAAGCCTGAATTGACAGTGAATGGGAACGTTATTCAAGTCTCGAAATCGGCAGACATTCATTCACGCACATTTCAGATCAAGGCGCTCTTCAGCAATACTCGTGATAATTGGTTCAGACCCGGGATGTTCTGCCGGGTCAACGTACCGCAGGGCTCCGATTCAAGAAATCTCGTTGTCCCGAACGCAGCTATTGTCAGCGACGGCGTGGTAAGCCGCGTCTTTCGGGTTCGATACGGACGATCGTACTCGGTTCCGGTTCAGGTCGGCATAACCGATGGAAAAAGCGCGGAGATTCTATCCGGCCTGGCTGAAGGCGACACGGTGGTGACTACCGGTGCAACGACCGCCCGCGACAGCGGCTATGTAAGCATAGCCGACAAAGAGAAATGAGACTGCAAGGCGCGAAGGAGAATGTGAATTGACAAACCAAAATTCATTGCTCCCTGTCGAAAGAATTGAAGCTTCGATACTGCTAATCCGTGGACAGAAGGTCATGCTGGATCGAGATTTGGCTTCGCTTTATGGAGTGTCGGTCAAGGCCCTAAATCAAGCGGTGAAAAGAAATATTGACCGCTTCCCGGAAGACTTCATGTTCCAGCTCAGCATGGAGGAAGCCAGAGTGTGGTCGAGACATGTTGCCGGCAGTGGTTTAAGGTCACAATTTGTGACCTTAAAAAGAGGGGAGCATATCAAGTACCGCCCCTTTGCCTTCACGGAGCATGGAATACTCATGCTCTCAAGCGTCCTCAAAAGTGAGCGTGCAGTCCAGGTCAATATCGCAATCATGCGCACTTTTATCCGCATGAGACAGATGCTTACCTCAAACGCTGAGCTTGCGCGTAGGCTTGATGAACTGGAGAAGAAATATGATGATCAGTTCAAAGTTGTCTTTCAAGCGATACGGCAGATACTCACTCCCCCAGCGAAGCAGAAGAGGCCCATGGGTTTCCAGGTCGGGGAACAAAAGATCTCTTACGGAACCCGGAAAGTAAAGTGACATGAAACTAGCCGACACATCCATAGAACGACCCGTATTTGCAACGATGATGATCCTTGCACTTATCGTGCTCGGGCTTTTCTCACTGTCGAAACTCAACATCGACCAATGGCCCGACGTTGATTTCCCTTATGTAGTCATCACGAGCGTCCTCCCCGGCGCCGGTCCAGAACAGATGGAGACCGACGTCACCAAGAAAATCGAGGATGCCGTCAACACAATCGGCGGAATCGAACACATAACGTCTATCTCCCGCGAAGGGGTCTCGTTCGTTATAATCCAGTTCAAGCTGGAGGTCGACGGACGCCAGGCAGCGCAGGAAGTGCGCGAGAAGATTGCAGCCGTTCGGGCAGACCTCCCTACCGATCTTGAAGAGCCTGTCATCCAGCGAATCGATCCTGCAAGCGAACCGATGTTCACCATGACCGTATCAGGACCTCGATCCGACAAAGAGATTACGACCTACACCAAAAATGTCATCAAGAAGCGGCTCGAGAATGTACCGGGAGTTGGTCGCGTAGACCTGGTCGGAGGTGCTGAAAGAGAAATCCAGATCTCTGTCGATGCAACCAAACTCAAGGCATACGGACTGTCCATCGACGATGTGATTCAGGCCGTGGCGTCATCGAACGTGGAAGTCCCGGCCGGAAACCTAATCCAGGGCCCGCGGCAGGTTCTGCTCAGGACTATGGGGAAGTACACAAACGTCAACGACTTCAACAAAGTGATCGTGGCAACGCCGGGAGGAAAGCCGGTCTATCTCTCGGATGTCGCTCAAGTGGTTGACGGAGTGAAGGAGCAGATAAGCCTTACACGCGTGAATGGAAAGAGCGCCGTTGGACTGAGCATACTTAAGCAGTCCGGCAGTAACACCGTTCGCGTAGCTGAAGGAATTCAAAAACAGATTTCCGAACTTGAGAAGGAGATACCACCGGATCTCAAGATCACCATAGCACAGGACAACAGCACATTTATAGTTCAAGAGGTCAACGATGTTCTGTTCGACATTTTCTATGGCGGTCTCCTTGCCATTATTGTCGTATTCTTATTCCTCGCAAACGCACGCTCGACAATCATCAGCGCGATCGCGCTCCCCACGTCCATCATTACAAGCTTTTTCATAATGTACGCTCTCAACTTCACGCTGAACATGGTCACGCTGCTTGCGCTTTCACTCGCCGTGGGACTCCTGATCGATGATGCGATCGTGGTGATAGAGAATATCTACCGGCATATGCAGCAGGGCGAGACTCCGATGGAGGCAGCAAAGGCGGCAACCGCGGAAATCGGGCTTGCGGTAATGGCAACCACATTTACTATCGTGGCTGTCTTCGTACCGATAGCGTTTACGCCCGGACTCGTCGGAAGATTTTTCTACCAATTCGGCATTACAGTTTCGGCTGCAGTTCTCGTTTCACTGTTCGTCGCATTCACGCTCACGCCAATGCTATCTTCAAGATGGCTCAGCGAGGAACAGGAGAGACTTGAGAACAGAGGCTCAATCCTGCGTCGCGCACTTTATTACTTCAATAATTTCTTTCAGATATTGAGTCAGAAATACAGGAAGGCAATATCGTGGTCGCTCCATCATCGAAAGACCGTGATATCCGGATCGCTGGCCATATTCGTGTCCAGCTTTTTCCTGATGGGACTGTTAGGTACCTCATTCTTCCCAGATACCGATGAAAGTCAATTCAACATCGGGATCCACGCAGCACCGGGGAGCTCGCTTGCACAGACCGCCGCAATTAGTTCGCATATCGAAACTATCCTCGAGAGACAGCCGGAAATCAAGACGACATTGCTCACGATCGGATCAGGAAACGATCCGGTAACAACGGGCAACATACTCGTTAAGTTGGTCAAGAAGAACGAACGCAAACGCAGCGTGTGGCAGATAATGAATTACCTCCGTGCGGCGTTGAGGAATACTCCCGGAGCCTACATTTCGTATGCAACCCAGGGCGGACCGGGAGGCGGCCAGAAGCCTGTTTCGCTCAGCGTCCGCGGCGACGACATGACCAAGCTGAAAGCGATCGCAGACAAGGTCGAAAACATCGTACGCACGACACGCGGTGCGGTGGATGTCGAGAACAGTCTGGAGACATCGAAACCGGAAGTACGGATTACAATAGACAGGGAGAAAGCTTCCGATCTCGGCGTCAACGTAGCTCAAATAGCTACGACCGCGAGAGCCATGGTCGACGGTTACGTCGCAACCAAATATCAGGAAGGCGACGAGCAGTACGACGTGAGAGTGAGGTTGAGGAAAGCGGACAGAACATCTCTCGAGAACGTGAACGACCTCACGGTGAAGAGCAACAAAGGAATGGGCAACGGAGGAGCCTTGCTGGTCCCTGTGAGCTACGTAGCCAATATCCGTCAGAGTTCCGGTCCCTCGCAGATCAACAGGTTCGACAGGCAGCGAGAAATCCGTGTCGACGCAAACCTGTCGGGTCGCTTGCTGGGAGAAGTGCTCGGAGATATACAGAGCCGCACGAGTAAGCTCGTGTTGCCGGCGGGCTACAACGTCGGCGTGGTCGGTGAAGGACAAATGCAATCTGACTCGTTCATGAACATATTCCTGTCGCTTGCACTGGCGATCATCTTCGTCTACATCGTGCTTGCGGCACAGTTCGAGAGTTTCACATATCCGTTTGCAATCATGCTCGCCTTGCCGATGTCGCTTATCGGAGCCGTGCTGGGTCTGCTCGTATTCGGCAGTGCGGTGTCCATGATGTCGATGATCGGTATAATCATGCTGATGGGGCTCGTGACGAAGAACGGGATCCTGCTTGTCGATTACGCCAACGTTCTGCGCGACCGCGGGCAGGAAAGGACAGAAGCATTAGTGAACGCAGGTGCCACGAGGCTTCGTCCGATTCTCATGACGACATTCGCCATGATCTTCGGAATGGTACCCGTCGCATTCGCGGTCAGCGAGGGAAGCGAGTTTCGTGCACCGATGGGACAGGCAGTGATTGGTGGTCTGATAACATCGACGCTGCTGACGCTGTTCGTCGTCCCGGTAGTGTATTCGATCCTCGATGACTTAGGAAGAGTAAGATTGTTCGGATTCATGAGGAAGATTCGAAAACAAAGCAAGGAACACGGATTAGCCGGATAAAGCGGGTTTACACGGAGAATCGTTAGATGATCCATGAAGATATCACGGATAAAATAATCAAGGCATTCTACAAAGTTTACAACGACCTTGGTTGCGGATTCCTCGAAAAGGTTTACGGAAATGCCATGAATATAGAGATGACGGACATGGGCATGCGAGTGGAAAAGGAAAAAAGCATTCAGGTCTTTTACAAAGGGATTATCGTCGGCGATTACTTTGCAGACTTGCTCGTCGACGATTTAGTCATAACGGAACTCAAAGTTGCGGAGAGACTTCGGGAAGAACATGAAGCCCAACTCCTGAACTATTTGCGGTCTACGGATATAGAGGTTGGACTGCTCCTTAATTTTGGAAAGAAAGCTGAGTTCAAGAGAAAGATCTTCACAAACGACAGGAAGAAAAGACAGAATATCCCGTGAAAATCCGTTCAGTCCGTAAAATCTGTGTTCTACCGTTTAGCAAAGGAAAGCCATGAAGATAACATTCCTCGTTTGCAACGATGTCGAGTCGCCGCGAGTGATGAAGCTGCTGCAAGAGGCAGACATCGACTACTACACTCGCTGGGAACATGTCAAGGGAAAAGGCCATGGCACAGATCCGCACCTTGACACACGCAGCTTCCCCGGCACAAACGCCGTCTTTATGATCGCCTTCGAAAAAGAAGAATCACTTGACAGGCTTGTTCAGGAAATCAACGAGGCAAACAAGGCGATCCTTAGAGCGGACGATCACATCAGGCTGTTCCAGGTTCCGCTGGAAAGGATCGTGTAGCTCCTCACCCCACACATCTGTTCAGGGTACATTACCATTGTGGCCAACGCATCGTCAACAGACTGATTGGAAAGTGCGTATTGCTACCGTTTACCTTTACGATATGCCCCACACATCTCCTAACTTCTTCCGTCAATCAGGCAGCTTCCGCTTTCGGGATCGCCCGACCTTTTGCCCGCGACTCTTTATCCTTCGATTTCCATACCCATCAATATGATTGAAAGTCGCAACCCATCTTGCTTCACTCACGGCTATTACATAAATTTTCAAAGGTTCTTTCATATAACTGAAGTTTCGGTTTCGGAGCCGAATGGATACAACCGAAGGAGTTAATTCGCTGGAAGTTTGAATCTCATGACGGCACCGATCAAAAGGGAATCCCATCCCGACTCATAGCACCGTGTCGGAAACAAAAATGGGAGCTGCCCCGCAACTGTATTCGGCTTTTTTTGTTAGCCTGGGTCACTGCCGCGATTGAAATCTCAAGAATCGCGACGGGAAGGCACGGGCGAATTTGGCCGGGAGCCAGGAGACCTGCCGGGACTATGTAGAATCCAACACCTCCGAGGGAGAGGCCAAGTTCGGTTTCATGTTTCAGCGAAACCTGATAATCTTTTTGAGCCCGCTTCCCCCAGCGGGCTATTTTGTTTTAGATGGAGGACCCTTTGTACTTATTACTTTTACTTCTCATCGGCACCCCGAAGCTTGACACCTCAAGAGTGTACCAGCAGCCGGCGGTGGTTGTAACCGCCACCCGCATACCTTTAGCACGTGCGGACGCGCCTTCCAGGGTCAGCAGCCTCGACGTTAGTGATCTTCGCGCCGACGGATTCAGAAGTGTCGGAAGTATGCTGTCCACAGTCGGCGGACTATTCGTAAAAGATTACGGACCGGCGCAACTTCAATCAATCAGCTTGCGAGGCACTTCGGCCGAGCAAACGCTGTTCATACTCGACGGCGTTTCACTCAACAACATCCAAAACGGTGAGGTCGACTTGTTTCTCGTGCCTGCCAACGATATTTCATCCATCGAGGTCTCCCAGGGTAACGCATCTGCTCTTTACGGTGCGAACGCCGTCGGAGGCGTGGTGAGCTTTAGAACCGGGATTCCACGAGATAATCTGGTCCGAGTTGATCTAGGAATGGGATCGTACGGAAGTCAGTCGTACGGCGGCGAAATTAGCGAGGGCATGGGAGACGTTAGGATCGATCTGAACCTGCAGCGAAGGCGTGCCATAAACAATTACGGCTTTTCATTTCAAGACAGCAGCGGCAACACGCCGATGCAAAGAGTTGGCGCTGACTACCTGATGGACAATCAGTCTTTGAAAATCTCCTTGCCCTCCCGGGCCGGCAGCTCTTCTCTCTTGATCCAGAATGTGGACGCAAACCGCGGGACCCCTGGAATGGTTACAGATCCCTCATTCCTGGGAACTGCTCGCGAGATCGACAACAGCACCATAGCTATCTTGAAGAACGCCGGCACTGCCGGTGTCTTCGAATACTCCGCTTCTGCGGGAGCAATCTACTCTTACTTGAGATATATTGAGCCATCCTACGGATTGGATGATTACTACAAAACACTTTCCTTCCAGCCCGCGGTCCAGTTATCGTACAGCGGATCACCGGTTTCCGCTGTTGCCGGTATCGATGGGGAAATAGATCGTGGAGAAAGTGATCAAATGACCGGTGTGAAAAGCAGAAACAGGGTTGGAGGTTTCATAAGCACCATGTTCCATGATAGAAGTGGGATGGATCTGGAAACTCGGGCATTTGTCGCACTCAGGTTCGACGCTTACTCCGAATTTGGAAACTCGATCAATCCAAAAATTGGTTTGAACGTAAAACCGTTTAGCAAGCTTCCGCTCCATCTGCGAGCAAGTTTCGGCACGGCATTTCGCGTCCCGACGTTCAACGACCTCTATTACGCCGGTGCCGGAAACACAAGTCTGAAACCGGAGAAGTCCGTCGAGTGTGACTTCGGTGGCGTTTTCGATCTTCCAACCGGGTTAATCCCGACAGCGGCAGCGCTGGATTTTTCATACTACCATATCAACATCCGGGACGGCATTATCTGGCGTCCGGTAAACACATACTTATGGCTTCCGGAAAACTACGACAAGATTCTGTCAACGGGGGTGGAAGTCGGCCTACGTTTGAACGTCAACCCGCTCTTTTCATTGAGAGGAAGTTACACTTTCGGAAAATCACTTGATGTTTCGGATGCGGCCGATCCTACGACCTACAACAAACAACAGATCTACATACCCGAAGGGCAGAGCTCTCTCGTGGCAACCGTATCGCCGTGGATCCTGAATTTCACAGCGGTTGTAACTTACGCAGGCACGCGTTATTACACGACGGACAATAGCTTGTCGTTGCCGCCTTACACGCTCGCCAGCCTCTCGGCAGGTGCAAGGGTCACGATGGGATCGATCGAAGTGATGCCTGTTTTGAGTGTCAATGACTTGTTCAACAAGAAATACGAGATAATCGATCAGTATCCAATGCCTTCGAGAACCTACCAGCTTGATGTAAGTTTTCAATTCAACCAGGATGAACCAAAGTGAGATGCTACCGCGTAGCTCGCGCGACACGTCCGAAACGAGCAAGCATACTTGATTTCACGTCGGTGCATCATTAAGTTAAACCAGTATTGGGAAGAAAAAACAACAGAGGCAACAATGAATATACTATTCGCGGTCATTCTTATCCTCTTCGCAGCATTTTCGAGGTTGATCCCACACGCCCCGAATTTTACACCGGTAATTTCTATCGCCCTCTTTGCAGGTGCATATTTAAAGAAGCGTTACGCGTTCGCAGTACCGGTCGCCGCGCTTTTTTTGAGCGACCTCGTGATAGGAATGTACGGTCTCACTTCAATGACATTCGTTTACGGAAGCGTTATCTTAATAACTGCACTCGGTCTTGCGCTTTCCAACAAAGTCTCAGCCGGGAAGGTACTGGGTCTTTCACTTGCGGGCGCAGTAATCTTCTTCGTCATTACAAATTTCGGCGTATGGCTCCTTCCGGGCTCCATGTATCCGAAGACTTTAGAGGGTCTTGTCCAGTGCTTTGTCCTGGCAATTCCATTTTTCGGTAACTCCTTACTCAGCACGATGATCTACAGCGCAGTACTGTTCGGCGTATACGAAGGTGCCGCGAGATTTGTGTCCAAACCTAAAGCTGTCCACGATTGAATCTTTTCTTAGGAGGGCAGTCCAACGCGCCCTCCTAAATGTTTCTGAAGCGAGAACACAAACCATGTTGTTCACTCACACCACCAGTGCTACAGCAGGATCGCTACCGCGGGTATTACTCCACACATTTTAACTTGCTGCCGTCAAGGCTCACCATCCCTTTCAGAGAGTATTGAGATTTGATTTTGATTTGATCATCGACATGAAGAACATATCGTGGCGGAGAAACGGCACTTCAATTCTCAACGACATTAGTTGCGAAGTCGAAAATGGCCGACACCGGGCATTCATCAGACTGAACGGCTCCGGGAAGGCTTCGTTCTTGATATCGATCACCGGATACTCGCTCCCGGCGCCCGGGGTGTGCCACGAACTCGAAGGACGACTGAGCAGCGATGCATAGAATCAACGACTTTGTTCCCCGGATTAACACGGTTGTGGTGAAAATCGGCACGAACCTCCTAGCTGACAAAGTCCACGGCATAAATGCCGAGAGGATCGATTCGCTCGCAAGGAGTATTCAAACCGCGATTGCGAGGTCCGCTAATATCGCCCTCGTTAGCTCCGGCGCAATTGGAGCAGGCGTGGCAGCGATGAAACTATCAACCCGGCCCCGAACGATCCCCGATAAGCAGGCGACTGCCGCCATTGGGCAACCTCTGCTCATGGAAGCATACGTACATTCGTTCCGCAAGCTCAGAATCCCAATTGCCCAGATACTCCTCACCAAAGACGACTTCTCCAAACGCGACAGGTATGTCAACGCGAGGAATACATTCGCTTCTCTGTTCGAGAAAGGCGTCATTCCGATCATTAATGAAAACGACACAGTAGCAATCGAAGAGATCAGACTCGGAGACAACGACAACCTCTCTGCAATGGTGGCGACGCTCATTGGTGCAGACTTGCTCGTGATACTGAGCGACGTGGACGGTTTGTACACCGACGATCCCTCCCGCAACCCGAGCGCCGAATTGATCGGCGTGGTGGAACAGGTGAATTCGCGCCTTGAACGGTTCGCAAGGAGCAACGGAAGTGAGCTCAGCACGGGCGGCATGAAAACAAAAATACAGGCAGCAAGACGATGCGCGGGTGCGGGAATTACGACGGTCATAACGAACGGTCGCAGCCCGACTTCTATCAGCGATGTTTTGTCTGGAGAATTCCGCGGCACCATCTTCCTGCCTGCTGTTAAGAAGCTCTCGAAGAGAAAGGAATGGATCGGTCTCGTTTCCCACACGGCCGGAAAAATCGTGATCGACGACGGAGCGAAAGCCGCCATCGCCAAACGAAACAAGAGTCTTCTACCTTCAGGTGTACTGAGAGTCGGCGGAAGCTTCGAGGCACGCGAAGTCATTTCAATAATTGACATTGAAGGTAACGAGATCGGCAAGGGAATTGCCGGTTTTTCCTCTTCTGAGTTGGCAAAAATAAAAGGGAAAAAGAGTACCGAAATTGAGACCATCCTCAGAAGACACACTCGATCGGAGGTGGTACATCGTGACGACCTCGTATTGATAAGCCAGATCCGGTAGTGAGAATATTGAAAGCGGAATAATGAAATGACTGGTTACCGGACAAGTGAATTGATGGATTAGCCAAAATGATAGACGTAGAGAAAAGAGCCATCCGTGTAAGGAATGCGAGCCGGGTGCTATGCAATGCGACGACGACAAAGAAGAACGCTCTCTTGAAAATGATCGCCCGGCAGCTCAAATCAGAGAGTCACCAAATAACGAAAGCGAACGCTGCAGATCTATCTGCTGCAAGAAGATCGGGACTCTCAGAAATTCTTCTTGACAGGCTGACGCTGAGCGAAAAGCGAATCACCCAAATGATTGCCGGCGTCGAAGATGTAATCGGCCTGCCGGATCCCGTTGGCGAAGTGCTGGAGCGTAGGAAGAGACCCAGCGGTCTGTTGATAGAGAAAATACGAGTGCCTATCGGCGCCGTTGGAATCATTTATGAAGCGAGGCCGAATGTGACGATAGACGCCACCGCGCTTTGCCTGAAAGCGGGAAATACCACTTTGCTACGCGGCGGATCGGAGGCAATCCGCACCAATTCAAGACTTGTCGGAATAGTCAAGGAAGCATTGAGCAAAGTAGGGCTGCCGACCTCGGCCGTGGAATTTCTTAACACACCGAACCGCAAGGCAGTCGCTGAAATGCTGAGGCAGGACCGCTACCTCGATGTAATTATACCTCGCGGCAGTCACAAGCTTATTGACTACATCCGGCAGAAATCCAGTGTCCCCGTCATAGCTCACGGTGAGGGCAACTGTCATGTGTTCGTAGACAGCTCCGCAAACCTGAAGGAAGCAGAGGAAATCGTATTCAACGCAAAAGTGCAGAGACCGTCTGTGTGCAATGCAGCGGAGAAACTCCTCGTCCACAAAAAGATCGCAAAGACGTTTCTGCCGAAGATTGCAGAGAGATTGAGGTCGGCAAATGTTGAGCTTCGGGGAGATAGTGGAACATTAAGTATTATAGATGATGCGATGCCTGCGACCGAGGATGATTGGTATCGAGAGTATCTAGATCTCGTTCTTGGAATCAAGATAGTGAAAAACGTCGATGAGGCAATCGAGCACATCAACCACTACGGTTCCCACCATTCTGACTCGATCGTAACCGGGAACCGACGGAATGGCGAGAAGTTTTTGCAGGAAATAGATTCTGCCGCCGTATACATAAACGCCTCGACGCGTTTCACGGATGGTTTCGAGTTCGGACTTGGCGCCGAAATCGGAATCAGTACCCAGAAATTACATGCGCGTGGACCGATGGGACTGGCAGAATTGACGACCATCAAGTACAAGGTACACGGTACGGGGCAAATTCGAAAGTAGTGAATGGAGGATTGACAAATGTCAGGCGGAATTGAAAAAGGGCGACTTGAGGATCAAGCAGCAGAAAAATTCTCGAAAGGTTTCCTTTGTTCACAAGCAGTATTCTCCACACTTGCACCACTGTACGGAATCGATGAAAAGGTCGCGCTGAAAATTGCAACGGGATTCGGCGGGGGTATGGCCCGAATGCAGGAGGTCTGCGGTGCCGTTACCGGAGCTTTCATGGTCATAGGTGCAGTGCACGGGAATGTCGATGCATCGGAAAAACCTTCTGTGGGCCGAACTTACCGGGAAGTCAGGAAGTTTGCGGAACGCTTCCGCGAGCAACATGGAACAATCATTTGCAGGGAACTCCTGGGAGGCGTAGACCTGAACACGGAAGAAGGTCATAAAGAGTTTTTGGAAAAGTAAATGCCTGAGACAATTTGCTCTCAATGTGTTCATGACGCGGTGAAGCTTCTGGAAGAAACCGAATAAGGAAATCGATTTAAACATGCCGACATGGAATCCTGATCAGTATCTAAAATTCATGGGTGAACGAACACAGCCATCTATTGACCTTGCGGCACGAATTGAAATTGATGATCCACAATCCGTCATTGACATAGGCTGCGGGCCGGGTAACAGCACTCGAATCCTTCGTCGAAAGTGGAAAGGGACTCAGTTGTTCGGTCTGGACTCATCGCCCGAAATGATACGAAAGGCAAAAGATGATATGCCGGACATTGAGTGGATGGTGGGAGATGCGATGACCTTTGGGTTTGTGCGTAAGTACGACATTGTTTTCTCAAATGCCGCACTACAATGGATGAAGAACCATACGAGCCTCGTTCCCCGACTTTTCGGGATTGTAAATGCCGGAGGTGCACTCGCCGTCCAAGTCCCCGCAAACCAGGACTCTCCTATCCAGCGAGCTATTGTCGAGGTGGCGCGAAAAGTGAGGTGGTCGAGCTCTTTGGCAGGGTGTGAAGACTTAATGACACGCCATCCGGTCGAGTTCTATTACGATACCTTGAGCAACATCTCGTCCCGGTTTGAGACGTGGGAAACCATTTATTATCACATCATCCCATCTCATTCTGACCTGATTGAATGGTATAAAGGAACCGGCATGAGACCTTACCTCGAGAGACTCCCTGACGGGCAAAGAAGAAATGAATTCGAGAAAGACATCCTCGAGTACTGCAGGGATGCATATGAGATCAGAAACGACGGAAAAATCCTCTTTCCGTTCAGAAGAATCTTCTTCCTCGCATACAAGGATTAGGCTGGAATTCCGGTATTTTCCATCTCGATCGGCGCGTATTACCACGGGCAAGTCGATTCGAGTCAGTGCTTACCTTTCCGTCGAGACCAGGCTTTTCAAGCTAAAATTGGCCCGTTTTCGCACATAAGAGGGGTGAGCCTTCTCAGCGGTATATTTTTTACTTGCTTGATATTTACTGTATGCTTTGATATTTTTTCGAGCCAATAATCCGCCAGAAGATAAAGGAGTGTGATCTATACAGATTGCTAAGGTGTTAGCCAAAAAAGCTGTCGACTGAGTATCGCGTAAGCAATCTGCATAGTGAGGCATTTCAAGAACCACATAGGGCATGTTGCGCTTCCGACTATTCTTGCCTTAATGATTAGTACGGGAGCGTGGGCAATTTTCGAATTGGATATTGCCCGTCATTCGTTGCGTCCCGGCAAGGGATTAGCAGGGAACCCGGCAGAAGACGAGACCGCGGAGGGGATAAATTCACCTTTATTCATAGACGCCTCAGAGAGATCTTTTCTACCTCCCAGCACACCAATCCCCTTCTCAGGAGAACGGACCGACAATCAGGACACCGCCAAGAACACTTCGGTGCCGATTAAAATGGACACATCCGGCGCTGCCGGTATGCTCCCCCAAGGTCCGGGCGGAACTGCCGTTGTAAGATCAGACAGCACCGCCAGGCCAGTTAAAGCTGAAGCGGTCAGAGACACTAACCCCGTTTCGAGTAAACCTCATACTGCCGGCTCAATTGCCGACACCTCCCATAGGGCAACCCCGGGGATAGAAACCGCTATGCCCCTGAACAAGGGACCGGCGCTAAATGGTAGGGACAGTCTTTCCACTTTCAATAAGTTTGACAGTACCGCCGCTCACGCTGACACAACCATGCTCGACACGCTCGGGCTCGATACATTAAAACTCTCCGCATGGCTACAAAGTATGCGGCAGGATCATCTTCAGGCACCGATATTCACTCCCTACCATTATCCGATGTTCCTGTACTCCAACAGCGTGCAGCATACCGCGGCCATCGATTCAACCGGAAAATATATGTTGATCCGCGAGACTCTGCTCGGGAACAACATCCGTATGCCGCTTAGAGTACCACTCAACGAATATATTAAGCTGTCGGAGGAACACTACGTCAGGTCCACCTGGGGAGACCTTGCGCACGAATACTCCTTGGGAACCAAGGCAAATGAGCTCGGAAATTTCATGCAGGGCGTCACAAACATCAGCATACCTATCCCCTCCAACCCGGTGCTCAGCATTTTCGGACCCCCCCGAATAAACCTTAAGATTTCCGGCTCAGTCGATATCCACGGAGCATGGCAGAACCAGAAGATCAACGCCCAGTCACTCTCACAGCTTGGCAACGTCACCAACCAACCGAACTTCAACCAGGATGTTCAGATAAACGTGAACGGCACCGTGGGAGACAAGCTCGGCATCGGTGCGAACTGGGATACTCAGAACCAGTTCGATTACGAAAACCAGCTGCACATAAAATACACCGGTTATAATGACGAGATAGTGAAGAGTGTGGAAGCAGGCAACGTCTCGATGTCGACTCCAAACTCGTTTATCGGAGGAAGCCAGGCACTTTTCGGAATAAAATCGCAAATGCAATTCGGGCCGGTAACTCTGACAGCGCTTGCAAGTCAACAAAAGGCTCAAGGAAAAACACTCTCTATAAGCGGTGGATCGCAAAGCCAGCCGATTTCTCTGCACGCCTATAACTATTCGACAAATCACTTTGTCGTAGACACAAGCTATCTTTCCGAATACATTCTGTTCCTGCAGTCGATGGGGAGGAACATAACTTACCCGAATCTTACTATTACGAACATCGAGGTCTATGTCTCCCAGCCCCAGACAATGTCGAACTCAAATCTGCGCAAGGGTATCGCGGTTATGAATCTTTACTCTTACGGGCAGGATTCCTCCACCCAGTATAGATCGCTTGAGAACGGAGTAACCAACAATACAGTAACCACAATCCCCGGTCAGGCAGAGACAGGCTACTTCCAGAAGCTGGACCAGGGGCAGTATGCGATCGATCTCCAGAACGGCGTTCTCACCCTGAACACGAGTCTCAGCCCGGACCAGATCGTCGCCGTTGCATACAGTACCCAGGGAGACAGCACATACGGGACTTTTTCATATTTGAACCCGAGCACATCGGTACCGCTGGTACTGAAGCTCGTGAGGCCAGCCAACTTAATACCGTCTGAGACCGAGGCGTGGAATATGATGCTGAAGAACTTTTACGCCACAGGCGGCATCAGCCTCGATTCAAGCTCACTGAAGAATGTGCAGCTGACTTATCAGATGCCGGGTCAATCGCCGCAGAACAGCATCGAAGGAATAAACCTCAACGAGATAATGGGGATATCAAGGTTCGGGCCTGGCGGCAGCGGCGTGCCAACGGGAGATATGAACTGGATGCCCGGAGTGGACGTGAACCCGCTCAGCGGCGAGATCATATTTCCCTTCCTGCACCCGTTTGTGGATGCATTCTATCCAAACGCTATCAGCGGCGCTCTAGGCCAGACCATCTCAACCCCCGATTCATTTGCGTATCACAGCGTCTATGATACCACCTATGAAGCGGCACAGAATGATGCTTCAAAAGATAGGTTCATTATAACCGGACAATACAGCAGCAGCGTGAGCTCTAGCTATCAACTTGGGTTCAACCTCGTTCAGGGAAGCGTCAAGGTAATTCTAAACGGACAGCCGCTCCAATCCGACCAATATTCAGTCGATTATCTGACCGGTGAAGTCACCATCAATGATCCGGCCGCCCTCACTCCAAGTGCCCAGCTCCAGATACAGTATCAAACGAACGACATATTTCAAATTGCCTCGAAGTCTCTCGTCGGCGCGAGGGCAGATTACAAGATAAACGACCAGACAGGGATCGGCCTGACGATGATGAGTTATTCCCAGAACTCCCCGAACAACCACGTGCGTTTGGGCGAAGAGCCGTTTAGCAACACGATTCTCGGTATCGACGGAGGAACATCTCTAAATCTTCCGTTCTTGACCAAGGCAATTGACGCCCTTCCACTTTTGAGCACGAGTGCACCATCGATCCTGACCGTTCATGGTGAAGCAGCATACGTATTGCCAAATCCGAACACCCAAACCAGTCCAATACCCGACGACAATAACCAGGGGATCGCCTTCATCGACGATTTTGAGGGCGCAAAGAGATCCATCCCGCTTCCGATAACTTTCAGCAATTGGACCATGGCAAGTCCTCCCGCAGTCTCCATTTTAGATTCGTTACAGCGCTCGGTTCTGGATACCGCCAGTTTCCCTGATGAAGTAAGAAACAATTTCAGAGGATGGGCATACTGGTTTAACATCACACCGAGCGGAGTTGCCCCCCAGGAGATTTGGCCGAACCAGCCGCAACAGTCCGACCAACAGGATCAACAAATCATGAACATCGGTTTCCTGCCGACAGTACGCGGGCAATTCAATCGAACCCATAACCCCAGGACGACCCTGGGGGAAAATCCGCAGGAAAACTGGGGAGGGATGATGACGCTGCTCTCCTCCAGCTCCACCGATCTTGCCACCCAGAACATAAGCTATATTGAAATCTGGATGCAGATCGATTCCGGCTATGGAGGAAAGATGCACATCGACCTCGGCCAGGTGAGTGAAGATGTCATAGGCGATAGGCAGTTGCACACAGAGGACCCGTTGGGAAACGGCACGCTTATCAGCGATTCACTCGACTACGGTATCGACGGACACAACGACGCATGGGAGCAGAAATATCTCAACTGGATTGTTAACGACGCCGACAGACCGTGGTGCCCCGACAATACCACCTATGATCCGGATGGAGACGATTACGAGTTCTCAACCGCTAACGCGGCTGACAGTTCATACCTCAGGATCAACGGAACCGAAGGGAATGCTCAGTCTCCGTATGGGAAACTCCCTGACACGGAAGACCTGCTCCACACGGGAACTCTGCAGACGACAAACAGCTACTATGAGTATGAAGTCAAACTCGACACTACCAACAATCCCTTTATCGCCGGTGGCGGGAGTAAAGGTTGGTACCAGTATCTGATCCCGCTTCAGGACTATCAGCGCACAGTTGGCAGTCCAAGCTTATCGAATGTTCAATTCATAAGAGTGTGGTTTGATGGGATGACTGGACCGATGATGTTGAGGGTGGCCCAAATAAATCTTGTCGGAAATTACTGGAGACCGCCAAACCCACTCGACAGCACGATGCAGGTTTCGACTGTCAGCGTTTTCGATACTCCCGGTTACAATCCGCCGGTCGCGGCCCTTGCACCCATTGACAATTCAAATCCTAACGGACCTGTGAGGCTTAATGAACATTCTCTTGATCTCATTTTGAACGGACTCCGCGACGGTAGTTCTCGATACGTTTACAAGACCGTTCCACAAGGTTTGAACCTTTTCAATTATAGAGAGATGAAAGTCTACGTCCATGGAGATCCGAGATTCAATTATGTAGACTCAGCCAATTATGATGCGGCATTCTTCATCAGGTTCGGCAGCGACTCCATGAACTATTATCAGTATGAGCAGCCCATCAAGTCAGGCTGGCAGGATATGCCTATTGTGTTCGCGAATCTCACGGCGATTAAACAAGCCCGTGACTCCTCTAATGCTTACGTAGCGCCTGTCCAGGCACACAACGGCATCCCCGGTGCCACATACTGGATCTTGGGCAACCCGTCGCTGCAAAGCGTCTCGTATTTTCAAATGGGTATTGTAAATCCCAAGAATGTTGGAACTCCTTTACCGCTCTACGGCAGCGTATGGGTCGATGCTCTGCGCGTAACCAACGCCAACAATACTCCTGGCTGGGCATATCAGTTCAACAGTACACTCCAACTGGCAGATGTCGGATCAATCGCATTCAATTATTCGACGGTAAATCCTTATTTCCACGGGCTTACGACACAGTTCGGAAACTTAAATACTACAAGAAACTGGGGAATTAATGCTTCATTCTCCTTCGACAAGTTGTTTCCCCGTGAATGGACAGGTACCAGTATCCCGTTCACTTACAGTCACACCGAGAGTTTCTCAAACCCGCTCTACCTGCCGAACAGCGACATACTTGTTTCCGAAGCCGTCTCGAAACGCAGAGCTTACCTAATACAAAAAGGGATGCCGGCGGACTCCGCCGCGACGCAGGCAGACAGTCTGCTGGTAAGCTCCCAGGTTCTGACGGTTACAGACCAGTGGGCGATACCGACGATGAGAATCGTGTTCCCGACAAACAAGTGGTACATACGCGACATACTCGACAACATTACCATGGGATTCAACTGGTCAGGGTCGAAGTCGAGGAATCCCCAGATAAAGACCGCTTCTCAATGGGCATGGAACTATAACGCTGCTTACTCGGTGCAGTTCGACCCGATGGCATTTTATACTCCGTTCCCGTCGAAGCAAAAGGGTCCGTTTACCACGAACGACGCTTTTCAGATAAGGTATCTCCCGAACTCCATGAGCTTCTCCATGGCCGCATCGAGGAGCCTGTCTGTGCAGGATTTATGGACGCAGACAAGGCCGGTGGTAACTCCAAATTTCACGACACAACGCTCAGGCTCAATTAACTGGAAATTAACAAACAACGGTATTTTGAATCCGACCGTGGACTACCGATTTAGCGTCAGTAGCACATTGTTATATCTCGATGCCGACACCGCAAAGGGGACATTCTTCCCACGCTCCGACTCATACGTGTTCAGGCAGATACTCCTGAACGGCGGACTGATCAACTTCGGGCAGGACTATAATTTCTCTGAGAATTTTTCTATAACGACACAGCCGCATCTTCCGTTTAACCTGGACCAGTTTGTCAATCTTCAATCAAGCTACAGCTCCGCCTACAGCTGGGTGAATTCGATTCAGCAAGGCTCATTGGGAAAAGCGGCGGGCTTCAACTCGTCGCTTCAACTCGGTGGGACTCTTCGATTGAAGGCGCTGACCGATCCGTGGTTTGCGTTGACGGCTGCAAATGCTCCGGCTCCAGTAGAGTCGCCTCGAAGCGTACCGACTGAACGGAGGCGAGGTCGCGCAGAATTTGAAACACCATCGGACACTTCTCAATCCTCGGGTGGCAGCAGCCCGATCGGCAAAGTACTCAATGTTCTGATCAAGGTTCCATTCCTTGATTTCGATAACATCTCACTCACATTCTCATCGGCGAACAGTGCTCAAAACGGAGGCCTGCCGACCATGCGTCCCGGCATGGGTAATTTCTTCAGGATCCCGTTCATACAAGAAAGCAACCCGGAATTGGGACCGTCTCAGTTGTACCAGCTCGGCCTGATCTCGGATCCCTACGCGGTCCCGACGTTTTACAGGAAAAGTGGCTTCCCGTTCTTCGGCTTTTCAGTTATGCCGGGTCGCCGAGCAGCAAACGCCAGTATAACAGACAACTTCACAAACGGGAACACTCTCGATCTGAAAACATCGCGCAACTTGTGGTCGGGCGCCGTGATAAACCTGTCATGGCATGTCAACTGGTCCTACAACCGAAACACGACGTTTCAGACCGATGCGAACGGAAATGTTAAGCCGTCAACCCAGACTGAGACTATCTCGGGACAGTATACACGAAGCTTCTTCACGCTGCCGCCGGTTCTTATATTTTCTATGTTCAAGAGCGGCATCAACCAGGTGTCAGCTGACTACCAGCAGCTCTATGCGCAGAATCCCAACAACTCTGCCCAGGATCTATCCAAGGCGTTCGTCCAGGGATTTGAGACCGTCCCTGTTCTCGATAAGATATTCGGGCCTCTCACCCCCCGGTTGAACTATTCATTCCACTGGGATGGATTGGAGCAGTTGCCTCTCTTCAAGAGTTTCGCTTCTCATGTAAGTATCGACAACGCTTACCAGTCAACATATACCGAGTCATGGCATCAAACCGGGAACACGCCGCTTGTAACGGACGCGCAATCGATTGCTTACGGATTTCAGCCACTTATGGGATTGAACATAACCTTTAAGAACCTCGGAAATGCTACATTGTCGGCATCCGTTCTCTACAACACCAGCACACAGTACAACCTTACACCCACGAACGGGACAATCTCCCAAGCTTATACCGGCCAACTTTCGATAACCGCCGACTATGCCAAGCAGGGTTTTTCACTCCCGCTTTTCGGTCTCAACCTTCAGAACGACATCGATATAAGTGCGAGTTACTCAAACTCTCAGACAAGCCAGATATCATACCTAATTACCGGCACAACCGGTACTACACCCAATCCTCTTTCCGGAACCTCACAGACCAGCATCGAGGTACGTTTCAAATACGTTTTGAGTCAAAGAGTGACCGCAGCTATTTATTACCGCAATACGAAAGTTGTACCCACCGCTCCCGGCTCTCTCATCCCCGGAACGACCACGAACGAAGCCGGAGTCGACGTTCACGTGTCCATCGCAGGATAAATGGATGCCAGATAAAAATACGAACGGAACGGACGGCCAGAACCACGATGCGAACGGCCACAGGCAGTTCATGTCGGCCGCACTCAGGGAGGCGGAAACCTCATTGAGGCAAAAAGAAGTTCCTGTTGGCGCCGTGGTTGTCAAAGACGGCAGGATAATAGCCAGGGCACACAACCAGGTGGAGATGCTCCAGGATCCCACGGCACACGCCGAGATTATTGCAATCGGCGCAGCCGCTAACCACATCGGGAGCTGGAGGCTGAAGGGCTGTACTCTTTACGTCACGCTGGAGCCTTGCCCAATGTGCGCCGGGGCTATAGTGCTTTCAAGGCTAGACCGTCTCGTTTTCGGAGCTTATGACCCGAAAATGGGCGCCTGTTCGACGCTATATAACATCGTACAGGATGGTCGATTGAACCACCGTGTAGAAATTATCGCAGGTATCATGGATGACCAGTCACGATTTCTATTGCAGGAATTCTTCGCAACCAGGAGAACCGAGAAGTAAGAAATAGTGCCAATAGCATCCGAGGCGAGAATAGGAGGTAGTATGTATCTAGAGTCCGACTCCGGCCGGATTTCTTACAAGACTTTCGGCCACAAATCCGGAAAAGGTATCGTCTTCGTACACGGCTTCCCATTTGACAAATCGATGTGGGACGCGCAGGGCGAGATGCTTTCGCGGGACCACTATGTCGTGACGTTCGATCTCCGAGGCCACGGCGAAAGTGATGCCGGCAGCGGCCAATATTTGGTCGAGTTCATCGTCGATGATCTCACGGCCATCATGGATCATCTGGGTCTGCAGAAAGTCACTGTCTGCGGGCTTTCCATCGGCGGGTACACTGCGCTACGTGCTCTCGATCGGGAGCCGTCCAGGTTTTCCGGCTTGATTCTTTGCAACACCAAAAGCGCTCCCGATACAAACACGGCTAAACTGAATCGAGCTAACCAGATTAAGTTGATTCTCGCCGGGAAGAAGTCGCTGTTTGCAGAAGAGATGGCAAGGAACCTGTTTGCTCCGGAGAGTCTTGGAAAGAACAGGACGATAGTCGATAAGATCACGGCGATAATGAAATCGACCGACGACAAGGCACTTATCGGAACTCTGATCGCCTTAGCCGCTAGAATGGACATGACTGAAAGCCTCTCCAAGATCTCCGTGCCGACGTTGATTATTACCGGTGACAAAGATAAGGTTGCCACAATCGCAGATGCTGAGGCGATGAACTCGAGAATACCGAATTCCAAATTTGTCCTTGTCCACGGCGCCGGACATCTTTCCAACCTCGAGAACCCGGATGAGTTCAATTCGGCAGTGGTGAGTTTCTTGAAGGAGCACAACCTCTAAGAAGGGAAAGATGGAACTATGGAAAATTGGAATTACTGCAGCCTGCCCGCGGTCCTATATCCACCATTCCAATCTTCCAACATTCCCCCTGCCGCTAGTAGGGATTCTTGATAAACAGGTAGAAAAAACCCGTCACCACTGCGTACTGCACCAACCGTGACAATTGGTAATTCCACGACTTTAGCTCAGACCACAAATATGCCAGCACGAACATCACAACGGTAAGCCCGACAAACACAAGAAAGCATTGTAGATAATTGAACTGAGATCCAATAAAATGAACTAGAGACGGATTTTTGGCACTGGAGCCGTAGACCAGCAGAATGTGCGCGACATAGACCAGAAAAGATTCTCGTCCGAGAATCTTCACCGATGACCATCCGAACTTCCGCTTCCCCTCGTACCATATTATCGCCTGCAATATCCAGATGAGAAAACCCAATCTCAAAAGAAACCATCCCGGCGCATAATTCCACACGTTGGTCTGCGCGAAAAAACTTTTCTGAAGCTGAAACAATATATAACCAACGACAACTAATCCGGTACCGATGCGCAGAAGGTTATCCGCAAAATTACTTTCCTTTTCGAAGGTAACTTTCTGAGACGAGATAGCACCAGCTATCAGGAAGCTTGACCATGGAAAGAGGGGGAATAAGGATCCGTGGACGCGATTGAAGTATTGACCCAGAAATTGTGGGAACACCGATCCCGCATCGAAATAACCCGACAATGGTGCCGCGAAAATGAAGAACCAGAATATTCCCCACAAAACCAGATTAAATGTCCTGTCATTCTTTACTGCAATACGCAGTAGATGCATTAGTATCAGAGTAAACGCGATACATTGAAGTATGTCCACCGCAAAGAAGGCGGTAATATCCTCCGCAGTCGAGCCATGAACGGTCTTCGCGAGTGAAAAGTAAGGGATATGGAGGACGTACCCGGTCGCCAGAATGAAGAGGAGGCGCTTCAAATGCTTCCACAATTCCGGAGAAAACCTGCGGTAAGCGTCGCCTTTCCTGTTTACGGCAAGGGTAAACGAAAAGCCCGCAACAAATAGAAAAGACGGTGCTACCAGGCCGTTCACGAAATCTATGGCCCCGAAAAGCCGGGTTCCTCTAAGAGTTTGGGACAGTAGGGCGTTCAGAACGTGGGTCTCTATCATGAAGACAGTCGCAAGCCCCCTTAACTGGTCGACGTATCCTATCCGTTTAGCCGCCATTTTCTTCTACCGAAAGAATTCCGGCGGCAAAGAAGGAACTAAGATTCCAATCTCTAAATCCAAAACTCTAGACAAATCGAAAATCCAAGAATCTAGATAGATGTGGCAATTATAGAAAAATCGGCTCTGAGTGTTTTTGACATTTGAGTTTTGAGTATTGGGATTTGTTTAGAGATTGCGCCGAAGTCGTCCATCCGGTGTAAATTCGGATTCATCGACTCTTGGGGTGTTCATCCAAAGAAAGCCTCCCGCTCAAACCTTGCCCTGACTTCCTCTATGCTGTCACCTCCGAACTTTTCGAGAGCGGCATTTGCCAGGACCGGTGCCACCACATTTTCTGCGACCACCCCGGCAGCAGGCACTGCACAGAAATCAGATCGTTCTCTTCTGGCTTCCACGGATTTCATTTTCGAGAGGTCGACGCTTCTCAACGGCATCATAAGTGTCGATATCGGCTTCATCGCTGCGCGCAGCCACAGCGGCTGACCATTTGTCACGCCGCCTTCAAGACCTCCTGCACGGTTAGTCGGCCTGATTATCTTCTTGTTCTTCAGCAGTATTTCATCGTGGACATCGGAGCCGAACTCAGTCGCGTTCCGGAACCCTTCTCCTATCTCGACTCCTTTTATGGCGTGTATGGACATTAACGCCTGTGCAAGCTGCCCGTCGAGTTTCCTGTCGAACTCAACATAACTTCCGAGTCCAATCGGCAATCCGCTCACGAATATCTCCACAACTCCGCCGAGTGTATTGCCCAGCTTCTTCGCCCGCTTGATTTGCTGAATCATTTTGGCAGCGATACCCTTATCGAGACATCTCACTTCTGACTCGTCAGATACGAGAGAAATTTCTTCGGCACCATGCTTCGACTTGATCATCCGCTCCAACATGGGATCGAGCTTGTCCCTTGTTTTGTAGGCGGCACCTCCTATCGAAAAGACATGACCTCCGATCTTTATTCCCAGCTCTGCGAGAAACTTCCTCGCGATGGAGCTCAGCGCGACACGCATTGCAGTCTCGCGGGCACTCGCTCGCTCAATTACATTCCTTATATCCTCGTGTTTGTACTTGAATCTGCCTACCAGATCTGCATGCCCGGGCCTTGGAATTACAATCTTCTCGATCTCGGCATCGACGGGTTCAACCGCCATCTTGCTTCCCCAATTCTGGAAGTCACGGTTCCATACTACGAGCGAGATCGGGGAGCCAAGCGTCTTTCCGTGTCTGACACCGGTCAGTATTTTCACCTTATCGGTCTCGATTTTCATCCTGCCGCCCCGACCGTATCCCTGCTGCCTTCGATGGAGCTGAACGTTTATGTAATCTGCGCTCAATTCCAAGTTTGACGGAACACCTTCAATGACCCCGACAAGCGCTCTGCCGTGCGATTCACCGGCGGTAAGTAGTCTCAACATATTGAACTAAATATAACGAAAGTAATGATAGGCTGCCAAGAGCAAGTGGGGGAGGCAACCGCGCAAGTTTGCTCTACGACGGCTTAAACGAAACACCGCACGTTTTCATTAAATTCGGGCCTGGAACTTTCTTGCGTGACTTCCAAGTTTATCCTTCGCTTTGTATTATTCATTACGAGTCTATTGTTTCAACCGCGGAATAGAAGATGGAATCCGAGCATTTACTCAAAACAAAGATGGAATCTGTTGGAGAGAACCGACTAATGAAATCAAAATATAGCGTGATCGTCTTCGACCTGGGCAACGTCCTTCTGAACTTCGATTATCAAAGGGTGATTGATGGTTTTGAAAGAGTCGAGAGCGGGATCGGATTCAAGTTTGCCGACTACTACAGGCAAAATTATGACGTCCACCGGAAGTTCGAACGCGGCGATTACTCGGCAAAACAGTTCACTGAAATCATGCTCCGGTTGCTCGACGACAAAGTTGGCGAAGAGCAATTCTACAGGATATACTCGGAGATCTTCACACCGAACAATGAGCTTGTCGATGTTCTTCCCGTTTTGAAGGAACACTACAAGCTGGTTATCATGTCGAATACGAATTCAATCCACTACCAGTACGGCTGGAAAGATTTCGATTTCATTAAGCACTTCGATAAAATGATATTGTCATACCAGGTGGGTGCCGTGAAACCTGAGAATGGAATTTACAGGGCCGTGGAGACTTATACCGGTGCCCCGCCATCGGAGCACTTTTACACAGACGACATCTTAGAGTACGTCTCGGCGGCACGCCGGCTTGGGTGGGATGCCGCCCAATTCGTCGACAACCCGAGATTATTCTCGGAATTCGAGAAGCGCGGAATTATTTTCAGGAGAGAGTAAGACTTACTGCGGAGTAAGCGCGGCGGGGATAGCAATTAGATTCCGGATTTCGCCACGCTTCCTAAAGCACGTCGTGAAATTCCAAACAAGCCATTTCCTTTCATCTTCACTGCGGCATTGTGAAAAATGAAGGCGGGTGTTTGCTGCTTTCCAGGCGTTTGGTTTAGTTCAAAATTTTTAGTTACTTAGTTTATCAAATCGAAAGGATGTTCAAAAAAATGAAAACGTATGATGTGGCTGTTGTGGGAGCCACAGGACTCGTCGGACGAAAGATGACACAGGTGCTTGAGGAGCACAATTTTCCGGTAAACACACTGCTTCCGCTGGCATCGAAAAGATCCGTCGGCAAGGAAATCGATTTCAAAGGTGAAAAGATAAAAGTAAAAGAATTAACGCCTGACAGCTTCAATGGCGTAGAGATAGCTCTCTTTTCGGCCGGAGCGAATGTTAGCAAACAGTTCGCGCCGATCGCAGCCAAAGCAGGGACGGTAGTTATCGACAACAGCAGTGCATGGCGCATGGATCCCGAGATACCTCTCGTCGTGCCGGAAGTAAACAGGACGGACATATTCAAGCATCACGGCATCATCGCAAATCCAAACTGTTCCACGATACAGATGGTGGTTGTGCTTAAGCCGCTCCACGACAGGTATAGGATTAAGAGAGTCGTCGTCTCAACTTATCAATCTGTGACCGGCGCCGGCCAGAGAGGGGTCGATCAGTTGGATGAAGAGCTTGGGAAGAAGCAGGGTCATACGGAGAAGTTCCCGCACAAGATTGCATTCAACTGCCTTCCGCACATCGACGTATTCCGGGAAGACGGATACACGAAGGAAGAATTCAAGATGATTTTCGAAACCACGAAGATCATGCATGACGACTCGATCAAAGTGAGCCCGACCTGCGTGCGAGTGCCCGTTTTTGGCGGACATAGCGAGAGTGTGAACATCGAATTCGAAAACCCCTACCAGATCAAGGATGTCTTCGAAATCCTAAGGAAGTCGCCGGGCATTATCGTCGAAGATGATCCCGCGAAGAACGTCTACCCCATGCCGCTCAACGCTTACGACAAAGATGAGGTGTTTGTCGGCAGGATAAGACGAGACGAGACGGCTCCCAACTCTATCAACATGTGGATAGTTTCCGACAATATCAGGAAAGGCGCCGCCACAAACGCGGTCCAGATTGCCGAGGAGCTGATAAAGGGAAGAGACTGATCATTCAAAAGGGCCTATCAGGCACTATCGACTTGTTAGGTCCTCCCCTCTCTTACAAAATTCTTCACTTCTAAATATCTAAAACAAGTCCCCCCGATCCACGCGTGACAGCGGGAACCGTTAAACCGGACACATTCTCCGCATGTCAAAGGGAATGATATGTTTATCGAAAGAAGACATGGGCTGATTGTCGTCGGCAAAGGTCGACCTTTAACTGTGAGAGTGACGGTTGCCTAAGCAATTGCGGTTTTTGATCCTTTTGCTGGTGTGCCACTCTGCCTTGATCTCCAATTCTCTTGCCCAGTCGTTTACCGTCAAGGGACGGCTTTTAGATGAATCCCGTTCACCTGTTCCGGGCGCGTTGGTGCGCCTCATCGAAATAAAAGACACAACGCACGTTTACGCGACTTCAAGCAATCTAGACGGTGATTTTCTCTTCACCGGATTGACGAAGCAGGAGTACAGGTTGTCGGTTACGGCCGTTGGCAAGAGAACTCTAAAGGTTGCTGTCCGGGCTGGCCAGGAAACTACGGACCTCGGTTCATTGGTCATGTCGGATCAGCCCATTCCCGTGAAGGGAGTGACCGTGCAGGGGCGGGTACCCCCCGCAGTCCAGGTGGGGGATACTACAAGCTATTCCGCGAAGTCCGTAAGAGTCAACGAAGATGCGACCATGGGCGATCTTCTTTCGAAGCTTCCCGGAATTGTTGTGAGCAATGGAACGGTAACCGTCGGTGGTGAACAGGTCCAGCAGGTATTGATCGACGGCAGGCCATATTTCGGCCAGGATCCAACCATCGCTTTGACCAACATTCCCGCAAACCTGGTCGACAGAATCCAGGTATATGACCAGCAGAGCGACCAGTCAAGATTTACGGGCTTCGATGACGGGAATGATATAAAGACGATCAACATAGTAACACGCAGGCCATTTGGCCGTCAGAGTTTTGGTAAGATCGGTGGCGGATACGGGGACATCCAGCGTTATACATCTTCTGGGAACGCGAATATTTTCAACGACAACGCGAGAGTCTCACTGATCGGTTCTTCAAACAACGTTAATCAGCAGGCATTCTCCACGCAGGACATCCTCGGCGTGATTTCGGCAAACAACAGGATGATCAGGCCGGGGATGGGTGGCATCATGGGCGGGCGAGGCCCCGCAAGAGCCGCACCGTTCGGCGCTTCAGGGAGTGTGCAGCCCAACAACAACCTCGTCGGACAACAACAGGGGATTAATACTACCAGCATGCTCGGCGTAAACGGCATGGACAGTCTTGCACACGGCCTTTTTGCCCAGGGAAGCTATTTCTTCAACCGGCTGGGCAATGAAAACCTACAGGTCGATCACCGCATTTATCTTCTCGGCGGAGAATCTATAAGCCTGTACGATCAAAACAGCAATGTGTCAAGCACCAACTACAACAACAGGTTTTCCGGCCGTATGGATTACTGGCCGGATGCATCGAACGGAATTACTGTTCTACCGGTCCTTTACTTTCAATCCAACAACGCCACCGACGTTCTCGGTGCTGTTACTTCGGGAAACGGCCCCGGCCTGCAATCGAATTCAAACACGAATTCGTTGAACAACGGCTACAACCTCAGCGGACATGTAATTTACCGCCACAGGTTCGATCTCCCCGGCCGTTCCATCTCGCTTGACTTCGGCATCGGATCGAATCGCAAGCAGACCAATGGCGATCTCTCTTCGTCCGATACGTACTCGGGCGTCGGGGCTGCTCAAAGCGACTCCACAGCACAGCACTCGAATTTTCTCTCCAATACGCAAACTGTAAATGCCCGCCTGATATACACAGAGCCGTTTCCGTTCGACGTGAACTCCATGCTGGAATTCTTCTACGATCCCTCGTACACTGAGAACACTGCAAGCAAGTACACATACAATTTCGATCCTGTCTCCGGCGGATTTACGAACCTCGACATTCCTCTCTCGAACGCTTACTCGGACAACTACTCAACTCAAAGTGTCGGCTTGGGGTACAGGTGGCGTGGCACCGGCATCAACCTGATGGCAAATGTATCTTATCAGTACTCAAATCTTCAGGGATTCGACTCGACAACATCAGGTACAACCATCAACAGGAGGTTCGGCGCCATCTTACCGATGGCCATGCTAATGTATCGAAACCGCGAGGGAAGGTTCTTGCGTGTCTTCTTCCGAACATATACTACCGCACCTCCCGTCACACAGCTTCAACCTGTCGTCGACAATTCCAATCCGCTGTTGCTGACGACCGGCAATCCAAACTTGTCTCAATCATACAGCCAAACGCTCATGGCAAGGTACAACCTGACGAGTTTCAGCAGCAGTCAGATGATGTCGTTGTTTCTCTTTGCAAATCACACAAACGACTACGTAGGCAATGATTACGTGATACCTTCGCGGGACACGATCTTTTCTAACGGCGTTTCAATAGACAAGGGAGCGCAATTAACTTATCCGGTCAATCTCAACGGGTATTGGAATGTCCGTTCGTTCTTCACCTTCGGCGTTCCATTCGATCTCATAAGCAGTCTATTGAATTTAAACGCAGGGGTCACCTACTCGCGAACGCCGGGTGTCGTGAACAGCATACAAAGCGTTTCGAACACTATCGGGCCGAGCGCCGGATTCGTTGTCGCAAGCAATATCAGCCGGGATTTCGACTTCACGGTTTCCTACATGGGCAACTACAACTTTGCCGGGAACACATTGCTGCCGGGTGGAAGTAATAACTACTATTCCCACACCGCTTTCGTCAACTGGTACTGGCAATTCTGGAATGGGTTCGTACTCGGCAACCAGGTTACCAACGAGATGACCTCCGGTCTGGCTGCCGGGTACAATGAGGACATAGTTTTGTGGAACGCGAGCATCGGAAAGAAATTTCTGCCGCGTGATGCAGCAGAAATTAAGCTTTCAGTCAATGACCTGCTCGGCCAGAACAAGAACGTGCAGCGGACGGTTACGGACAGCTATATCGACGACACCAACAACTCGGTGCTGACTCGATACGTGCTGCTGACGTTTTCGTACACTGTTAGATAATCCGATTGGGCGACGATTGCCCGACGGACAGGAAAGTCGCAATATGTCAGGGCACAGAAGGGCGGTCCCTATTTCCCCTGGCTAGTTCTTATAACAAGGTATACCGTCGTGATGATTGACGCGACTGCGCCGATCGTACCGATGATCGATTGGGTCAGGGTCCACTCGAAAAGTTCGGGCTTGATACTTACCTTCGGAACGAAAACCAGATCACCCGGCATTATGGTGGCACCGTCGCTATTGTACCACTGGAACGTCCCCCCTTTTATGATCTTTACCTTCCCGGTCTCAGAAGCATTAGTGTATCCACCGGCTTCTCTAACGTAGTCGGAGTAGTCCCACCCTTTGTGGTAGTTTACGTACCCGGGATATCTTACCTGGCCAAAAACATAAACAGAGTTTCTGTTCGTGGGCACATAAATGCTGTCGCCGCTGTGAAGCGTGCAATCATATTTCTCTTCTTTATCGACAAATAGTTTTACAAAATCCGTGGATACCTGCTCATGGTCAAATCTCATCAACAGCTCGTCCCTTATGTACGGAATCTGTTCTATTGTGACTCCGTTTACCTTAGACAAATATGAGAGCGTATCCAAAAGAATGGAGCCGGCTTGCGGACCACCCGATAGATTTCTTTTCCGAAGAACAACAGCGTTGGAAAGTGAAGCCCGATTGGTAAAACCACCTGCGAGGGCGATCACGGTTGATAGTTTCGTGGAGTCCCGTGAGATCGGATAGATTCCGGGCATATTTACTTCGCCCGTGACCCAGACGTAGAAATCATTTACCTTCGTCCTGTTCACCGGCACGATCACACGCGAGTTTGCCGGGAGCGGGGCATTGAGTACGGAGGAGTCCTGAAGACCGACCGTCTTTTCATCATATGACTTTCCATTCCAGGTTAGGACTTTGACATGAGCCGTGTCGGCGAGTTCCGTCAACCCTGCCGACAATTCCAGAAGGTCTTTCATCCGATCGCCGCGCACGTACTCAAAATTTCCGGGCATCCTGACTGCACCGGAGATGCTTATGCTGCCGGAAGAAAAATCTTCGCTCGGAACCACTATTGCATCTCCTTCCTGCAAGTACGGATCATCGGAGAGATTTCCAGTTGTGTAAAATTTTAGCAGGTCTACGTTCTGAACTTTTCCATCGCTATGGACAAGTTTTATTCTCCTCAAAGAAAAGTTCGGGAGTGCGCCGACAGTATCTATTCTTCCCATGCTGAGGTTGGCGAGCGTGAATGCGCGGTCGACACGATCGAACGATGTGACAACATACCTTCCGGGATGCTCGACGGTGCCCCCGACCATTACGTAGAACGACCTCGGATAGATCAGAGTGAGCGTGATCCCGGAGTTCTTAAATTGCTTGCTCAGTGTTTTACTGGCAAAAGCCTTAGCATTCGCGAGAGTCATCCCACCAATCTTCAAGACACCAAAGGTCGGTATGATAATCGAACCTTCAGGGGTGATGCTGACGTTGTATGAGATCGGCGTTGCACCCCAAATGCCGAGATTAACGATGTCGCCGGGTCCGAGCACATAGCTGTTTGAATCTACAGATCGATCATATGGCGGTGGTTGCACAAGCATTCCCTGTGACTGAAGGTTTCTGAAGAAGTCAGCGCTGCTTGTGAACATATTCCCGGTGAGAGACGGCATCTGTATGGACTGCGATGTCGGCTGCTCGCTCCCCGTCTGCTGCTGTTGGCGTTGTGGGAGGAATTGTGCCACTGAAGCCCCGGCACTCATAGAGAATGCGAGCGCGAATAAGATTGCGTTTTTCATATCGTCCGGTGTTGTTGATTGTTAGAGATTTATAATAGTAAGAAAGAAATCGCCTTTACTCAAGGTACTTCTCTCGCAGAATACTCTGCAGCGAACAGAGTAAATGATGTTGCAAACACATATATTTAAACCAGCAAAAAGCTGCGTAGCACCCAAATGTTTGAACACAAAACAGACCCGCTTCTGCCCAGGCCCAAGTTTTTAAGACGTGTCGCGAAGCACGGGCTCATTGCAATTATGATCATTGCCTTTTCACTGGGAATCGGCATAGTGGGTTATCACTGCCTTGTCGGTCTCGGCTGGATTGATTCAACGCTGAACGCTTCGATGATTCTCGGAGGCATGGGCCCGGTGGACCCCATTCCCAATGCGGCAGGGAAACTCTTTGCGTCCGCTTATGCCTTGTTCTCGGGAATCATCTTTCTTGTTGCCGTCGGCGTGCTCGGTGCACCTCTCATCCACCGGTTCCTTCACAAGTTCCATCTGGATAAATAACCCGGGACTCGAAAACTCAAACGTCAATTTTCAATTCAAGGAGTTCATCTAATGAGCAAAGACTTAAATAAACATAGCGCAAATCTCACACAGAAGACTTCACAGGTTGCCTCGCGCGCCATGCTCTACGGTGTCGGCTTGAAAGACGAGGACATGAGCAAACCGCAGGTAGGAATAGCCAGCATGGGCTGGGAAGGAAATACCTGCAACATGCATCTGAACGATCTGGCGAAACTCGTTAAGCAAGGAGTTCAGGAAGCAGGGATGGTTGGCCTCATCTTCCACACGATCGGCGTCAGCGACGGTATTTCCATGGGAACCGAAGGCATGAAGTCATCGCTTCCTTCAAGGGAGATCATTGCAGACTCGATCGAGGCAGTTATGCGGGCACAGTGGTACGACGCCAACGTATCGCTGCCCGGCTGCGACAAGAACATGCCGGGGAGTGTAATGGCGATGGCGAGAGTGAACCGCCCAAGTCTCATGATCTACGGCGGAACAATCAGGGCTGGGCACTGGGGTGGTAGGAAACTGGACATAGTCTCCGTTTTCGAATCCTACGGGGAGTATATCGCCGGCAATATAAAAGAATCTGAAATGAACGAAGTTGTGAAGCATGCCTGCCCGGGACCGGGAGCATGCGGCGGAATGTACACCGCTAACACCATGGCTACCGCAATCGAAACACTTGGGATGTCTCTCCCCTACAGTTCTTCTCTTCCCGCAGACAGCGAGGCAAAAAGGAAGGAGTGCAGCGCGGTGGGACGAGCGGTTCTAAATTTGCTCGAGAAAGATTTGAAGCCGAGAGACATCATGACGAAGCAATCGTTCATCAATGCCATCACCATGGTGACAGCGCTCGGCGGATCGACGAACGCGGTGCTCCACCTGATCGCAATCGCGAAAGCTGCCGGGGTGAAGCTGACTATTAAGGACTTCCAGGAGGTCAGCAACCGCGTACCTTACATCGCGGAGCTGAAACCGAGCGGGAAATTTGTCATGGAGGATGTTAACGACATCGGCGGAGTTCCCGCTGTGCAACGAATGCTGCTCAAGGAGGGTTTGCTCGACGGAAACTGTATGACGGTAACGGGGAGAACTCTCGGAGAGAACATCGAGAAAGTCGCGGACCTTGCGGCAGGGCAAAAGATTGTTCACTCTCTTTCCGATCCGATAAAGAAAACAGGCCATCTCCAGATACTTTACGGAAATCTCGCGAAGGAAGGCGCCGTTGCGAAGATCACCGGAAAGGAGGGTCTGGTATTTTCCGGCCCGGCAAAGGTGTATAATTCGGAAGAGGAGACTCTCGCGGCACTTGAAAGGAAAGAGATAGTCTCCGGCGACGTAGTCGTTATCAGATACGAGGGGCCGAAAGGGGGACCAGGGATGAGGGAGATGCTCACGGTGACATCGGCAATCATGGGCGCCGGCCTTGGCAAGAGCGTGGCCCTCATTACCGACGGAAGATTCTCCGGAGGGACACACGGCTTCGTGGTCGGACACATCACGCCCGAAGCACAAGCTGGTGGAGTACTTGCTGTTGTGGAAAACGGCGATAGGATCACGATCGATGCAGAAAAGAACACGATGACGCTCGAAGTACCCGAGAACATCATCGAAGACAGGTCGAAGAAGTGGAAGGCCCCCGCGTATAGAGTTACAAGTGGAATGCTTTACAAGTATATCAAGTTGGTTTCATCGGCTTCGGAGGGATGTGTAACCGACCAAGGATGAGCTTGCGAGTCCCTTGCGGAACCTCGGTAATTTCCGCGAGTGATTGAGTCGAGGCAATAATTCCTTCAAATCGAGTCATCATCGAGAGATCTTGAAATCTCATCGATGCCGGTTTCCAACAAAGGGAGAGGCTTATCCGAGACGTGAATGCAAGAGTGAATCGAGCGAAAATGGTGTGACGGATTTCGTTCACTGATCGGGGTCAATGTAACTGCCGGTAGTGGTTCTTCGTCTGAGACTCCTTCCGTATGGGTTATTAATGCTGCTCGCTTTTTTTACAGAATTCGCGCGCGATAGCATCGCTCCCTGAATCTCCTGCCGAACAATGGACATGTTTTATGCTGTCGTCCATGTCATTCCTGAACCTGTACATCACGATGTGATCCATGTGACAGTGGTTATCAATCGATTTGCAATTCACGATTCAGTGTCACATTTTGATTCCGTCGAACAGTTTAAGGAGTGATTCTTCCATTCCTGACATTGCGCAACCCGGGGCAGGCATAAAGAGCCCGACAATACAGAAAAGAGGCATAGGAACCCTTCAGCCGTGGTAAGGCACATCGTCACCCATCCCAACCGCGCGATAATTGCCATTGCGATAATACTGATCGCTGCAATCGCCGCAGGATCTCTAATCTCAACTAGAGACCTAGACGCCCGGCTTACGAAGATCGTTTTCAGAACTAACGAGTTAACCGCAACTGCCGAGGCGCTTCATCTGCGAGACTACGTGGAAAGCAGGGGAAATGGAATCCGATCACTTGCGGACGAATTGACGGAGCACAAAACCCTTTCGAAGAAGATCTCAGACATCAAGGAGTACTCCCAGTACGTCCGCCAGCACCATGTCCTCTCGATTCTGCTCCTGGCCCCCGGCGGGAAAATTATCTATTCCACTAATCCAGGCTATTCCGGTGTGCCCCTTGCGCAGACTCCCTTTTGGAAATATGTGCTGACCCAGCGAGATTCCTTCTACTCAGTAGCCTCGCAACCGAACCGAATCCTGAATCCTGTTCTCCCATTCGTCGGTAGTGCCGACACCACAGATTGGATGCTCATAGGATCCCCAATCATTGCGCGCACCAGCATCGGAAAACCGAGTCTCCTTGGTGCTGTCGCGATTATTTTCAATCAGTATGGAGTCATACCCTCTCCAATGGGGACCGCCATCGGCAACCGCGGCAAGGCTTCTTCCATCTCCGTCGGTTTATACACTTCATCGGGACTGCCGTTTATCCACCTGTGGTCAAATGTGGAAAGCTGGAACAACGCCAGCCTGTCGGCTCTCCGGAAAACCGGAAGAGCTTCCTGCATATCTTGCCACACTCAAGGTGATGTCCGAACGATGCTTGGTGGCGGCACTGATGCCGGAATATCAACGGTCAAAGAAGAAGACAAATCTCTCCGTCATTTAAATTTCTTCTGGACTTCAACGATAATAACATCAGGAGATGTCGCTTTGCAGGACGGGCCGTGGTACCTCGTCTTGAGCGCAGACCAAGCTCCGGTAGAGAAGTTTATAAGAGGCTTCGCACGCGACTCCCTCCTCCTGACTCTATTGGCGATTGTCTTGCTCATAGTCGTTCTTACACTCGGATTCTATGCCTACCGGCGTAATGCGCTGTCACGGCAGCAAGTGGAACATCTGGAGCAGGTCGCACGCGTCAGAGAGCAGTACGAAAAGGACCTCGAGCTTGAGGCGGCCCGGCAGGAACAAGAAAGGATCAAACTCGAGAACCTTCTGCAGAGTCTTGACGAAGGAATAGTCCTGCTGGGACCTGATGGAAGAATTGAATTTGCGAACGCTGAGTACTGCCGTATCTTCGATCTGGACAACGCTAAAGCTTTGATAGGAAAAGAAGTCGTTGAGCTGCTGGAGCACTCCTCGCAGCGTGTGAAAGAATCCCGGGAATTTGTCGGTCGGATAATGGAAAACTTCAAAAAGAAGGAGTCGATCAACGGTGACAGAATCGAGTTCATCGACGGGGCAATAATCGAGCGGAGCTCCATGCCGATTTTCGATTCACAAAAATACATCGGCAGATTGGCAGTGATCAGAGATGTCACGACGCGGGAGAGAAACGAGGAGACCATCAAGCGGCTTCAGCGAACAGAGCTTCTCGGAAGACTTGCCGGAGGGATCGCTCATGATTTCAACAATGTGCTCGGAGTCATTACGGGCAGTCTGCAGATGATGCTTAAGAAGGTAGACGATAGCAGGGTGGTTAATGAGAACGCACAGCGAGCACTCTCCAGCGCCAAACGCGGCTCAGAAGTCGCCAAGCGTCTGTTGCAGTTCGTCCGATATTCCCCGACAGACTTCGAAGATTTCTCAATAAGACACATCATCGAAGAAACCGAGTCAATTATCAATCACACCTTCGAAGAGAATTTCAAGGTCCATGTAGAATATCTCATCCCGGACGCTATCATCCACGGATCCCCGGGCGACATGCAACAGGTCATCTTGAATCTTGCTCACAACTCCAACGACGCTATGCCGCACGGCGGCACATTCACAATATCTCTTGAAACTGCCGGCAGGAAGGAGATAGAAGCGCATTTCGGCAAATCTGCTCCCTCGAACTATGTTGTACTTAAAATTAAGGATTCGGGAGCAGGCATCGATGCCGACACGCTCGACCGGATCTTTGAGCCATTTTTCACGACAAAAGATGTCGGGAAGGGAACAGGACTCGGGTTGTCGATTGTGCAGACAATAATTTCGGCACATGACGGATTCGTCGAGGTGAAAAGCGCACACGATAGCGGGACAACTTTCTCTATTTACCTGCCCCGGCAAGATGAGCAAATTGTGAAGCCGCGGGAAACTGACCACGCTCAGGGATCAGACGACGAATCGTCGGCCAGAAAGCCCGTCACGGTTCTCATTGTCGAAGATGAACCCGACCTGCGGGACATTTTGGCGGATTTCCTGGTTGATAAAGGCATGCATGTCATCACTGCCCAGGATGGCGAGGAGGGCTACAATACTTTTCGGAACCATCCGGAAATTTCAGTGGTGATAACTGACCTTGGACTCCCAAGGATATCGGGCGACAAGCTGTTGACCAAGATCAGGGCTGACCGCCCCGACATCGGCTGCATACTTGCCACCGGTTATCTCACCCCTTTCGCGAGCGGCCTCTCAGACCCACACATCAGGCTAATTTTGAAACCATACAACCTTGCCGCCATTTACAAAAATTTGATCGAGATAATCCCTTGATTGCTTATACTCCCTTTGCACGAATCTATTTGATCAAGATGAGTTTCCTCACCGCGGTGAGCGATTTCCCGTTCTCCCCGACCGCCTGAATCTTGTAAATGTAGATCCCGCTCGACAATCTGCTTCCGTCAAAACGGACTTCATGGTTCCCAAACTTTTCGATCCCGTCCACCAAAGTGCAGACTTCTCTACCGAGTACGTCATACAATTTCAAAGTCACACGACTGTTCACCGGTAGATAATAATTGATAGTTGTCGATGGGTTGAACGGGTTTGGATAGTTCTGTTCCATTCGAAAAGACTTCGGCAAATCACTCTTCAACGATTTGACGCCAAGCAAAATGTTGTCTGTTCCCCCGGCACCGTTGTACCGCGCTTTGAATTCCTGCAGGTAAAGGTTGGCGATGCGCTTGCTGTGAATGATGAGCACGTTTTCATCGTTGGATGTCTCGGCGGAAGTCGACCAATTGTGCGAGCCGGTTATGACAGTCTGATCGGCATCTGGATCCTCTGCATCAATGACGACATATTTGTGATGCAAATAGCCAGCAACGTCGCTTCCCTTAAGGTGAATATCGATTCCATTGGATTGGAGGAAGTTATATTGGTTTCCAGTGTCGGTATTGTTGTCCAGGAGAACTCTTACCTTATCACCGGCAGTCTTCTTCGCCACGAGTTCCTGCGACAGGTCGGATCGTGTAAATGTGAGCATACAAACGCCGACGGAGTAAGTCGCGGCTTTGAGAGCTTCACTAATATGGAAGGTCGTTTGATCGGACGGACTAAAATACATGCTTAATGGAGTGCCGTTGATGTTGAACTTGTGGGGTGTGATGTCGAGTTTGTGCGAGCCGAACCTTGATTGAGAAGCACTCGGCGTATCGGTCGAGCTTCCCCACATTTCATTGAACTCCATCGTGTAGGCGTTCGCCAGAGCCTTGTCCTGTATTTCGATTACATTCTGTGCATCGTCGTTGTTCCCGGGATCGGTGGCGTTCCACGAACCGGTCCAGACCCAATCGTCCGTGAACGAGGTTGTGTCGCGGAAGTCGAACACTGCAAACTTGTCGTGCATTAATCCGGCTCCGGCGTCAACAGGGTCGAACGCGTCGGTGATGAATGGAATACTGTTCTTCATTGTGTTCATTGGAGATGTGTCTGAGTTCCCGTTTTCAGCGATCATCCTGATTTTCACTCCCCTTGCCTTCGCACTCAGCAGGTGGCTGGCTATCGTGCTGCCGACGCTGCCGCTCAGACTGTACAACGCGAGGTCTATGGAATATTTCGCGGAATCTATCCTCTCGATAAACTTGCCGGCTAAGTCTACCGTCTGGGCGTTTTCGCCGCGCGCCACCGAGATGTCTACCGGCTTATTGAAGTAGACTTCCATCCTTCCGCTGGAGCCGACAGGAGAAGAGGTACTGAAAATCGCGTCACCGGTCGTATTTATACCATCTGCATCTTCAGCTGAAACCTGATAGTGGTACACCGTTGCCGGCGACAAATCCCCGAGATAAACCGAATGTATCGTATCCGGGGCAGTTACCGTAACAGAATCTGTATATGCCTGCGTCTTCCCGTACCTGGCCGTAACGGACGAAGGCGCAGCAGTCTTGAAATCTATAGTTACAGAATTGGATCTCAAATTGTTCTCCGCGGGTGCGATCGCGAAAATAGGTCCGACATGAGAGATAATATCGGCTGGCGTTCGTGGATTGATCTCGTAGTCCGAAAGGAACGGTGGACCCGGGGCCGGGGTCCCTCCTTTATATTGTTTCAGGATACCGACGACGTCAAATGATCCGGGAGGCACGCTCCAGGTAGGGGAAATGTAACCCCTGGTTGTACCGGTGACATCAGTGATTGTGCTGTTGGAAGCATTATAAGTTATATTGTTGATTCTCACCAGGCGACTCTCGTTTGGCTCAGAGTAATTTTCGCCGAAAGTTTGGTTCACACCCGAGCATGCTAATACCAGGGGCTCGGGGAGCTGATTGTTGCGCGAGTAGATAGTCCAGTTTCCAGAGTCGGGCGATATTTCCGTCGTTCCGCGGTACTGCTGAACAATGCCGGTAAACTCGACACTGTCGCCGACCTGAAACACATCAAAGTAAGTGTAGTTGAATATGTTTATTCCACCCGTAGCATCCTGTAAAAACAGATTTGTCTGTGATGAGCTTGTATTTGCTGTAATGATGCCGCAGACAGTGACGCTGGTGCCGACGCCATACGGTGCTGCCGGAACTCCCTGTGAGTCGTTATTGTGGAGGTCGATAATCCGTACCAGCTTCGTAACCATAACGCGTGGCAGCTTCATTATCGGTGACGGAACAGCTGTGTCGACTGCAGTCGACGCGAGGAAAACAGCCGTCATACTTGAATCCGGAACTGTAACCGAATGTACCATGATCTCTCCGGTGTCTACCTGAGTGATCGCGGCACCTGTTGCACTTATCGTGTCCTGCGAGACAGCGCAAGCGGCGGACGAGAATGAATTGCCGGAAATCGTGACATCGGTTTTATTCATCGACCATGTGAACGACGGCGGGACGACAACCACGATTTTCGCGATGGTCGCGGAATCATCCGATGCAATCTTGATTGTGAAATCCGCGGTCTGCTTCGCCAAAAGTTTCGCTGGGGAGACCGTGGCAGATCCGATTCCACTCCCGGGTGCACCTAAGGAAGCCGCTTCGCCTGCAACAGCCAGCCCAGTCCCCGATCCGTAGACATACCACGTGCCGCCGGAGCTGGTTGCGCCGTATGGTACGATCCTGAAATTAACGACCGTGCCTGCGGGAAGATTCTGCAATTCGGTTACGCCCGAAAGATCTATCGGGGTGATGCTGCTGCCACTGTTGCTAGTCGGAAACTGGTTACTGAAGTCGCCGATGGTCGCCCAGGAACCGCCGTTGAGTTGGTATTGCCAAATTGCATTCGGCGGACCGGTTGTAGATCGTCTGTAGTTCAGGCTGATCTGCTTGATCGAGGCGGAGTATGAAAGATTTACCGTGATGCCGAATGTGACATAAGCATTGGCGGCAAGCGATGCGGCGGCCGTCGGATAATTCCAAGTATTGCCGCCCCAGGCGTTCGATGTTGCGGACCCGGATGTGCCGACTCCGGCCCCTCGGGTGAGGCCGAGACTGTTTGTGATCCCTGGTGCGATGGTTGAAGCTTCCATCCCCTGAGTGCCGAAAGCCGTTTGGCCGGTGACCTGCCAGCCAACTAGAACAGGTTGTCCCCATACGCCGGCAACGATAGCTAAATTTAGTAGAAGGTGTGAAAGGAACTTCATGTCTCTCCCCTGGCGATTGATTTGTGCTGCAAAACAGAAAGAGCTGCGGCTCACGCGAGTGCACGACCACTCGCGTGAAAACTAACCCGCAGCACCTGAAATTACAAGGTTACACTTGTTCTTACTTAACCAACATCATCCGCTGAGCCCGTACAAACAATTTTCCATTGTCGCCAGCCGCCCTCAACCTGTAGTAGTAGACCCCGCTCGGAAGCCCTGACCCATCGAAACTAACCCGGTACTCTCCGGCAGCTTGATGCCGGTCAACCAGCGTCGTCACGCTTCTTCCGATGACATCGAACACTTGGAGGGTCACATGACTCGCCGCTGCCAGCCTGTAAGTTATAGCAGTGGTCGGGTTGAAGGGGTTGGGATAATTTTGAGAAACGGAGCACTCTCTCGGGATCCGCACCGGGATTTGCACTTCTATGATTCCGCCGACATCCTCACGTAAACCCGATGTGGTGACCGATTCAATTTTGTAGTAGTATGTATTGCCTTCAGTAACCTTCGAGTCGGCAAATGTGTAGGAGGCGCCGGTTGTAGAGGTCCCGGCACTCCTGAGTGCAGAGTTGGAGGTGTAGCTGGACACCATTTCAAACGGGCCATCTTTGGAAAGAGAACGATAGATGTTGAAACCTACCGTGCCTAGTTCGGTGGCGGTCGATAAAGTCAGCTCGATTTGTCCGTCTACGACTCTTGCTGAAATACCTTTCAAAGTGACGGGAAGCGGGTTATCGGTAAGATCGGACACAGTCCATTGTGAGAACGACGACGTTTCGACTGTCACTGATCGTGATGATCCATCTTGTGCGAAGCCGACCGAGCTCCATGATTCACCATCATTGGTGCTTTTATAAACTACCATGTTCTGGAGTTGAGTTACTGTCTTACCGTTGTCATCATCGGAGATCCACGACAGTGTTAAGTTCCTTCCGCTTGACGGAGGATTATCCGAAGTGACGATCCACTTTCTTGCAATTCCCTGCTTCGATGAATTCGAAGGATTGTGAACGATGCCATCAGTCCCGGAAATCCGGGTGACTGTTACTGTACCAAGATCATCACCGCCCCCCGCTTCAAGGCCTACTCCAATCGAATTCATAGAAGATGATGCACCAACACCAACCTCTTCCGTTTTAACCAAATTGCCCACGACATATTTACCTGACGCTTCTCCGGAAATGGTTGCTGTTGGACCCAGGGTCAAGGTATTCGAGCCAGTGTTCAAATTCCCGTTTGAAAAAGCAAGAGAACCGTTGACTGTGATGTCAGACTCAAGGTTTACACCACTCGTGTTAGAAATTTCGATCGACTGGTTAGGCTGAAAAGTAAGGTTGCCAGAGTTCGAGATACTCTGGGAAGATGAGCCACTAAACGTGAGCGAGGCAGTGCTTCCCGGGTTAAAGTTCAGAACACCTCCGCTTGCCACCGCAATGTTGCCATTAAGACTGAAGGTCCCTGTCATGCCAAGATTAAGTGTCCCGGCTGCAACCGTGAGGTTGTCGATTGATAGTGGATTGCTGCCAATACCGTTAATATTTGCGGACATGCAATTAAGTTGAAAATCAGCGAAAGTCCGGCCTGAGAATGATAGGGACCCAGTCTGTTCGTGGCTATAAAGACTACCTGTGTGGAAGGTCACCTTAGATTTTGGTGAAGATAATCCGAAAGGATTTCCTCCCGCTTGAGAGACAAACGTTGACCCATTCACAAAATCAATTACATTTGCCGTGCCACTATTCCCGAATAGGTACCCAGAACAGTCACCGCCCTGAGTGATCACAGAGCCGGAATTCACAATTATCGAGCCAGCATCAGCGGCGAGCAACTTATGAGCGCCGCCTGCAAATGTCATCGCTCCAGCAATGGACGCGATAGCACCTGATGAGAGCGAGATAGTAAGCGCGTTGGCCCCGCTTACAATCAGGGAAGATCCATGCTGGAGGTAAAGAGCGGTTCCTGATCCTCCGGCATTCACGAGAGTATTTGTCGCATTAGTAAGAAATGTGACGGAGGTGTTGCCAGATACTACCATCTCTCCGATTGTCTGAGATGGTACGGAGCTAACTGTGACTGTGTTTCCGTCGTTAAATTGCAGAATGTCGCTGGCTGCCGGTGAATTACGAACCGGATCCCAATTCGTGGCCGTCGTCCATGCTGCGCTTCCTCCTTTCCAAGTGTAAGTCGTCTGTCCAACCGCGCTCGCTACCGCAAGCGCTACGATAACCAATCCTGCAATAAACCTCATAATATCCTCCTATTTTTTGAAATGAGATTAATCGTGAAAGGCTTAGATTGTGGTCTAATTGAAAAGGTTATTGCGCTATCCCTGACCTCTACCTACCGCAAACCTCAAGCGGCTATCCAAGGCTGCACACCGAGCCAAGTTATCTTTCCCACACGCTCCGGGTCAGCCCGCCATGGCACTCGCGCCATCAAAGGATAATATGGAACACACCTATCTAAATGTCAAATGTTCCATTATATTATTGTGCAGCAACAACATCAGGGAGGCAACCTTGAAGATCTTAGTTTTCTCGACCTTCCTTTGCGTCTCGGCCGAACTTGGGTCCGCCCAAGGCGTGAAGATTAACGAGATCATGTATGGTCCTAAAGGCGGGGAACCGGAATGGATAGAACTGTTTAACGCCACTCCGGATCCGGTGAATCTCAAAGGATGGAAACTCCGCCACCATGCCACAAAGTGGTACGTGATCACAGACTCGGATCGATATATCCTCCCCGATTCCTTCATCGTGCTGACAAAGTCCGACACGATATTCTCTTTCCGTCAGATCGACACCTCCCTCGCTCTTATTTGCGGCTCCCTGCCCACCAGCTTCCTGAACAACTCCGGGGATACAATCTCAATTCGTGATTCAACCGACGCTCTTGTTGATTCGGTCTACTATGAGCCCTCGTGGGGCGGTTCAGACGGGAAATCACTTGAGAGAGTATCTATCGAGCTTTCCCCTTTTTTACCTGACACCTGGGGAACATCAGATGATAGTTCCGGTGGTACACCAGGAAGACGGAACAGCATCGCCGCCAAAGATTATGACCTTGCAGTTCGGTCCTTCACTGCATCCATTTCGTTAGCTGATTCGACCGCATCTTTCAAAGTGCAGATCGTCAATAAAGGAGTACATTCCTCTTCTCCGTTTTCAGTAAACATTTATCTTGACTACGATAACGACAACATATGCCGGTCAGATGAGTTGGTAGTAACGGTTGCAAACGTTCCGGGTCTGGCGCATGGCGACTCGGTAGAAATCTCCAGGCAGGTTGTCATCGCAGTGGATCAGATTCCTAAAGCCTGTGCCATAATAGCTTTTTCCTCTGACCAAAATCCCTCCAATGACTCACTGTGGAGTAGAATGCAAGCATCTTACCCGAGACGATCACTGGCTATTAATGAGATCATGTATCATCCGGGCAAAGGAGAACCGGAATGGGTGGAGCTTTGCAGCCGTTCTATCAACTCCATTAATCTCCGTGGCTTTAGACTGGGTGACAATTCGGGGACAACTTACCCGATTTCGGGATCGGACTTTTATCTGCACTCAGACTCATTCGTTGTTGTTGCAGACGATTCCAGCTTCTTTGTCGCACACCCTACATTGCATAATGATGTCCTTATAGCGAGCATCCCGCCCCTCAACGATGGTGGTGACGCAGTAGTGATTCGCGACGAGACCGGAAACCTTATTGATACTGTGCAGTACTCGCCATCATGGGGTGGAAACACCGGGGGCAAGTCACTTGAAAGGATTCTGCCGGCAGGAGGCTCGAACGACCCTCAGAACTGGGAGACATCCTCAGATTCTACGGGAAGCACTCCGACGACTATGAATAGCGTGACTCCGCGCGACTACGATCTCGCTCTGGGGTACGTTAGCTACTCTCCTCATCAGGTGCAATCTGGTGGTAGTGTAACGCTGAGATTCTCGATCGTCAACCGAGGGTTGAAGCCCTCAGGAGCGGCATCTGTCATCCTCTTTAGAGATGAAAACGCAAATGGCTTTTGCGATCCTTCCGAAGAAACAGAAGTAGCTCCTTTGACGAACATCATTCCGGGGGACTCTGCCGCTGTCAAGTTTTCCCTGAGCAGCCTCACATCTGGGGTTCACCGATTAGGAATATACATAGAGTACCCGGATGACCAGGTAGCGGCAAATAACACCGCTATCATTTCGATAAATGTCGGACTTCCCGCAGCCTCTGCAGTTATTAACGAGATTATGTATGCACCGAAGGCGCCGGAAGAAGAATGGCTGGAGATTTACAACGCCACCGACAAAGTTATAGACCTATCCAACTTTAGAATCGAGACGCATGGAGGCAGCCGGAATATTCTCAGCGAGTCATTGATTGGGCCCGGAAGTTTTGTAGTAGTATGCAAAGACTCTTCTCCGGCAAACTCTCACTATTTTATCCCCGACTTAATCTTACAATCCGTGCCCTCCCTCAGCAACACAGGCGATTGGATAACTTTGTCCGATGACCTCGGAAATCTTCTCGACTCAGTCAGCTATGTACCATCTTACGGCGGGGCAGGCGGAAAATCGCTCGAGCGAATCGACTATCTGGCAGGAAGTGATTCAGCCAACTTGAGCGAGTCCATGGATTCGACCGGTGGAACTCCAGGGCTGGTGAACAGCGTCGCAAAACTCCCTTATGATCTTCATCTTAGAGGACTAGATTGTCCGCCCTCGGTCTCGCCCGGAGAGCCCTGCGAATTGAGACTCGTCATTCAAAATGAAGGCAGGAACCCGGTTGGCGGGATAAATATCGATGCCAAAGTCGTGAGCGAGCTTGACGGAAGGACCGTCTTTTCCGAGAACAAAAGCTCGGCTTCGGCGCTCTTACCCGGTGATAGCACGATTGCGACGTTTACCCTCACTGATCTCAAACCCGGGTCGTATATGATCCTCGGAAGCATCTCCCAGAATCAGGATATGCGCCGTTGGAACGATACCGCGACGGCGAGTCTCAAGGTCCGATTTGAACTGCAATCCGTCATAATAAACGAGATCATGTTCTCAAAGAGCGAGCTCGGCGATTACTTCGAAATATTTAACCGGTCAACCGACCCGGTTGATCTTTCCGGATGGATTTTCCGCGTTGGCTCAGGTCAGCCTAAACCTGTCCAGCCTCAAAGGATGCATGCATTGGAACCGGGTTCCTACTTCGTCGTTGCTTCCGACTCTTCAATAATTCCATCCATTGGCGACACAAGCTCGGTCCGCATCGCCTCAACGCTGACCCTCCGGAATGATGGTGATTGCATCGTGGTAGTAGACCCCTCCGGCGCGATGGTGGACAGCGTGAATTACCTTCCATCATGGCACAACGCCGACATCGGCAACACGACCGGCAGAGCGCTCGAAAGAATAAATCCGTCGCTGCCTTCGAACGACAAGTCAAGTTGGTCGACCTCCGTTTCGCCTCTCGGTGGGACACCTGGCGGCAAAAACAGCATTTACGTGAACACCGGAAACCAGATCAATCCCGGTTCAATATCCGTCGCTCCCAATCCATTTTCACCCGACGGTGACGGCATCGACGACTTTACGTTCGTCAGCTACTCTTTCTCCGTGTCATCGGTGAAGGTGCGGATGAGAATCTTCGATTCAGTCGGAAGGCTGATCGCGACTCCTTTCGACAACACAATCATGCCATCGGCGGGTAAGCTGGTCTGGGATGGAAGAGACGGATCGGGGAAGATAGTAAAGTTCGGGCTTTACATCCTGCTGGTGGAGGTATCGGGTCCGGGGGGAAATAACTTATCGACTTTCAAGAAGCCTCTGGTGGTAGCCAAGAGGATGCGGTAATCGAATCAAGAATAGGTTTCCTTTTTTGACGGGACAAAGTTAGCTTTTGAGAAGGTTCTGAGGTTCCAGGTTGAAACCTCATACGACAAACCCCACAAACTTCAACGGAGAACCGATGAAAGCCACTGTTGATTTGATAGCGGAGAAGATACTCGACAACAAGATCTTCGTGATTCGCGGCCGCCGTGAAATGCTCGATTTTCATCTGGCGGAATTGTACGGCGTACAGAACCGGGTTCTCCTGCAAGCTGTAAAAAGGAATGATTCCCGTTTCCCGGACGATTTCATGTTCCAACTCTACGAAAGGGAGTTCGACATCTTGAGATCACAATCTGTGACCTCAAGTTGGGGCGGACGGAGGTACCGGCCTCATGCTTTCACCGAGCAGGGAGTCGCAATGCTCTCGAGTGTCCTTCGGAGCGAAAGAGCTGTCCAAGTCAATACCGCCATCATGAGAGTCTTTGTCAAACTCAGAGAAATCTCATCGGCAAATAGAGAACTGGCCGCAAAGCTGAAAGCGCTTCACATGAAGCTTGAAAAACACGATGAAGAAATCCAGGGTATATTCAAGGCGATCGCCGAGCTGATGGCCCTCCCACCGGAAAAGCCAAAGAACCCCATCGGATTTAGAAGGGACTGACGATCTCACAATGCCTCTCTCCGAACACCACTCTGAACTTCAAAAGCGAATCTCGCTCTACGTTACGGCGCTTCAAAACGAGATCGAAGCGTTGCGCAATTATTCATCGCGAAACTATTCTCTTTCATCAGGGAAATTCCTCGGGAACTCGGAAGCGGAATTCTTGTACGAGTTCAGGCTCGACGACGAAATCAGAATTGTAGAAGACGTTCCGATTGAGATTGAAATCGAAGGTGATGTTGTTCCTGGCACAGTCGTGTCCGTCGAAGGTGACCGCATCGTTCTAGTGCTACAATCACACATCGGAGACACTGTAGACCATGCGACTCTGAGAACCGCACCCTTCTTCCTCCTCGAACAGCTCGCCGAACGGCTGGAGTCGCTTCAAGATGAAAGTGTAAGAAATGTCGAGGCTCTCTTCAATGAAGATGAAGCCGAGGAATACGACCAGGACTTGCTTCTAGACACCGGCAACCTAAACGAGTTCCAAATCTCGGCAGCGCGGTCGGTCGTAAAGAAGAACATATCGTTCGTGTGGGGCCCACCGGGTACTGGAAAGACACAGACCCTTGCTTTCGCAGCTGCAAACCTTGTATCGCTCGGCGAAAAAACGCTTGTCCTATCAAATACGAACATCGCGGTCGATGTCGCTTTGTCCAAAACGCTCGGATACCTGAAGGATGCAGACGAATATTTCGCCGGTAAGTTTATTCGGTTTGGCATTCCGCGTCTTCCTGATCTAGATGAATACCCATGGTCGATGCCTCAGTATGTCTGCAGAGACAAGAACCCGGCACTTTACGCGACCATAGATCAAATCGAATCACAGGTTCGAAGCATAACTACTCGCGCCGGTGGCTCCAGGTCGAAGCGCAAGCCCAGGAACAACCAGATGCCAAAACTTCGCGAGGAGCTTTCCGCGCTCAGGCAGGAGGCATACGTCAAAGAGAATAAGATCGTCCAGCACGCCAAGTTGGTGGCATGTACTGCAGCGAAAGCGGCAATAGCATCGCAGGTCTTCAACAGGAAGTTTGATGCCGTTCTCATAGATGAAGCCAGCATGCTCTACCTGCCGTATGTCGCCTATGCCGCTTCACTAGCGAAGAAGCATGTAGCGATCTTCGGCGACTTCATGCAAATCCCGCCTATTACCCAGTCATCTACAAAAGTGCTGAATGTGTTGTCGTCCGATATTTTCCGCGAGACTAAGCTTCACCGCTACATGACGAAGTCCCACCCGAGAATGAATGTTCTCGAAGTTCAATACCGCATGCAGATTCCAATAATGGATCTAATCAATCAAAAGGTATACTCAGGCAGGCTGAAGGCAAGTGATCAGATAAAGGCAGCAGAACAGAAGGAGGATCCGGTGGTCTTCTACGATTCCTCCGGACTTGCTTCACAGTCATTCCGTGAGGCCACAACCAATAGCAGGATCAATATTCTGTCCGGGCTGGCTGCAATCGATCTCGGGGTGGAGGCACTCAAGCATGGTGCGAAGTCTGTTGGAATCATCACGCCATACCGGGCACAGATGAGATTTCTCCGGGGTGTCCTAAACAGCATGTCTCTCGATAGCATGGTCATCTCGGCCGCGACCGTCCATACCTTCCAGGGAAACGAACGTGATGTGATCGTGTTCGATTTCGTCGACGATAAACCGCTGCCGCTTGGAATTCTCCTTTCAACTTACCAGAGAGAAGGTGATGACGACGTGTCCGATGGAGAGCGACTCCTCAACGTGGCAATGACACGCGCCAGGAAGCGGTTGCTCTTCGTCGGCAACTTCGAGTATCTGTCTGCAAAGGCGAGCCAGGACTCACTACTCCGGTTTGTCCTTGAGAAACTCCGGCGCGAAAAAGCAATTTCGCGATTGCAGTTGGAAGACCGATCGGCGGACAATTATGCAACTAAGAACATTCAGGCTCTTTCCCTTCACCATGGTTACGCTGAATCGGTAGTGCGACTCTTAAGAGACATACAGGAGTCGAGCGAGGAATTAAAACTCATTCAACCCGTCAAGGCGAAACTTCAATTCTTCCGTTATGTCTTGAATAAAGAGGTCGAGTCTTCAAAGGATTTTGCTTCTCTCGAAATGAGTCTCATTAAAGAGAAACTCAAGAATACAAACCTGATCACATCGGACAAGGCAGACCTCTTCTTCTGGGTGATCGATGGAAGGATTCTCCATGTATTCGATATACTGAACCGGGATGGAATCAGCAGCATACGATTGACCGCACCGGAAGTTGTCAGAGTGTTCAATTACATACTTCCGCGAAAGAGTTCGAGGTTGACCGGTACGGGCGGTCGAAAAGTGGACGCCCATTGTTCCGTCTGTGGTGGTCGTCTGGAATTGAAGGACAAGAACGGGATGATCGTAGCGCAATGTGCCGATAATAAATGCGTGACTGTACCTGCTGACGGAGGGATAATTGAGGCCATCCTCGAAGAGGAGGGACGAACATGTCCGATCGACGCAGGCAGAATCAGGATAAGAAAAGGACGGCGCGGATTTTTCGCCGGCTGCGCAAACTACCCGGGCTGCAATTGGACCGCCGAGCTATCGGAGATACTTAGGTGAGAAATTTGGAATTCGAATCTGGAATATCAAGTTGGGGGGACACAAAGAAATTGCCTTACGCCTTCACGGAATTGGGAGTCGCCATGCTCTCGAGCGTGCTCAACAGCAAACGCGCGGTCATGGTGAACATAGAGAAACCCCACAGACCAATGGCACTCCAACTCGGAGTGAATTTGGAACCCTACGTAACCAGCAAGAAAGGAAACCGGTACAACTAGACTTGTTATCTATACCAGTCATCGAATCTCCCGATGGGCCGAACAGCCTCAGACTTTACAACTTTGCGCTTCTCGTGCTGGCTCTTGTCCTCGCCGGTTGCATGGAGAGTGTCACCCCTGTTATTCTCAGGTGCCCCGACACTCCGATCATTCACCATGGTGATGCAACTTTCTACAACGCAACGGGTGCCGGCGCATGCATGTTCGATTCGTCAAAGACAGACCTCCTTGTAGGAGCTATGAATCCCTTCGACTATGACGGCTCTCAGATCTGCGGTGCGAGTGTGGAGGTAACCGGACCAAAAGGAACGGTTGTCATAAGAATTGTAGATCTCTGTCCGGAGTGCGGCGAAGGTGACATAGACTTAAGTCCACAGGCATTCTCCCAGATTGCCGACACTTCTCTCGGTCGAGTGCCGATTACCTGGTTTGTGATGGCTGCAAATGTCACCGGCCCAATTCTGTACCACTTCATGCAGGCAAGCAGCCGGTATTGGACGGCAGTGCAAATCAGAAACAGCCGCTATCCGATCTACAGTATCGAATACCTTTCCCCGTCCGGTGGATGGCGCAATATCAGCAGGGCGGAATATAATTACTTCATCGTTGCCGATGGGCTGGGGCCCGGGCCGTATGGGTTTCGCGCAACCGATATATACGGGCATGTCCTCACGGACAGCTCCGTTGCACTCACACCCGGGGGTGATGTTCCCGGTCAGGCACAATTTCCGTTTTGCGGGCAACCATAAGAGAAACCGATCATCCGGTTCCAGGTCATCAGATTCAATCGCACTACAATCTATCGCGACGCCAGAATACAAAATTGAAAAACCAAAAAGGCTTCAATGATTTACAAAGTTCGCTCGACGATGAGGGAACAATCAGAATCACAATCCGTTAACACTTAGAGTTAACAATTAGGAAGCCTGAGATCATGGACAATTCAGTCGATCTACCGAATTCCTCGCGGAGAAGCACATACATGATTCTCGCGTTCGCCGCGATTCCCGTTTTTCTTCACCTGTACACAAACATCTTTGCCGGCTACGGCTATTTCCGCGACGAGCTGTATTACATCGCATGCAGTCGCCATCTTGCTGCGGGCTATGTCGACCAGCCGCCGCTCTCGATCTTCATACTGTTCCTGGCCGCAAGAGTTTTGGGCGACTCAATATTTGCAATTAGACTCCTCCCTGCTTTGATGTCCGGCATATCGATTTATCTTGTCGGCATCATGACACGCAAACTTAATGGCGGCAATTTTGCCGTGGCTCTTGCCTGCCTCTCAACAGTGGCGGCACCGTATTTCCTCGGCGTCAATTCTATTTATTCGATGAACAGCTTCGACTGGGTTTTCTGGTCGCTTGGCATGTACATCCTCATGCTGATAATCGAAAGACATTCATCGGGCACTAAGAGCGGCGGTCTATGGATCTGGCTCGGCGTAGTTCTAGGATTGGCTCTCTTGAACAAGATTGACATGTTATGGTTCGGATCCAGCTTGCTGATCGGTCTTTTGCTCACTCCGCAAAGAAAGTTTCTGAAAACAAGCTGGCCTTATGTCTGCGGCTTGATCGCATTCGTCCTTTTCAGCCCTTACATTGTCTGGAACATTACTCATGGTTTGGCTGGCCTGCAGTTTATCCACAACGCCTCGGTCATCAAATATGCATCTCAAAATCCGGGTACGTTTCTCGCCGGATCGGCACGGATGCTTAACACTTTTGCTCTGCCGATCTGGCTGGCAGGAATCTGGTTTTTCTTCATCGATAGAGAAGGAAAAAAGTTCAGGTTGCTGGGGTACCTTTTCCTCGTTTCGTTACTGGTGCTCATTGTAAACTGGCACTCCAAACCCGAATTCCTCGCGCCCGCATTTCCTATCCTGTGCATTGCCGGAGGCGTCATGTTCGAAAAGATCATCGCGCACAGAGGTTTTCGCTGGATCAAGTTTTTGCTGCCGGGGCTCATAACTTTGAACGGGCTTATCGCTTTGCCGTTTGCGCTCCCGGTTCTTCCGGTGCAGTCTTTTATCAATTACTCTACAGCATTGGGAATCAAACCGTCAATAGGCGAAGATCACAGGCTTTCTGCCCTACCACAATTTTATGCGGATATGTTTGGGTGGCAAAACATGGCCCAAACCGTTTCGAAGGTCTATGTCTCACTTCCGAGATCGGAACAGCTAACGACCGCAGTGTTCGCAGGAAACTATGGAGAGGCTGGAGCGATCGACTTTTTCAGAAACAAGTATCCGCTTCCTCCTGTAATTTGCGGCCACAACAACTACTGGTTCTGGGGAAGAGGAGATTCAACGTTCACAACGGTAATCACAATCGGCGTCGGCAAAAAAGACCTTATGAATGTTTTCGATTCGGTGAAGGCGGCAGGCGTGATAAAGGATCGGTACGCGATGCCGTATGAAACAAACCTGCCGGTGTCTGTTTGCAGCGGCCTGAAGATTCCCTTCTATGAACTATGGAAAAGAGTGAAGGTGTTCATTTGACAAAATGGATAGTTAGATTGCCGGTGATGTGAACGTTGAGTAAAATATTTTGTTGTATTAGATATCCAGCAAACAAAAGGAGATGTTAGAAGCAAGATGGCACAACTATTTGTAATACAGCACAGGCATTCTGACGAGACATGCCCTGCAAAGAACAAAGAAATGGGCGGCATGCTCCTGATGCATCTTTCAGAGAAAAATGCTCAGAGCTACGGATTGAAAATCAAGGGCGAAGGCGTTATCAACGGCAAGCACACACTGTACTTGATCGTCGAAGCTGCGAACGAGCAACAGGTGAAGAAGTTCATGGAGCCTTTCACCAAGGCCGGAAGCGTGGAAATAATGTCCGCGTCCCCTTGCGAAGTGGTCGTCGAAAGAGGCGCGTGCTGATCTGCGACCTCGCGAAGGCAGCTCCGTTGAAGATCTCCTTCAACTCTGCACAGGCTCCTATGCAGGAAATCTTCTTCAGAAACCTTCGCAAGGTTTCGTGCTATCTTTCGTCAGCTGTCGGTCCAAACGTTGGAGGCACGGGCACGTTGAGAAGACGCAGGTAAACCGTAAGTTGCCCGCGGTGGTGGATAATATGGTTCAGTGTCCGGCGAACGACCGCACTTCTCGGCATTTGGTAAGCAATTTGCTCCCCTCTTCTCGCAACCCACATTACCGACAATTTGTCGTCAGGATATTTCTCGAGTGCTTCTGAGGCATCTTTCAACGTTTTCTCAAAAGTGTCGATGATCTCTGCGACCGTGTTTGGAAATACCGGCTTGAACGGCATTGCGGCGAAATCGATCCCTTCGGTTGTGAGAGTCCTGATGATTGTACCTGGCTGTTCAGCAATGTGCATTCCCAGTCTTCCGATTGCGGTCGACTTCTCGTGCGGCTTCCAGGATAGTTTATCGCCTGGAATTCTCTGCAAGACCTTTTTCGTGCTCTCCGCCTGTTCTCGAAGTTCGGATGATAATTGTTGAGCGATTGTCATGGTTACTCCTTTTCGAAAAGATCTCCCTGGTCAGAATCTTCCGTTCCACTTCCGTTGCCATTCTCCTGATCGTCTTCTTCGGCGAGGACCCTTGCAACGGCGGCTATAGTATCACTTCCCTGCAGACGGATAAGCCGCACTCCCTGTGTGTTTCTCCCTGCAGTCCGGATGTCTTTGACGTGCTGGCGTATGAGGAAGCCTTTTGCCGTGACGATCATTATGTCGTCGTTGTCGATGACTTCCTTGATCGCGAGAAGCTTCCCGTTTTTATCGCCAGTCTTCACAGTGATCAGGCCTTTGCCTCCACGGCGGCGGAGCGTGTACTCGCCAACCTCGCTGCGCTTTCCGAATCCCTTGTCTGTTACAACGAGAACACTGGCGCCCGGTCTGCCGACGGTGATCATTCCTATTACATCATCACCCTTTGAAAGGTTCATACCTTTAACGCCACGCGCGTTGCGTCCCATCGGCCGCACATCTTTCTCGTTGAACCTAAGGGCAAGTCCGTTCTTGCTGCCGACGATAATGTCCTGCTTTCCGTTCGTCAACCAGACATCTATAAGGCGGTCTCCCCGGTCAAGCCCGATCGCGATGATCCCAACTTTTCTTGGGTTCGAAAACTCGCTCAGCGCGACTTTCTTCACAAAGCCACGCTTTGTTACCATCGTTACATTCAGCTCTTCCTGAAAATCCTTCACGGGCAGGAAAGCCGTTATTTCCTCATCGGGCATCTTGCCGACGAGGTTGACTATTGATCTTCCGCGTGAGGCTCTCCCGCCTTCCGGGACCTCGTGAACCTTGAGCCAGTATGCTCTTCCTTTGTCAGTGAAGAAAAGGATGTACTGGTGGGTAGAGGCAACGAACATGTGTTCAAGGAAATCGTCCTCGCGCGTCGATTGCGCGGTGATACCCTTTCCGCCGCGGCTTTGCCTCCTGTAGCCGCTCACCGGGAAGCGTTTGATGAAGCCGTTATGCGTGATGGTGATGACAACATCCTCTTCGGCAATCATGTCCTCAACACTGAACTCGGAGGCTTCTTCTATAATTTCCGTACGGCGCTCGTCGCCGTAGTTTTTCTTTAATTCCAGGAGCTCGTCCCTGATGATATCCATTCTCATAGTCTTACTGGCAAGTATCGCCCGCAGTTTCTCGATGAGCTTTATGGTTTCGCGATACTCATCTTCGATCTTCTTCCTTTCAAGACCGGTAAGTCTCTGCAGCGTCAGCGCGAGTATTGCCTTCGCCTGGATTTCACTCAGCTTGAAGCGCCTCATTAAAGCGTTCTTGGCGCTCTCCGGGTCCTTCGACTTCTTGATCAGCTGTACCACCTCGTCGATGTTATCGAGTGCGATCTTGTAGCCTTCCAGGATGTGAGCACGCTTCTCAGCAGCGTCCAGATCAAATTTTGTTCTTCGAACCACCACTTCGTGACGGTGGTTGATGAAGTGATCCATCACCTCTTTGAGGTTGAGGACTTTTGGTATGCCTTCCACAAGGGCCAGCATGATCACACCGAATGTCGTCTGCATCTGGGTATGCTTGTACAGATTGTTGAGGACAACCTGAGGTTCAGCATCCCGTCTCAGCTCTATGACTACCCGGATCCCGTCTCTATCGGATTCATCCCTGATGTCGGAAATATCTTCCAGCTTCTTTTCCCTGACAAGGTCCGCAATCTTCTCGATTAGGTTTGCCTTATTCACCTGGTAAGGCACCTCGGTGACCACTATGTTCACTCGTCCATTCTTCAGCGTCTCGATGTTGGCCTTTGCGCGCAGAACGATCCGACCCCTGCCGGTTTTATAAGCTTCCTTGACACCCTCATAACCGAAAATTATTCCTCCTGTCGGGAAATCCGGTGCTTTGACTATCTTGATCAATTTCTCCACCGGCATATCCGGATTCCTGATCAGGTTGGCCAGCGCGTCGATTGTGTCACTCAGGTTATGTGGTGGAATGTTGGTCGCCATACCGACAGCTATACCGCTTGCACCGTTCACAAGGAGATTAGGAACAAGGGAGGGAAGGACCAGCGGTTCTTTCAGCGATTCATCGAAATTGGGCGCGAAGTCGACAGTGTCCTTTTCGAGGTCGCGAAGCATTTCGCCGGCGATTCTCGAAAGCCGGGCCTCGGTGTACCTCATGGCCGCGGGAGAATCTCCGTCAATCGATCCGAAGTTGCCCTGGCCGTCGACAAGCGGATACCGCATTGAAAAATCCTGTGCCATCCTGACCAGCGTGTCATAGACCGCGGAATCTCCGTGAGGGTGGTACTTGCCTAATACTTCTCCCACGATCCTCGCGCTTTTCTTGTAGGGCTTATTGTAATCGAGACTGAGTTCGGACATTCCGTACAGCACTCTCCTGTGAACGGGCTTGAGACCGTCGCGCACGTCTGGAAGAGCGCGTGCCACGATAACCGACATCGCGTAGTCTATGTACGAGCCTTTTATCTCATCTTCTATGTCTACCGGAACTAATTTTTCATTTAACGACATGCCATCACCTTACACATCCAAATTTCTGACATACTTAGCGTTCTTTTCTATGAATTGTTTCCTGGGGTCAACTTCCTCGCCCATCAAGATTGAAAAAGTCCTGTCCGCCTCGGCAGTGTTCTCGATGCTGACCTGCAATAGGGTTCGTTTCGCCGGGTCCATAGTCGTCTCCCAGAGTTGCTCAGGGTTCATCTCTCCCAGACCCTTGAAGCGCGAGACTATTATTTCTCCTTCACTGTTCTTCTTGAATTCTTTGACGAGGTCGTCTCTCTCTTCTTCGCTGTAGGCGTATTGCTCGGTTTTACCTTTCTTTACCTTGTACAGCGGTGGCTGCGCTATGTAAACCTTACCGAGATCAACAAGGTCTTTCATATACCTGAAGAAGAAGGTGAGGAGGAGCGTCCTGATATGACTGCCGTCGACGTCGGCATCTGCCATCAATATTACCTTACCATACCTCGCTTTAGACGCATCGAACTCATCGCCATCACCGATCCCAGCACCAATTGCCTGAACGATGGCCTTGATCTCATCATTCTCGAGAATTTTATTCATCCTCGCCTTTTCGACGTTCAGGATTTTTCCTTTCAGCGGGAGTATTGCCTGGAATTGCCTGTCTCGTCCCTGCTTCGCCGAGCCACCCGCAGAGTCTCCCTCTACGATGAATATTTCGCAATGCTCCGGGTCGTTTATCGAACAGTCTGCCAGCTTCCCCGGGAGATTCGATGATTCGAGCGCGTTTTTCCTTCTGACAATTTCTCTCGCTTTCCGTGCAGCCTCGCGTGCTTCCGCTGAATTCACGGCCTTCTCGATTACCTTCTTCGCAATACCTGGGTTCTCCTCGAGGTACTGTCCCAGCTTGTCATTAACGATGGTCTGAACAATGCTTTCGACTTCGCTATTCCCCAGCTTCGTCTTGGTTTGACCTTCGAACTGCGGCTCGGGCACCTTAGTGCTTATAACCACTGTCAACCCTTCTCGAAAGTCATCACCAGTCAGATTTATTTTGTCGGATTTATACAGGTTGTTTTTGTCTGCGTATGATTTTAGACTCCTTGTAAGAGCACTTCGGAATCCACTGACATGTGTACCACCTTCTACGGTATTGATATCGTTCACGTACGAAAAAAGGTTTTCGCGATAATCATCGCAATATTCAAACGCGATTTCCACCGCCACCCCTTCGCGCTCGCCAGTAATGAAGATCGGCTCTTTTGCCACGGTTTTCCTGGTGCCGTCTATGTACCTAACAAACTCCACTATTCCACCGTTATAATGGAACTGCTCTTCGTTACCGTCACGCTTGTCGGCCAGCTTTATCGTTATTTCTGGATTCAGGAAAGCGAGTTCCCTCATCCTTTCGGCCACGGTCTCAAATTTGAAATTCCTGCTCTTGAAAATGTCCCTGTCCGGCAAGAATGTGGTAGTTGTGCCGGTACTATTGTCTTTCCCTACCACCTTTACAGTATCCTGTGGCTCGCCACGCTTGTACTTCTGGTAGAAAACCTTTCCTTCTCTTCGAACGTTCACCTCAAGGGATTCCGACAAAGCATTCACAACCGAGACGCCGACTCCGTGAAGTCCGCCTGAAACTTTGTATGTGGATTTATCGAATTTTCCCCCTGCATGGAGCATCGTCATGACGACTTCAAGAGCCGACTTCTTCTCAACCGGGTGCATGTCGGTCGGTATTCCACGTCCATCGTCTTCAACCGTGACGCTTCCGTCTTTGTTGATCGTGACCAGGATATTTTTGCAATACCCGGCCAGGGCTTCATCGATGGAGTTATCCACTACCTCGTAGACAAGGTGGTGCAGGCCCCGTTGGCCAACATCACCGATGTACATGGCGGGACGCTTTCTTACGGCTTCGAGTCCCTTTAGAATCGTTATGTTCTCGGCAGTATATCCTTTTCCGTTATCTGATTTATTTTTTTGCGCCGGTTCGGCAACCATCACACTATCCTTCGTCTTTTTGTTTCCATCAGTTTTATGATTGAGCGAGTTCTCTTTGTTCCCGGACTTCTTTTTTATTGGTCGGGCCGTCGCTTGTTTCTTCGCCATCAGATGCCTCTATTAAATGAAAAATATATCGCCGACTCCGGAGTCCGGGTAACTCTCTCTTATCTTACGCATTATCACGGGTTTCATGAACACCAATTCGTTGCGCCAGGTACTATTCGACGCCTTCACAAAAAGGATTCCATTTTCAATTCTCGAAATCTCAGTATTTCTGGAAATCAGAGGGCCGACAATCTTTTCCCATTCTCCGACGACTTGGTATGCCCTAAGCCTGGAAGAGACGCTCTCTTCCTTTGTAAACTCCTTGATTATCTCGTCGAGCCTTTTTGCTTCAGACATGCTGGTACAGGATGCTACCTTCTTTCACAAAATGTATTTTGGGCTCAAGTGCAAAATAACGCGACGCATCCTGACTATTGGCATCGAACACATCCACAAGGTCCGTGCCGGTTATGAACGTTTGCCCAAGGTATGCAATCGCCTTCAGTGTATTCCTGGATCTGCAGGAATCAAGCTCAGACATCACATCGTCGAGAAGGACGACAGGCGTCTCCGCCAGCATTGTTTTCATATAAGAAAACTCCGCCATCTTGAGCGCAACAAGGATCGTCTTATTCTGTCCCTGAGAGGCGTATTCCTTAACCGGAAATCCGTTAAGCGTGAATTCAATATCATCACGGTGTGGACCCGTCAGGGTTGAACCCCTGGCGCGCTCCACGTTACTTAGCCTTCTAAGATTATCATAAAAAGAACCGCTGATGTCCGAATCGAATGCGAACGATGGTGTGTATGATATAGCGGGTGTTTCACCGATGTCGACAAGAGAGGCGTAAGCCGAAGCAAAAACATCTTGGAACTCGTGGAGAAAAGTCGCGCGCCTAGAGACAATTCTGGTTCCATGTAGGACCAGCGCATCGGTCCATGCGTCAAGGATCCCCGGATCAAGCCCTCCAGTGAGTTTCCCGTCGAGGAGAATCTTATTCCGTTGTTTCACCGCCCTCCCGAATTCTATAAGCTCCTCAAGATAGGATCTTGAGACTTGTGACAGGAGCATATCTAAGAACTTGCGCCGTTCGGAAGGACCACCGCCTGTCAAACTGAAGTCTCCCGGATGCAGAACGACGATAGGAAACATGCCGACGATATCGGAAGCCCTCCTGGCATCGCCGCCATTCAAGTAGTATTTCTTACCGATACCTGTCTCGAATACGACCCTAGCTTCGTGGCGTATTCCCGGCTCTTTGACTATGGCTGCATCGACGGAGAAAGAGTCGGTTCCATGCTTAACAATTGTCCTTTCAGACTGCTGAAGAAAACTCTTTGTGAGGCAAACGTAGGAAAGTGCTTCAAGTATACTTGTCTTGCCTTGCGCATTCTGGCCTGTAATAAGATTCACTCCGTCACAAAACTCTATCGTAGTGTCCTGGTGATTCCTGAAATTCGTTAACTGAAGCGCTTTGACCTTCACTTCTTAATTCCGAAAGTTAGGTGCTATGATAACCTCAGAGGCATAACCAGCATAAGAACGTCCTGTTTTATCTTCCCGGAGTCACTGTCGTCGACGATCGGTTTAATAGTTGCAGCCCGCGTAGGGGAAGAAAGTGCGAACCTCACTTTCGGCGTGTCCATGCTTCCCATCGCTTCCACAATGTAGGTCGAGTTGAAACCGATACTCATAGCTTCGCCGCCATTCCACTGAACGGGGATCTTCTCCTCTCCCATCTGGCCCCTATCCGCATCTTCTGTAGAAATAGTTAGCGTGTCTTTTTCCATTGAAAATTTCACCAGATGATTCACGGAATCCGAAAGTATAGAGACGCGTCTAACTTTCTCCAGGAGGTCGCCTCTCTCGACTGTCATCAGCTTATTGTTGTCCAAGTCGCTCGGAATGACTGTCTCATAATCGGGATGCGGTTCTTTAATCAGTCTGGACACGAGTTCTGTCTCGTTATTCCTTAGTCTTATGTGATCCTCGCCGATTGTCATTTCAATGTTTCCTGTCTTAAAAGTCTTTGCGACGAGAGACAAAGCTTTCTCCTGAATATTTGCCTCTTTCTTAACAGGCTTTTCAACAATAGATTTATCCTCTATCCTTACAAGTCTATGTCCGTCAGTTGAATAAATACGGGCTGATTTTCCCGAGAATTGAAAGAGCACACCATTCATAGATCGCCTGTGCTCATCTTTTGATACCGCGAAGATCGTTCTCTCGATTATGGAGCGAAGTTCTTCTGCCGGGATAATTGACGATTCTGTGCTTTCACTCAAGGTCGGTAGGGAAGGATACTCCTCTGTGGAATTACAGGAAAATCTATACGACCCTGACTTAGTCTTCAACGACAACTTCAAGTTCTCATCCACAGTTATCTCTAGTTCCGCGTCACCCAGGTTGCGGACTATTTCGAAAAACTCCCGCGCATTTACAGTTATCTTTCCATCTGATTCATCCATGACATCGATCACGGTTGACATCGAGATTTCTAGATCGGTGGCGGAAATCGAAAGTCTCTTTTTGTTGGATTCGAACAACAGATTCTCGATAGCCGGAATCGTTGTTCTCACAGGCACAACACCTATTACACGGTTCAGTGCTTCACGAAGGTCCCTGCTATTTACTTTAAACTTCATTACCGCCTCCATCCTTTGCAGAGTGATTTAACGGGAGTTTTTGTGGATTCTTTAGAAAAAATAGCTGTTTTTGGCATAAACTTCAATTTACACGATCGTCCGCGTTTAATATCCAATGTTGAAAACTCCCAATTATAATTAATATTTGTATATATATTTAAAGAGATAATAAGAAGATTAAGTAGTGTTGAAATGTTGATAAGCGAAACGACATTCTACAAGACTTAGCAAGACAAGATCTTAGTGTATAGAAATAAACCAATTTCTTGAACACACCTACTGATCGGCGACGTTGAAAAGGGAGCAAATGTTAACAACGTCATGACCATGATTGGTAATTTGTTGAAAAGAAAGTCGCTTTCCACAGCGAATAACGACATCTCAACACAATTCTGAACAAGTTATTCACATTCCGATCATTTCGATTTTCTTCTTAATCCTGTCGTACTTCCCCTTGAATTTGTCATCAGTGGAAATATGGTTGCCGACTATCTGGCACGCATAAATCACCGTCGAGTGATCACGACCGCCGAAATGACTTCCGATCGTTTTTAATGGAAGGCGAGTCAACTCTTTCGTGAGGTACATTGCAGTCTGCCTCGCAATAACTACTTCCTGCTTTCGGGTCTTGCCTCGAAGCTGATCCTCCGTGACATCGAAAACATCTGCTACGATCTTCTGGATGTCTTCAACAGTTACGGCAGTTCGTCGGCTAACTGCAAGACTGCGCACCACCTCTTTCGCCAGGTCAACCGTAATCTCCTTATTGCCGAGGCTCGCCTTAGCAAGAATACTGATCAGACTTCCTTCAAGCTCACGAATGTTCGAGGTAACGTTGGCAGCCACATACTCAATTACGTCATCGGGTACCTGAATACCGTCGTCTTCGCTCTTCTTCCTGAGGATTGCAATACGCGTCTCCAGGTCAGGCGGCTGCACATCCACTGTGAGTCCCCACGTGAACCTGCTGATCAACCGATCATCCACGCCGCTGAGTTCTTTAGGAGGACGATCAGATGACAAAATAATCTGCCTCCCGGACTGGTGAAGAGCATTGAATGTGTGAAAGAAGTTATCCTGCGTCTTTTCCTTGCCTGCAAAGAACTGAATGTCGTCCACGATTAGAATGTCCATGCTGCGATAGAAATTAGAAAATTCGGTCGCCCTGTCCTTTTGTATTGCATCCACAAAATCAACTGTAAACCTTTCGCTTGAGACATAGAGAACTCGCTCGGACTTTCCAGACTGCCGAGCAAAATTTCCGATGGCTTGTATGAGATGAGTCTTCCCCAGACCGACACCACCGTAGACAACCAGCGGGTTGAAAGATGTGCCTGCGGGGTTATTCCCAACCGCATAGGCAGCTGCCCTAGCAAACTGATTGCTATCGCCCTTGATGAAATTGTCGAAAGTATAGCGTGGATTAAGATTGCTCTCGAACGGAGCCTTCACCGCACCTCTCGCCGTTGCGGACCAACGTGATTGTATCGGGTGAGTGCTGAACTGAGAAGGTCGGAAGAAAGACGGTCCGGAATCTCCTCCGTCGTCATCCGAGATTCGATATTCTACTTTTGCGCTATCGCCAAGCACACTTCGGACTGTTTCATTGACAACAGTGCCGTAGTGCTCTTCGAGCCAATCATGGAAGAAAAGGCTCGGAACCTTCAGAACCAGGCTGTTATTGTCAACAGCTATCGGGGTAACAGGCTCAAACCACATTTTGTAGTTCAGGTTGTTTATCCTTCCCTGAATTACCTTCATACATTCCTGCCAGATCCCCCTTGCATCGACGAAAGTTTCCATTTAGCAACTCCCTAATCGCATTACAAAGTTTTCCACTCTGTTCACAAAGTTATCCACAAATCAAATAGATGGATAACATCCTCATTTTTTTGACACTTAGTTGGAATGGAAGGATAGATTCAACATCGCTGTGGAAAACAAACTTTACGTCGTTAATCAAGCCGCACGCCAAATTAACCCCTGAATTAGGGTTTTCCACAAGTTATCCACATCAAACCATCCCAAAAACCTGCTTGGAATATTAACATAGCAATTGTGGAAAAACAAGAGTTTGACTGTAAATGTGTGTCGCTGTAAGTGATATATTAACAATCACTTAGCGCGATGAGCCATGCGGTTTCAGCACTTAGTACCCCATCCTGTATCCTTCAGGAACGGCAGTTTTCTGTGCTTCTATGTCACAGTTGTGGAAAAGTTGAACAATATTGTGGAAAACTACCGGTCGAACGTAGTATGTCGGAGCAGTGAAATATCTGTTCTATTCAACGGTCCATAAAGTGCACCGATTTCGTCTTTTTGAGATTAGTGGTTCCACGCCATCATGTTACCTTCGCCGCGTCCATTGTGCTCTTGTAAATCTATGATGTATCCCGGGATTTTCAACATTTCGTTCTCTTCGTCAATCTGCATGATGCTCTTTCCAACTGCTCGTGAGTTCTGGGATTCCATATCCTTGAACTTTGTGCGACCCGTCGCTATCTTCTTTTGAACTAACTAAACCAACAGGAGTTTCGTAATGAAGCGGACTTTCCAGCCTCATAATACACGTAGACGTAGAACACACGGTTTTCGTGCGAAAATGAGAAGCAAATCCGGTAGAAAAGTTCTGGCTCGCAGGCGCGCAAAAGGCCGCTGGCGCTTAACAGTCAGTGACGAGAAGTGACTGATTGACCGGGATGACATCTTCTGAGGATCGACGCTATGATGGATATGCCCGGTTCACTTACACTTCCGAAAAGCGAAATTATTAAGTCATCAAGAGAGATAAGCGAAGTTTTCAAAAAAGGGAAGCGTCGATCTGGAAATTACATCTCTTTAAGTTATCTCCTGCACCAGTCGCCAGACGAGTTGAGAACCGTTCGAGTTGCATTTACTGTGAGCAGGAAGGTGAGAAGAGCCGTGGACCGCAACAGATTGAAACGTCTGATGAGAGAGGTCTACAGACTAAAGAGAGAGAAGTTGAGGCTGGCTATAGCCGGGGCAAGCTCAAGATTGGATCTAGTCATGAACTGCCTGTCAGACCACACTCAGGACAGAGTATCCCTTAGAGACATTGAAGAGGACTTTGAACACCTTTTATCTGAGATCAGTAAAGAAATTGCCCGCTGAGAGCCTCATTTTGCTGATCGGGTTCTATAGAAAATTTATATCACCGCTATTTCCGCCATCGTGTCGATTCTATCCGAGTTGTTCTGCCTATTCTATCGAGGCGTTGCGTTCATACGGACTTCTTAAAGGATCAGCTTTGAGTGTCTGGAGAGTCCTCCGCTGCAATCCATTCAGCAAGGGGGGCTTCGATCCGGTCCCCAATGGCAATCGTGGCAAGAATTTCGAAGGGATGTAAATGGGGAAGACCGAGACAATAGGGATTATAATTATTACACTCGTCCTGTTCGCGTGGATGTATTTGAATACGCCTAAGCAGCCGGTGCATCCGCCGAGTCAACAGAGTAACTCGGAGCAGGCCGTGGGCTCCGGCAATACGACGCCACCCAATGGCCAGGCACCGCAGATGCCTGGTAAGCTGGCCGCGCGCGAGCGCGGTCTGAAGAATTCCTTGGTAGCCGGCAAGGATACATCAGGGATTGGAATCTATGGGCAAACATTTGCACCATATTCACGCGGCAAATCAAAAACAATAACGATCGAAACTGGTTTGTACACCGCTACCCTCACGACCCAAGGAGGGATGATTAAAGACTGGACGCTGACCAAATATAAGACGTGGAACGGCTACCCTGTCGAGTTGGTGAGCTACAAGCACAGTGGTGATTTCAACGTTCTCTTCCAGAGTGCCGATGGCAGGCTCATTAACACGCAGGGCCTTTACTTCCACGCTCCATTCAAGAATAATACAGTTGTCAAACTAGCCAAGCATCAGACTTACAAACTCTCCTTTGCCCTGACCCTGGGAGATTCGTCGGAGATTGTAAGGGATTACACATTTACCGGCGGTGACTACAACTTCATTTCGCAAGTCGAATTCATGAACATGGAGCAGTACATTGCGAACTATCAGTACCAGCTTGTGTGGCAGCATGGGTTGAACTATACGGAAGAGAACAGCGTAGACGAATCGAGCTTTTCAACAGCATACGCCGACAATGGCGGCGATATTGTGACACTCGAAGCTTCCAAGGTGGATCATCCGGTCAGTCAAACTCTGAGCGGGACAACATCGTGGGTGGCTCAGACCACTAAGTATTTTGTGAGTGCAATAGTTGCCAAGGGTAGGAATGCCGATGGCGCTTATCTTGAAGGTAACGAGGCTCCTCTTCCCAACGGCGGGCTAGTGAGGAGTTATAACACAGCTCTGCAGATGAGGTATGAAGGACAGCCGATTCAAGCAGATTCGTTCATGGTTTACATCGGACCGCTCGATTATAATTTACTCAAGTCGTACCACGTCGGGCTTGAGGAAACCGTCGGGATGGGATGGAAATGGGTCATCAGACCGATAGCAGAATATGTAATGCTTCCTGCCTTCGAGTTTCTACACTCATTCATACCTAATTACGGCCTTGTCATAATTCTCTTTTCCATCATTCTCAAGATTCTCCTGAACCCACTGACACTCTCAAGCATGAAATCCATGCGCAAAATGCAGGCACTTCAGCCTATGATGGAGGATATAAAAGAGAAGTACAAGGAAGATCCGCAGAAAATGAATCAAGCGGTGATGAATCTTTACAAGGAATATAAGATCAATCCTCTAGGTGGATGTCTTCCGATGGTTTTGCAGTTGCCGATTCTGTACGCGCTTTGGGCGATCTTCAGAAGTAACATAGTCCTCCGGCAGTCCAATTTCTTCTGGTGGATCAAGGATCTATCTATACCGGACACCATACTTCGATTACCCTTTACAATACCCGTCGTAGGCATGAATCAGGTGAGCGGTCTGGCTCTTCTGATGGCTATCACGATGTTCATCCAGCAAAAGATGACCATAAAGGATCCGCGGCAGCAGTTCATGGTGTGGTTTATGCCGGTTATGTTCTGGGTACTGTTCAACAACTTCCCTGCGGGACTTAATCTTTACTATTTCGTTTTCAACCTGCTTTCGATCGGTCAGCAATACATGATGAACAAGAAACCGAGCGAAGAGCTTCTTGTGAAACCGACACAGCAAAAGAAGAAGGCAACGAGACCTTCAAGACCTATAATGGGCAACAGGTCGATGAGGAGAATGTAACCAGCCGGACGGTGTGGAGTATTGATTTGTTAAGCTACTGTCTGCACCAGCACAAAGCTTTGAAAGTTCATACTCCGACACCCAGAAATGATACACCTCCCGGTGCTTTATTCTGTTATGACAACCAGTCCTTACCTGCACGGAATTTGCAGGACCCAACATTACAATCGTATCCCGGGGCCTGAGCTGAACGTTCCGCCGTTGTTGTAAAAGAAGCCGGATGGACTCGTCAGGTATAGAACATTCTTAGATAGATCGACTGGTGAGAAGATCGTGATTCACCTGTGGTATATGGAAATGCCCGTAGGCTCAGGTTAGCAGGAGGCGTGCTTGCAGTATGGACACATCGGATCAAATCCAGGACGAAAACCGACGATTGAGAAGGGCCGTCGATGAGCCGTCCGTCTTGAACGAACTTGCCGAGGCTATTGGGGGCTCAACCGCTCAGAAGACATAATCCGAAAGATAATTGGCAGATCCATTCGAGCTGTGGAGGCTGTTTTTTCCGCCTGAAAACTGAACACTTTTCCGCGTGAAAATTGCACACCTATAGAGTCTAACTTTCCTCTCAGAGAGTACAGGAAAATGGACAATCTGAGAGGAGCAAAGATAGGTGATTGCAA
>JAJYIT010000054.1 GCA_021789975.1 Bacteroidota bacterium
GAGACGTCCCCCTTCAACTTCATCATCAGCTCGCCGACTTCCGCTCCCCTTTTCCCATTGACCACCTGCTTCGACGAAACACTCCCGTTTTCAGCCAACTCCTCCCTCCTATGTCGGATTTCAGGGGACGAGCCCTAGTCGCGACGTTGCATTCGTCCCTCTACGAAAGAACTTTTTCGTGCTGTGTCGTCAGCTTTCCTTTCAGTTCAAATCGAGAATGAACTGAAAAGAAATTTGGTCCATGCCTAGGTGTGGAGAGACATTTCTTTCAGCGATGGCGGGTGTCCGAATTCGGGTTGGCTGACTCAGGTTCAGTGGTCGATGACGACATAACCCTCGCAGTCTACTTCCTGCGAGGACTATCTCTTTGAGTTAACCTAATGAGAAGTGATAGAGAACTTAAGCCATTGGTTCCATAATAGTGGCAATGTTGTGATTTTCCTGTTCGACCAAAGTCTTCCCAAACAGATAATTGATGATGAATTACTCAGTTGGTTTACCCCCATCCCGGCGCGACGCCAAGAATGCTTCGCGAAGCAATTCGTCTTTGAGCCTCTTCAATAATGGTATAGAATCGTCCTTCTGCAGATTCGACATCTGAACTCTCCTTAGGATCTTTACTCATCCAAGGGAGTCTGGCATAAGCAATCATACTTGGCTGGCCTATCATGGCTTGGATCAGTTTTTGCGCTGCAGCAGTTCAAGAATGGTCCTCCTCTGCTTGCTCTTAAGCAGTTTGTCGAGCAGATAATCGATGATGAATTGTTCGTCAATTCCACCCGTCTTTTCACGAGATGCCATGATTGCCTCTCGTAGCAGCTTGTCCCTTAACCTGTTCCACTGAATTAGTGGTCCATCTTTTTCACCGTTTCCGATTCCGTCATTCTTGTGATCCATCTGGCATGCTTAGAGCATCTGACGTGCCGATCTCAAAGGCGATTGATGAGGCGTTTTGCGGACAAACAAGTGGGCAGGCTACAATTAGATGGCAGAGCCTTGTAATCCGTACACACTGTAATGTGTATTTTATACCCGATCAGATTCGGGCTTTGATTGACTCCTGCCTCGACAAAAGAAACCTTGCGGTGGATGTTTGCTTACATCCAGGCCGTTCGCTGGAGAGGTCCAAGGACCGCTAGTGTTTGGTTGGACCTTTTCTCGAGATACCTCACATCCAGTTTAGATGGTATCCAGGTCGATAATATCGGTGCAGCCTACGCGAAACTATTTCCCAACCTGCCGTCAATCGCAGCGATAATGAGTTTGGCCGGCGTGTCGGCGTCGCTACACCGACACGCCCTTGAGTTTAGGTTGAAGCAAATATTATTTGATTCTTTTGAATATGGAATAGTACGGCCCCATCGGCAGGACTTGTGAGAGTTGTCCTTGCTTCAGGCTTGAGAGCTCACCCTGGATATCTTGAGGGAAGAGGTGGACATCTACATCTCCAAGGTCGCCTCCGTGGAGTACTGAGTTTTTGATGGAGTTCGTCCCTGCAAGAGAGTCAAAACTTGCCCCGGCCTTAAGTAGAGCGAGAGCGGAATCTGCCTGAGATTCAGTTTTGAAGAAAAGCTGAGCTAGATGTACCTGGAGCGGCGGAGTGGCGACAACATGTGCTATCTGGACAATTCTCATCTGAACCGGCACATTATTCTCCAGCGGAGGCGAGTACTTCCACTGTTTTATGATGTCAACCGCATCAGAGTCCCATTTTGAATCTCCGCTCGATGTGAGAAGACGTACGAGCCTGACCGACCCGTCCTTAGCTACAAGTAGCTCAGCTTTTAGAAACATGTTCTCGTTGCCGGCTGGTGGGGTCGGAAGTGCTACCTTTTCAATAAGCGTCGGCGGAGTGATTTTGCCCTCCACAGAGCCGAAAATAGCGCATCCGGATGTTCCGGTGGCAATCAATATCAGAGCAACAATAATCGGAGCGTTGCGCATATATCCCCCTTTCTTTTTGAATGCTTCCGCTTCGACTTTACAATGAAATGATGGCAAAAGCAAACGCGAGAGGAAGTAGATGGCATATTGAAAAAGAGGTACTGCTGAGGTATATTTTACGTGGAATCCGACGCTTAGCCCGGAACTTGCCGTATGCTGCATTACGTTCAGGCATGTAACTTCACCAGGTCAGAAACCGAGTATAGGTTCTGACTCGGAGGCGCTTGAGAGAGGATTGTGCGGCCGGCAAAGCGCGATGAGCGCTCATCTGGGCTATTTTTTTTAGAAGTTATGACAAAGGCAGAAAAGACAAACAAGTTGAGAGAATTGCTGGGCCCGGTTGTTGAAAACAACGGGGCCTTCTTGGTCGACGTCAATCTTAGAGGCGAAAGGAGTTCCCAGCTTGTGGAAGTGTTTTGTGACACCGAGGCAGGAATAACCATAGACAAGTGCGCTCAGATAAGCCGAATGATAATGCCTATCATAGAATCTTCGGATGTGATGGAATGGAGCTATCGGCTTGAGGTATCTTCGCCCGGTGTCGGAAGTGCGATAAAAGACAGAAGACAATACAAAAGTAATCTAGGAAGACTAGTAGAAGTTAAGTATACGAAGGGAGCAGATCTCATAGAAATAGAAGGTGATCTGAGAGAGTTGAGAGAAAGTGGAATCGTGCTTGACACGGCTACGGGCAGCGTCGAGCTTGACTTTGATTCCATAATCGAGGCGAGAGTTAAAATAAGATGGTGACACCATTCAGGACTTCATTACACGCGATTTGTTCGCTTGACCTGTCGGACATCCATCAGGAGAAGACTTATGCGAGCTGAGAAGAACGAAATTATTTCTGCGGCGGCTGAAATAGCTAAGGAAAAGGGAATCGATAAAGAAGTAGTGTCGGAGATACTCGAGGAGGTATTCTCCGGCATAGTAAAGAAGAAATATGGAGACGATGTCGAGAGCAATATAGTGACTAACGTGGACCGCGGCGAAATTGAGATCTATGTTATAAAGAGCGTAGTGGATAAAGTGGAGAATCCAGGCAAAGAAATAAGTCTGGAAAGCCTGAAGCAGATCGAGCCGGAAGGTGAATTCGAGATTGGCGATGAATACCCGGAGGAAATCTCTCCGGAAGAACTCGGAAGGCGACTCGTTGTTTTCGCCAGACAAACTTTTTTGCAGAGACTCCATGAGTATGAAAAGAATGTCATTTACGACGAGTACAACAAGATGATCGGGGAGATCGTCGTTGGAGAGATTTACCAGGTCAAACGAGACTTTATACTTGTTAATCATAACAGGAGAGAACTCTTTCTGCCTCGCTCAGAGCAAATTTCAAATGAGCATTACAGGAAGAACTCTACGATAAGGGCGGTAGTCAAAGAAGTGCGGAAAGGGACGTCGGGTCCTCAGGTGATCATATCCAGAGCAGATCCGATGTTCCTGAAAAAGCTGTTCGAGATGGAGATACCTGAGATATTTGATGGAGTTGTTGAGATCAGGGCGATCGCGCGAGAGCCTGGAAAAAGAGCAAAGGTGGCAGTCTTATCGACGGATTCCAGGGTAGACGCTGTAGGTGCCTGCGTAGGGATGAAAGGTGTCAGGATCCACTCGATTGTCAGAGAACTCAACAACGAAAATATTGACGTCCTGCTTTTCTCAGAGGAACCGCAGGTATTTGTCGAGCGGGCGCTGACCCCAGCTAAGGTCACAAAAGTAGAAGTCGAATTTGAAGACAGGAAAGCACGCGTCTGGGTCGATAATAATCAGGAATCTATAGCAATTGGAAAAGAAGGAATCAATGTCAAACTTGCATCCAGATTGACAGGATTCGACATAGATCTTATGAGAGAAGGAGCTGCTGCGGAAGCGAAGGCGCAGGCGGCCGAGAAACAGGGCGTTGAAGAGTACGATATAGACCTTTCGGAATTCAAGGAAGAGCTGGGCGAGGAACTTCTGACGAGGTTTCTTGATGCCGGATACCTCACCGCAAGAAATGTTCTGGATGCGACTGAAGAAGAGATCCGGGAAGATGTTAAATTAACCGAGGAGGAAATTCCCAAGATTAAAGAAATGATGATGAAAGAACTGGAAGAAGAACCTGATATTGAATCTCCCTCACAGGGATCTTCCGGGGAGGGATCGAAGCTTTCCTCCGCGGAGGCACTTGAAGCTGGTCAGGACGAGTAGGCTGTAAAGAAAGGTAATTCTCAGCATGGTCGAAGCTAAGCCGAAGAAGAAGTTAATAACAAAGGTCGCTCAGGAACTGCAGGTATCTGCGGAATCTATCGTGGATTTCCTCAATGGCAAGGGGCACGACAACAAGATCAAACGTACGTCATCTGTTGACGAGCAGATCTACAATGAGATCGCCGCCCATTTCAAGAAAGAGTTGGACCAGGTCGGGAAACGTCAAAAGATCAAAGAACAACTTGCTGAGAAACAGGAAGAGAAAGTTGCTATCAAGAGGCTGGTTGACACGGTTACGATTGAGCGACCAGCCCATCTTGAATCAAAGGTGGAAGTGCCTGTCACTTCTGTTCAGCCCGTTGCAAAGGCAGACACCCCGCCGACCGATCACGTGACGGAAGTGGTCGTGGCCCCTTCCCAGGAACAGGTAACTGAGAAGGTCGAATCAATTGTAATACCTATTGAACCTGAAATGCCGCCCGATGAAGAAATTCGTCCTCAACTTCAAAGTGAAGCTAAACCATCTGTGGCGGTTACGCCTGTGGCGTCCAGAGAAGAAGTTGAAGAGCCAGCGACTGCCGCCGCTAGTGAGCCGAAGCCGATAGTTGGGACGGCACCACCATCGGCGGAAGCGGCGCCAGTTCCACATGTCGTCGAAAGAGCGGTAACCGTTAGTATGCCTCCCCCGCCACCCCCTCCTCAGGGACCAGGGCTTAAGATCCGAGGCAGAATGGATCTGCGGACTGGTCGAATGATAACGGAGGAGGAGATGAAGCTCCGCAAGGAGCTTGAAGAAGCCCGCCAGAAAACCAAGGAGGCCGCAGCACAACTTGAGACTGAAGGCGCGGCTCACAAGAAGAAAAAGAAGAAGAAGAAAAAAATCCGCGAGGAAAGTGCCGAAGTACAGGTGCAGCCGACCGAGACGACTGAGGAGGACGCAAAAAAGCGGAAGAAGAAGAAGGGTAAGCACCCGGATGTAGATGAAGCCCAGGTAGAACTTGCCTTCCAACGTACGATGGCAAGCCTCGAGGACGCAGGTGAATCCGACAGGGCAGCTCTAAGAAAGAAGAAGCGCAAAGAGAAATTTGAGGCTCAGCAACGAGCTATAGAAAAGGAAGAAATAGAAAAGCGAAAGTTGCGTCTTCCTGAATTCGTCTCCGCAGGTGAGCTTTCAAAACTCATGAATGTTGACGTCGCGGATGTCATTTCTAAGTGCATTTCTCTGGGGCTAATGGTCTCTATAAATCAGAGACTCGATCTGGAGACTATTACTCTTTTGGCTGACGATTTTGGCTACGAAGTTGAGCTTCAGCAGGAATACACAGACGAAGTACTTGAAGATAGACCGGATTCTGAAGAGGAGCTTGAAGGCAGGCCCCCGGTCGTTACGATCATGGGACACGTCGACCACGGGAAGACGTCGCTTCTCGATTTCATCAGGAAGACTAATGTGGTGGCTGGAGAAGCCGGAGGAATAACCCAGCATATCGGAGCGTACCAGGTAACGCTTCCCAGCGGGAAACAAATCACTTTCCTTGACACGCCGGGACACGAGGCATTCACGGCTATGCGTGCACGCGGTGCCCAGGCAACCGACATAGTCATCCTGGTGGTCGCTGCTGATGATAATGTGATGCCGCAGACAATTGAGGCAATTAACCATGCCCGCGCGGCAAGTGTTCCGTTGATTGTTGCAATAAACAAGATAGACCGACCTGAAGCCAATGCAGACAAGATCCGGAAGCAGCTGGCCGACCAGGGTGTTCTCCTGGAAGAATGGGGTGGAAAGGTCCAGTCGGTAGAAATATCTGCCAAGAAAGGCACCAACGTGGAACTGCTTCTGGAGAAGATACTTCTCGAGGCCGATGTGTTGGAGATGAAGGCAAACCCTGACCGACTTGCACGCGGTGTCATTATTGAATCCACTGTTGATAAAGGTCGCGGTGCAGTCGCGACTGTCCTGGTTCAGAAAGGTACTTTGAACATAGGTGATGCTTTCGTCGCAGGCACGAGCAGCGGGAAAGTCCGTGCAATGACGGACGAGAGGGAAAATAAGATCGATGAGGCGCCGCCCTCAATGACGGTACAAGTTGTTGGGTTCGATGAACTACCGCTGGCTGGCGACGTGTTTGTGGCTGTTGCGAATGAGAGAATATCCAGAGACATAAGCAACCGCAGGAAGATCATAAAGCGCGAACAGGAGATGAGAGGCACCCAGCGCCACGTTACCCTCGAAGAACTTTCTAAAGAGATCAAGGAAGGGATGATCAAACAGCTCAACATCGTAGTCAAAGGTGATGTTGATGGGTCAGTCCAGGCTCTCGGCGATTCGCTCGCTCGTCTTTCCAATGAAGAAGTAAGAGTCCAGGTTATTCATAAAGCAGTCGGCGCGATTACTGAATCAGACGTTCTTCTGGCTGCTGCGTCCAATGCGATAATCCTTGGTTTCCACGTGAGGCCTAGCGCTGCTGCGAGAAAGCTCGCGGAATCTGAGTCTGTGGAAATAAAGCTCTACAGCATAATCTATGACGCCATCGAAAGTGTACGCAAGGCGCTCGAAGGATTACTAAGTCCGGAAGTCCACGAGGATGTTGTTGCTTCAGTGGAAGTGCGCCAGGTATTCAAAGTCCCGAGGATAGGTGCCGTAGCAGGTTGCTATGTCTCGGACGGCAAAATTCAAAGGAGCAACCGTGTCAGGCTCGTCCGCGATGGTATAGTGGTCTATGAAGGGACCATAGCTTCTTTGAAGCGATTCAAAGACGATGTAAGAGAAGTCGAGGAAGGGTACGAATGCGGTTTGAGTCTGGACGGCTTCAACGATATTAAGGTTGGAGACACTATCGAGGCGTTCACTATCGTGGAGACTCAGCGTACCCTCGCATCCACATAATCCAGCATTTACACTTTTGAATTTACTTTTGTTATGTCAGTTAGAACCGAAAAAGTAGGCCATCTGGTAAAAGAAGAAATGGCAGGTTTGATCGAGCGAGAGTATCGATCTCCCGATATGGGCTTCATGACTGTGACGAAGGTGTCGATGAGTCCCGACTTAAGATTGGCGCGAGTATACATAAGCGTCTTCGGAGATAACAAGACCAAAGAGCGGACCATCTTTCTGCTCAATGAAGCAAAGAAAGACATTCGTCAATTCATCGGAAGCCGGATAAGGCTGAGGTTCACACCGGAAATTGCGTTTTTTCTCGATGACACGATGGATTATGTTGCCAATATCGAGGAACTCCTGAAAAAGGCTCGCGAGCATGGCGACAACTGAAGAAGGGAGTATCCTTCCGGTGTATAAGCCTGTCGGTGCGACGTCGTTCGAAATAGTGCGGACAGTCAGGAACCGGATGAAAATCGGGAAAGTGGGTCATGCCGGGACACTCGATCCGCTCGCCGAAGGTCTACTGATTATACTCACGGGCAAAAAAACTCGGCTGATGGATGAGTTTCTGAAGATGAACAAGGAATATCTTGCAACATTACAGCTCGGCGTGGAGTCGAAGAGCCATGATCTTGAGACACCGGTGGTAAGCAAAGTCCAGAGTCTGAATTTGAGCAGGGAAAAAATCGAAGAAGTGCTCAAGGAGTTCACGGGGAATATCGAGCAAGTGCCCCCGATTTATTCAGCGAAATGGGTGGATGGAAAACGTGCTTATGATCTCGCCAGACGAAATGTCGATTTTGAATTGAAGCCGAAAGTCGTATCGATTTACAAAATCATCCCGGAGAGTATTGCGCTACCGTTTGTCGAAGTGCGCGTCGTTTGCTCGAGTGGCACCTATATCAGAAGTCTTGCTCGCGACATCGGCAGTCGGTTGGGTTGTGGGGCAGTCCTTGCAAAGCTTGTTCGAACCAGGATTGGAACTTATACATTGGATAATGCAATCAGGCCAGAGGACCTTAAAATGAGAGACGCGGCTTGATCCATTACGACTTGGATAGTGTTGGGTTCAACAGATCATCGGTGGTTACGGTAGGAACGTTCGATGGTGTTCACGTTGCTCACCAGAGAATTTTCAACGTCCTTGTTGAGAAAGCAAGATCCCGGGGATTTAGGAGCGTTCTAATCACTTTCAAACCTCATCCTCAGGAAATTGTCGGCAAGCAGAAAGTCGACCTGTTGATGACTGAAGAAGAACGGGTCGAGAAGGTCAGGGAACAGGGAATTGATGAAGTCTGCCTTCTCAAGTTTGATCGAGATCTATCGCTTGTCTCCGCTGAGGATTTCCTGGTCAAATACGTCCGGGATCGTGTCGGATTGACCGAGCTTGTCCTGGGATACAATAATAGATTTGGCAGGAACGCAGAAGGCACCCTGGAATTCGCTCGTGAAGTCGGACTTAGAGCCGGCTTCGAGGCAGATTCGGTGGATGCTGTTACAGTAGACGGAAAGACTGTGTCCAGCTCAAACATTCGGCATTTACTACGCGCTGGTGACGTTCCGTTTGCAAATAGAATGCTTGGCCGGGCCTACTCTGTTGAAGGGTTCGTGATTAGTGGTGACGGAAGAGGGCGCCAGCTTGGTTATCCTACTGCTAATCTCAGACTTGTGGACGAACGTCTCTTGATACCGGCGTTTGGTGTCTACATCGTAGAGATTGCAGTCGAGAAGGGAAAATATGTCGGGCTGGCGAGCGTTGGGGTCAGACCGACGTTTGAATACGAAGGGATTCCCATGGTAGAAGCTTGGATTGCTGATTTCGACAGAGATATTTACGGTAAACGGATCAGAGTCTCGTTTATCAGCAGATTGCGAGAAGAACTCAAGTTCGAATCGGCGGAACAATTAATTGCCCAGATGGATATGGACAAGAAGAAGTTGAATGACTACCTCATAAAAACTTACAACAAACAAAGATAGGAGTTTTCGGAATGCCTTTGACAAAGGAAAGGAAAGAGGAGCTAGTGAAGAGGTACGGGAAATCAGCCCATGATTCCGGCAGTGCCGAAGTTCAGATAGCCATCTTAACCGAAAGAATCAACGATTTGTCATCTCACTTTGAGAGTCACAAGAGCGACCATCATTCGCGGACTGGGCTCCTCAAGATGGTTGGCAAGAGACGTAGACTCTTGGAATACCTGCAGGCAAGAAATATTGATCGCTATAGGAAGATTGTCGAAGATCTACACTTAAGGAAGTGAAAAGAAAAGGGTAAATAATGGAAGAGGTTATAACCAGAGAAATCGAACTAGGTGGGAGAAAACTCTCACTCGAAACTGGACGGCTTGCCAAACAGGCAAGTGGCGCTGTGATGGTAAGGTACGCCGATACCATGGTGCTGGTAACTGCTGTCGCTGCCGAGGACGTAGTGGAGGGAACGGATTTCCTTCCTCTTTCGGTGGAATATAGAGAAAAGACTGCTGCCGCGGGGAAAATACCCGGCGGATTCATCAAGCGTGAGGGAAGACCGAACGAGAAGGAAATATTGTCTGCCCGCTTAATAGACAGACCGATACGTCCCCTCTTTGAAAAAGAATGGAGACACGAAACGCAGGTCGTCGCAACTGTCTTTTCTTTCGATGGCGAAAATGACGGAGATGTACTCGGCGCCATAGGAGCGTCGGCAGCGCTCACGATATCCGATATTCCTTTTGACGGCCCTATCGCAGAAGTAAGGGTGGGAAGACTTGACGGTCAATTTGTTATCAACCCCCCGATATCAAAGATGGCTGGTGCCGATATGGATTTGACCGTGGCAGGTACCGTTGATTCAATCGTCATGGTCGAGGGCGAGTCGAGGGAGATCTCCGAAACGGAAATGGTTGCGGCCCTCGAGTTTGCCCACCAGCATATCAGAGAGATTGTAGCCCTTCAGAAAGATTTCGCCGCGCTCTTGAACGTCAAGAAGCGTGAATTTGCAAAGCAGGAAATAAACGAGTCTCTCGTTTCGGATGTAAAGTCTCTTTCATATGATCGGATAAGGGAGCTGAATCGGGCAGTCTTGAAAAAAGCGGAGCGGAACGAGCGTTCCAAGAAAATCAAGGAAGATGTGATCGTCGCCCTTTCGGAAAAATACCCTGAGCAAGAAGTAGTCATCTCTGAATTGCTCCATGATATCGATCGCAACGATATGAGACAAATGATTCTGAAAGAAGGCCGCAGACTAGATGGGAGAGGATACAAAGACATCCGACCTATAACATGTCCCGTCGGGGTACTTCCTCGAACCCACGGTTCATCACTGTTTACTAGAGGTGAGACTCAAAGTCTGACATCCGTGACTCTGGGAACAAAGCTGGACGAGCAGACAATAGACGGCCTTTTGCCTGAATCTACAAAGAGATTCATGCTACACTACAATTTTCCCGGTTATAGCGTCGGGGAAGTCAGTAGGATGAGCGGTCCCGGAAGAAGAGAGATAGGCCACGGCAACCTTGCTGAGAGGTCGTTGAAAAACCTTGTGCCTGGAGAGAAGGAATATCCGTATACCGTTCGAATCGTTTCGGATATCCTCGAATCCAACGGCTCTTCGTCAATGGCGACGGTTTGTGCCGGTTCTCTTGCGCTCATGGACGCGGGAGTACCTATTGCGAAGTCGGTCGCAGGTATTGCAATGGGTTTAATTAAGGAAGGCGATGAAGTCGCTGTCATCACCGACATCTTGGGTAATGAGGATCATCTCGGAGATATGGACTTCAAAGTTGCCGGGACGCGAGACGGCATAACTGCGTTCCAGATGGACATTAAGATCCGCGGGATATCATTTGATATTATGCGGCGTGCTCTGGAGCAGGCAAAGGAAGGGCGCCACTTCATTCTGAACATAATGGAACAGACGATATCTGAACCGCGTAAAGAGATGTCACAGTACGCTCCGCGGATGACTTCCATGAAGATTCCCGTCGATATGATTGGAGCTGTTATCGGACCCGGTGGCAAAGTTATCAAGAACATCGTCCAACAGACCGGTGCTGAAGTCAACATAGAAGATGATGGTTCCGTGGTTATAGCTGCGGTGTCCGCCGAATCTAGCTCCAAGGCGAAGGAGATGATTGAACGTCTCGTCGAATCTCCAGAAGTAGGGAAGGTATACAAGGGAGTCGTCAAGCGTCTGATGGACTTCGGAGTCTTCGTGGAATTCCTGCCCGGTAAGGAGGGCCTCCTCCATATTTCACAGATAGATCACAAAAGGGTCAACAAGGTGGAGGATGTGTTCAAACTTGGTGACGAGGTAGAGGTGAAGTTGATGGAAGTAGACGATATGGGTAGATACAATCTGAGTCGTAAAGTACTGATCGAAAATCCTAATCCCCAACCCGACGACTATGAGAAGGATCATCGTCCGCAGCACCATCATTCAGACCATTCACAAAGGGGTCCGAGAAGATAGCTGGATTTATTTGCGTCGGGAATTCGACAATGCGCCGTTGAATTTTCGAAGCTGCTTTTTTAATTTGTGTGGCAATTCAAGAACGATCGTTCTTTCAACCGGGGAGATCTCCCTGAGATCTTCACAGGTAATCGGAGTTTCACGCCGAAGTGGTGGAAATGGTAGACACACTGTCTTGAGGGGGCAGGGCCCGAAAGGGCGTGCGGGTTCGAGTCCCGCCTTCGGCACCATCCCACGGATTACTACAAGCAAAGCCAGCTAAAGGAGGTGCGGGTTATTCCGTAAGAACACGAAGTGTTTTCGCGGGATGCCTCATGGGGTTGCGCTATTGCTAAAGTCTCATTTGCATCACAAAGTGGTCGGCCTGGGCAGTTTCCTTCTGCCGGTTTCATTGCTCACTGTCAATCGCACTTCGTCTTGGCAGGCGCATTCTGAATTGATGGGTTATCCAGTGCATAGAAACTCTATATACCCGACGCCTTAACCATCAGAAAAAAATTCGCCGCTGCGGAAGTTTTTTCCCTTCTCCTGGGAATCCTGTCGCGATTTTACTTCAAATGGGAATTGTTTTGGCGGCATGGTGATTGTCCCATTCGGGTAGCGCGAGATCTACGAGGAGGATCGCCTGTCGTTTCCTTGCAGCTTTAATCTTGTAGTGAAAATGATCGAGTTGGATTCTGAAATCACTGCATGGGTGAAGGTGTAGGTGTGTACCTTCAAATTGAGACACCCAACATAGACGCATTGATTCTTCAGAAGCACGAGTAGTCTGATGGATGGACGCGTAAGTAACTTGTAAAGTTTTCTCCACAGAAATGTATCAAGGGGTAACAAGCGTGCGGTGGTGAGTGCGTCGGAAGCTGGATGATTCATTTTGCGGTGCACTGAAATGAGCGCCTCTCGTTGAAAAGCAGTAGAAACTTGGCAAATTCTTTAAACACAAAAGCCGACTCAGGATCTAATTGGATTTGAATGTGACACCTAATTCAGCAAATGGGAATTGCCTCTCACCAATCCGGTATGAATAGGTCGTTCTTAATGAGAATCCAGTAGCTTGCCAGACAAGGCAGGGGTCAGGAGCTGCCCTGGATGGACATAAGCGAATTTGGTGGTGAGTAGCCAATTATAAATTGGTTTAAAGTGGTAAACGTTGCTTGATGAAGAGTGACCAGTGTGTGGCAGAAAGCTTACCGGTTGTATTGGATAGATGAAATATGTGAGAAATTAAGCTTCTGAGACGCAATGGAACTTTCGGAAGGTACTGTGGCAGGATACCCGGCGGCAGATTCTCTGTTCTGAGCTGGATGTGCGATCCGTCATTTGATTAAGACGTCATGGTTTTGCACATTGAGTCGCGAGAGGAGATTAAGAAGAACATATGGGTACAGGACAGACGCTCCTTACAATTGGAGCAATCTTCATACTGGGGACTGTCATTCTTACCACGAACAGGAGTTTGAACGATACAAGCGCTGTGCTGATGCACAGTAATATCGGGCTTGAAGAGGTATCGCTTGCGACTTCAATCATGGAAGAGGCAGAGGGCAAAGCCTTTGACCAAAACACGGACTCGAATGCAGTCACATCCACTTCTCAACTGACTCCCGCGAGTTTATTAGGGCAGGAGAACAATAATCCGAATGATCTGGATGATTTCGATGATTACAACGGCCTTAACAACCAGGGGTTGCGAGAAACATTTCAATTGAGTACAGGGACGTATGTCGTCCTGACTCGTGTTTGCTATGTTCCATCTAACGATCCGTCTGGGCCCGCCAGCACCACACAAACGTGGAACAAGCGGATGGATATATGGGTATGGAATACCTTGACTCCAGACACTGTCAAGATGAGCACAGTTTACAGTTACTGGAATTTCTGAGGAGAAGGACTCATGGGCGGCAGCACGATGATCGATATCATAAGTTCGTTTCTCATAAGCGGCTTGCTTCTTCTGGTCGCGTTGAGAATGGACGATAAATCTGTTCAGAACACATACGATTCTGAAGCAAACCTTACAGTGCAGGAGAACCTAACCTCTTTGGTTGAAACACTTGAATACGACTTCCGAAAGATCGGGTATTGTCGGAATACTACTCTGCTGAGAGACCCATCCTATTTCATTCAGCACGGTGATACAAGTTCAATTTGGTTTCTCACGGACACTGCAAATGTTGGCGACGTTGACACTGTGAAATATTGGCTGGGTTCGTCGCCGATTGCTGGGTGCGCGAACAAAAATGCCAGAATGTTGTACAGGCAAGTCAACAGCGGAAGTCCTACCGCGACGAACCTGGGTATCACCCAATTCCACATCAACTACTTCAACACATTTGGGGGGGGCATAGCGACACCTTTTGGTGCGCCTAATCAGGCCCAGGTGATTACAGTGACCGTTACAGTCCAACCGATAGCTGCATACGATACTGCTTTCGCAAACAATTTTGCAATCTGGCGGCAGACTCGATTAGTATCGAGAAACCTTAAGAGGTAGGAGAATAATCATGGTCGGAAAGGGAACGTTGATCGTAATTCTCGGGTTCAGCCTGATATTCGGACTTGCAAGCAGATATTGGGAAAGGATGAGTGACAAAGCGGTTGCAAATTTCATTCAATACTATAATCAAACTGTAGCACATACAATTGCTGTCAGCGGCGCAAATCTTGGGGCTAACCAGATCTACATCGATACTACAAGCACGGCGACGTTTTCAATGTCGGGATCACTTGATGCTGGTACTTATTCTGTCAAAGCGACTTCTCAGGGTCAGTACAGCGATTCTCTTGTTTCTGTCGGATCGTACCAGGGAGTGAATGATACAGTGGTAGTTCGATTCGGGCCCCAATACTTTTCGATTTTCGGAATATATACGGCAACTATGAACAACGTTGCTTGGGCAACCGGCGATACCGTGTGGGGGAGATTCCATAGCAATGCCACCTTCAATGTCATGGGACACCCCGTCTTCTACGGAAGGGTCACGAGTCTGGGAGCATATCATCAGTATACTCCTGGTGACACCGCGATCATCTATGGCTCATATCAATCAGGCATTAACATACCGATGCCCAACACGAGTGTTTCCAATTTGCAGGCAGCTGCCAATGGAGGGCTACTCCTGAGCAACCCTAAAGTGGGAAAGTCGTTCGATGTCTACCTGACATTTAACTCGAATGGCACAGCCACCTACTATACAAACCTTAACTCGAGTCCTGTCACAGAACCGATATCTACGCTTGCCCCGAACGGTGTGCTGTTCGTTCAGAACGGTAACTTGCACGTGCACGGGACGGTTAACGGCCAGGTTGACGTCGGTGCGGGTGGGAGCAGTAGTGATAATTATGGCAGCGTCTACATCGATGGCAGCCTGGTTGACAATACGAACCCGCAGGTCAATCCAAACAGCACGGATATCATAGGGGTAGTAGCGCAGAACAACGTAAATGTTGAAGGGGATAACGATTATGCCGGAGTCAATCCACCTGACCCCCCGATTAATCCTACGATTCAAGCTGCAATATATGCTCAGGACGGGTCATTCCAAGCATATTATCCTGGCATGCCGTATTACGGATCTGGGAGTTCGTACCTTTTGTCAAAGCTTGGCGCTGTAAATGTCTATGGCTCGATTTCCAACTACCAGATTGGAGTGACTTCGGACCCCAACATACAATATGGCTACAATGCACATTACAGATTCGATCCGCGTTTTTCGAATATGGCACCTCCTTCGTTTCCATTGACGGGGAAGTATATGATTCTATCATGGTATGAGTGATGGCATTTCTCGCTTGATTGTGTTGACAAAAAGGGGACTTTGAATTATTATGTCGTTACAAAGAAAGGAGAATGCACCATGATAAGCGATGTCCAAAAGAGGATGAAGATAGTTGAGACGTATAAGAAACTCGGAAGTCTTAGAGGTACTGCTGAGAAACTTAACGCCAATGTAAAGACCGTTAAGAAGTGGGTTGACCGCTTTTCCGACTATGGGAAGAAGGGTCTGGAAGATAGAAGATTTAAATCTCCTCAGAAATCAAAAGGAAGGTCAAGGTAGCCCCCTAAGAAGAAACTGGGAGAGATGTACAAAATCGCCGTGTGGGGTATCATCGTAAGAATGGAAGTTGCAGGCGTTGGCGGGCGAGAAATGTCGGACTGCGCCACTGAGCGCGTCCATCATTTCCGCGCCGCCTCAGCAAATATTCGCCTGGACCGCGACGCGCTCGGACTATGATCCAGAGCATGACCGGCTTCGGAAAAGGTGAAGCCACGATATCGGGGTACACCGCTAATGCTGAGATTAGAAGTGTAAACAGTCGATATCTTGAAATAAACGTGAAGCTTCCCCAATCGCTATCCGCTCGAGAGATCGAAGTACGCGAATTGATCCGCCAAAGGATTGGAAGAGGAAAAGTTTCCCTGCTGATCTATTCCTCGGGGGTTCAGGAAACTCCTGATCTGGCGGTTGACGAGGACTCTGTCGTGCGGATTAAGGGACTCCTGAATGCAGTAAGAAAGGCAGCGAATATTCGAACTCCTGTCAAGCTGGAGCACCTGCTTATTTTTAAGGATCTTTTCAGGGGAACTACAACCGAGATTGCTGAAGAAGGGGAGTGGGTAGCGGCTAAAGTGGCTGTCACTGCCGCCGTCGATCAATTGCGGACCTCTCGAAAAGCTGAAGGCGAAGCATTGATGACGGATTTGAACGGCCGAATCATAAATCTCGAGACCCTTCTCGAACGGATTGAGGCACTTTCTCGATCTCGAACCTTGGAAGAAAAATCAAGACTGCGACAGAAAGTCAGCGAGATCCTAAACGGAAAGGAAGTAGATCCGGCGAGGCTCGAGCTCGAAATAGTCTTGCTTGCAGACAAGCTCGATATAACGGAGGAGGTCGTTAGGTTCAAAACGCATGACAAGTTCTTCAAAGAGCTCCTCGAAGCACAGGAGTCTAGTGGCAGAAGGCTGAACTTTCTCCTTCAAGAAATGAACAGAGAAGCGAATACGATGGGATCGAAAGCGTTCGATGCCGAAATGTCTCACCTTGTTGTTGAGATAAAAGAAGAACTCGAAAAGATTAGAGAACAGGTGCAGAATCTGGAGTGATACTTCTGGATAAGTCAAGTCTGCGACCGGGATAAGTTCGTTTGGTAAATCGGGGCTCTAAGAGATCATGCAGATATTCGCAGACCCACCTTCAGTATCGCCTGTGAAATGAAAAAGGGTATCCTCCTTGTTGTATCGGCTCCGAGCGGAGCGGGTAAAACAACGATTGTCAGAGAAATCATTAAACGGTTCCCTTCGTTCAGGTTTTCCGTCTCGGCGACCACTAGAAAAAGAAGGGAGATGGAAGTAGAAGGTAAGGACTACTACTTTCTGACAAGAGACCAGTTTGAGCAGAGAATTGCGAACGATGATCTAATTGAATATGAAGAAATATATTCCAACTACTACGGGACTCTGAAAAATGAAGTTGAGCACGCTTTGGCGGGTGGTGACAACATTGTGTTTGACGTTGACGTTAAAGGTGGGCTCTCGATAAAAAGGCGATTCCCGGAGGCTGTCCTCATATTTGTCGAGCCTCCTTCTTTGGAAGCGTTGAGAGCACGTCTTGAGAACAGGAAAAGTGAGACGAAGGAGCAGGTAGAGAACCGAATGAAACGGGTGTCGATGGAGCTTGAGAAAGGTCGAGAATATGACTATATTGTTATCAACGATGAATTGAAACGAGCAGTTGATGAGGTTTCAGGTATCGTACGATCTCAAATTTCTAAGTGATTTATCTGGAAGGAGTTATCTAATGGGTTTGAAACCAATCGACATTCACCAGTTGGACGTGGTGACAGGCAATGCTTATGAAGCCATAGTGGTGTCTTCCCAGCGGGCGCGACAAATCAGTGACGAAAGAAAAGTTGAGTTCAACCAGCGTCTTGAGGGGATTAAGCAGGTTCAGGAATCCCTTGAAGAGGATGAGAAGGTCAATCCTGAGCAGGTCGAGCTGAGCAAGGAATTTGAGAAATTCTCCAAACCAACGGAACAGTCTCTCCAGGAATTGTTAGATCAGAAGATAGCTTACAGATACAAAGCCCCGCAATAAAAAGGTCAAGTCGACGTGCCCTGTGGTTCCTTCGTGTATCACTGACGACAGATTTGGCTCATGTCCACCACTCTCTTAAATAAGAAAATCCTCTTAGGCGTGTGTGGCAGCATCGCCGCCTACAAGGCAGTCTTCCTACTTCGAGAACTTCAGAGGGAAGGCGCGGAAGTCAGAGTTGTAATGAGTCCCGCGGCAACTCAGTTCGTAACTCCGCTGACATTTTCATCGCTTTCCGGCGGGCAGACTTTCGTGGAAATGTTTCCTGCGAAGGGCCAGGCAGCAAGCTCGGGGTTGTGGCACATAGATCTTGGCACGTGGGCGGATTCGATGCTCATTGCGCCGATAACGGCATCCACGATCGCTAAAATTGCGCATGGCATAGCCGATAACCTTCTTACTTCAATAGTCCTTGCCTTGCGCGCGCCACTGATCGTTGCCCCGGCCATGGATGTCGACATGTACAATCATCCGACGACTGTTTCTAATCTCGCTAGCTTAAAGGAGCGGGGGGTATTCGTTATTGAACCCGATGAGGGCAGCCTTGCGAGCGGCATTGAAGGAGTGGGGCGATTAGCCGAAGTTGGAAGAACGTTGCGTGAGTTGACGCGATTCTTCGACGCGAACCACAGAGATCTCCAGGGTAAAAAGCTACTTGTGACTGCCGGTCCAACACAGGAGCCGATTGATGCAGTCAGGTTTATTTCCAACAGAAGCTCCGGCAAGATGGGATTTGCAATCGCGAAAGCGGCGTCGAACCGAGGGGCCGATGTCCGGCTGATTACCGGTCCGGTCGCACTTGAAACGCCGCGGAATGTCGTTAGGATAGATGTCTCTACTGCCGATGAAATGTTAGGGGTAGTCGGGGCCAACCTCGACTGGTGTGATGTGCTAGTAATGAATGCTGCAGTGGCAGATTACAAGGTGGTTGGAGTAGCCGAGAATAAGTTGAAGAAGGAAGACATACGGAAGGGTGGCGAGACTTTAAAACTTGTTGAGAACACTGATATACTAAAGGCAGTGTCACCGCGTAAAGGGAAGAGAGTGTTTGTCGGCTTCGCGCTCGAAACAGATAATGATATCCGGAATGCCACTAACAAGCTAAAAGCGAAATCCCTGGATATGATAGTCCTGAACAACCCCCGCACAGAAGGTGCCGGCTTCGGAACTGATACGAACGTAGTAACACTTCTGTCGCAAGAGGGTGGCATTAGAGAGGATTTGCCTCTGCTTCCGAAGTATGATGTTGCTATGAAGATCCTCGATAGAATACTGCCTCTTATCTCAATGATTCCCTGACTCTCTCTACAATCTGTGGGTCCTCAGATCCAGCGGGTTCGAGGAAATTGTTTCACCCGGTGTTTTGTTGTTTTGATTAGAGGAGGAAATGATGAACATTGCAGATCTCGCAGGGGGGAGTTGGTTCGTTTCCGTCGCAGCTCTGGTCGTCGCGATCCTTGGTGCTCTCCTGGTTCACAGTGTTGCGTACTATTTTGCAGGCAAGTTCACGAGTCGAACCCAGACAAAGGTGGATGATTCTGTCGTCCAAAACTCCCGCGGCCCGGCACGGCTTCTTCTTCTGCTTGTTGCGATTTCTATCGCAATGTCGTTTGTGCATGTACCGAAGGAAATGTCCGGCGGGATATTCCGAGCACTCGGGATCGGATTCATAATTGGAATTGCATGGCTATTCATAGCCTTCACGAATGTGTTATCGGACATCATCTCGGCAAGATATGATATCCATGTGAAAGATAATCTGTCTGCAAGAAGAGTTCAGACACAGGTCCACCTTCTTAGAAGAATAGTTATTGCCATAGTGGTGGTAGTCGCGCTGTCGGCAGTCTTGATGACGATACCCGAGATTAGAGGCATCGGCGCAGGTTTGTTTGCGTCTGCCGGTATTGCCGGCTTGGTGATAGGAATGGCTGCGCGACCGACGCTCGCAAATCTGATCGCCGGTGTCCAGCTCGCGTTAACTGAACCGATAAGGATAGATGATGTCGTCATTGTCGAAGGCGAATGGGGGCGGATAGAAGAAATCAGGCCGACATACGTAGTGGTACGAATATGGGATCTGCGGCGTCTTATAGTCCCGCTTTCTTATTTTATGGAACAGCCATTCCAAAATTGGACAAGGCAGTCAGCTGATCTGCTGGGAACGGTTTTCGTTTATACTGACTACACCGTGCCGGTTGAGGCTGTACGTCAGGAGCTGCACGCCATCCTTAAGTCTACGAAAAGATGGGACGGAAAGGCTTGGGGTCTTCAGGTTACGGACTCGAATGATCGTGTAGTGGAACTTAGGGCGCTGATGAGCGCCCAAGACTCGGGCACCGCATGGGATTTAAGGTGCGAGGTCAGGGAAAGGCTTATCAACTTTCTTCAGAGGGAGTACCCTGGGGCGCTTCCGAGGGCAAGGGCAGAAATCCTTGGGGTGGAACAGAAATCAGCAAATAGTCGGAAGCGGCCGAGCCGCACGGGCAGAAAGAAAATATCTTTCTAGTCACGATCAACTCCAACGTCTGGGGCACCCTGTGAGCGGACTCAAAATTTCAGATCTGGGGTAGTGACCTGCCCCCCAAAAAGCGGTCCAATGTTATATTAGTAGAAAGAGTAACAAAAGGACCAAAGGAGACAACATGGTCAAGAAGCGACACACAGTGGAATCGATCGTAGCGATGCTGCGAGAGGC
>JAJYIT010000085.1 GCA_021789975.1 Bacteroidota bacterium
ACAATACAACTCCGTGAGACCTCACAGCTCACTCGGCTACAGACCCCCAGCTCCAGAAGCTTTCTATCCGGTTCAGTTTGCCAATGCCTGACCGGATCACTAACTTATCGTTGGTACAACAAACGGGTGCAGGTCAGTTTTTGTCACTAGGAGGCGCTGGGATGGTTTCGTCGGAAAACTTCATACCTACAGCGTCCATGGGTGCAAAACTGTACCATGATGTGACAAATCTGTGACAACCTAAGAAATACCTGCGAAATCTGTGCGTCACCGGGGACTCGAACCCCGAACCCACTGATTAAGAGTCAGTTGCTCTACCAGTTGAGCTAGTGACGCGGGACTGTTAATATAGAAGGCAATCGCTCGAAAATCAACACCGACGGCTTTTGGATAACAGCCACCGTCTTTTCCGCTCTCCCAAAAGGAGAGACGTCAAATCTTGAAAGGAGGCTCGAATTGAAAAAGGGTCAATCAAAGAACAGAGTAGTGCGGGACACTCCAGCCATTGCGCAATCCCCTGCATCGAATAATCATCAAGGGAATGGCTACAGTACCGAGACACATCTAATTTACGGAAAGTCTTATACTGAAAAGTGGGATTATTCACACCACCTTATTCCCCCCATAACAGCAAGTGCGACCTTCCGACTAGAGTCTGCTCAACGCGGGGCACAAGGCTTTGTCGAATTCGCACACACGGTTGAAGGAAAGGAAGTATCCAAACAGGCTCCCATTTATATCTACGATCGCCTCGGCGAGCCTAACAAGGATCTCTTAGAGGACAATCTTGCTATGGCGGAATCCGGCGGGACTTGCCTTACTTTCAGCAGCGGGATGGGAGCGATTTCTGCCGCGCTCGGAAGCCTCGTGACTCCGGGCGACCAGGTGATCTCTCACAAGATAATGTACGGCTGCACTTATGAGCTATTCACTCTTTGGTATCCGCGGTACCATATTGACGTTAAGTTTATCGACCTCGTGAACCCGGCAAATCTTCGAAAGGCAATAACTCCCGCGACACGCGTCGTCTACTTCGAAACTCCCGTTAACCCAACGCTCGACTTGATAGATGTGGCCGCAGTTTCTGAAATTGTCCGTGAAGAAAACAAAATGAGGAAGAAACAGAACAGGATCAATATCGTCGTGGACAATACGTTCGCCACACCGTTTTGTCAAAGGCCAATTGAATATGGTGCAGACTTTGTGGTTCACTCCCTCACGAAGAACATCGGTGGATTTGGAACAGACGTTGGCGGGGCGGTTATTGGACCGCTCTCGAGCCGCGACAGGCTGCTCCTTTACCGGAAAGATTTCGGAGGTGTGCTTGCCACGAAAAATGCCTGGGACGCTTTAGTCTACGGGCTTCCTACTCTTGCTACAAGGCTCCGGAAACAGCAGGAAAGCGCGTGCGAGATTGCCAGGTATCTTGCAGGGCATCCAAAAATTGAAAAGGTGAATTATCCAGGCCTGGAAGGTGGGAACCAGCATGCTCTTGCAAAGAAACAGATGCGTGACTTTGACGGGAACTTTGCTCCCGGTTCTATGATTTATTTTGTAATGAAGGGAGATTCCCCCGAAGAGAGTAGATGCCGGGCGGAAAAACTGATAAACCATTTGGCAAAGGATGCATATACGATCACTCTGGCAGTAAGTCTCGGAAATATACGGACGCTTGTAGAACATCCGGGGAGCATGACACACGCGGCGATACCGGCGGTTGAACAGGTCAAGAAAGGAATTGATCCCGGAGGTATGAGGCTTTCGATTGGGCTTGAGAAAGTTGGTGATATATTGCGTGATCTCACGGAGGCGCTAGGCAAGATTTGAGTGAATTGTTCATTCGGTCTGATCTCATTTCGAATGCGGGTGCAGTAACTGCCGTTAGCAAGAGGAACGAAGAAAAGCCGGCGAACTTCAGCATGAGACGCAACGGCAAATCCGGAGGTCCTGAAGACCAGAACCGTCGGGAGTTCTTTTCGTTACTGGGATTCGACGTAAACTCCGTGGCGAGGGCCGAGCAAGTCCATGGAAAATATATCGTTTCGGTTGATTCTCCGGTTACCTCACCGAAAACCGATGCACTGGTGACCGCGAGGAAGGATATTCTCCTGACGATCTCTGTTGCGGATTGCGTACCCGTACTTCTCTTTGACAGCAAGAGAAGGATTGCGTGCGCGATTCACGCCGGCTGGAGAGGAACCGCGAGCAACATCAGCGGTGAAGTGGTCCGTTACATCGTGGAAAATTATGCGAGCAACACTCAGGACATAGTTGCCTTCATCGGGCCTTCTGCTGGAGTTTGCTGCTATGAAGTAGGGGAAGATGTTGCACGAAATTTCTCCGAGGCATTTCTCAAAGCCGGTTCGGAGGACGGGAAATATATGTTGGATCTGAAATCAGCAAATGCCGAGCAGCTCATCCGCCGGGGAGTCAGCGTGGAGAACATCGAGATCAGCGATCGCTGTTCGATCTGCGATCCGGGGTTCCACTCATACCGCCGCGACGGGGAATCAAGCGGAAGAATGATAGCAGCGATTGGATTTCGTTAAGGAGGACGGATTATGTGCGGAATAGTCGGATACATAGGTGAAAAAGATGCTTGCGGCATATTGGTCCAGGGGTTGAAGCAGCTTGAATATCGTGGATATGATTCAGCCGGCGTCGCGGTGTTTGCTGATAGTCGCATCCAGGTTTCGAAAACGCCGGGTAAAGTCTCGGAGCTGGAAAAACTGCTCGTTAATGTCCCAGCTTCAAAAATTGGAATTGGTCATACGAGATGGGCGACACACGGTGAGCCTACAATTGTCAATGCCCATCCGCATACTGACTGCACCGGCGACATCGCAATCATTCACAACGGCATCATTGAAAATTACGCGGCGCTGAAGACAAAACTCATCTCGATGGGTCATCACTTCAAAAGCCAGACAGATACGGAAGTGCTGGCTCATCTGATTGAAGAATTCCGAACGGATGGGGACAGCCTGGATATTGCTTTGAGGCGAGCGTTGAAGGAAGTCGACGGGACATTTGGAGTAGTGGCGATGTCCGCCACTGAGCCCGACTTGCTCGTGGCAGCAAGAAGAGGGAGTCCGCTCGTGATCGGTCTGGGAGAGGCAGAAAACCTGGTTGCTTCCGACGCTTCGGCTCTTGTAAAGCACACGCGAGAAGTGATCTATCTTCACGACAATGAGATTGCCATTCTAACGCGCGGCAACGTCTCACTGAAGAATCTCGACGACGAGGTTGTCGAGCGCGAAGCAGAGCACCTGTCATTCGACGTTGAGCAGATCGAGAAGGGCGGATACCCTCATTTCATGCTCAAGGAAATACACGAACAACCTGATACTGTATTGAATGCAATGCGCGGAAGACTTCTAAGGGATGTCGGAATTTCTAACATGGGTGGTCTTCGGGATGTTGAAGAGAGGATAACAGGTGCGAAAAGATTTGTAATAACCGCGTGCGGGACTTCGTGGCACGCTGCATTGGTCGGGAAGCACATCATCGAGCAATGCGCCAGAATCCCCGTCGAAGTCGACTACGCCTCTGAGTTTAGATATCGCAAACCGATATTGCAGAATGGCGACATAGTCTGGACGATCAGCCAGAGCGGCGAAACGGCTGACACGCTCGCCGCACTTCGCGAAGCCAGGTCGAACAACGTACCGGTGTACGGAATCGTGAATGTAGTAGGAAGCACGATCGCCAGGGAAAGCGATGCCGGGGTTTACATACATGCCGGGCCTGAAATCGGCGTCGCCTCCACGAAGGCATTCACGTCCCAGCTCGCTGTCCTCAATCTCATAAATCTCCTTGTGTCAAGGAAGAAAGGGATGATGGACCTACAGCAGGGGCGGGCCATAATCGATGAAATGTGACCTGCCCCCGTTTGTTGTACCAACGATAAGTTAGTGATCCGGTCAGGCATTGGCAAACTGAACCGGATAGAAAGCTTCTGGAGCTGGGGGTCTGTAGCCGAGTGAGCTGTGAGGTCTCACGGA
>JAJYIT010000055.1 GCA_021789975.1 Bacteroidota bacterium
CCTTCTTCTTGCCCATGGCGCTTGTACCTTTCTGAGTTTAATGAATACGAGTTGTTATTCTCAGAATTTACTTCGCCTTGGGCTTTTTTCTTATCTACCAATTTCAACGGAATCTGGGACAGCATCGAAGCACTCAGCAGGCGCCAGGCAAGCGAGCTGATTCTCTTCCTCGCTCTTAGCCTTGTAGCTTTCCAATCGTGCAGTCAAAAGATTAACCAGTTAGCCTGACCGACCGGGCCGGGTGGCACGCAACAAAAAAGTGGTGCCACGTCCAAAGTACCGGGGAAGAAGAAGGTGTCGGGCGTTCAGCCTTTGGTACAGTATTTTCAGGAGGGTGCCATATATGACGGAGCTACGAACTGGGTCTTTCTGAACTACGTGCCTGCCACATCGCATAATGGAACTTACACAATGGTCATAGCTGATAATGTAAACAGTAGCTATTACGATACTCTTTATCAGAAATACTGCTTTCGAAGAGCAATTTGCTCGCACGGCTATGTATCAGGCCTTGTCGCGGCGGGTTTCAGCGAAAATCAAATATTGGTGATAATAGGCGGCAACAAACAGTTAAACCCAGACTGGCAAACCGTGGTAAGTACATTCGGTGACTCTGTCATGGGTTATTTCATCGATGAGCCCTCCGGGTACATTAACTCAACCGAGATGCAAGAGGTACAATCCTATATTCAAGGATACGGAAGTCAACTGTGGCTAGATGATTACGACACTGGTGTCATCCCTAACGATTATCTTTGCTACCAATATCATCTCGCCGATTGGGTTGCTTTAGATGACTGTGCCTACCTGATGTGTGATGCCGACAACGCGGGTGATCTCAATGGGCAGGGTCTTTGCGGAACTTGGCTCGCACAAGACTACGGTGAGTTTTTGAACAAAGGACTTTCGCAACCGTATTTCAACACCATTTTCACAATGCGCCCTTACCCAAGCGAAGGCGATGTAATATCGTGGATCAATAACAATCCATCGCAGATCAGTAATTTTGCACTTTACCTTCCGCCTGGATGGGGATGGTCGCAGGGCGACATGGATAATTTCGCAATCTATGCCTACCAGGCTGGATTTCTGGGTTCGTTTCAGGAACTGTACCAAATCCAATACGTGTGTGAACAGAATAGCGTAGCATTCACTCCGGGATCGCGAACCGCTGGTTACTACTACGGAGTCCTGACTGACGGTTGGTATTACACCGGTCCTGTTGACCCTTCAACACCGGGCGCTGTTGTTTGCTGGCAGTCAAATGGATGGTATTCGTTGAACCAATATCAGACAGTTTACGCGCGATGATTATGGCTCGGTGTGCTCGGATAGTTTACCACTCCGAGCACGCCTAATTTCGTTTGCCTTTGCATGCGTAAACGATCTCTTAAGAACTTGAGTTTCACTAGGTGGAACTTGAAAAGAGTGAGGTGACAAAGTTTATGAAACTGCAATTGGTGGTTTTAGGGATCCTTCTGACGACCATCGGCCAAGCTACAGCTCAGTCTAGAACTTGGGATGCGAGGATCGATTCCGTGAGTGTTGTTATGGCGCGACGCACCAATATTCGACAGTTGGGTGGAACATTGCTTGCTGACACTGCCCATTATGCATTCATCGATACCAACCGAATCAACTTCAAGTGGTGGCCGTCATTCTTGGGAGCTGATTTATTTGTCGATCCAGAATTTTACGGGATCCATCTAACTTCCACACCTCAGCTCGGCTTGGATCTCTTCAACGTCGGGGTCGAAATCAGGGTGCACCGAGTATTCGTTGATTATGAATTTGATGTCGGTGGGAATTATTACATGATTCTCGAAGCCCTGAGTCCACGAATTCTTTTCTCGTACTCAAACTCCATAAGTGCCGGTGTGGTCTTTCACGCTGACCGGCTGGAAGCAGGAATTCTACACGGAGGTACTGGTGTTTGGTGGGATCAGGACACCCCTCCGAACAATTTTACTGCAGCCTTTCTTGGTGCAGGAACCCGTTACGGTCACGTTTTCTTTGTTGAACCGGAACTCAAAGTCATGTTCCCCTTATCATTCCACCACGACCACGGCCCCTTTGCCGGTGATAATCCATATACAGAGAGGTATCATCCCTGGGATTTGTTTTTCGGCCTTAGTGTGAAGTTAGGAATTGGATTCAACTAAGGTCTAAGTGACTGAATAAGCGATTACAATGAGACCAAAGCTCTTCTTCGTCCTGTTTGCTTGTTGCCTTCTTGTCAGCAGTCTTGCCCTCGCACAAACCGACTCTACTGCTGTGCCAGCAAAGGATTCCGTCAGCTATAGTTGGCAGCATATTCCTGACAGTTGGAAATGGATCAGGAAACATTTCGGAGCGGATCTTTTTCTGACCGGCGATGCGTATGTTCTGCATCTGAGCGGCGGCCAATCCATTACAGGGGATTTCGGTCTAGGCGCTGAGATTCGATTGAGACCAATATTCCTTGGGGCCACTGCGGGCTTATCCGGCGATGAGGGTATTCCGGGCATGCACGCTCAGGATATAGGGATTCATAATAACACATTCACCTATTTATCTGAGTATGTGGGAGTCCTTATCCATGAATACCGTTTGGAAGTTGGTCGCACATCTGGTGACGCGTTTGATCCTAACCCACATGGTGACCCGGTGACCTTTAGGACTTACTTCATAGGGATCAGCGAGAAGTTCGGCAGATACACTTTCATAGAACCTGGGTTCACAATGTCTTTGCCGGTCGCTTCCACTTTTTCTGAGCGATTAGTTAACACCGCATACGGCGAAACCTCATATCTAACCGAGCGATTTCACCCATGGGATTTGTTCTTCAGCTTTAGCGTCAAACTCGGCATTGGGTTCAACTGAGACTTATATGACTGAATTCTCAGTTAGAATGAGACCGAAATTCTTCTTCGTGCTGTTTGCTTGCAGTCTTCTTGCCGGCAACCTTGCCTTCGCGCAAAACGATATTGCCACAGTCCCCGGACTACCCGCTTCTGTCACTCATGCGCAACTGAAAGCGTCTGAGGCATTCTTGAACGGACACAGCCGGATATCACTTTCCAATTCTCGGGACGCCGGCAAATTCCAGCCTGACACTGCCCATTATGCATTCATCGATACCAACCGAATCAACTTCAAGTGGTGGCCGTCGTCCTTTGGAGCAGATCTATTCTTGAGCGGAGAGTTCTATGGCTTTCATCTAGGGGAGAAAGGGGCGGTCACTTCAGTTGCGGGCCCGGGATTGGAAATCAGGATCCGTCCGTTCCTTGTCGGTGTCATGGTTGGCTTCCGCGGCAGCGAAGGAATCCCGGACTTTCCTTATGGAACCTACTCCTTTTCTTCACTTCATGCCGGCGTGACCGTTCACGATTACCGCATCGAGATTGGACAAATATATGGAGACAATTCGATGTAGGGAAGCAACGGTGGTCCCCCTCCCGCAGATTACATGGTCGATTATCTGGGTGTAAGCAAACGATGGGCTGACGTCGTTTTCTTCGAACCGGGAATCAAGATAATGCTTCCGGTTGTAACTCACTCGGAGCTTGAACCTCTATCCACCGAATTCATCCCGGTGACTTCTCGCTACCGACTGAAAGATATCTATTTGTCCTTGGATGTGAAATTCGGATTTGGGTTCGACAGATAACTGAACCATGATCGACAGAGACTTGTTCTTGTTTTTCACTATCACACTCTTTTCATCCAGCCTCAACTTATTCAGTTGAAAACGGGCCTTTCAAGCAATGCTATGGTTTTCGTGATCTATTCTTTGGCTTCAGCATCAAATTTGGCACCGGCTTCAACTAAGATGTGAAAGAACGGTTTCACAAAGTCACACCAAGTTCGGCACAAAGTCTCACGATGTTTGTTTCCTTCGTGTGACTTACTGGATACCTTGTGCAACATTGTGTCCCCTTCCTGAATCAGAACTCCGGCCTGTACCTGAACTTCGCGCCGATTTCGTTTTCAACAAACTCCTTTGCCGCATCAACGTCGAGACCCGGCACGCCGACGACGCTCATATAAACTTCCGGAATGTATTTTGTCGCCTCCTTCGCGAAATCGACCATAGCGTGCCAGCCGTTTCCGTTCTGGTCTCCCATCAATCTCTTATACTCGACCGGATCGATCGAGTTCAGGCTCACTGATACCGCGTCGATAATTCCGCGGAGCTCCGGCAGAATGTCTCTATGATTGATGACGTTGCCGTGACCGTCAGTATCCAGCCGCGTTCGTCCGCTCCTTCCTTTCACAAACCGCGCTACCTCTTTCACCACCTCAAGCCTTGTCGTCGGTTCGCCGTATCCGCAAAAGACGACTTCCTTGTATCTGGTTGGATCATCGATCTCAGCAATGAGCTCCTGAGCTGAAGGTTCTCTCTCGATATGGAGATTGTGCCCTTTCACCATCGCCTCACCTTTCCTGTCGCAGAATATGCAGTCCGAGTCGCAGCGCAAAGTGAGATTCAGGTAGAGTGAGTCTTTGATTTGATAAGCGATCTTCGGTGGAGGTGCCTCTCCGACCCCGAAGAGTTTGTATGCGTTGTAAGAAGTCGTTCGCCGGATGTCTTCTTCATTCAATCCCTGCAGCTCGGCGATTTTGCGCACAATGATAGGCACGTACGCAGGCTCGTTCGTCTTCCCGCGATGTGGGACCGGTGCAAGGTACGGTGCGTCTGTTTCAGCCAGAAGATGTTCCGGCTGTATCGCCCGTACCACCTTCTGAAGCTCAGTCTCTGTATCCTTCTTGCCGAATGTGATCATCCCGCTTATGCCTAAATAGAATCCGAGGGCAATTGCACGACGAGCGATATCGTAATTCGAGTTGAAACTGTGCAGCACGCCGCGCGGCTGCGGGTTGATCTGGTAGCTGAATCTTCTCGGCAGGCTCCAGCTTCCGGTCGCCTGTCTTTCCAAAATGGCCATGAGGTCCGCATCCGATTCGCGGTTATGTATCGAGACGGGCAAGCCGACTGTCTTTGCGATTTCTATTTGAGCTTCAAAAATGTTGCGCTGAATTTCCGGCGGTGAAAAATTGTAATGATAGTCGAGACCGATCTCGCCTATCGCAACAACCTTCTTGTGTTTGGAAAGAGATTCCACTCTCTGTAAGGATACTGAATCTGCTTTCGACGCTTCATGAGGGTGAATCCCGACTGCGGCATATAAACGTTCGAACATCTCCGAGAGTTCTACAGCCCGCTCACTCGAGCGAATATCCCAACCTGGAACTACTACATAACTTACGCCTTCTCCTTCGGCTCTGCCTACCGTTTCAGAGACCTGGTTGAACTCATCATGATTTAGATGACAGTGAGTATCGACTAAGTAAGTCATTGCTTCCGGACTTTTTCTCGTTTTTATTAGATGACAGTAATTGTGGAACGCAAAGCGCGCAGCAAGAAGCGGCGAACGCCCCGTTGAATTTTCTGATAGAATTTCGTCAATTACAGAATGACATTCACCTTATTTGCCATCAAGCCTTGTAAAGCGTCACCGGTTGTGTTGGATTGCTCTTCGACGGCGGTCGTAACCGCAGGCACGCCGGGAACGGAATGGTAGAAGTTCAATCGACCGCTTCGCGTGTTTGACATGTGAAACGAAATGATAACGTTCTTCAAATCCAATGCTCCTGAGTCCCACCAATCCACTATTCCAACTTGCGATTCATTCCATTTTTCCCATGCTTCAATATCTTTTCGAAGGCATACCCTTGGCACATTCCTCCCCATCACGTTGTGTCAGGTTGTCGCATCAGACCCGAGGACAGCTTTAGGAATGGCGCCAAATATGCCCCAAAAGCGGTTTGATGCAGGCACAGCATTTGACGCTCTTTCCGCGAGTCCTCTTTGATCCAAAAGATTTCTGAACGGTCAGCGAAGGGAATGGCTGTCTTAGACGAAGATTTGAATTCAAGCACTGAACATCCGATCGATTTCCAATGCGGACAGCCGTCAAATATGGCAGACAACAATGGCTAAGGCACAAAATGCGAGCCAGAAAAAGTTCGGGAAAGGGCGAGCAAGTATGATCGAAATTAGGATGCACGGAAGGGGAGGTCAGGGTGCGGTCATCGCGGCTAAGATTCTGGCATCTGCGATCTTCAAAGAAGGGAAGTTCGCACAATCGTTCCCTTCCTTTGGAGTCGAAAGAAGGGGTGCGCCGGTGCTGGCATTCACGCGAGTGGACGATTCCCCAATCCGGTTGCGCACGGCAATTTACGAACCGGATCACATCATTGTCCTTGATCCGACTCTCATCAGGCAAACAAAAGTGTTTTCCGGATTGAAAAGAGGTGGTACTGTACTGGTGAACACCTCAACCCCGGCTTCGCAATTCGATTTTCCTGAGGAGTATTTCGGAGCTGTAGTAGACGCCGCAGACATAGCCGTGAATCACGGCCTGGGCACAAAGAGTATTCCGATCGTGAACACAGCAATCCTCGGTGCTTTCGCAAAGTTCACAGGTCTGGTCGGCATTGAGGCGGTTGTGGAAGCCATCGAAGAAGGCGTGCCGGTTAAGAGGGAGGAGAATGCAGCGGCTGCAATGGATGCTTACGAATCATTGAATGTCACCGCCGAGGAAATGGCACACACAGCTGTGAGTGGCGATTGAACAAGCACTATCAATAGTGTCTCGCAGAAAGGGAATTCACCTTGGGAGATTACAGATACACAACCGTTGAGGAAATGCCACCTCTGGCATTTTCGCTCGAATCGACTCGCAATATTCCGACGGGGAGCTGGCGTCACGTGAGGCCGGTTTATGTCGAGAAATCGTCGCCGTGCCAGATCGCCTGTCCGGCAGGTGAAAATATTCCCGCTTACTTCGAGCTCGTCCGTCAGAAGAAGTACCGGGAAGCATGGTACAAAATCCTCGAGGACAACCCGCTGCCGGGAGTGACGGGACGCGTTTGCTACCACCCGTGCGAAGGGAAGTGCAACAGGAGCCCTTACGACGAACCGGTTGCTGTTCATGTTATCGAGCGTTTCATCGCCGACAAGAATTTCAGAGAAGGGAAGTTCCCGAGTGTAACGGCCTCTCCCAAGAGTGCGAAGGTTGCGGTTGTCGGCTCCGGGCCGGCCGGACTTTCATGTGCCTATCAGCTTGCGAGAAAGGGATACCGGACGGTCATATACGAAGGCGAGCATGATCCCGGCGGTATGCTTCGGTACGGAATACCGAGCTACAGACTCCCGAAGAATGTGCTTGCAAAGGAGATCAACGATATAGCGAGTCTCGGTGTCCAGATAAGAACCGACTCGCGAATCGGCGGCAACGTACCATGGAGCGAACTCGAAAAGTACGATGCGGTCTTTGTTGCCGTGGGTGCATCGCAAAGCAGCGGCCTTGGCATCGATGGCGAGAAGCTAACCGGGGTATACAGCGGGGTCGATTTATTGCACCAGCTGAACACGGGCGGCTCGCCGAAGATCGGCAGCGGAGTGGTCGTGATCGGCGGCGGAAACACTGCTATAGACGCCGCGAGAAGCGCGGTAAGACTGGGCAAGGAAGTTACGGTTCTATATAGAAGAACCAGGGACGAGATGCCTGCGGTGCCTGATGAAGTGAATGAAGCGCTGAGAGAGGGAGTCAGGTTCGAATTCCTCGTGTCGCCGGTTAAAATTAAAGGGAGGCAGCGAAAGGTAACTGAAGTTGATTTGATACGGATGAAATTAGGCGAGCCTGACGAAAGCGGAAGAAGAAGACCGCTTCCAATTGAAGGGTCCAACTTCGAAATAACAGCGGACACTGTGGTTGCCGCCGTAGGCGAAACACCGGATCTGTCGTTTCTTCCCTACTCATTCCTGAAGAAAGGGGCGAGGATTTTTGTCGATGCCGATTATCTGACGGGAGTTCCCGGAATATTTGCGGGGGGAGATTCTGCCACCAATCCGAACGGTACTGTGGTCAACGCGATCAAGGCAGGGAAAGAAGCTGCGGCATCCATAGACGAATTCCTTGGCTGGCGCACGAAGTCCAATGGTGCCGAACATCAGCTGGTGAAGCCGGAAGACATAAATACTTTCTACTTCCCACACGAGACGAGAATTAAAGTGCCGAGGCTTTCTGTAGGACCCGGTACGCGATCCTTTGCCGAAGTTAACAAGTCGATCACCGAAGAGCGGGCCTTCCAGGAGGCGGAGCGATGCTTCAGTTGCGGATCTTGCCTGCACTGCGATGTCTGCATGACGTTTTGTCCGGATGTAGCGATCAGCAAAGATGATCAGGGTGAATACATTATTGACTACGACCATTGCAAGGGCTGCGGCATCTGCGTGAATGAATGTCCGCGCGAGGCGATGGATCTCGTCGAGGAGGACACACAATGGGCATGAAAGGAAAAAACGGGACCTCCGCAGAGGCTGCCGGTCTTCTGCATCCGTCGACAGACAAAGTTGTGGTAATCGAGGGGACTCACTCTGCTTCCTACGCCGTCAAACTTGCACGGGTCCAGGTTGTTGCGGCATACCCGATAACACCTCAAACCGGCGTAGTGGAAAAATTGTCGGATATAGTCAGCGCCGGGGATCTGGATGCAAAATTCATAAAAGTGGAATCCGAACATTCCGCCATGGCGTGCTGCATAGGAGCTTCGATGACCGGAGCCAGGGCGTTTACGGCGACTTCATCACAAGGGCTTGCGCTGATGCATGAGCTCCTGCATTGGGCTGCCGGAAGCAGACTGCCGATTGTCATGGTGAATGTGAACCGGGCAATGGCACCGCCATGGTCTATCTATGTGGACCACAATGACAGCCTGTCCCAGCGCGATACGGGGTGGCTGCAGTTTTATGCCGAGAGCAACCAGGAAGTAATGGACACGGTCTTGCAGGCATATAAAATTGCTGAGATGGTGTCACTCCCGGTGATGATAAACCTTGATGCTTTTGTTCTCAGCCACACATCCGAGCCGGTTGCGATTCCAAAACAGCAAGTGGTAAACGAGTTCCTTCCTCCGAGGTCGGCACCATTCAAACTCGATATACATAATCCGCGGGCGTTTGGTGCTTTGATCGGACCGGAAGCATATATGGAAATGAGATATAAGCTTGATGCGGCGATGGAGGATGCACGCGCCGCAATACGTGACGTGGATACGGAATATGGAAAGCTATTCGGACGGTCTTATGGCGGATTGGTCGAGGAATATCGTACCGACGAGGCTGAAATAGTCTTGGTCACTTCTGCGACTGCCGTCAGCATCGCCCGGATCGCAGTTGATGAGCTGAGGAGCCTCGGCTTCCCGGTTGGACTCGCGAAAGTCAGGGCGTTCAGGCCGTTCCCGGTCGATGAAATACGAATGCTCGGACAGAGGATCGGGAAGATCGGTGTCCTCGATCGAAACTTCTCGTTCGGCGCGAGCGGGATTATCTATCAGGAGACCAAGGCGGCGCTGTACAACGCACTTGTCCGCCCGAAGCTATTCGGCTTTGTTGCAGGCCTCGGCGGACGCGACATAACTCCCGAAACCATCAAAGAAATATTCTCCTACATGATGAACCATGATGGACCGGAACTCGAAGCAGTCTGGGTGGGACTCAAAACTCATAAGGTTAACGAGGCTCAGAACACATTTGCGGATTCGGCCGAAGGTCAACAAAAGTGAATAGTAGAGGTCGATGAATGGGACAGATTAAGTTTGATTTGCCGGGTGAAGAGATCCTCTCACCGGGTCACTTTGCATGTCCGGGTTGCGGCGCCACACTGACTATGAGGTACGTGCTTAAGGCGCTCGGAAGAAAAACAATCGTCGTGATACCGGCGTGCTGCTGGTCGGTGATCGACGGACCTGTGCCGTACTCGGCTGCCGGTGTCCCGGTATTCCATACGGCGTTCGAGAGTGCAGCATCTACAGCCAGCGGGATAAAAGCCGGGCTGGAAATCCAGGGAGACCACGAAACGACGGTGGTGGCATTTGCCGGAGATGGCGGGACTTTCGATATTGGCCTGCAGGCGCTGTCGGGTGCCGCCGAGCGCAATGAGGACTTCATATATGTTTGTTATGACAACGAAGCCTACATGAATACTGGCATCCAGAGGAGTTCGGCAACGCCGTTTTGGGCATGGACCACGACAACTCCCACCGAGTCTCCGAAAGCCGAGAAGAAGAAGAACATAGTCGAGATTCTGGCGGCGCATCGAATACCATACCTTGCGACAGCAAGCGTGGCGTACCCTGACGACATGATCGCCAAGATTCAGCGGGCCAAAGAAATCAAAGGCACACGCTTCATCCATGTATTCTCACCATGCCCTCCCGGCTGGAAATTCGAGCCAGAGGACTCGATCAAGATTTCGCGGATGGCAGTCGAGAGCAGAATATTCCCGCTATTCGAAGTCTTCAACGGGCGCGATTACAAACTCACCCGAGAACCGGCAGGTACACCGGTCAGAGATTATTTGAAGTCGCAGGGAAGGTTCCGCCATCTGAAGGAAAGTGACATTCAGCAGATTCAGAGCAACGTCGATGAAGAATGGGAAAGATTGAAAGGCAAGTTGACATTTCAGGTGGAAAGCAGAGGAAAGTCGCATTTACATGGTGTCGTAGATCCCGAACGAAACCCTCCCATGAGGAGAGCGATTCGCAAATGATATTTGGGTACGGGAAGATGTCACAGCTTAGTGAGAACGAGATATCTCGCTTAATCGTCGGTTTGTGCCTGAGAATTCGCAAAACACTCGGTCCTGGTTTACTGGAATCGGTTTATGAGAAAGTTTTACGTTAAGAGCTTTCCGCAATCGGACTCAGTTTCCAAAGTCAGGTTGGGATTCCGGTGGTCTACAACGAATTGAAGATGGAACTTGGTTTCAGGGCGGACATTATCGTTGAGAATAAGGTGATTATCGAGCTGAAGTCGGTTGAAACGATTCTGGATGTTCACAAGAAACAGTTGCTCACTTATCTCAAACTTACAAATCTCAAACTCGGCATTCCTGTGAATTTTGATGCGGCATTGATAAAAGATGGAATCACAAAAATAGTAAACAACCTAAGATGGGCAACAACAAAGTTTTTCTCGCAAAGCCGTAAAGCACGCAATGAAAAAGAATGGGTTGATAGATTCTTTCTCTGCGAACATTGCGCCGTTGCGAGAACTGTCTTTTGAGGAGTGGCATGTCTCTATATAGGATTCGAAACGGCAACCAGATGATCGCGGAAGGCGCCATTGCGGCGGGATGTAGGTTTTTTGCCGGCTATCCGATTACTCCGGCTTCTGGAATTTACAAATCGATGATCGATGAATTGCCGAGGCGCTGCGATGTCGCCATAAGCTCGCCGGATGAAATTTCTGCACTCGCTTTTTGTGTCGGCGCTTCCCAGCGCGGCTTCAAGGCGATGACCGCAACTTCAGGCCCCGGCTTCTCGCTCATGGTCGAGACACTTCAATATGCCGTCATGACGGAGACTCCTCTTGTCATCGCGCTCGTCCAGAGACTCGGCCCGAGCACCGGCGGTGCAACTCAGGGTGGACAGGGCGACGCGCTGTTTGTCGGCCACTCGATCGCGGGCGGTTATACAATCCCCGTCTTTTCACCTTCGACACCAAAGGAAGCCTACGAGCTGACTGTTCACGCGTTCAATGTCTCCGAGCAATTGAGGACTCCGGTCGTTGTCCTTACCGACAAAGAAGTCGCAATGACTTCGGAGAATATAGATTACGAGAAATTGGCAGTGCCCGAGGTGGTTGACAGAAGATATTTCTCGGGTGACGGTCAGGAGAATTATAGATCGTATTTTTTCAACAACCCAAACGATGTGCCTGAGTTTGCGGCTGTCGGGGGGACAGTGAAGGTCGTCGTGACGGGATCGGCGCATGAGATGTCGGGGCGTCTTCAGAAGAATTCTCCTGAGACGATCGAAGTTCTTCGGCATCTCAACTCGAAGATAGCTTCTCACTCGGATTTGATCATGCGGCTGCACGTTGAGTCGGATGATGAAGCTGACTTTGCAGTCTTAAGCTACGGCGTAAGTGCCCGCACTGCCGGAGAAGCAGTTGCGTATCTGAAGGAGAAGGGTAATCGTGTTACGTTCTGCAATCTCCAGACACTTTTCCCCATTCCCGAGAAAGAGATCCTCAATGCCGCCGGTAATGCTCGGAAAGTCGTTATCGTCGAAGAGAACATGACAGGACTTTACAAATCTCAGATTGAGAAGCTCTTTCCTGGGAAACAAGTTGTGGGCGTTAACGGAGTTGGAAGGATGATCACTCCCAAAGAGATTGAAGAGGCGGTACTAAGTGAAAAATAATGGAACAGTCATGACGGAAGTTTTAGCTCAAAGTAATAAACCGGCAGAACCTTCGAAGGACCAATCGAGCCACGGAACCCGGAAAACATACTTGAAAGTCGATGCGAAATTCCCATTCTGCAAGGGGTGCGGCCACCATCATATCACACATGCCGTGAATGACGCACTGGCAAAACTTAAGCTGCCGCCGGAGCACATTAACATCGTCAGCGACATCGGCTGCATCGGACTGGTGGACGCCTTGTTCGACGGCCCACATACATTCCATACGACTCACGGCAGATCGACGGCATTTGCAGCCGGCGTTGAGATAGCGGATTCCATACTTGCCGATTCGGCACTCAAGAATGTCGTGATTATTGGCGACGGCGGAGCGATGATCGGTCTTCTCCATCTTGTCAATGCTGCGCAACTGAATGTCGATGTCACGGTTGTGCTTTACAATAACTTCCTTTTCGGAATGACAGGCGGTCAGAACTCGAGCTTCTCTCCAATGGATTTTGTGACCGCCACGACGCCGAAGGGAAATATTATTCCACCTATAGACATAATTACTTTGCTCGAAGGAGCGAACGCCGGTTTCCTGGCGAGGAAAACCGCGACCGACCATGATCTCGCCGACACAATCTCGGATGCAATTGCTCATCCCGGGTTTGCCCTTGTCGAGGTTCTCGAACTTTGTACGGAGTATGCCCTCCGCGGGAACTCAATACGTGGAAACAAGCTGGCAGAGATATATCCCGGCAAGGTCGTGGAACTCGGCGTCGTAAAGAATTCTGCTGAGAGGCGCTCATTCGGCGAAGTATACAAGGAGAAGTTCCCGGGCGAAAAGATGACCAAGAGCCCGACAGTCTTGACTCCTCGATATGAAAACTCACTTGAGAAAAAGATTGGTGTGATAATAGCCGGGACAGCGGGAGAAAGGGTGCAATCATCAGCGTACATGCTGGCTGAAGTCGCGGTCATCTCAGGCGCGAATGCGACTCAGAAGAACGATAACCCTGTCACGCAGGGAAGTGGCTTCTCGCTGTCGGAAGTTGTTTTGTCGCGCCAGGATATTTTCTACACAGGGATCGAGATACCGGATGTGGTGGTCGCAGCCTCCGAGGACGGGTTAAAGGAAATGGAATCACAGGGAGTTTTTGCGAGGACCGGGCCGGATTCGTTGATAATAGCAGATGAAAGTGTGACGGTGCCGGTTTGTGCCGGAAGAATCATGAAGCTGTCTTTAAGGAGAAAGTATCTACCCGCCGGGGCGGCATTCGCGGGCATTCTGACAGCGATGAAACTGACCGGGGTGCTCCCGATGCTTGCGTTCCAGGATGTGGCTGCCAAACAGAAGAGATCGGCAGAACTTCTGTCGATAATTGAGAACGTCGTTGGAAACGAGTAAAATTGTGCTAGAATTGTTTATTTATGATGTAATGGTACGGTGAGAAGATGGAACACAAAAGTGAAAGTGAAGTAAGCGATACGCTGGTGTCTATCCTCGATGGGGCAATTGAGAGCGAAATCGAGTCGGAGCAGAAATACCTCCGGGCGGCGGAACTTGCCTGTGATACGCGTGTCAGGGATTTCTTGATATCATTGGCAGAAATGGAAAGGGAACACAAGGAGCTGCTGACGAAACAGCTTGAAGAATTGCGTGCTCAGATGAAAGTGGTCGACGAGATGAACGACATGTTTGTGTGAAGCTGCAGCATCGATCCCCTCATCCACTAATCCAGCAATCCATTGCTTCATCTTACCCGTATTCCCCTATTCCCTTATCCCTTCAGTTAAGCTTTGCCCCTTCCATGATCCACGTCTTAAGGCCGTTGATCTGATTCTGATTTAGCGCTGAAATTCCCGATAGCGGCGGTGGCATCAGAGGCATTCTTCCCTCGACACTCTCTATTAATTCGCTGTCCAGCGTATCGCCATGTACCACTATCCCCGGCGTCGTTATCAAACTGGTGTACCCGTTCTGGTCGCTCAGATCGAGTGGCGGGTTGCCAGCCTGTGTCTGGGAATCGTGGCATCCGGGCACGTTGCATTTCTGGTCGAACAGTGGCTGCACCTGTTTGGTGTAACTCACATTCGAAGCTGGAAACACAATCGGCGTCGACGATGACGGACCGAGCACATTCTTGCAGGAGGAAAATACAAGTCCTAACAGCACAGCGCCGAGGCCGGCGAAATAATAGTATTTTTTCATGTGACAATTTAGCACACGACTCGAATGATTCAATGGCATAACCTGGTCGGCCGCGCCTCAAGCCTTTTAAATGACGTATCTCAGATTTAAATTTACCCGATGAAAGTCTTGGTCCTCTTCTTTGCGCTCGCTTTCTACATGGCTATCTCAAATGCCGAATCAAAGCCCGTTGAGCCGGCTCCGATTGTTTACGTCATGCCCAGGAAGAAACTGGATCTTCCACGTCGTCGATGCTCCAATCTTGAACATATCGGCATTCGTCCTTAATCCCCGGAGGTTTAATAGATGTTCCTACTGATTGCACTTCTGCTTTCTGCCGGTGCGCCTGCCGTTCATGGCCATCCATCCGCTTCGCCTTCAGGCATCCATCCTATGAATATCGACAGCCTCGGCATCACTGCCGGTCCAGGCACAAAGTGGTACAGCTACACTAACAAGGAAGCGGGATTCTATTTCGGAGAAGTGCATGGCCCGAACATCTACCCTTACCAGGGCTGGACAGTGTATAATGATCCCGTACTGAGGGATTACTCAATTTCCATTGATGGGAAGGACCTAGACCGCCTGGATTCAAAAGTCGTAGTCTATCCGGATCGACTCGTGCGATACTACGATTCCGGAGTCACGGAGTCGTTCACTCTTCTTGATGAAGTAAACTCCTTTGTCGTTGATATAAAATCACCGAAGATGTCGAAAGTGGACTTTAGAGTCCTGTTCAATTCAACTTCCGCTGAAGATTTTGCCCTGACCGGCGGCGGAACAGCCTATGTCCTCGAAGACAAGTCTCTTCCTGTCGGCAACTACGGCAGGTGGGTCGGTGTCGGTGCCTTTTCGATGACCCGAAAGCCCGATGGTAAGATTATTGACGGGTTTATTTCGCCGCAAGTGTTCAGCGCAAAAGGGAAGTCTGTCTCTTTTGTGGTGACGTGCGCCAGAACAAGACTCGATGCGATCCGCGGAGCGTTCGGTTTGCTGCGGCTTCGCGAGAAATCCGAAAAAAACCGAAAAGAAAGAATGCAGGCATTGCTGGATACTTCTTTCGTCACGACAGAGAATCCGAGGTTCGACAAAGCGCTCGCCTGGGCGAAGTTGTCTCTCAACGCACTCGTGACCGACCAGGGAATGAGAGGAATCTGGGCAGGCTTGCCCTGGTTCAACAATTACTGGGGACGAGACTCTTTCATCTCCCTGCCGGGAGCGACTTTGTGGAACGGTGACTTCAAGACTGCCAGACAGATATTATTGGATTTCGCCGCAAAACAGGACACAAACAAACTCAGCCACAACTATGGTCGAATTCCCAACCTCATTACGCCCACAGAAACTCTCTATAATACTGCCGATGGAACGCCGTGGTTTGTCTTTGCCGCGTACCGGTATTTGGCCGCAAGCGGCGACAGGGATTTTCTCTTCAAGATCTATCCCGCCATCAAGAGAGCTTTTGAAGGAACGATGAAGTATCATGTCGATAAGCATTACTTCCTGACTCACGGTGACCAGGAAACGTGGATGGACGCAGTCGGCCCTAACGGTTCCTACACTCCTCGCGGGAATCGCGCCGTCGAAGTCGAGGCACTCTGGCTTAGACAAATTCTCGTCACCAGACTTTTCGCGACTTATACCGGCGATATCGACCTGAAGAGCGAGACTACAGCGATAGCGAAAACCCTCATTAAGAATTTCAATGAGTACTTCGTCAATAAGAAGGCTGGACTTCTTTACGATCATCTCGACAAAGACGGCAAACCGGACACGACATTGCGCCCGAACCAGATGTTCGCACTCGGACCGATCACAAACCAAAAGCTCTCTGCAAATATCCTTAGAACCGTGGTCGAAAAGCTCGACTATCCCTGGGGCGTAGCATCGCTGTACCAGGGCGATCCTAATTTTCATCCGTACCACGACGATGAACCGTACTACCCGCCGGACGCTGCTTACCACAACGGAACAGTCTGGGTTTGGCTCACCGGGCAGCTTGTCTCCGACCTTACGGAAGCAAACGAGCCTGACTTTGCATTTAAGAATACAGATTTTCTCGCAAATGAAATCCTGAACGGGAAAACTGCGGGTACACTGCCGGAGCTTTTCGACGCTTTCCCACACAAAGGCGAGTCAATTCCGAATTCATCTGGAGCTTTTTCCCAGGCATGGAGCCTGGCAGAATTTGTCGACGGCTTTTACAATGATTACCTAGGAGTCCAGATCGATGCCTACGAGAATACCATGACCATTCGGCCACGAATGCCTGAGGCGCTTCCCAATGTCTCGTTCGTTCTCAATGGCGGCAATGATCAACGCTACCTGATAACTTACCGGTTCGGGAAAATTCCAAAAGAGATTGAGATAACTCCTCTGGACAGCGTTCCGGGGACCACGGTCAGCGTTCTTCTGATGATGAACAAGGAAAAGCAGGTCCGGACTGCGTTCTACACGTCGGGCCGCGACAGTTACATCTTGAAATGTTATCCCGATACCGTCCTGGCGGAAAAGGACGGCAAACCATTCCCGGTGGATGATATTGTCACTAGCCCACCGCATAGCTATTCGCTCGATGATCTCCATTTCGAAACTCCGAAAACATATCCCGATTGGAACTTTGAGAAGCTTGCGGATTTAAAAGTGCTGACAACTTCAGTGGTGAAACGGACTGATTCAGCGGCAACTGTCTTCGCGTCGGACGATGCAAACACCGGAGCAGACAAAGGCCCTAACGGAAGATACACTTATCCGCTCAACGGAAATTTCCAACCGGGCATTCTGGATCTGACTCATGCTGAAATCAGCTACGACAAGGACAACGTTTTCTTCAAACTCAAATTCAAAAATCTCGCCAACCCGATGTGGCATCCTGAGTACGGATATCAGTTGACGTTTGCCGCAATCGCAATTGGCGACGGCAAAGGTGGGCAGCTAAAGGTCGGCCGCAACTCAGACTACACACTCCCTATCGGGCGCGGCTATGAAAAGATAATCTACGTCGGTGGTGGAATCGAAGTCTTCAACAATGAAGGAAAAAAGCTCGCCGCATACGTTCCGACTATGGCTGACATTGACAGCACGCTCGGTGATATCTCGAAGAAGGAACTCACTTTCTCTTTACCTCAGAGCATTATCGGGAAGCCGAGCAGTGATTGGAAAGTATCGATACTGGTCGGAGCGCAGGACGATCACGGCGGCGGCGGTGTTGGCGACTTCAGGACCGTGGATCGTGAAGCATCGGAGTGGCACGGCGGGGGAAGAATTGACAAGAATGAGTCGAACATTTACTGCAAGATGTTCTTGAAATGAGTCTGTCACCTTGTCAAAGTCTCGTTTCATTTGACAAGGTTGAGGAAGCGACGCATGTTCTCAGCTATGCTCTGATAAGATTTCGAATGAAATATCGACATGACTGATTTTCCATCGTGTGCATTGCTCCATCCCGAGAAAACAAGTTGGTAACTGAATCGTCACTTTTTTCCGCAACCACCTCTTGACTTTACAAAACCCGTTACTTATAAGGGTCGCGGAAGTTTTTGACAAGATTCGGGCGGCTGGGCTCATCCCAACAATGAGCTTCGAAGGTATGCAAAAGAACGCTGTGCTGGTCCTCTCATGATCGACACGTTGTCCGACTCTTGAGTGTTGGCTAAGTATCCTACCTGATTCAGTCCAAGCTGTTGAGCGAAGATTAGATTCAAGAAGTATAGAACAGGCTGAAGAGATTAACCTGGGCGTTGCAAGAGAAATGATTTGAACACTGACTAACACGGAAGCATCTGATTTTCGCTGATCAGAAACTCTTACAGTCTAAAGCAGTCAGTGAAAACCTGCCTTCCGCGAGACATGGCGACCTGACCGGTAGGTAAGTCCGTTTCATCTGTGAACATCTGTGATCGAAAGTTTTTCTTGATTCACCAGACTCTGGAAGCTTGATGGCTCGGAGGAAATCACGGATCGATCGAATCGGATATTTGAGAGAGGAGGTGACCATGGCCCCGACATAACGGCAGATCGAACGAAGACAATTCAGATTTCATAACTCAAATCTTAAGACTCAAGGCATTGGAGGATTTATGGCAGTACAGAATTTAGTCTCAGCTGTTCTGGCGCCGGATGTAAAATCTTCAGTATTACAGAAACTGGCAGACGTCAAAGCGGCACTTTCATTCCTAATCACAATTCCGCCCGGTGAAAAAAGAGAATTCGTGAAAGTGGGCAAGGTATATTTGCCATTCGTTGATGAAGCCCACGATGCGGTTTCGACTCACCCGGAGATCATGCCTCAAGTGTTCAGCGTAGACGAATTCAACAAGGATTATCAGCTGTCAAAAGACCTGGTACCGATATACAACCTGGTGAGCGAGCTTGCAGAATCGGTCCAGGCGACCATGTTTGCCGTGAATAGCGATGCGATGTCTGAGGCGCTCGAAGTCTATTCGGCGGTCCATTCAAACAAGGACAAGGTACCGGGTTTGGAAGCCACGTACGGCAAAATGGCTGAATTCTTCAGGAAAACGAGGCGGCCAAAAAGCTGGTGACGGGACGGGCCAAACGCCGGGACAATAAGCGGCGAACGGGCGCAGCGAAGACAATTTGAACGCTGATGATACGGACTAATACTGATTCCCGCGGACCCGGGGAGTAGAGTGATCCGTGAAGACCCGTCTGTCCGTCCGGCAGCCCTGCATACTGGACAGGCAAGCGTTCGAATCCGTGATCGAAGCTTTGCTTTCCCGCTGACTTTCCTCCAGGAAGGCGTAAGATCGAGCAATTGTGAGGCTTCCGGGACCGGAGTTTTAATGAGACGCTCGGAAGCGATGCTGGAACGCTCCGGAGTGTTGCCGGGACGCTCCGTATTATTGGCAGGATGGTCGGGAGCGATGCCGCAACGCTTCGGAGTGTTGCTGAAACGGTCGGGAGTGTTGGGGAAACGCTAATGAGCGATGAAAAGACACTCGGAAGCGTTGCAGGAGCGGTCGAAACCGTTGACGAGACACTCGCGATTGCAGAAGAGAGACGGTTGTGCCCCCCGTATCTTGGTCCATTTTGAGAGAGAAAAAGTGAGTAAATTTTCACGAACAGAATGGAGATCACGGGACATGAAGAAACGATTCACAGAGCAGCAGATCGTCTTTGCCCTCCG
>JAJYIT010000019.1 GCA_021789975.1 Bacteroidota bacterium
CGGTAATAAAAACCGCGTACAATGCCCCAAAGCCAGCCAAAAATCCCTTGGCTTGGAATATAGGTGAAGGCTCGCTCATTCGTCATATTAATTCATCCCAAGTTAATGTGCAAATGCGATAAGCACGATAATTAATTATAAGATGCTCATCAGGTTTGCCATTCTTATCACATGAAGCTTTGATGGCCTCTCTAAGAATGTCATCCCTCTGCTTCTGCTGGTGGTTTCTCATCACCCTCTCTTCAAAATCGATCATTGCTCAATCCCTTTGATCTTCTGAGTGTGTCACTACTTGGTTCTTTTAATCAGTCCAACGGTGAGAGAGTATCCCAGGTTCCACCAATTCCCGGTCCGATGATTCACATCACACGCCGCTCATTGTGCCATCAAACCATTGCCATCATTATTGCGACTCTTCAACTCGTGAGCTGAGTACACCCAATTGGGGAGTGGCATGCAAGACCACCGCGTGTCTGCGAGGCATGATTCATGATTCCGCTGGAGATCCGGCTGGAAGGCCCGTGCAGAAAAGAGAACCGCTGAGACGCTAAGGCGCAAGGTTGAAGACTGATTCGCTTATTGCATCTGCGCTGTTGCGTCTCTGCCGGCAGGCAGGTTCGCGGTGAGACCCTTTTCGGCCACGCTTCCAGGTGCTCCGCGTATTTACCCAAAAGGATGCCCCTCTGAAAAAAATGCGATTGATACTTGGGTGCTGCCACCGAGCCGTTCTGTCTCCCATTGCAGAACCGACTTGCGAATCCGACCCGTGATCAAATTGAATTTGGATTGAAGTTAGGCGTGTTAAGATGAGGTTATTTGGCGGAGTCGACTTTCCCACGCCGCGACTATCTTTAGGGTAGAGGAGAGGTCATTTAGCGCACTTCTTTTCACTCAGACGAAATCCGCGCAATGGAAAGACGATTATCTAAGTCTTCTGTCGCGTCCCCTGTTAATCAAAATCCAAAAATGAAAACGAGGAATCCATTTTCGCGGGGGCTTGCTGCTTCGCGACCCCAGGACCAGTCACACAAATAGGACGGCTCAACCTAATCAGCTAAACCGTCCCGGCACATTGTTGTCAATGCTGTATCAGAATAACATATCCGTAACTCTTCATCGAAAGAGTAAGCGTGTTATTCCTGATTACCAGCGGTCGTCCGTTTAATTCGTTCATCATCCTCGCATGATTAAATCCAGAAAGAAGCACTTTGACGTTTTTCACCGGTTGCTTAGAGAAATTGAAAACACATATTGCCTTCTTTCCGTCAAGTTGTCTTTCGTAAGCAAGCACGTTTCTGTTCCTCTCAGCATAGAAAGGCGTGTAATTCCCTCTGACCAGCTCAGGGTTGTTCCGCCTGATCGAATATACTTTCTCGTAGAGCTTTCTGAATCCATTCTTCACATTCCAGTCTATCGAGACCTGCTCAAACAGGCTGAGTCGTTTCGGGTTGCCGACTTCATCACCGTTGTAAATAAGCGGGACACCGGGAAAAGTGGCGATCAACGCAACTGTCATACTATCTCCGCCAGGTCCGTATCTTTCAATCGACGGCGCATCATATGCATTCTCATCATGGTTAGTGTTGAATCGCAAGCGCAGTGCACCGATCGGATAAACCGTCTTTTCCCACGCGAGTACGCTATCAATTGAAGTTGCTGGGGATTTCCCTTTAACAATCTGTCCCAGCAAATTATAAATATCCCATGAATATGTGAGGTCGAAAGCCTTGAGCTGCAAATCCGGTTTTGCACCTTCGGCGAGCATCATCACCGGTTTAATACTGTCTAGCGCAGCCCGCGCCTCGTCCCAGAAACTCAGCGGAACAAGTTCCGCAGCGTCGCAGCGGAAGCCGTCGACGCCTATGTCTTTCACCCAGTACTTCAGCATGTTGATCATGTATTGACGCAAATGTGGATTGTCATAATTAAGCTGAGCAACGTCCGTCCAATCCGGATTTGGCGGAATGATTTTGCCGGTGCTATCATGTTTGTACCAACTCGGGTGTTCTTTGATGAGAGGGTTGTCCCACGCCGTGTGATTGAGCACGGCATCCATGATGATATGCATGCCGACGGCATGGACGGCTTTCACTAGTTTCTTGAAATCCGCAAGTGTACCATATTCCGGGTTTATCGCATAATAGTCCTTGATTGAGTACGGGCTCCCCAATGGTCCCTTCCTATGCAGCTCGCCTATTGGGTGAACAGGCATGACCCACAACACTGTCACGCCAAGTTTTCTCAGCTCCGGGATCTTTCTTACTATCGAGAGGAGACTCTCATTTTTCGAAAACGATCGCGGATATACTTCATATATCACCGCGTCCTTCACCCATGCCGGGCTTGGTCTTGCGTGTTCTTTTGAAACGTTCGGAAGACTCTGTGCTAAGACACTGTGACGCGACTGACCTGCCAGACAGGCACATAAGATCGCGGCGATAATCCACTTTTTCATATAAACATTCTCCGATAATTTTCTGCGCTGACGATTGAGTAAAGTAAACAGCCAATTTTGAACACTCAAGCTTCGAGTTCGTCCACATCATCCACTCTCAACACCAGGAGTGCGGCAACAACCAGCGATGCTCCGCCGAGTAATAATGCGTATATCGCCTGGTCTCCGAAAAAGTGTTTGAGGAAGAAACCGAGAATCGCGGCCGCCGTTATTTGAGGGATGACGATAAAGAAATTGAATATGCCCATATAGACCCCCATCTTCTCCGCCGGAAGCGAACCGGTAAGTATCGCATATGGCATTGCGAGTATCGAAGCCCAGGCAAGTCCGATCCCCAGCTCCGAGACGATAAGAAGTTTCGGATCTTTAATGACGTAGAAAGAAAGAAGTCCCGCGGCACCGCACATCAGGCTGATCGCGTGTACACTCTTCCGGCTCGTTTTCCTGGCGATCCAGACCAGGAGGAACGCCATTATTGCCGCAAACCCGTTGTATACCGCCATCAATACGCCGACCCAATTCGCGCCTTCATTATATAGTGCAGATGCAGTATCAGTCGCACCGTAGACGAATTTGGTGACTGCCGGCGTAGTGTAGATCCACATGGCGAACAAAGCAAACCAGGAGAAAAACTGCACATAGGCAAGCTGTACCATCGTCTTCGGCATGCCGAACAAATCGTTCATAACCACCACCAACCCGCCGGAAGTTCTATTCCGATTTGAAAATATGCCCGCCACAATTTGCAGCACGCCGAATGCGATTATTCCCCCAAAGAAAACTGAAAGACCGTAGTCGAGACCAATCAAGAGCGCAAACACAAGGAACAGAACTATGCCTGCCAAAATCCACATTAATCCGCTCCTGAGAAACTTCGATCCGGGAATGCCTTTTTGCACTCCGCCATTTGCGGAACCGTCCGCATTATTAACCTTCGCCTCCGAGTACTTAATGAGTTCTTCCGGTGGATATTCTTTCGAGCTGAAAACCGTCCACAGAACGGCCAGAAGAAAAACGACGCCGCCTATGTAGAAAGAGAGTTTCACGGAATCGGGAATCGCTCCGTCAGGCGCCGTATTAGGCACGCCGAACCATTTAGTCAAGACATACGGGAGTGAGGAAGCCACGACGGCACCCGTTCCGATGAAGAAGCTCTGCATCGAAAAACCAATGGTCCTCTGCTCCGACGGAAGCATGTCACCGACGAAAGCCCTGAATGGCTCCATGGATATATTGATCGAAGTGTCCATAATCCAAAGCATCCCGGCTGCAAACCAAAGGATCGGTGAATTCGGTATAATGAGAAGAGCTGCGGACGCCAGAATCGCACCGGTCAGAAAATACGGACGTCGCCTTCCAAGCCTTCCCCACGTCTTGTCGCTCATATGACCGATTATGGGCTGGACAATCAGCCCTGTAACTGGTGCCGCTATCCACAGGACGGGTATCGACTCTATACGCGCTCCGAGTGTCTCGAAGATTCTGCTAACATTTGCATTCTGAAGCGCAAAACCGAACTGAATTCCTAAGAAGCCGAAACTCATGTTCCAAATTTGCCAGAAGCTCAGACGTGGTTTCTTCATGGTACAGGAAGCCTCCTTGAACTTTGAAAGTGCGAATCACTTCAACAACAGCATCTTGTTCACCGCAACGAAGGAGCCGGAAGATTGAATTCCTCTCGCGGAAAGTCTATAAAAATAGACCCCCGATGCCAGATCGTTTCCGTCGAACACCACTTCGTGATCTCCTGCATACTCAGTTGATGATACAAGAGTCTTGACTTCTCTTCCCAACACATCATACACCTTAAGCGTGACAAAGCTATTCGCCGGTAACCGATAGTCAATGAACGTGGTTGGATTGAAGGGGTTCGGATAATTCTGCGAAAGAGCATAATGAATCGGCAGCGGTGCGCTGCTGCCGGTCCGTATGGCGGTTATAACCGGATAGGTCATCTTGATGAGCGAATCACTAAGCACGTAAACTGCTGAACCGTAAGGCGGAAGTGTCGCTGAGAAGCCCGCCGCGCCACCTGAGAAAACTATCGAAGTCGTCGTATCGTCGTACACATCGTTCAAATAGTATGTTTTGCCGTTCACGACACCACCGGGAAAGACGACGTTTGCTGAGCTACCGTTGGAAGTGAGAGCTATACTTACCGAGGCTGTCGTGTCGCTGAAATTCTCGAGTGCAATTCCATTTTGGTCCGGGTATGGCCTCGTGTACGCATACACCCACGGATTGCCGACTGTAAGACGATTGAACTGCTGAGTCGAGAACGCAGGGAACGTCCCGCGTATCCAGGCAAGCTTCTCGTAATGTGGTGTCAGCAGGGCTTTGCCCGGGCTGTTCCAGTCTATGACCCCGCGTTCCCGCTCCAACTGATTGGAGATGCCGGGTCCGAAGCCGACTTCTTGCCCGGAATACATCTCCGGAATTCCAGGAACAGTGAAGACCACGGTCGCCATGGGCATCGTCTTCTGGTACGAGCCGTATTGATATGCGATTCGCTCCTGATCATGGTTTTCCATAAAGCGCATGAAGAGGGCGTTGGGTCCGGGGACGTATCCCATCGTATCGATGCCAAAGTTAGTTACGTACTTGTTTAAATTGGAAATGCTCGAAGATGTTCCGAAGTTGAAGTTATAAATAGCATTCCAGTAGAGATTCCAATCATAGGCAGCATCGAGTCCGCCGCCGTCGTCTGCATAGTCCACTTGCGTTCCGAGTCCTGTTCCTGCGGTTTCGCCCAGCAGGAAGATATCGGGATTGACATGCTTCAATAATGTTCTAGTCGGAGTCCCCATCTCGTTTTCACCGCCGTTCCCGTTGTTCGCTCTGTCGTGTGGTCCCCAATATGAGTCGAATCTGTAGCCGTCGACACCCATGTTCTGGACCCACCACGCATAAACACTATCCATGTAAGCTCTGGCATCCGGATCAGCCCAGTTGTAATTCAAAAGCTGATCGCTGTAACCGTTGTAATATATGAATTTGTCGCTCGTTTCCTCCTCGGGCAAATTCGGTTCGTAGTTCAGATTGGTGATCAGATGATGCTGATAGAAATCCCAGTAGAAAGAATATTTCCCGTACTCTCTCGCGTTGACGGCCATCGGGTTGTTGAAACTCGTATGGTTCGGAGTAACGTCGAGTATCACTTTCATTCCAAGCGCGTGGGCCGCATCGACAAAGTCCTTGAAGTCGGCATTTGTACCATATTCCGGCGCGACTTTATAAAAGTTTATGATATTGTAGCCGGTGTTCGTGCCGTTGTCGATCGGCTGGTTGTTCTGCATGACCGGCATAACCCAGATTATATTGAATCCCATATCGTGGATGTACTGGAGCTTCGGTATGGCAGCGTCGATCGTTCCCTGTGAAGTAAACGACTTGAAGAAGAGCTCATATATACGACCCATCTTTGCCCATTCCGGATTCGATGCATAAGTCGAAAATGAGACCGAGTCATTGCTATAGATCGTGAAATAAGAGCGAGTCGTGTCGCTGTACCCGCTCGAATCGGTGGCAACCAAAGAGAAAATGTATTCACCTGGAATTGTCGGTTGTGAAATGGTTATCGACGGTAAATTTGAGCCTTGAACACCAGCAATCGCCGAAGGATTAGCCGAATCAACTCCCCAATCAAACTTCAATGAAGGTGTCTGAGTTGAATCGGGATCGGTACTCTGTTTAGCAGAAAGAATTATGTTATTGCCACTCTCAGAAAAACTGATAACAGCATTTGGAGAATGATTTACAAAGTATGTCATCGTGAACGGCGTCGAAGTGATCGTTGAATCAGCGGCGGTCTTCGCAATTGCGACGAAAGTATTCAGTCCCGGCTGGTATGAAGCATTCAATGAGAAACTCCCGCCGGTCGCCTGAACCGCGGTGGTATCTGCTCCGTTTTGAATTACCTCGACGTTGTGTATCGACGTGTCTTCAAGGCTGCCGTAAATAGTGATGCCTGTTTTAAGCGTGACATATCCGCCCTGGTTTAGAATTTGAATCGAGCCTGCCTGCACCGTAACGGAAGTAGAATCTGAGACGAGGTCGCCGTGAAGATTTTTCACTGACAACTTCAGGTTCCTGATACCGTTCTGCAAGATGATCGGTGAAAGGAAACTGAGCTGCTTTGTCGACGGATTGTAAGCGGTACCTGGTATTTTGAATGATTCCGCATCCACATCGAGAACAAAACTCGATGTGTCGACTCCGTATTTAGCGGAAGGAAAAACATAGGCGGAGATGAGCGGCTGCTGTGAATAAACGATTCCGGACGTAACGTTCGGAAGGAAATGGCAGATTGTTGGACTCTTAATATAAAGGATGGAGTTGCTGTTATTCTGCGAATTTTGATATGGATTAAGCGGATCCGGTAGCCATGTGCTTCCGTTTTCATTGAACTTGTACTGGTAGGCACCGGGGACTTCACCCGCCGCACCACTGTTTGCCTGAGGCGGCCCACCGACTTGAAGCCAGTAGGTTCTGGACCAGATTCCGGTCGAGGGATCTATCGTCATCACAGAAGCCGCGCCAGGCCCGGGAGAGATTGTTCCACCGGAGTTTGGTCCCCAGTTGTTAAACTCACCGGGAACATAGACGATCGATGGATTGTCGGTTGGCTTGTAGTAGAAAGTCACATCGACGCTGTCCTGAGCGAACAGAGATCCGGTGAAGATGAGAACAACTGAGGTCAAAGACAGAAATATATTCTTCAAGTACTTACTCCATTAATCGGTTCTTTATTTTGCCAAAAACAATAGCCTCTTTTTCAAAGCGCTTGCTCCCGGAAAACCCGGATTCAAAGATAATGTAGTGCTGACTGCTTCGAGCGCTTTTTCATAATCCTTCTCATAAAGATATGCCCCCGCAAGATTGTACCAAACCTGCGGATCATCCCCGTTGATTTTCAGGCTTGCGAGAAGATGTACTTTAGCAGAATCAGGGTTGTGTCTGAAAAGGTCGATGTTGCCGAGCCATTTCTCCGCGAATGCACTTCTGTCAATGTTGTTCCTCTTTGTAAGATAATAACAAGCAGTATCGTATTCTTTGTCGTGTATAAGCACACTCGCGGCATAGTCATAGTACTCGGTCGAAATCGGATATTGGCTGATTAGGACATTCATCACTCGAATGAACGCATCGGTGTTCCCCTCATTAGCATACCATTCGGCCGCATCTTTCTGAACGGCTAACCAGTTCAGTTTGTCCAACACCAGGTCGTATGCGAGTGAATCAATATGATTCCTCGGCGAAAGGAGCTGGTACACGGGAATTCTATCTGCATCTTCGATATACGGCCAGTCATCCTTTAGCACTTTGATCCGGTATTCGGCGATCACACTGTCGAGTCCCGAGAAAGGAAAATCGGCGACTGTTATGCTATCTTGCTGATGATTTGTGAGATCGAGAGGGCTTGTTTTCGGAAGCAACGCGGCACGCTCCATCTCGTCGTAGTATAAGCGTCCGATAATTTCGTATCCCTGCAAAGTTGGATGGAGATGATCTGTCATAAGGTTGTTACCGACAATGCCGTCCGGGCTGAGCGCATCGAACGCTGAATCAACGTTGACCACCGGATCGTCAAATTTCCTGCCGAGTGAATCTATGACGACGTTTAACTCGCTCGGCGCTCTAAACCTCAACGCATCGAGGTCTTTCGCAAACCTGAAAAGAGAATCCGCGGCGTGGAACTCATGTTCCCTCAATGCATTCTCTGCCATGACGAAAACGGAATCAGCAGGCGGGAACCTTTTCTGGTTGATCGAGACGAACGGATATTGGTCCTTCAAATTGCATGCAAGGGTTCCTAAAACGACAGGGACGCGGGCTTTCTTGGCCATTCTCAGAATGTCCGTCATGTTTCCCTGAAATTGCCTGATCCCCTCCCAGTAAACCTTGGAGTCAAGGCCGATATACTGGTCGCGAGCCATGCGCGACATCAACGTACCGGTTGGTTGAGCTTTTTTTCCGAACATGCTGGAGACTTCTTCAATCAGGTTTCGCAACAGTTGGAAAGTTCTGAACTGCTCCAGATAAATGACCAGGTTGACCACGGTGCGGGACGTTCCGAAAGATTCCATCGACCCTACGCCTAGAGCGCCGTAATATTCGTTGTTGCCTGCATAAATCATGATCATGTCGGGTTTTTCTTTCAGTATTCCCGGCATCATGTCGCGCATCGCGTAGCTGTTTATGGCCGTCATGGCACAGTTGATCATTTCGATTTTTGAATCCGGATATTCGAGGCTTAGCCGCTGCTTCAGATATCTGGAGAAAGAGCCGTTCGGAAGGTATGGATAACCTGCTGCAGCACTCTCTCCGAGCACAAACACCCTGAACGCATTCGGCTTCTTCACTTTGTCGAAAATATCCACATCCGAATATGGGACATTCTGAATATCGTAGAAATATTTGTGCGCGATGTCGGTGTTCAGCACAAGGATTCCCTTTGCAGGGCTCACCCACTGTTTGAAGTTGTACCCGTAATTGAAAATCCGGAGCCCGACTTCGAGAAGGACGAAGAAGAGTACAGGAACAAGGATGGTGACGAGATAGAAAGAGATTCTCTTTTTCATAAAGTGCGACTCACTCCTGCAACATACTTAAGAACTTCTGATCAAATAGACAAGTGAGTCGCACTTTGATTCACTTACTTCAAAAGCAGCATCTTCTTCACGCTGACAAAGCTTCCGGCATGCAGACGGTAGAAATAAACTCCGGTTGCAACGTGCACGCCGTTGCCGTTCGCTCCATCCCAGACCACTGAGTAGTTGCCGGGTTGCAGCATACCGCTCACAAGTGTAGCGACGTGCTGGCCGAGCACATCATACACTTCCAGGGAAACGCGTTCCGGTTTCGCAATCTCGTATTCAATCGTCGTTGTAGGGTTGAACGGATTCGGGTAGTTTTGCTCAAGTCCGAACGTCAACGGGACATCTGGTTTTGTTTCTATTGCGGTGAGCGGACTGTTGCCTAAAACGAGTATCTGTGATTGGTACGGAGCGAGATTTACAGTGAGACTGGAAACTGAAGATGGCGTAACTGGCTGACTACTAATGTTCAGGACGTCGTTTGCGTACCACGGCTTCGTCGGGTCGAGGTTCAAGCTATCGGCCGGAACTGTGACCACAGCTTTGAATTGGCTGCCGTAGAAGTTGTTTATCACGATCACTTTATCGTTACCTTCCATTCTCAGATAGGCATAAACTGAATCTCCAGCAGTCGTCTTGAGTCTCATGAAGCTTCCCTGTTGAAGTGCCGGATTTGCATCCCTGATATGGATGAGACTTGTGTAATATGGCTGCAGATTATCCGGATCGCTCCAATTGATGATGCTTCGCTGAGTAGTTTCGCCGACTTCTTGTCCTGCATAGACCAACGGCAATCCCGGCAAGGTGTAGATGAAGGCTGCTGCCATCATTGTCTGCTGACTGCCGAAAACATCGATGAACCTCGGCTCATCTTGGTTCTCGAGAAATCTGAGAGGCCGCACAAACGAAGGATACGCTGGCTTTCTGTACCATTCTATCAAGCTGTCCAAAGAAGTGATGGAGGCGTCATGGTTCATCGTTGACTGCAGGAGACTGTACAGCGACCAATCGTAACCGCTGTCGAATTTCTGCTCAAAGTATTGCAGGCCGGTCGCATCACATTCACCGAGGAGGAGAATATCCGGTTTCACTTGTTTGAGGTCCGATCTCATGCTTTGTAGAAATGCCGGGCCCGAAACACGGTCGTCGTTTATTCCCCAGGCAACGTCGAACCTGTAGCCATCGATATTGAAGTTCTCCACCCAGTATTTGAGCATCCTGAGAAGATAATTTCTTACCCAGGCAGATTCATAATTGATGTTTGCCAAATTCCACCAGGAGCCGAAGTAATTGTACGTTCCGTTCGCGTTCCACATATAGAAGTCATGATAAGGAGAATAGGTTCCGTATTCGTACGCATCCTGCATGAATGGATGAATTGCAGAAGTGTGGTTGATAACCATGTCGAGAATTACTTTGATGCCGTATTGGTGAGCAGTCGTGATCACCTTCTTCAAATCGGCGGGCGTTCCATAATCAGGATTGACGCCATAGTAATTTGTCACCGTATAGCCGGGTTGGTTGGCGGACAACTGCTCGGAGTCATAGATCGGCATAAGCCAGATGCAATTGACACCCAGTGCCTTGAGCTGCGGCATCCTTCCGGCCACGGCGTTGAGCTTCCCGGTGAGGCTGAGAGTCCTGACGTAGATTTCGTAAACCACGGCAGTGTCGACCCACTTCGGATGGAAGATTGACAAGTCCACTGCCTGCGGCAGGCCGGAATCGACGACGACGACTGCTCTCGCCCATGATGTGTCGAGACTCGTGGCTGCCGTGACATTGAAATAGTATTCGCCATCAACATTTGGCGAAGTGTAAGAAGCGGTGGCAGTGGTGGCGCCTGTCAAACTAACCGGGGCGGGATTAGAAGGATCTGGCGTCCAGGTGAATGTCGGCGCCAAGCCATCCGGATTAGTTGAGCTACTGGCATCCATAGTCACCGACGATCCACTGGTGATGTATTTTATTATAATATCCGTCGAGTGATCGGCATGATAATCAAAGAGAACTCCTTTGCTGGTTGTCGATACTCCCGATTTTGTTACCGAAACACTTATCGTGTTGATTCCGTCGGTCAACGGCAGTAGAGCCGAAAGCATACCGGAGGAAACCGATACCGTGGTATCATGGACGACGCCGCTGTTCGAGACGTGTACCACTGCACTTGTTATCGTTGAGTCGCTCACCGTCGCGTAAACTCTCACGGTATCCTCATACCAGTCGCCTCCACCGGTAAGTATTCTGATCAGAGGTCTGTTGGCAAGAGTGGAGCTTATTTGCGACGGATCAACGGCGACGACACCACGCCGAACCGTGCCTATGACCGCCAATCGCGGCGCACCGATGTTGAAACCTCCTATATAGTTCGACAGAAGTCTGTGCTGGTTGCTCACATTGCCCATGAACGCAACGTTATAAACATAAGGATTGTCAGCCTGGGGTGATACCGGTATAGCGCCCGAACTGTTTCCAAAGAATGTATAACCGCAGAAGTACCACGGCTCGACATACGAGCCTAAAACGTTTTCGAGATCCGACAGCGCAAGTGCGAATCTGAATTGGGAAGAAGTCTGCGCATCGCTGTTTACCGATATCGCCGGGCCTCGCTGCAAAGGACTCCGTGAAACAAACAGCACGTTATCCATCGTGTCGAGCTGCGTAGAATTCGGCGGAGCGATTATCATGTAGACGCCTACGTTGTTCCACTCCGGGACTTTCATATTTACAGCCGGGAGAGCGTCGACAAAGTCTGCTTGCTTCAGAGTATTTGTAATTTCCAGTGCAAAACGCGTCTGGTTGTCGACGGCTCCCATGTCGATCGTGAACTCAAGTGAGTCACCGGCGGCGTTTGGCGCAATGTGGATATCATATAGATCACCGGAATGAGCAGCGACTCCGGCCGGATAGGCGTATCCTCCGGGCCCGTCGTCATTGTTTTGGCCGTCTACGTAGTAATAGCCTGTCTTAGATTGGTACACTCCGAATGTCAGGTATGAGTTCTTCGCTCTGTTGCCGCCGACGTCTGCCCCAATCACTTCGACGACATGCCTTCCGATTGCAGGGCTCGTCGCGACGGCCGAGATATCATAACCATTCTCAGTGGAGTCAACTGTGTGCTGTACCAGCATCCCATCGACGTAAACCTGTATAGAGTTCGTGTCGATAGCAGTGCCGCTGTCATTTTCGGTTATGACCGCTCCTATAGGCACTGTACTCACTGGTGACCAAAGGATTGTTCCCTGTCCCGGACTTGAGAATTCTATTTTCGGAATTGGATTTATTGTCTTGATCACGTACGGCGTGTAGTCGGATCCGATATTCGGATTGTCCGGATCAGGCACGTAGCCAATAACCGCACTCGCGCCTTTCACGATGAACTGATAGTTGGAAACCACCTGGTTCACAGGGAGCATCTCGTTCAACTTGAAGACGCCGTTTGAATCCGGACCTACCATAGGATCAGCACCGTAGAAATTGAAAGGACCCTGAACCGACACTCCGGTAATCCCGTCACCGAGGTATTTGAGATTCGGGCTATGCGGATCAAATACAAATGTGTACGGGGCATTTACGATAGCGTTGGAGACATTGAAGATGGATGAATCGATTCCGACAGAACCTTTACTATTCATTGCACTCAGCACGACTGAGTACCTTCCTGCCAGCAAAGGCGAAGGGATTTGATAAGAAAAGATTCCGGTGGTGGAATCGAAATATGTTGGACTGTTAGAAACCGGAGTGCCGTTAATTGTAAGCCCGATACTCGACACGACAAGCTTGCTCACAAGACCGGCCGTGATCCTCGCAGAGATTACGGGAGTTTTGTTGTTTATTGTTGAGCCGCTGAGAGGAGCAAGATCGTATATAGCAGGATCAGTTACATATAGGATCGAATTGTTGTTATTTGCCGCATTCTGGAGAGGATCAAGCGGATCGGGGAACCAACCCGCGATGCTCGTGTCGCCGCCAGAAATGCTGTATGTGACAAACTTGTATTCATAAACACCAGGGCCATCGACACCTGAGCCGCCCGGCTTCGTGTAATGCCCGGTGGTGTCAGGCGTCAGAGGGACGGTGATTTCCCATGTGTCGTTCCCGACATTCTGCATCTGATACGGATGTCTATTGTTGTAAAAGCCCCAGTTGTTGAATGTACCATTTATGCCGACGCCGGTCTCTCCCGCCTGAAGCGTGTGAGTGAATACGAATGTGATTGGAACGCCTTTCGTGGAGTCAATCTGCGCACTTGCTTGAAGCACCATCAACGCAACAAGTGAAATGATCATTCCACTTCCACGAAGGACCTTATTAAGCAATGTCTCATACCGCATGTGCTTTTCTCCCAGATTATTTTATAAGTGCCATCTTTTTAATGTAAACATGACCGGCTGTAGTCAACCGGTAAATGTAAACTCCGCTCGGTAAACCGCTCGCATTAAACGTAACCTCGTAACTTCCTGACTGTTCCACCTTATCGACTAATGTCCTTACCTTCCTGCCAAGTACATCATAGACGTTCAAGCTGACGAACCCGGAAACGGGAACATCGAACCTGATCCTCGTGGATGGATTGAATGGATTCGGATAGTTCTGGTAGAGCACGTAGCTTGAAGGTATATTGCCAGCACTTAAGATTGATTGGACCACTAAAGCTCTCACCTGCACACTATCCACATAGCTTGCACCGTTGTGCAGAAAGTACAATGTACCCTGATGTGTCCCGGAGGAGTCTTCTTTGGTAGAAACAAAGAATGTCAGACTGTCACCCGGCGGTACCGCGGCATACGCCGGGCTCACTTCGATGTTCGTGTCGGTCGAGATGACAGTGGAAATATCAAGATTGCTCTTCCCGGTGTTCGTCACCGTTACGCTGTCCATAACCAATTTCCCGGACCCGATAGTGCCAAAATCCAAGTCAGATGTTTCTGTCTCAAAGACAGGCGGATTGTTCAACGCAAAGTCGCCGGCATTTATCATGTTTGCAAAATAGTCCTGCGGCGCACCGCTGACGGTAGTAAAGTTGCCTCCGAAGTAAACTCGGGCGTCGGAGTAAGAAAGCCCGATTGACATCACATCCGAATTGAGAGATGGATTCCAACCGGTGGCGGAACCAGACAATGTATCAAGTGCTGCAATGCCGACGACCGACTTGCCGTCGATGGCTGTGAAATATCCGCCCGCGTAGACTTGATCACCGCTGCAAGCAAGCGCATAGATGACAGAGTTCGCATCGGGATTCCATTGAGTGGCAATGCCACTCACAGTATCGACAGCACCGAGATAGTTCCTGGCGCTGCCGCCAATGTGTGCAAATCCACCTCCAGCATAAACAACACCGTTTTGGACTGCGAGGCTGGTAACGAAATCGTCTGCCTCAGGATCCCATTTGGTCACGGCACCAGTTACTGAATTTACTGCAGCGGCATTCATTCGGAGCTGGCCATCCACTTTGTCAAAGAATCCTCCGAAGTAGACGTTATCACCGGCAAGTGCAATTGCATCGACAAGATTATCAGGATCAGGATTCCAAGCCGTCAGCAGACCGGTATTATTGTTCACTGCCGCAAGGAAACGTCTCGATGTTCCACCAACGGCCGTAAAACCTCCGCCCATGTACACAACATTCCCCGCGATAGCAATAGCATTCACGCCTGCATTTGGATCGGGATCCCAACCTGTCGCCTCACCGGTCCTTTGATCAAGCGCCGCAGCGAAATTTCTGGACTGTCCCCCTACATTCGAGAAAGCACCGCCGACATAAATGATTCCTGGCCCGAGTGTCATGGCTGAGATCGAGCCGTTGGCGTCGGGATTCCACGAAGTGAGATCACCTGCTGCAATATCAAATGCGGCCAGATTGTTTCTTGCTTCTCCACCAATACTCTCGAAGCTGCCGCCAGCGTAAACAGTTCCGCCTGCAACTTGAACCGAATAGACAATCCCATTTGCATTTGGATTCCAACTTTCAGCGTTGCCTGTAACAGGATTCAACTCAGCGATGTATTTCTGCTCTGCCCCCCCTATGTTGGTGAAATTGCCTCCTACATAAACGGCACCATTAGCAGGCGTAATGGTGAGCACGTAACTGTCCGGATTAGGATTCCAACTCGTCGCGTTCCCTGTCGAAGTATCAAGCGCGGCCAGGCCGTTTCGGGTTTGTCCGCCAATAGCGTTGAAAAATCCTCCGGCATAAACCAGTCCGTTCGATGCTGTTAGTGTAAAGACAAAACTGCTGGCAGATGGATTCCAGGAAGTAGCTGTTGTGGTTCCGGTGTCCACAGCCGCAACGTAGCTTCGCGATTCTCCGGCAAAGTTGGTAAAAGCCCCGGCCACGTAGAGAACCCCTGACGCAATTGCAAGCGAATACACACTGCCGTTCGTGGCAGGAGACCAGGCAGTAACCGATCCACTGACCCCATTGACAGATGCCAGGTAACTTCTTGAGGCGCCACCAATACCGGTGAAGTCACCTCCCGCATAGACTGTTCCTTCTGAAATTTGCAGTGCGTTCACCGCGCCGGTTGCGCTCAGATCCCAATTCCTAACTGAACCAGTCGCCGAGTCAAGCGCAACAAAGTTTGAGTCATTCGTCCCGCCAACTTGAGTGAATCCACCTCCAGCGAAGAGCGTACCATGCCAGAGTCCCAATGTATTGACCTGTCCATTGATCGACGCCCTCCAACTGGAATCTACTGAGCCATTTGGTAGGATGTGAAATAGATTCGCGAGTGAAGGATGGCCGACGACAGTGAATTGTCCACCGACGTAATATCCGCCCGCACCATCAGGAAGGATCGTTCTAACGGTTCCCTGAATTTTTGGAGCGTCTCCGGTGTAGGCACCCGCAGAATTAAGCGCCGCCAGGCCACCGGTCAGCGGACTAACATAGCTGAAGCTGCCTCCGATGTACACCGTATTCCCACAAGGTACCACGGCATCGACTTCGCCGTTGGTGACAACGGTATTCGAGCCGGATGTCTGAGCTACGACGACACTCGCAAAAAGGAAATAGAAAGACAAGAGCAACGCTCTATTTAAGGTTACCTGCCGGTCGACGGAGCCGTCTGAATTTCGATGACCTTTCCTGCTCATCATTGTACATATAGAATGCGGGATGGCGCCAAAGGCGCTCATAGGTCGTGGTACGGATCTTAAACTCCGACGGGCTTTAACCCCGATAGAAACGAGCCCTCGGGTAAAAACCCTGGAAACGCTGAGGGACCGGTCCGCGAATTGAAGCTCGCGAGAATATTCTAACTCTATGGTAGTCGGCTCCCTCATTACCTCACCAACAACATTTTTCGAACCGAAGTATACTTGCCTGCGATGAGCCGGTAGAAGTACATACCGCTTGGGAGCCCGCTTGCATCGAAAGATAAGGTATAATTTCCCGGTTGCTCTACCCTGTCGACCAGACTTTTGACCTCCCTACCAAGAACGTCGTACACTTTCAGGGTAACATAGCTGGTGGTTGACAGTTGATAGCCGATGGTTGTACTCGGATTGAACGGATTCGGATAATTCTGATCCAGCGCGAACGACCGCGGCAGTCCGTCTTCTTCGCGATGGACCGAAGTGAACGTCGAATCGTACTGTACCACCACCATGTCCCAGTAAACCAAGCCAGGAAGTGTCACCGATGTATTTCCTCCGCTCTGAGTGAATGGAAGACTCACCGGCGCTCCATCATAGAAATCCGGAGAAGCGCACCATACAGCAACAACTGTGCTACTTGTATTTAAATTGATGGCTAATGGCTCCAGAGTATCAGGCGCTGTCTGTCTACCACCCGTGTCGCGCCACGCAAGTGATTTGACTCCACGCAGGTTGATCAGGTTGATAATCTGTTTATGATCTTTTGCACTGACCATGCTCCAGATTCCGCCAAGCTGCGGCGTCGAGCTCACCGGAGTTGGCAGCGAACCGGATTGCGCAGACATATTCAGGATAGAATGCACCTCCCCGTCCCGGAGTAGATTCTCATAAGCAACCATGAAATCATAATCGCGGACCAGATCTCGCTGCAAAGTGTCGGTCATTTGCAGTCCGGCGGCGGGAAAGTACGAATTATAAAGCATGTGCTCGCCCAATTCGAGATGATCGCCGCCTGCAGCAAAGATTACGGCGTCGGTCAGAAGAACTCCAGGAGTGTTGAAGAAGCCCGTCCCGTTTGAAACATCGTCCATGTAGGCTGCAAGGACGGTGGCAAGACTTCCGTCGCTGTAAGATGTATTCTGATTAATGATATTGACCAGATCGGAGTACGTCGTGTCAGGAGGCCACACTTCGGTATAAAGGAAATCTACGGGTGACTGCGCTATCTGCTGCTGGCCATATTGCCCGACGGCGTTCATAACCAGGTCGACATTGAGCTGAGTCTTAGCGTTCGAAAGGAACGACGAAAAGGAATTCGTAAGGTTAACCGGCTGCCCGTCGTAATTCCAGAGGGAGCCGAGATAGCCAAGCTGATCCACGTGCCACCCGTCGAAAGAAATTGCGAGAAAGACTTTTCGCTCCTGAGCACAAATATAGTTTTGCCAATCGCTGTTGCTCGGATCCATGATGTACAAGTTGCTCGCCCACTCGGGAGGAGGGAGAGGAAAATATTCACGGGACTGGTGATTCGGATCCGAATAAAGACTCCAGGTTATGTCGACTCCATCCTGGTAAGCGTCGGCATACGCACCGTAGAGCAAGTTGTAATTCATCGCCTTCATACCATGCTCGTGCGCGGCCCGGATGTACCCTTCAACCGTCGATAAATAGGTCGTCCGATTCCCGATATCTTTCCACGTCGAGTCCGGATTTTGGACTGTTCCAGCGAGAGGCTCATTATGTTTATATTGCCAATCGTAAAACTGGAGACCGTTTATGTGATACCGGTTGAGGACCGAAATTGTGCTGTCCATTTTGGATTGACTCATGTACGGATAGGCAGATAAGAAACCATAACGTGGGAATTTGTTCCAGGTCGAAGAAACGTCGACCCCGATCGTGGTATGATCCAAAACCGTGTCCGAGCTTTCAAGGAACAGCTCGACAAGAACGCCGAAGTGATCGACGTCAGGCGCTTGCCAGGACCATGATATAGAATCCGTACCTGTCAGGCTGATGGTGTCCACACTCATTGCACTGTCAAGATGCTGGTAGACAATCCGAAGGACCTTCCCAGGCACTACCTGTTTGAAAGTGACAATGAACTGGACCATCGAGAGAGGATTGTACAACGCACGGTCGGTTGAAACATTTGCAAACCAATCTCCCTGGTTTATCCCGACAGTCAAATTGGATTGAGCTCCCGCCTGTCCGCATGTTGCAAGCAGGATGAGAACTGGCAGAGACAAAGACAAAAACCTGAAACGAGGTACTTCAACTATCATGAAACGGCCCGAATGCTTTGTCACAAGTTTGACTCACTTTGGGGATGAACAGAGGAAGTTTTGAGAGCATAGACACGCAGGCGAAGTCACGCGACTTCGCCTGTGTATCGACTCAATTGTTACTTCAGCAGAAGCATCTTCTTCACCGCGGAGAAGCTCCCTGCGTGTAGAGAATAAAAGTATACTCCACTCGCGAGCCTCGATGCGTTGAACCTGTACTCATATGTTCCTGCCTGCTGCATCCCGTTGTAAAGTGTCGCCACTTCCTGACCCAGGACGTTATAGATCCTGAGGGACACCTGACTATTCTTCGGTACTGAATACCTGATTACCGTAGATGGGTTGAACGGATTCGGATAATTCTGGTCGAGGCTGAAGACAGTCGGCATCACATTCGGCAAGCGAGATATCCCTGTAACAACTGTCACGCTGTCCAGGTAATCGCCGAACATGTTTGCCTGATACCTTACTACCTGACCAGGACCGGTAGAATCCGGCAGCCATATCTGATGATTGTCGAAATTGTTTGACGTATTCTGTTCGTTCTGCTCGATCAGTCCACCCGAAAGTACGAATGCGCTGTACATCACCCACAGCTTGTTGACTGAACCTTTCGGGAAGGTGAAAGTACCGGAATATATCGAGTCTCCCGCGACGAGGTCGCCGTGTGTACCATCGTCATAGAGTCGCAGTGAATGCATCGTATCTGCCCATGCTTGGCCATACAGCCATGACAGCGGCGGCTCACTTCCACCGACAAAGACGCTGTCGTTTGCAGGGAACGGTTGGCCAGTTACTGCATTCTTTGCTCCGTGCATGTCGACCGACAAAACCACCGTCACTGGAGTCTTGAGCACTCCGGTAATATCATCGAAGAAACGTTCAGGAAGCGTACTGTCTTTTCCGGTGAACGTGTATTCGTAGTTAGCTCCATGAGGACCTTCTTCCCACCCACCGTTAGGCGGTAGTGGAAAGGCTGTTCTAGTCGTATTGATGAAATATTTCTGACCGAACTGAGACCCAACCGGAGCGATGAGATGAACCGTAGCAGAATAGTGGCCGGGGTTTAACGGGTTTTCAGTCATCTTTGTACCGGGTCCCCAACCGCCTGGGATAATGTCTCCTCGCAGGTCTACGAAGTCGCCGCTGTCCGGCTGAAAGTATCCGGTCTGTTCCATCTCAGACATGTTCACCTGGAATGTCCAGTTGGCGGATGCTCCAACAACGCTGTCCTGGTTGAAATAGTACGGACCGACCTGCTGGCCTCCGGAAACAAGCACGAACCATCGGTTACCGCCTATAGCGTTGGCTGGGACCGTAGATTCCCAGTTGTCGCCACCGTTGTGGGTCTCCACGAACTTGTATCCTAAGGTGTCACCAATCAAAGAATCAGGCAACGCCATTGTCACGGTGTAGATCGTATCATTTGCGTCCTTCGTCATTAGGCCGGTAAAGCCGCTCCAGCCATTGAAGCTGCCGCGTACTTCGACACTATCTGTGTTGATGTTAAACAGTGTGCTCTGAACCTGGACGTTCATCTGGACCTCGAACTTGACAGGGTTCTGAGCAAAGGCTGCCGGCACTATCATCAATAGCGCCATTGCAAAAGTCACAAGGTATGACCTCTTGTTCATTACCTTTACCTCCTTAAGTTGTGTTTTAGTTGCTGACTTCTTGAAAATGAAAACTGTACCTATCTCCAATTATCACCTCCTTCAAATTCCAATGGAAAGCGAAAACTCCTGAATGTTTTTGAGCAATCCGTAGTTCTCATATGCATAATCAAGTTTCACGATGAGATGCATGCTAGCTTCGTACCTAAATCCGGCGCCAAGGGTCAATCCTTCCTGGCTGTTAGGCATGAAAAGGGACTTGTATCCTGCTCGCAGGTAAAGAAGTTTATGCCAGGAGTATTGTGCCCCGACGTTCATGCTCTGCAAATTGTCGCTCGGATGCACCGCGTCTGCTGCCAGAGTCAGTTCGTTGTCGCCAGCCTTGATTACATTCATTGCGAGACCTACCCTAAAAAAAAGCGGGAGGGGGTATGCGTCTGTATAGTATTGCGCGGGGATATTCTTGTTGTTCCCTTCCATTGAAGGATTTGGATCGTATGCGACCAGCAAGTCAGTTCCACTCATCCGCATGTCGGTGCCGAAATTTGCGATCTCCATTCCGATCTTAAGATTGTTAAAGGGAGTTATGTAGAGGACCCCTGCGTCCAACGCCCATCCCGTGGCCGACTCATGCCATATGTTCTGCATGATCATCTTGGCAGTTCCCCCGATCGAGAATCTGTCGGTCAGGTTTCGTGCATATGTAAGTCCAATTGCCCAGTCGCTCGCGCTCCAAGTCTCTCCGGTCCCGTTGGGTTGGGCCACGGTTGTCACGAGATCACTTCCGTAGTCGAGCTCAGTCACGCTGAGACCAATCGCATTATCTTCATCAAGCGCTACTACCCCGGCGAAATAGTTGAAGCTTGTACCGACCAGGTAGTTCGTGTGTTCAAGGAGCGCCCCAGTCTCGCCGGTTCGCGAGATACCGGCAGGGTTCCAATACAATGCGGAAGGATCTGTAGCAACCGCGGTGAACGCGCCGCCCATGCCCATAGCAACGGGTCCCGCACCGATACCCAAGAAAGGGGCCGCAGTTGTACCGACTTTGTTCTGAGCGTATGCCTGCGCTGTTATCAGAACAAGAACTATTGACAAAGCCTTCAACTTCATGTGCGTCCTCTTCTACTTTATGATTGCAATCTTGCCGAACTTCTGGCCGTATCCCGGTGCATCCACCATATAGAAGTACACGCCGTATGCGACCGACAAATTTGCATCTGTCGTCAAATCCCAGTTAACGCTACCATTGCCGATATCCTGACCCAGCGGCATAGTGAGTTTTTTTACCAACTCGCCGCGTGAAGTGTAGATGTATATCGTGCAGTTCGGCGGGAGATGAATAAAAGAAATCTTCCGCGTTCCACGTCCGCTGTTGATCCCTATCGGGAGGGGCGGCTCCTGGGTGGTCGCAGCTATATATGGATTGGGAACAACCCTGATGAGACCAAGTTGGTTCTCGGCAAGTGATTTACTGACAGAATCCGCGTGTGCAGTGAAACTGAAGATGTCCCCTTTTCTGAACGGCTTGTAGGTCAGTATCGAGAAAGCAGCGTTGTCGTTGGTCGGAAGTTGCAGAGTCGTGTCCTTCCCATTGAACTTCACATACCAACCAAGATTAGGATTACCGTTAGTGTAGCTTGGAATTGTAATTATGTCTATGTACTTAACCGGAGGAGACAAGAGCCTGTTGTAAACAACGGCATAGGCAAACTTAGCGTCCTGTCCGGTGGTCAAATCTTTGACTCTGAAGTTCACCGGCTGGGCAGGAAGTCCCAGAAGGGGCACGGCCGTGGATGTATCGACAATATTCTGATTGAACTGGATCTGATAATCTGACGGGTCATAGATGAGATCACTCGAAGGGAAGACCGCCACTGTGTATGAAGAATACTGTTGTGCCAATGCCGGAGAATTCCAGCCGAAAGCAGAATCTGAGACTGCCAACTGAGTCGAATCGTCGGCAATAGTCACTCTCATCCCGTCAAAAAGCGGGGGTTGGCCTGTCGGCTGGATGGCCCCATCACTGATCAGCGTGTCACCATCGGTTACGTCAATGACCGAATACGATGTGGTATTGTGAAGGTACGTCACGGGAATCGCAGCCCCGTTCGGTGTGTATGTGATATTGGTGTCGTTGAAAACGACATGAAACACATGTCCATCTACATTCCTGAGGGTAAGCGGGTCCACTATTTGGAGGCTTGCCGACCCTGTGCCGTACACCGGATTTTCATGATAGATCGCGCCTCCGTTAGCCGGCATGTAGCCTGCGACAGGAGCCTGAGGGACGACATACGCAACATTAACATCGGGGTGTGCAACCCCTTCCGCATCAACGCTGACAAACTTCGAACATTCAGCAGGGTATATGTTGTCTTTGGCATCGCCTTTTGTAAAGGCAGTCACGGCATAGAAATATCCCTGGCCGTTTTGCAGCCCGCTGTCAACGAATGTGTGGACGAGTCCTAAACCGTCGCCAAGATAGAAGCGTGGCAACGCTGCAAGTGTCTGCGTTTGCGGAATGAAGTAGCCGGTAATGCCGTCATCAAGACTGTAAGTTGCTATCGCCTTACCCCCATTTTCGGTGAAACCCGGGCCTGTGGACCTGTAGATCTTGTAACCCTGAAAAGCGTGCTGCAGTGAAGTGTCAGGGATGGACGGATCCACGAAGCTCTCTGCAGTACTGTCCCACATCAGGGTGACTTCGTGATCGCCGACAATTGCTACGAGGTGAGGCTTCGGAGGAGCTTTCGTAAAGTTGTAGTTGTTGTTGTAAATCTCCTGGACAATTTGTTTGTTTGCAAACATCGTGGTACTGTCCTGGCCGAACACGAGCGCAAGGGAGAATCTTTCTGAATGAAGAGGCGGCATCGGGAAATATCCGGAAGCAAAGGCGAAATTGCCTGCCATGGCAATATCAGGTATGACGTCGAAGTAACCCGGCGTCATGACGTTCCACATGACCTCGCTGTTGCTCATGTTCGGAGAACCTGCTACTGTGAAATAGCTGAAGCTTGTCAGTCCAAGTTGGTCCGACTCTTCGACGTCGGTTTGATCGAAATTCGGCTCGCCTAAATTGTCGGTTGGAATTTTATCGCCGACGTAATCGTCGAACTGAGCATTCCAGTTGCCATTCTCATCGCCGGACCAATGACTGGCCAACATACCCGGATGCTTCCCGGTAACCGGATCGATGGGTTGACTATAATCAGGCACCCAGCTTGTCACCAGGTGACCCGGCCCGCTGTCCCTTGCCTTGTCAACCATTGTATTGTTGAGTCCCACACCGGTCATATAATCCTTATATGCCAATGGACGGAGATCTTGCCTGATAACGTTTCCTGACTGATCCTTAAACACTCTTTCGTAATCGAGATCATGATTTGCGTCGATGAGCCCATTGAGGAGATCGTCATACCCGTCGTTTGGTATCTGCGTTAACGTCTCTCCGTCATATATTTTATACGCCTTGCCGAGAGAGTAAACCGTCGCAGTGTCTGTCGGACTTTTCAAAAGAGTATCCAGTTGGACAACCTGCCTCTCATACCTGATCACCTGAAAAGGAGTAGTACCGGCCTCCGTGATGATTTCAGGCGTCGGAGTAATCAAGACGATCTCGTTATCCGGCCAGTTAGCATCGCTGCCCACAGAGTTGATATGAAGGGTACGGCTCGACACATAACTCCTGGTTGCTGAATTGTAGATAAAATCGTTTGACGTGAAAACCGGAGCGCTCGGATCCTCGTTGGAATTGTTATTATCGATCCCATCGTAAGGATTACCTGGACTTTCGAGGTAAGCGTATCCCACATATCCGACGACGGCCGAAGTTCCGGAGATAAGCTGGCTCAGAGGGATGTATCCTCTCGCGACGTTGTTGTCGTTTGCCAGCCAACTGTACGCAAGATTATTGTTCAAATCGAAATACGCGACCAAGTCCTGGCAAGGGGTATAGTCCCCATTGTTGGCATAGGCGCCGCTGCAAGTACCGATTATAATTCCAAAGTCACTCTTGTCATAAGTAGTCGTGCTTACGTTCGTTATGTCATAGAGCCAGAACAGCACATCCTGCGCCTGGATCTGAGACCATTGCAACCCCCGCACGGCGACTGCTATACCGATGCCGTGCCGGTACTTGTTTATGTCGTCAGTCAATGCATTCACAGTATCACCCGGAGGCGGCATCTGAGTCGAGTCTGGCCAGAACTTGTATCTTGTCCTTTGCTGAACACTATTGTCCTGAGCATCATCCATGACGAAGTAGCTTTCTTCATCCGCGTTGAATTGCCCTTTTCCGAAATAGCCGTCCCATAACGATTTTCCCGTCTCGGGATCTTTCCAATCAGGATGGTCTGCCCATGAACTTGGCCAGCTGTTCGGATCCTGACTCATTGCAACGCTATCCTGGGCAGGGTTCACGTAACCCGGCTCCGGCTCAAATCCCTGAAAGGCGCCGCTGACGGGATCCACTTTCGTGGTTTGTCCAGTGCGAGGACCGGGCGGTATTTCAACCGCGTGCAAAGTGTCCATCTTACCGTTGCCGAAGTAGTCCGCAACGGGAAGCTGTACTCCTACCATTGGGCTGACATCACCGATGTAGCTGTCTTTGGATGGATACGGCCAGTACCCGCGAATATCGTTTGCGTTCGTCCCCGCAATCGACCCATCATTACGAAAGGAGATTGCGACGCGGTTGCCGTTGTGCACTCCGAAGCGAGTGTACAATGCGTTTCCATAATGGGTCTTCGCCCACTGGATAAACTCTGGTGATTGACCGAAGGCTGCTCCTGAAATCAGAAGGACAGCGATAGCAGTATAAATTCCCTTCATGACAAACCTTTTCACTTTAGAAAGAGATCTTCGTCCCGATTTCGATTCTTCTCGGAGCCGAATAGAAACTCGGGTTAGTGTAATAATCCTGGATTGATGCGATCCTGTGAGGGGAGTTGGCATTTATTAGTGACTGTTCATACAACGAGACGCTTGGAAGCCCGGTGTCGGTGTATACGTTCAGCGGATTCAGAGTATCGAAGATATTATTGATCCGCGCGAAGATCTGTAAGAAAGAAGTACCACCGAGGCTGAAGTTCTTGTACACCTGTGCATCCAGATTGTAAGTGACCGGTTTCACGGCCGAGTTGTATGCAAGCTCTCCGACATTAGACACCTGGGCGGGTGTGTAAGGCGTACCACTGCCGAAATTGAAGACCAGGCCGAATCCCCAGTTGCTCGGATTAACGTAGTCGAAAGTCGCATTGACGGTGTGCTCCTGATCCCAATTAAGCGGGATCAACTGGGTTTCCGGAAGCACTCCACTTGCTACAAGATTTGCTGCAGAGTTTGGGTCGGAGGCATCACCCTTGGCGATCTGGAATGTGTAATTAAGGGTAGCAGACCACGAATTCGACAGGCGCTTTTCAAGAGTAACAACAATTCCTCTGACAAATCCGAAGTCTGTGTTAACATACCTGCTGTATTCACCGGCATTGCCTGTTACAAAGATGATCTCATTCAATGTGCCGGACAGGTTCTTTATATCATTAAAATATCCGGTAACATCGATTGCTAATTCATTTGTGAGTTGCTGTTCGACCCCCAGCTCACCTTTTGTGGTTTCTTCGGGATTCATGTTCGGGTTTCCAATTATGCCCAGGAATGTGCTTCCTGCAAGTTGAAGCTTGTACCCCGGACTCTGATAGAGCTGGTCAAACGTAGGCATCTGAAAAAACAGTCCGTAGGAGAAATGTATGATCCCACGATCGGTTATGGGGAACGCGACTCCTACTCTTGGGCTGAACTGGTATTTATTGGTCGCATTCCTGTACCAGAAAGCCATTCTTCTCTGAAGGGCGATCTGATGCTGGTTGGCAAGAGTAACTCCGTTGCCGAGCGGTGCAATGACGCTATCCTGGTACTGCGGCTCGAGAGGTGCATACACATCGGGGTCGGCAGGGTTCGCCAGCACCCGCCCGTCGGGATGAAACCAGTCGAACCTGACACCGAGGTTAATGATAAGAGATTTGTATTCCATCTTGTCCTGGAGATACGCGGAGAACTGCTGAGGTTGATGGAAATACATATTGTTATATGGACCTTCCAGGCTCGGCATAACAAAAGGCTCCATGAGGTATGGAGTTGATCCATCTGTCGCCGGGTCACGTCCGATGTCCTGGGGTCCAATTGCATGAGATAGATCTACGTTGTGAAGAAACAGTCTGTACTGGGTAAACTGCACTCCGGCCTTGATCATGTGGTGATCAGTAATCTGGCTTGTGATGTCGAACTTGGCGAGGTAAGTATCCGTATTTCGAACATTATTATTCATGTTTATGCCGCCGGAGTAGAAGGTGCCTTCAGGTTGCTGAAGCACTATCGGCAGGACATATTGCTTATAATTCATAGGGTCCTGTCTCGTAAACAGGTCTGATAAACTGAACGGGTTCGGGTCGTAATACTCACGGTAATCGTTGAAATCGTAGGAGAGATCCAAGGTGAAATACGTTCTACTGCTAAGAGCATCCGTCAAAGAAAGTGTGTTCAAGTATCCCTTCGTGAAATTGCTGAGTTCACCATTCGGATCGTACTTAAAGTTCCAATCAAAGTCTTTGCCCCGAGAATTGTCAAGTATGTAGTTGTAGGCGATCTGGAATTCCGGCGAGACCTTGTATGTCAGCTTACCCTGGAGGTAAGCTTCGAGAGAAGGATTCAGCGGCACAATATTGCCATTGCCGGTTTGCTGGATGGTCCACAGTGCGGGACTGGGGTTTGTCGTGTTTGTAACGTCGCCCACATTGAACTTGTTGAACCCGAAAAAGTCACCTCCGGAGTAATAGTATCGGGCATCGGTGTAGAAGAAGAGTTTGTTTTTAACGATCGGGCCATCAAGTGAACCTTCGAGCCAATTATCATTGAGAGGGTTTACCGTCTGAAGCCCGTTGAAGATATTGGCATTTGAAGTGGCATAGCCGCCGGAGTAAGCCGTAACGCTTCCATGAAAATGGTTGCCGCCTGTTTTCGTAGCGATGTTTACGACACCGCTCATTGCCTGACCGTATTCGGCATTGAAGGCACCCGTGACGAGCTGCATCTGCTGGATAGCGTTTGTATTAACGTCGATAATGTTTGAACCATCATACGGATTGGTCACCGGGACGCCGTCGATCATGTAAGTCACTTCGCCGCCGCGCCCGCCCCTGGCATGCAAGGTTCCGTTCGGACCAGTGTATATTCCCGCTTGCAAGTTGAGGACATCTTTGAAATTTGTCACCGGTAACGACTCTATCTGCCGACTGTTAACTATCGCGGTCGTAGCCGTCATGTCCTTTTGTACCAACGGTCGTTTTGCCGTGACGATTACCGCCTTCGTCGTTACGGCCGACTGATTGAGGTTGAAATCGACATCAGTTGTCAGATCGATGGAGACTTCGTTGTTCTTTATTTCTTCGGACTGGTACCCCACGGCACTCGCTCTCAACGAGTAAGTCCCCGGATGAAGATCAAGTATGACATATCTTCCGTTAATGTCCGTTGCTGCCCCCAGGGATGTCCCTTCGATGACAACGGTGGCACCGATCAGTGGCTGTTTAGTCGCTGCATCAATTACCTTTCCGGCGATCTTCCCGGTATCGCCGGCGTAAGCTATTCCCGTTGGGAAGGACAACCAGAAACTCAGAAGGAGAAAAACTGAAAGAGTAGCGATTTTCCGCATGCATCTACCTCAATTTTGATTTTGCCGTCACGAGCCCGTCGGAATTCCTCAAGGCGCCACAGCTTTCTCTCACAATAAGCGTGGGAGAAAATGTTGTGTGAAGTATTTCCAAATCCGGATTCGACATCCTCGCCACCATGCGGTCCACGGCAAGTATTCCCATCTGGTACATCGGTTGTCGCATAGTAGTGAGTTTTAGATGACGGGCCAGCTCTATATCGTCAAAGCCCACTATAGAAATATCGTCCGGTACTCTCATTTCATTTTCTGACAACGCCGCAATTGCTCCCATTGCCTGAATGTCTGATGAGACGAAGAACGCCTTAGGCATCTCGGGACCCATCTTGATGAAGTCCGACATAGCTTCGTAGCCGGCTTCACGGTTAAACCCATCTTGCTTCATGGTACACCCCGTCTTCACGAGATCTTCGGAAAAAGAGATGCCGTGGATCTCAAGCGCATGTTTGTACCCCTGCAGTCGCTCGATCGCCGGGGCGCTAACGAGCTGTGCATTGACCATCCCGACCGGACGGCGACCCAGCTCTATAAGATGAGTCGTCGCTGCATATGCACCGTCCACGTTTGCCACTGAGATGGAATCGAAGTGTGGCGATACCGTGTCGACAAGGACTACTGGCACATTTGTTTCCTGAAGGCGCACGATGACTTTCTCAGGAATCTTCATTGAGAAGAGAAGTATCCCGTCCACCCTCCCTCTCTGAAGAGCCCGAGAGACGTAACCTTCTACTTGATCAATATTGTTGACCCCGTACAGCACAAGGTCGTATCCAAGTTGGCTTATTCTGTCCTGTACGCCCTGGAGAATTTCAATGAAGAAGTAGTTGGTGAAAAAGGGGATGATTGCGGAAAGTGTTTCGGACTGTCGTTTGGCAAGGCGCTGGGCGTAGGTGTGAGGCTGGTAGTTGAGACGCTCCGCAACGTCTTTCACCCGTTTGCGGGTTTCAGGCGCAACACTCGGATGATTATTTAGAACCCTCGAAACGGTACCGACACCGACGTTTGCCTCTTTGGCGACGTCGTAGATGGTAAGTTTGTGCGTCGCGATCTCCTTCTTTGGAAGCACTTCCAGGCTAAATCGTAAAGAACCGTCTTGTGCGCTACTATCTCAGCCTTGGAAGTACTTCCAAGAAGATGCACAAAATATTGATTTATGTCAAGTCCAAAGTATATTACTACCCATCGGTGTGGAACCGGTTTCCCGAAGCGTGGATATTCCTTACCATCGAAACCAAATTTGGAAGCTGTCCCAAGACATTTTAGTCTTAACGCTATATGCTGAAACCTGTTCTCTCAGGCTGCAGGTTTGCTCACTCTCTCCGGGAACCAAAAGATGTCGCGGCTTGTGCCGGTACGACCTGGAGACCCGGCCGAAAACTGAAACCGCCAAGACTCCGCCTGCCGGCAAGCAGGCGCGAAAGCACGCAAGGGAAATCACCGTTGAAAACAAAGGAGATTACCCTCATTTTCCCAATGATTCTTAGTGTATCACGGCGTCCATTGCGGTTATCTCGTGCGGGTTTTCGGCTAAGCTTCTAGTCTATAGGTCCCGGTGTCAAACCGATTAGTACCAGGTAAGTGCCATGACCTGTCGTCGAACTCGGATTTCTACCCGTCTAGCGGAATTTGTAATTGTAGTAATCTATAAGGAATCTTAGAGCAAACGTGGTCCCAAGATCCCTCTGCGTTATCCAAAGTTGCGCGTCTTTGTTCCGCAAGTTGAGATCGATTACCCCGCCCCTGAGATTCCTGTCAGGATGATCGTATGCAAAGTGGTTCTTCGCGATCCAATGATAGGACTTCTCTATACTCTTTTTGAACTCGTCGCCGGCCCCGTAGCCGACCATTCTGATCCATAGAATACCGGCAAATGCAACGGCCGAACCCGCGACTGAGCCCTTCTCAAATTTACCATCCAAATAATTCTTGTAATAGATCGTACCATCTTTTTGCTGTGCCTTCTGATAAGTAAACAGAGTCTTCTCAGCGGCATCAAGGTACGCTCGGTCATGCGTCAGATCGTAGCCATTCAAGAGCGACTCGGCATACCATAGATTAAACCTCGGATGGTATGAGCTGTCCGCTGCTTTGTTCGGGGAGAACTGCATCCACAAACCCTGGGGCCCTTGCTTGTCGACCAGACTGTTGCAGATCTCGATGAATACCTTCTTGTATTTCTCATCATGGGTATATTTGTACATATCCAGGAAAAGAGAGCCTTCGCTGTTCGGGCGCGCGACGTCATTCAATGTTTGGTTCTTTTTCCCGGGCCAGAACGGGCTTTCTTTCTTCATAACCTCGCCGGTTCTTACATCTATTGCATCATAGAACATTCCCTCTTTCGGCAGGTACATATTCCGCAACAGCCATTCCCCCGCTTCAGTCGGGATCTCCGCACATTTCTCTTCGTGAGTCACATCGTATAATCGGAACAGACCCGGCGTCCCGTCGGAGACAGTGGAAAAGACGATGTAATCTCCGACATAATCTCCGTGAACTGCCATGACCAAACCATCCAGCTTTGGATTGCCGGTAATCTTCAAGCTGCACCACCAGTTCCCCGCCTTTTGCGCGTAAGCAAGATATTTCTTCTCTCCGGAAAGCTCATAAACCTTAACAAGCGCATTTATAACTTGTCCCGTATGCCAGGCCGGCTCATACGGGAACCACTTCCCAAGCGTGATATTGTAATCGCATCTCGACTCCCCGTTCTTGTCGAGCAAGGTGGTACAGGAGTAATCTGCCAATTTTCTGATTTGCGCCAGCACCTGCTCCTTCAGACTGCCGGTATTCTGAGCAAAGCATGTTTTTGCCAGCAGTATTGCCAGAACTGCCAGCCGTGAAGCCGCGATTTTACTTCTCATGAAATGATCCTCCATCAAGTGAAGACAATAAATCAGCCGATCGCCGCAGTGATCAACCCTAAGGCAAATATTCCCAGCACGAACAGAAGTGCCAGACCAAAGCCTTCGATATCAACCCTATATCGTCTGAATGAAAACTTCCGACGCAGCGACAAGAGATCCACCAGAAGGAGGCTGTGTCCACGCGTCTCCAATGGGAGGTTATTGATCTCAGCTTCCGGTTTTGAGTCTCCTTCAAGCTTTATGTCGACTCCCATTTCTTTCAACCTGAACTCCTCGCCAACCGGCGTGTGGAGAAGCGCATACACCGCGTCCAACTTCTCCTCCGGCTCACCCTTCGTTACGAGGCTAACTATTATCAACGCTAGGAATCCTGCCGGAAGGAAAGCAGCAATCTGGTACGGTACACTCAATCCAAGCCCGAAGGGAAGGTACGGCCCGGCCAGTAGGTTAACCAGAAACGCAACGGCGACACTTGCCCAGACACCGTACCGGTTTGCCTTCCTCCACATGATCCCCATGTAGAAGGAAATGCCGAAGTAGGAAGTCAGAAACATCTGCAGGATGAGACCCTTCACAATGCTCGGGATTGTCAGGGCAACCACAACTCCGCCCGCCATGATTAATACGGAAGTCAGTCTGGCTACTCTAAGTTCACCCTTGTTATGGAGGTCGGCCTTCATATACTTCCTGAAGAGGTTGCGAGTAAGAAGTGCCGACCCGGAGACCATATAATTGTGGCATACGGGCAGTACTGCCGCCACCATTGCCGCCACCATCAACCCGATCAGTCCTACAGGCAAAAGGTTTTTGACAGCGAGGCCGAAAGCAAACTCCCTGTTGGCCTGTGTCAGTCCCGGAAACAATGCTGCCGCAAAGACCCCGACAAATGCCCAGCCGAGAGTTGCAATCCTCTTCGTAAAAGTGCCGTAAGTCCACCCCATCCTGCAGCTCTTTTCAGTCTTTCCCGAACCTGCAACCGCCATATGATGAGGCTGCGTCACGATGCCGACTAATCCATTTATCACGAACATTATTATGAAGAAGAGCGTTACCTCGTGAGGCGCGACAAAGCTAAACATGGATCCAGGAAGGCTGGCCTTGATAGCTGCCAGACCTCCTCCACGAGCCAGCGCAAATGGTATCAAAAGAAATGAGAGAAGAAGAATGAAGGCTCCCTGCAGAACGTTCAGCGACAATGCGGATGCCAGTCCTCCGAGAACACTGTACGCCAGGAAAAAGATGACGATGAAAATGATGACGACTTCGACGGAAATTTTGCCGCCGGTAATTGCGCTTATTGCGAGACCGGTCCCTTTCAAAATGAGGCCGAGGTCCATGGCAAGATATATCATGGCCATCACAACGTATGCAACTGAAAGCTTCGACCCGAACCTTTCATCATAGTAATCGGCAGTCGTAACGTACCTCATTCTCCTGTAGACCGGGGTAAGAAGCCAGAAAAAGGGAGTGACAAAGAGATACACCCACTGATACCAGATGCCTGCGAGGCCTATCTTATACGCCGCACCGGCTACCGCGATAGCCTGGTCGGTGTGAGTTCCTGCGCCAAGTGCGTTGGCAACCATCATTATCTTGTTACCTTTGCGCCCGGCCATGAAATAATCTCCGGTAGATTTGACCTTTCTCTTCGCACGCCAGCCGAGAGCAGTTATCACCAGGACATATGCTGCAAAAACTCCCCAGTCGAGCGGCGCGAGCCCTAGTAGCAATTCTTATCCCTCTGTGGAAATCTGATATTAATTCTCGACGTGTTCAGCTAAATCTTCTTTTGTCTGCCCACAATTCTTTCAGCTTGAATGCCGACAGTTTCGGTTCCCTGCTTCTGGTGAAAACACCTTTCAAATTCAACACGACTCTCCTGAAATGTTGCGGTGTTCTGAAGTCTGCAAAGTTCCAGACCATCTCCCCCACGCTGTAAGGTTTGGATTCGATACATTGAATGTACCCCTCGATGAGCCGCATCTGGTATTCCTCGGTGAACATTTGCAGAGAAGTCGAATGAACACCCGGAAGACTATCGGCACCAAATTCCGTCACAAGAACAGGTTTCCCATACCGCTTGTGCAGCTCTTCCATATCACGGGTTAGCTTTGCGATCGCAAGATTAAGATTGCCCGGGTATTCGTACCAGCCATAATACCTGTTTATGGAAAGAATATCGGAGAATTGGAATACCGGATCATCCAATCCGGCCCGCGTGCAGTTAGGAACTGTGACAGGACGGGATTTGTCGAGGGACTTTGTAAACTCGAATATTTCTTTCCAATAATCCTTCCCGCTCCCGTCGTAGTAGCCTTGGTCGCCGACGATGTTCGGTTCATTGCCGAGTGACCAAATGATTACACTCGGATGATTCCGATCGCGTTCCACCATGCTTTGAATAAACCGCTTGTGATTATCAAGAGCTTTGGAACTCACATAGCGCAAATCGAGGCTGACCGCCGGCGCTTCGGAGATAACGAGAATTCCTTTCTTGTCTGCGTACGATAGTATCTCTTCCGCATAAGGGTAGTGAGATGTCCTGAACGAGTTGGAATTGGTCCACTTCATCAACTCAAAATCTTTGACAGTCAGTGGGAGAAAGAGTCCGCGACCTATCACCGAGAAATCCTCGTGCTTGCCGTACCCCCTTAGAAATATTTTCTTTCCATTGAGCAAAAGGCTGTCACCTTCGATCTTGACCTCCCGAACTCCAATTTCCAGAGAATGCTCATCCTTGAATTCCGTCCCGCTTTTCAGATTGGCTACCAAAGTGTAAAGATAAGGATCATCCTGGGACCAGAATCGACAATCATTAACGATCAACTCACGCCGAAGACCTGAGTCACCGGGATCTGACTCGGCCACCACATTACCTTCTTTATCGAGCAATCGGACCGAGAGCGAGCATAACTCATCCCCTCCAACTTCAGCGGTTACTCCGATCCCTCCGGTGGACGGGAGGGTTATTTTCATGTCGACACTCAGGTTCTTGATATATGTGCGCGGCGTGGTGTAAGCCATGACCGGCCGATGTATTCCGCCGAAAGGACAGAAGTCAAACCTGGCCGGAGGATTTGTCTCTTCTCTTATCCTGTTGTCGTTGGTATAGTCTTCCGATTTGATCCCCTGCGGAAGGGAGTCATCATTGAGTTCATTGCTCACTGCGACTACGATCAGATTTTCGCAACCAGTCTTTACGAAGTTAGTTATTTCGAAATCATACGGAAGAAATCCGAACTCACCTGTGCCGACGAAAGATCCGTTCACCCACACTTTCGAGGAAAAATCTGCCGAACCGATCCGCAGCCATATTCGCTGGCCGGAGAAATGAGCCGGCAAGAACATTCGCCGGGAGTACCAGGCTAATCCGATGTAGTGGAGGAGACCGATCTCTTCGAGCTGCTCATTCCAGCTTCCGGGCACTGCAATCTCAATATCACTATCGAAGTCAGTGAACCACTTCAAACTTTCCCCGTGCTTCTCAGGGTCTACCCGGAACTTCCAGAGCGAGTTGATCTCCATCAAATCTCTGAACAGGTTTCTATTAGGAAATAACACAAGCGCACCCTGCTGCAGATCTCATATCAAAATGTCTTGTCATACCACGACGCCTTCGCTGCTCACTGCTCCCGACATGGGAGCCCTCTTCGAAGCACCACACGACTCTCTAATCGTGAGCGTCGGATTGAGAATCGTTCTATTTCCTACATCAGATACGTCAATTCTCTTTTGAATAATGTCGACAGCCATTCTCCCTATCTTGTGAGCAGGCTGATGGACGGTTGTCAATGGAACATTCGCATAAGCGGACATGACTATATCATCGAAGCCAACAAGGCCCACATCATCAGGAATCGAGACTCCCTGCTCCATCAGCGACTTTTCGAGTCCAAGAGCAACGAGATCCGTGTAAACGAATAGTGCATCAGGCTTCTTCTCGATCGACTTCCAGGTCCTACCGAACTCGTAGCCGAGTCTGAACCTGTCTGATACAGATGTGGGATGGTCCCTATCCAGATAGAAAATCAGTTTCGAGTCGTAAGGAATATCATACTCTGTCAGTGCCCGATAATAGCCGTTCTTTCTGATCTCGCTTAGGATGTTTCCTTTCTCGGCGTGCAGATAGCCAATTGACTTGTATCCCAGCTTTACGAGATGCTGCGCCCCAAGATATCCCCCAAGCTCCTGGTTGCTGCCTACGTACCAGTAGTCAGGATCATGGATGTAGGAAACCATAATGTAAGGGAAGTTCTCTTCGTGAATTTTCTGAATATAGTCTGTAGCCTTGTATTCCAATGAGAGGGATGCGATAATCAGCCCGTCGACTCCAAGCCTCCTGAAATGATTTATCTGACTCTCTTCCTTTTCGATTCTGTCGGAAGAACTTGACAATAGAACATTATAACCAAGCTCATAGGCCCTCTCCTCGACCCCCTGGACCACCAGGGAGAAATAGGGGTGGTCAAGATTTTGCAGGACAAGTCCGATGGTCTTGTGCTTCGAAAGGTCGAGCTCCTCCCTCCCGGGCTCGGCAATGTAAATACCTTTTCCTGCGCGGGTAAAAACCATGCCCTGGATCATTAAATCGGAAATTGCCCTTCTTACGGTTATAACGCTGACGGAGTACTCTTTGCTCAAGTCGTTGTAAGAACCAAGCTGGTCACCGGGTTTGAGGTGACCGTCCTTTATTTTTCTTCTGATGTTTTTTTCAACCTGGAAGTAGAGGGGATCAGGATCGGTCAGCTTTATATGTTTTCTTATCATAGTTTTACTCTCATAATATGGTTCAAAACACCTATCGAAAACGGGGATCTATCACTCAGATCGACGGACAGATCCTCTGCTTTTAGGTTGCACATGATTCAACCTTGAGAAATCGGAAAATCATGGCCAGTGCGTTCACTCCCCGAGAACCTGCACGCTTTCTTTAGAAGCACCCCCGCTGAATTCTACGGTTTTTCTTGTGCGGCTGAGATCGTTTCCAATCAGTCGTATTCGAGCGGAGCCCTTCCCGCTTATACCGAGAAATGGGCCCCCGCTACTATCCGGCTCACAATTTCGGATGGTAACATTTGCGCATTCGATCATTTCGATCACGGGATCGCGCTGGTTCTTGATCACCTGTCGTGTCTTCATCCCATCGATCAGAATTTCTTGCAAATCTTTTCCCCAGAGAACACATCTCTCAAAATCGGTGAGGCGGTCCGAGTCTCGTATCGTGAGACCACGAATTGTAAGATCTTTCATATATGCAAGAGTGAAATGGGAGGAGATATCGGCATAGTCGTTTGACGCTGTGCTGGTGAGCGTTCTCGTCCCCCGTGGCTTGTGTCTTTGAGAGTAGTCTATTCTCTTGAGAACTCTCATCCTGACATTGTTCATGACCACATTTTCGATCTCGTCGTTCGGCTGACCGAGAAACAGACAGTTTCCATTATATGTCTCAATGTCAATGTTATCGAAACTTATGTTTCTTATCCATCCCAGAGAAGATGCATCGCTCCTTCGTTCAATGTCCATAAAGATTGGAAAGCTGTATCGCCCGGCTTTGCAATATGCGGCAGTCTCTGTCTGAAGAATGATATCCGAGAACTTAAGCCCTTCGAAAGTCCCTCCGTCTTTCATGAATAAGCTGATACCGTATCTTGAGTTCTTTATGATGATGTTGTTGAAGGTACAATCTTTAATAACACCGTGCGAGCTGGTACCGCACTTGAGAGCTGAATCATCGGTTTCAAGAACGCAGTTCTGAACAACAATGTCACTAGTGATGGCATCGCGGTCATTCGACTTCAGGCACACCGCGTCGTCGCCTGTCGAGATGTAACAATCACTGATGAACACATCCGAAGAGCCGTCCGGGTCGATACCGTCCGTGTTTGGAGATTCTCTATCATTAATGATACTGATGCCGTGTATCTCGACAAGTTTGCACTCGCTGAGGGATATATTGAACCTCGGAGAATTTCTGATGTTTATGTCTTCGATCCTGACATTCCGGCACGAGTCGAAGCGGATGAGAAATCTGGGCCGGTGGTAAGGTCTCTCCTTTCCCTTCCAGAAAGTGCTCCCTTGCCCATCTACAAATCCTGATCCGACTATTCCGACATTACTCGCGCCGTCCGCCGATATCAGTGCATGGTACGGAAAATCGGAAATATCCTTGCTCCCGAGAATCGTCGCGCCGCTGCCGAGTTCTAGGAAGACATTGCTCTTCAACCGAATGCTGCCGGTCAGGAATCTGCCGGCAGGGAAAAAGACGCTTCCGCCTCCTGCACTGTAACACGAATCGATTGCAGCCTGGAGATATTTTGTATTTAATGTTGACCCGTCTCCCTTTGCCCCGAAGTCCCTAACATCAAAAAGAGTCTCGCCGGTGCGAGGGTAACCGCTTCCTGGCATGATAATGAAATAGAGTATAATCAGCGGCGCAAGTTCCACAAGATTTTTCATGATTCTCTTCAGACACGCTATCTGGGCCCAGACTTTGTCTGTCGAATAATTTATTCCGGTCACAGCTCAATCCCCAGGATAATTTGGAACATCTCCACCTTCCTCTGGTCTCCAAGGATCTTTGACTCCCTTGTTACAATTGTAGGGAAATATTCCGGCGACAAGGTCCTGGTACCGGTAAATGAAGGCGTGCCGAGGTTGAGGTATCTTACGCTCAGATTATAACGGTTAAAGAGTATAACCCCGACGCCCGCCTCAAAACCGAAACCTAAATAGGAGTTAAACTTCGTATCTTCTGCGACGTTGCCGGATACAGTAATTCTCCTGTTCGGCTCTTTGGATATATTTATTCCACCCTGAAGCACAGCATATAGAGACGCGTCGTCCATCAAGTCCTGCCTGTACCTCATCCCTGTCATAATCGGAAAGTTTATCCAATCTGAAAGATCAATCGCCAGCGACAATGAATCGCCCACATCCGTCTGAAAGATATCCTTGATCGCAGAAATGTTCGGTGAGCTTATCAGAAGCTGTCCGCTGAATACCCAATCGGCTCCCCTCAAGCTGCGGATCGGAAGATATACTTCGGCGCCCACTCCCCAGCCATTTTTTGCGAGACCGACCAGATCACCGAAATAGTATCCATTTCTTCTGGTGATGTAGGCTGCCGAACCTACATCACGCCCAAAATCACCACGGGGAACCGAAATGCTGCCAAAGACAAGGAAGCTATTCGCAGGGTCATTCATTCTTCCCTGAGCTTCAATCTGCTGCGTGAAGACCACGACAGACAAGAAGATCAATCCAGCATATATTCTCATTTCCCTGCTCTCCAGGTAATCAAATTAGTATATCAATCCGATCAAGACCAGAAAGTGAATAATTGCCCGACGGACAATCCTGCCGGAGCGGAGAGCGACATCCTCCCCGGCTAAGAAGGAGGAGCAATCACAAATTATATTATTTGACGAGGACAAGTTTCTTCACATTCACATAGGTTCCGGCAGATAGGCGATAGAAGTAAATACCGCTGGCTAATTTACCGGCGTCAAAAGTCACCGAATAGCTCCCGGCATTTTGTTTTTCATTTACGAGAGTTGCCATTTCCCTGCCGAGAATATCATACAACTTCAAGGTCACCTGACTACTTATCGGTAATTGATAAGTGATGACTGTAGAAGGGTTGAATGGGTTCGGAAAATTCTGTGAGAGAGTGAACCCAGTGGGAATCTTTGCGCCGGGGCGTTCGATTATCGGAGTCCATAAGTCATATTTCTCAGGGAACCAATTCAGATCACCGACTGGAAACCCGCCTATGCCGTAGGTGTATGCCTTGGAATTAGTACCATAACTGAAATCAAATGGATTGGGCCCTGTTCCGAAGCTTCCCGGATTCGTGCTGAATTGTCCAAGTCCATTCTCATCTGCAAAAATGTTTGGATTATCCGTGCCTGCGAAGTCCGTCTGCTCTCGATATTTGATGTAAGCAAGAAGGGAGTCATCCTTCGGTGCGTTCGCGAAAACGACAGTGTCCTCAAGGTTGTCTTTAGCTACGAAGTTCGGATTTCCGCTTATCATTAGTGAGTCATACCCGTTTAGGAAGACCCACGGTATTATCGAATCGGTTGAAGCGAAGTAATTCAACAGATCAGACGTGTACCCCCAAACATTGTTTGTGATAGTATAATGGCGTTGACTCTCACTCGCGATCGGCGGTGCATTTAACGAATCGATGCAGACAATCGATGCAGCGATTGTATCCGTGAGGGCCGCTGCAGTATTCGGATGCCAGTCGCCTTCAAATCCGACGTTGATGAGGAGATTGTTCGTAAATCTCAATGTGACGCATCGTGAGATATCGAATACTCCGGTGTTACGTGAATCGTCAACTCCGTTGGCATGGTTGGAGCCTGCACATTGATAAAAAGTGCAGTGATCTATTATCACATTCTCTATAACATTTCCGCCGGATCTTATGACATCGGACGAGCCGACATAGAATGTGCTATTCTGGAAACAGATGGTGTCCTGAATGTTGCCTCTTGTGTCGACGAACCTTCCGTTTGCAGGATCGGCAGAGAGCATCGCATTCCGGAGCTGAGAGTTGTTGAAGCAGACGGACTGGCCGGGAGCGTTCATCCTGACAAAGGACTGTGCATCGTAATCGATGAAGCAGCTGTCCACCGACAGTTTGATACTATCGGCATCCATTCGGAGCATGTTTTTGTCGCCCGGATTTCCCAGGTTGTTGATTCCTGAGACATACAGTCCTTTTAGAAAAGCATTCCCTTTGAAGTCGAATGGTCGCGAGGAAGAACCGGTTGTGCTCGCCGCAGGAATCAACATTGGCATGGGCCCGGTGCCGTCGGCAGCTACGATCCTCAACTTCGAGCCCTTCACGTTCACTATCGAACCGTTGAGAAGATAGGCGCCACCTCTTTGCAGCCTGTACACTCTGTTCGTGTCCTTAGGTGCTCCAGTTGTGGTAGTATCTCCCAACACTGCCAGGTTCAGCGTTTGGTATCCGGGTGGCACGTCCAGAGTATCGGATGTTTGAGCCAGCACAGCAACCGGGACAGATACCAGAGCCATCAATGATATCGAGAGGAACATTTTTGATATGTTGCCTCCCGCCGACTTGGTTTTCATCATCGTCCTCCTTTTTTGGATTTAAAGTTAGAATTCCTTTTCTCGGACTTCACTCTGTGCTCTCTATTTAGAATTGGAATCGAAAGCCTGCGTTAGTGGTCATGCCGTAATAGGCTATACTGGTCGGGTACTGTGATTGTTCCTGGAATGTTTGATCGGGCCGGTTGGTCAAGTTCTCGAGATTCCAAAATATGCTGATGCCGTCGGTCAGGCGGTACTTTAGAGATACATCCCACCTGATCAGGCTCGCGGTAAAAAGGTCCAGTTCGGGCCGCTCACCAATCAGAGATAGTGTCTTCCCCTGATATAGCATCGATACTCTCCCGGAAAATTGCCCGAGATCGTATCCGACGGAAATATTCGCTACATCCCGAGGCTGGTCGGGCATGTCACCGGTCCTGAACGAATCCACAACCGTCGTCTGGAGATAGGGAGGGCCGGATAGAATCTCCTGTCGAACAAACGACAACGGGTATTCAGTGTTCGAATATATGTGCGTGTAATTAAGGTCGATCACAAGCCCACTGAAAGGCTCCGGCAACCACATCAAGTTCGTCTGGAGGTCTGCTTCCAGGCCTCTGACCGTAGTCTTATTCGGATTGTTCTCCGGAATTGACAAATAGAAGCCCTGCAGGTTGGGCGGATACCCATCCTCGACCGCATTCAAAATCAGATGACCGGCCCTTTCGAAGATCAGGTTATCTATGCTCTTGTAGAAGAATCCGAGAGTTAACAGGCCGAATTCATTCTTATATGCGGAGAAGTACAGGTCGTAGTTCTGGGAAGTCTGAGGTTTCAGGTTAGGGTCGCCATAAACGACGGTCATCGCAGAGCCGAGCACTTGCATTGTCGGGACTATATAGCTGAACTGCGGCCGTGAGTACGAGCGGGTATAAGCCAACCGAATGTCGAACCAGTCCAGCGGTTTTATTCTGGAATTGATCATTGGGAACCACTCGCCATAGTGGCGCATTGTAGTCGAATCACTGATAGCCGGATTGGCAAGGTTATTCTCGCTGAAGTCCTGGTACGCAACTCCGCGTGCACCCGTGTTGTTGTCCGTGACATACTCATACCGGACCCCCGGCAGAATCATGAGAAAGTCGCCGTAGTTGATCTGTGCCATGACGTAGCCGGCGGAAACGGCTTCTCTCACGATGTAGTCATTCAGCATCGCAAGTGTCGTGTTGGCATAGAGGGAGTCGAGCAGGTAGTTCTGGAAAAAGTTATCGAGCTGAAAAGCGCTGAACCCCGGCCCGAACTGGTATTCGCCGCTTAGAAAGTTTCCCGGATTGAACCCGTGGTTAAAATAATTGACCATCGAGGCGAGGCCGGCCGAAGGCGTGTATATGAATTCGTAATTCGGATCGTTTGCAATAGAGAAGTGATTCGCCGCAGCAACGGTCACCGCCTTGATGAGGTCCAGACGGCTGTAGTACTTGTTAAAGGCCACATTCCGGTAGTTATCGTTGTACTTCGCACCCAACTGGAAATTCACAGCAAGAAATGAAAGGAGGTTGAACGGTATCTGCATATCGGCGTGTGCGGTCAGATTTTCCTGAAATGATCTCTGCTGATTTGAATAGCCATCATAAAGGGAAGCGTTGATGTAATTGTTGTTCGCATATTTTATTATGTCCGAGGGACTTGCTGCCGTCGGAAGCTCCGCCTGGTTGAAGGCGCCCAATTCCCTGAAACGGATGTAGTTTTCATAGGGCTGATCATTGGTTGACACGGAATTTGCCATTCCCCATTTTATGTCGGACCAGGGAAGATGATGCTCACCCTGTAGCGCGTTGGAGTAAACGACAATAGAGGAATGCGTCTGGTCGAAAATATAGTTATGGAAGTTGTTCTCCGAGTCAAAGTAGTTAGTCATCTGAAGCTCGTCATCACTCCTTCGGCTGAAGAAGTTCGCAAACATAACCTTCCCGTCGTTGTACTGATAGTCGAGGATGAGGCTTGCTCCGTATCTTTCCCGAGGATCAGTACTGTATTTCAGCTTCAATCCTGAGGTTGTGATGGGAGCATAGGCCTCTCCCGGCAACTTCTCCCTGAGGATTGCGTAGCTGGCATTAAACTGGTCTGAACCGCGCTGGACTCTCTCGAGATTCCCCGTTACTAGAAGCCCAAGTTTTTCGTCAAAAAACCTCTCGCTGAATGTAAGATCGCCTTTGTACTGCCCCAACTGCTCTCTCAACCCGTTGTAGCCGTACTGAAAGTCGATTCTGTGCTTGACGCCACCCCTTGATGCCTGTGCAAGCTCCAGGTCGACCGTGCCGCCGATCGCATCGGCATCCTGGTTAGGTGTCAGCGTCTTTGAGACCTCGATGCCAGCGAGAGCGTCAGGAGAAATCATGCTCAAGTCCACACTCCTGTTTTCAAGATCCGTCGGAGGTATCCCGATACCGGCAATCTCAATCCGGTTGTATGTTGGTGCAAGCCCGCGTATGACCACCTGGTTCGCTTCACCGCCGCTCCTTATTATCGAAATCCCCGGCAGCCTTCCGACCGATTCGGCTGCATTGGCATCCGGAAGTTGCTGTATTCTGTCGGCGGAGACAACGTTCGTTATGGAGCTCGCGGTCAACTGCTGGTTTATTGCCTGGGTTTGCCCCATAGCCTGCGCCAACACGACCACGGTGTCGCCTGTCAGAGCTTCGGCAACTAGATAAACTTTCAGATGTACCACCTTACCAGGCTCAAGATCCACCTTTTTTCTTTGATCCCGATAACCGAGATACGAGAAGCGAACGGTGTATACGCCAGGCTTGACTTCCATCAACTTATATCCGCCGTCCAAATCCGTCGAGGTTCCGACTGCTGTACCTATCAGAAACACATTTGCACCCGGGAGCGGCTCTTTAGTGGCTTCGTCGAGCACTGTTCCCGTGAGCGTTGCGTTCTGGGCTTGCGCGAACCGTGGAGAAAAAACAAATGTGAGTACGAAGAAGAATATCAGCTCATACTTTAATCGTCGATGGCTATGGAACATCTTGCTCCAACTTATTTTTGGCAGTTGAGAAGTGCGGCTCACTTTTCATGTATACGCTGATATTTCAATTCAACGGTACACGTAAGCCGCACTTACAAAACCATTTAATTCTTACTTAAGCAGCAGCATTTTCTGTTTGAAGATTTTCTCACCAGCGCGCATCAAATAAAAATATACGCCGGACGAGAGCCTGTCACCGTTGAACATCACAGCATGATTTCCCGCGTTCATCTTCCCATCAACAAGAACCGCTACCCTTTGTCCGAGGATATTATAAACCATAATCTGCACATTTGATGCTTTCGGCAAACCAAAAGTTATCGTTGTTGAAGGGTTAAACGGGTTCGGGTAGTTCTGGCTGAGATAGAATTCCTTTGGAATATTATTGGCGATGTCATTTATCCCGACAATTTCAACATGAACTATGTCAGTCGAATCTCTCGGAACAATTTCGTAGCCATTATCCAAAGTCTTGCCGGAAGAATATTGCGAACCTATGCCAACAACGTTCACCGGGTACTTTGGCTCTACCGTTCCGGCGATGTTCGTGCTCGCATTGATATACATCTGCGCTGTGTCAGCGCGGGTCTCGTCAGTCAGGTAGATGCTGGCACCCTTGGATGCTGCAGGCCATGTGCCCGATGCCTTGTAAAGAGTATCTATCTCGAACAGTGTGCCTTCATAGGTTTCGGCATTTGCAAGATATTGATGGAGTGTCAAATGGACCGGCTTCTGCATCGTCGCATTGTGCTTCAGAATTCTGAAGTGCGCCGTGTCAAGCACTAACGGCTCAAATTCATCTAATCCATGGTATTGAGCGACTACTCCAATGACAAAGACTGAGTCTCCCATCGTATAAGTGGTTGGAGGAAGTCCATATTGGAACACTTCAATTCCAGCTGTGGCATCCTGCACAAAATAAGCCGTGTTGCTTCCCTGGAGGTTCGGTGATGTAATTATGCCGACAATCTCCAATGTGTCGCCGGTTACAGAATAATCAGGAATTAGATCGTGGTTGTCGTCTTTCCGGGCTTCGGCGATGGTAACGAGCCGCAGAGAAAGCGGAATTAATAATTTTCCACCGGCGTAAACGACAGAACCGTGCGGCCCCAGTGTGAGCGGAAAAGTGTTGTTGAACAAGCCTGCTTTCAATGTAAGCACACCGTTGACGAGCGTGGCCTTTGTAAGGACAACTCCCAGGGAATCGTCGATCGTGAGATTGTTCAGAGTATCCGGTAGCATGGTGCCGGTTACTTGCACGGCTGTGCCATCGTAGACAAAGTTGGCACCGGTGTTTAGACTTGTTCCGCCGCCCAGCGTCAGATTTCCATTCAATCCGGCGGGATGGCCGGTTTTCACTGTCGCGCCTGAAGCCACTGCGAATGAACTGCTGCTTCCTTCAAACGCGCTTGTATCCATGTCGAGTGTCGAGCCACTGAGAACAGCGAAGTTCACATGCCCCCGGTTCGCTGCACCGCCGCCCGGGCCAGCGACAAAGGCTTGCACGCCAGGCCCCGCGAAGAAGAGCGAATCTTTCGTCTTCGAATGCGAACACAAGGATGACCCGGCCTGCAATGTCAGGTCCCCATATAGAGTTAGATTGATCAGGTTAAGCGAGCTGCCATAAGTTAGCGCCAAAAATCCCGCGACGGAAATATTGCCTTTAACAACCATGTTCACCGACTCAAGAGGATGACTGCTGGAGTAATCATCTACCGCTACCGAATCAGAAGTGCTGTCTAGAGAGAAATTCCCGTTTACTGTTATAGTCTTAGGACTACCCGGCACTTCGTAGCCGGTGAGGGCAAAGAACTTGCCATTGGTGCTGTGAAACGTCAGGTTGCCCTGTATCGTGTTGTTGCTCATATCGAAGTGACACGGGTAAGACGGCTGGAGTAATCCCGGGCAGTCGACCGTCAGATTGTAGAAATTCTGGTTTACATTGGTCGGCGCTATAGTTGTAGTTCCCGTCAAGAGGCAAGTTGAACCCGTGTTCCATGATGCAGTAGGGATTGCACCTCCATTGAAATCGTGCTGGTACGTGCCGTTGACTATCACCGTATCGGCCGCTATTCCTTTCTGGTTGACAAGCAAACCGTTGATCAGGAGTGTGCCGTTCACAGTTATTCCCGTATCCGGTGTTACACCGGCAGCATTATCGATCGTAAGATTCTTCAGGGTGTCCGGCATTAGCGACCCTGTTATCTGGGGTGATGTCCCGCTGAAAACGTAATTCGCGTCTTCGCTCAAAATTGTTCCACCGCCGAGCACGAGGTTGCCGTTGATTCCTGCCGGATGTCCTGTTTTTAAAGTAGCTCCTGGCGACAATGCAAATGTGCTGCTTCCTCCCTCAAATTGGCTGGTGTCTGCATCTACGGTAGCCCCGCTCATTACGACGAAGTTAATATGTGAGCGATTGGCCGCCCCACCCTGACCCGCCAGGTAGGCTTGTATACCTGTCCCGGCAAAGAAGAGAGAATCTTGCGTTTTAGAATGAGAGCAGAATGACACATTCGGTTGGATAGCAAGGTTACCATGCAAATACAAGTTGATAAAGTTGAGCGCACTTCCGTAGGTCATCGCAAAGAATCCGTTGACCGACATATTTCCCTTTATAACAAGATTAACCGTTTCCACGATGTGAGAACTTGAATAATCATCCACAGCCACAGAATCGGAAGAGCCATCCATGATGAAATCGCCGTTGATTGTTATCGTCTTTGGACTGCCGGAAATCTCGTAACCGGTAAGAGCGAAAAATTTACCGTTGGTACCGTGAAAAGTCAGGTTGCCCTCTATCGTGTTGTTTTGCATGTCGAAGTGGCAGGGATAAGACGGTTGCATGAGTCCCGGACAATCCACCGTGAGGTTGTAGAAGTTCTGGTTCGCGTTAGTCGGACCCAATGTCTTGGAGCCAGTTACCAGGCACGTCGACCCGGCGTTCCATGTTGCCGTGGGAATGATTCCACCATCTAAGGAATGCTCGTAAATTCCATCGACAGTGATCATGGCAGCGTTGCCTCCGTCAAGGCTATCTATCAAACTGCTCCCGCGAACTATCAATCTGCCTGCGCTGCCAATATTCAGAGCGGCCGTAGCTGTGGAGCTGTCCGCAAGCACGACCGTTCCCGAATCATTGACGACACCGTCAACATTCAAAACAGTGTTCATTAGTCCGTTGAGGCCTGCTGTAGAGTTAATCATAAAGTTGCACTTATTAGCAAAGTTTACCGTATCACCTGCACTTACGGTGATTGTCGAGCTCGTTTGGGTACCCCGTTGTGTGTAGATACCCGCACCTCCGCTTCCGTCCTCACCTGCATAATTGACATTCGCATTCATTCCGAATACGAATTCCAAGGTGCCAGTTTGACCGGAATTTGGTCTCACCTGAGCCACGTTTACTTTGCCAGTGCCGGATAACGTGATGGTGCCATTGTGTTTCGTCTCGATGACTAAAGCATCATTCGGTCCGCCGCCGAGGTTGCCGTCAACCCAGACGGTTGGGCCGTTGATCTTGAGCGCCATCAATGAGCCGGTCGGGCATGGAAGCGTACTATCGGATTTAAAAGTAGCGCCTGACTGGACGACAAGGTTCTTGCAGTTCTGTGACGGATTGTCATAGGTTACAGTGGTACCCGACAGTATGAAAACCTGTTTACTGGATGATGGTGCGCCCGTAACTGTAGAGTCGAACGCACTTCCGGTCCACGCTTTCCAATTGCCTGCAGAACTCCAGTTGCCCGAAGTCACAGAACCGTAGTCGCCGTAGGCTGGAGTAGGTGCCTGAGCAAAAGCTCCCCTGACAAGGAAGAAGATGCCCGCAGCAACAATAGCCGAAGAGAGTAGATTCTTAAACATCATAATCTCCTTATGCTTTTGTTAGTTATTCTATCGAAAGTTCAATACTGACTGGAGACTAGCCCGACTACGTTCGGCTTGAAGAATACGGACAAAACCAATCTTGGTGCAGTCGCGACTCCGACCAAACCTCCTGACAATTCATCTGGGCAAGTGATAGAACCAAGAAACCCACACAATTGACCAGACGACGCAAAGCATACCAGGTATACCTTGTATACAAAGTTAAAGTAGAAACGCTTTCTTGTCAAGAGCCTTAAGGAAAAATCATGATTGCGAAAACCTTCATCCTTAAGAGGCTTTTGCAGTTGAATCTCAAAACGGGATCCCGGTCGACCGCGATGAAATCACGTTGCAGCCCTGTCTTCGTAGAACTGATCCAGAAACCCGTCGTCGACGATAGAGAAAAGGTGGCAGAGCTTGATGTCACGGCGCTGATTCCGCAGTCCAGCTAAGCCCTCGCCGGGTACTCCCCCTTTACTTCAAGCTGGCGTAGTCCGGCGGTCAGATTTAGCCGCCGGGTCAACTTCGCTTAACTTAAGCCTTAAGCAACTCCGGCTTTTCGTGGTACAACTTGATTATCAGCTCACCGAAGAGCGAGTTAGCCCATGCAAACCAACTCCTCGTAAATTTATTCGGGTCGTTCTGGTCAAACGACTCGTGCATAAAGCCAGTCCCGGCACTTGAGTCGATCAGAATCTTGAGGCACGTAGAAATCTCAGACGTGTCGTCACTAGTGAATGCCTGTACCATTATGCTCATTGGCCAGATTTTCCCGAGACCAGTGTGTGGACTACCCACGCCGTCACCGGCGCTCCCCTTGAAAAAGTAAGGATTGCTCCCGCTCAGGACAAATTTGCGAGTCCGATGATACAGCGGGTCGCTTTGCGGCAGACAATCGAGAAATGGCAGAGACAACAGGCTCGGTGCGTTGGCATCATCCATATACAGTCGATTCCCGAACCCGTCCACCTCATAAGATAGGATCTCCCCGAAGTCAAGATGATTCACGTACGCATACTTATTGATTGCCGATCCCACTTCATCAGCAAGGGCGGAGCATTCTCCGGCAAAACCACTGTCGTGCACTATCTGTTTCGACATTTCTGAAAGCTGTCTCAATGAAGCGATGGCGAAATAATTCGACGGGATGAGGAACGGGAAGATAGTAGCGTCATCAGATGGCCTGAACATGGAACAGATCAGCCCAACCGGCTTTATTGGATTGCCGTATCCGCCACCGGGCAAAGTATCGGTCGCGACCGGCGTCACCCTCTGAAACTTGTACGGGCCATGCCCGTCCTTCCGCTGCTGTTGTTTGAAAGTACTTGCGACAAGCTTCATTGCTTCTAGCCACTTGTCGTCGAAGCATGATGTGTCGCCGGTCGTTTTCCAGTAACCGTATGCCAACCTGATGGGATAGCACAATGAATCGATCTCCCACTTTCGCTCGTGGAGCTGCGGCTTCATTGTTGTCAGATCGCTGTCAAATGGACTCCCTGTCGGACCGTAGTTGAATGCATTGGCATAAGGGTCGATCAAGATACATTTGGTTTGCCTGTTGATAACGCCGGCCAGGAGCTGCTTCAACTTATCATCCTCGTTTGCGAGAGGGACATATGGCCACACCTGTGCACTTGAATCCCTGAGCCACATCGCATCGATGTCGCCTGTGATGACAAAAGTGTCCGGCTTACCGTTCAGCATCTGGAACTTCACCGTCGTGTCGAGCGGATTGGGATAACAGTTCTCAAAGATCCATGCGAGTTCCCTATCTCCTATGGCATTTTTTACCTGGCGTATCTTATTCTCAACCGCCTCGCTGACAAATTTCCTCTCCGAGAGTTTTGGCCTGCGGCTGACGAAATCATTCGGCTCTGCCAAGAACCGCAGTCGGGATTTTGCCAGACCTCTCACATTTCCAAGAGCGGCTAATCCGGCAAAAGCGGTTCCACTCTTTACGATGAATTCCCTGCGTGTGGTCATAAATTGTCCTCTTTGAATCTTATTGTAATTTAGCTGGTATCACATTTACCGTTATCGGTTCAGTCTCGAATTAGTTAAGCATGGCTGGATAGCTCCGAAAGCTATCTGTACCATGATATAGTCACCTATTGAATCCGGATGGACACTATCGAACAAATACTTGCCATCGCTTTTCATCGGATCATAAAAATCGATCGGGCAGGAGTAAGAGGCATTCCGCTCCTTTCTGATGATCGGGACAACTCCCTTATCCACGATCGAGCCTGTGATTCCAAATTTTGAATGAAACACCGGTGGTGGATAGCAGACAAATCATCCCCCTAATATGGTCGCAACGCTGCGCCAAGATGGTTCAGCGCTTGTTGTATTACCGTGCTGTCTCCATTGAGATGCATGATGGCATCACGAATCTCCGGGACCTCGGTTTGAAACTTCTGCAATCTGGTTCGTGCAGAATCCGGATAGTACGTCATGACATCGCCTGTCTGTGCCGCATCGATCAGCACGTCCGGGGACCAGTCCTGCGGCCAAAGATGATTCAAGATCGTCATCGCTTGCTTGAACCTCTCTATCTTTCCCCGCACGCCGTCCAGCAAATGTGAATCCATCGATTCGGGAAATTCGACCGTCAGCTCTAGATTTTCGTTGACTCCGAAACTTCCCGTCCTGATCACGGTCTCAAGCTTGTCACCGTCATACCGCCATCCATTCTTACCGTAGCTTATGACTCTGCCGTTGCAGGACACCTGCTCCGGCGGAAAGACGTTCATTAATTCGACGACATACGTTCGCGTCTTCTTCATGCCGGGATATGTTCCCTTTGCAGCCGCGATTGTAATGTGCATGACGCGATGGTTGTCGGTATTATAACTCACCTCGGTCCGACTGAACCGACCGTTTTGGTAACCCTGTGAGTTCCCTTCATCTTCATAGACGCTCGTTGCGCCATTCGACGACGGGAAAATCCTCAGGACGAGAGGGTTGACGTTTTCAATATCCGCCTTTTGTTTCAGCGTTTGCATCGGGATTATCGAGCCCGCCCTCACGAAAATAGGGATGTCATTGAGAGAATACTGCCTCTTAACTACGGCGGGGCCGTGAAGCCGTTTGCCGCTGTACCATTCTATCCAGGTTCCCGGCGGGATCCACACGTTTTCAGTCGCCAGCAAGGAATCCTTCGACATCGGCGTGACGACAGGCGAGACGATCATGTCTTTGCCGTAAAAGTATTCGTCGCCAAAATTGTACGCCTCGTTCGACTCCGGGTATTCATAATAAAGCGGATGGATCATAGAAATCCCGGTGTCGAATGCATTCCGCGAGGCGGTATAGATGTATGGAAGAAGTTTATATCTCAAGAGGTACGCCCGTCGCATCGCCCTGGCATAGGGATACGGATATGCCCAGATCCGTCGCTCCGCATCCGCGTTCCGCGTAGTGTGAGTTCGGAGAACGGGACTCAGTGCTCCCCACTGCACCCACCTCGTGAAGAGTTCAGGCGCTATTGTTCCGGGTATGTGTCCGCCGATATCATGGCTCCAGTATCCAAAGCAAACGTTGGCGGCAGTTGAAGTGAAGTAAGGCTGGAACTGGAGTGAGGACCAATCGGTGATAACGTCCCCGGAGAATCCGATCTGGTATCGGTGCGATCCGAGTCCTCCCCATCGTGCGAGGATGATTGGGCGAGCTCTCCCTTCGCGTTCCATGTTCGTATAAAATGTATAATTAAGCCACCATGTCGGATTCAGATTGTGGATTTTCGTTGTGTCCCATTGCTGCCAGTCGATCCACCAAAAGTTGACGCCTTCCTTTTCCAGCGGACCGAGCACCAGTTTGAAATAGTTCTCGGCAAATTTCTTGTCGGTTGGATCAAATGGGATGTACTTTTGCGTTGACGGATCGACACCCATCGCGCGTGCCATTGCAGGATAACTCTTCTCCCATGGCTGAATACCCGAGGCAGGATGGAGATTCAGGACAACCTTCAAATCCTTTTTGTGGCACCAATGGAGGAATTCCTTCGGATCGGGAAACAGAATTTTGTTCCAGGTATATCCTGTCCAGCCTTTCATCTGTCCGGCCTGGTCGAGCACACGCTTGCTCCACCGGAGATCGAACGTCTGATGCCAGTCCATATCGACAACGAGGACATCGAGAGGGACGCTGTGATTTGAAAACTCATTTACGATGTCTTTCAGCTCCTCATCCGTGTATGCCCAATACCTCGACCACCATGCGCCGAACGCAAACCGCGGCGGCATCGGAATTCGTCCCGCAACTTTCACATAATCGCCCAGCTCTTTCACATAATTGTGCCCGTACCCAAAGAAGTACCAGTCCTGGAGTTCGTCGGCGGGTCTGTTGGTGGCCCACGGCCAACTCGAATTATCGAACAGGGGGCCGTGACTGTCGTCGATCAGAGTCCATCCACCGCGCGACAGCAAACCCTGGTCAAGTGGAATCGCACCATTAGCTCCGTCCAGAGTCCTGACTGTACCATGAAGGTTAGTCGTATCTTGGTCGCCTGGCTGCCACACAACTTGTTTCCCATCAAGAGTGAACTCTATTTGCAGATTGTTCCTGGAAAACTCACCCGACTTTTTCTTGTAACGAAGCGTCAGAGCGGAAGTTCGCAAGACAACCCACCCGTCCTCCGTCTCGACTTTGTAGAAAGGTACGGGCAATCTTCTGTTAATAAAAATCAGCGATGCGGCATTTATGAACTTCGCGTCTCTCGACCATTCCAGCCGGATAAGGTCGGGCGTGAGGACCGTGAACCTGGCATTCCCTTCGATAACCATCGCCTTGGGGTCGGCAACAGGGTCGTGCTCTGACGAGCGGGTCTGACCTATCGCGGGCGGCAAAAAGTATAAGAGCATCATGATGAAGAAGATGGTGCTGATTTCGCGAGCTTTCATTGAAATTCCTCCGCGCCTAATAATTCACACTTACTTGCACCCGCAACCCCGGCAGGATGGTCTTCTAGAAAGTTACCTTGTCGTACACTTCCGCCAGCTTCAGCGAGCACCGAATCGACGGCAGATCTATCGACTTCTCCAATTCACCTTCTTCAGACAGCGTCCATTCTTTATGTCTGGTGAACTTTTCGATTTTGTACCGGTCTTGAGAAATCAAGACGTATTCCTGCAAAGATGGAATTTGTCTGTAGTGTTCGAACTTCCTTCCCCTGTCGTAGGCTTCGGTGGATTCCGACAACACTTCGATTATCACAACAGGGTTCAGCAGAGTATCGCGCTCTTTGTCTTCGAAAGAAGGATCCCCGCAGACGATAACTACTTCCGGATATGTGTAGAGTCCGGTTTCGTAAGCCCTGACCCTCATATCGCCGGGGTACACTTTACAAGGACGCCCCTTAAGTTGGGACCTTAATTCGCTGCCAGTGTTAAGAACGATGAGGTTATGATTTTCTTTCGCACCGGCCAGCGCGAACATCTCTCCATTGAAATACTCGCTCTTATACTCAGCCTTGCGTTCGATTTCAAGATATTGCTCTGGTGACATCTGACTCTTTGTCTTCGGTTCCATTTCGACTCTCCTGCCCTTCCCAAAAAATTAGTCGTTGTAACGGTGACAAACAAATTTACACCGGCTTATCTCCTCGCGTATTTTTCGATCAGCACCTTCGCCATAATCGAGTCCCAAATATAGTTCGGCGGACTTTGCTGGATCGGGAAATCAGCGCTGTACGATTCCCAGAAATGGTGGTTCGTCGCGAGCTGTGTCTCGACGGCGAGGAGCATTTTGTCCGCAACTTCATCTGCGATTTTCCTGTAATCATAGTGCTCCAATCCATCCATCACCGTATAATCCCACAGCATCCACACTGGCCCGTTCCAGTGGCAGCAGTCGTCCACGAACGGCGTATACCCCGGATCGTTTGCAGCGACAGTCGGTACACCGTACTTTCGCCAGAATGTTTCCAGATTCGTAAGTTGCTTCACCAGGTCCGCAGCCTGTTCCTTTGTGGCGACGCGCGCCCACATCGGCAGGAAACCGATTATCTCTTTTCGCCTGAGACTCTTCCCTTCGAACTCGAACAAGTGACGGTTCATCGAGACATGATAGAAAAACTTGTCCTGCTTGTTCCACATATATTTATCTATCAATTTCGAAAGCTGATTGTATTTCTCTGACCACTCTTCGACCCCCGCCTGGTCGCCAAGTTCGCGTGCCATCAGCTTGAGGTAATACATTTCGTTTGCGGTCTGCGAAGAAAGGTCGAGGCAATCGAGGTCATGCGAAATATCGCGCCCCTCCAGACCTCGCGATGGGTTCATCATCTGGAAGACCACATTCCAGTCATCACGAACGTTCTCGATAATTCCATACGGTCCCCACTCAAGCAGGCCGTCATGATTTTGATCCCTGTTCTTTTCAAGGTAATCCACGAACTTCGCCCCTGACTGATATGCCTCTCTCAAAAAAGTCTTATCATGACTTACTTTATATATTTCCCAATTGGTCCATGAAAAGAACGGCGCGGACGTAGTGCCGACCGAGTCGTGAGTGTAAGTCTGCGGCCCACGCGGCCCGACTCGATACGGGATGAGGCCGTCCGGTAATTGCTGATCCATGTAGATGCGCTGCGACTCCTCCGCAGATTTCCAATCCATATATGCATAAGGAATCATCGACATGGATTCATGCATCACCTGGTGACCGTGCCCCCATCCCCAAATCGGATTCCTGGAGAAGACATAGTAATTGTGCTTCGCCTGACCGCTCGGAGGAAGAATGCACTGCCTGACAAGGTTGAAGGCAGACAGATACACGAGCTTCTCGCCACTCGTCTTGAAAGCAATCCGGGGCACCGATGAATATAGATTGATGTCTGCGTCGACCATCGTCTGCGGATCGATCGCGAGCGCGCGTTCGACATCGCTGACCATTTCCTGCATCGGTGAACGTGCATCCTGGCACCCCCTGACAAATCTAACCTCCGCAGATTGACCGGGCTCCAGATACAGATTTCTTTGGAGTGCGACAAGTCCTGACGGCCCGCCTGAGATCTCGTTCAGTTTTGACTTATGCGGATCATATTCATTGAACCTTCGAAGCTCCGGCTCAAACTGACTGAGCTTACACACCTGGTAAGAACCGAAGCTTTGAGGCATGGAATCAGAAACCAGCATGTCCCGAAAGCGGTCGGGATAACCCGGATAGAGATCGCTGAACAATCTGACAGGAGACTCATAATGAGTCAACTCGTAACCGTCGCCCGCGGAATCAAACTTGACGACCCTCATCGAGTCAGCACTATCCATTTCGAGTGCCGAGTAGATGTTTATGTTGTATTCTATTCTTCCGGTGTTCTTGACGTGGAAGTCTATCAATGCGGCGCCTGAGCTATAGACTGCGAAGACCTCCTGCACATCGATTCCGGCGAACGGTTCATAATCTATGACCGCTAAATCAGGAAATGAAGCTACCACAACCGGTTGTTTCACAAACTGGCTGATCTTATCGACTATGACATTGTTCACCCGCCATAACGTGAACCAGTCACCTGCGTCCTGGCTCGAACAAGTGATCGGTTTGTCGGAGGTGAAGTAGTTCATGAAGTATGCTTTATCCGCATAGAGCCGCGACCGATCCTTTGCGGCCGCGTAAGTCGTAAATAATGGATCGTTTGCGCCGGCACGAATCTTCAAGTAACTATCTTTGACCACGACCTGCGACGACACATTACTGCAAAAGGACAAAATGAGAACCAAAAAGGCCACTGCTGTTCGAGCGCTCTTCCAGGAGGTCTGATAGAAAAATGCGCCGCCGGGATGCCGTGACAAGAAAGAAAAGGATGCTAAAGAGATTAACCTTGCGCCATCGCGCCTCTGCAGTGAAGTGTCAGGCCGCTTCAATTATCTGGTCCTCACTTCGATCGTGTGTTTCGTGAAACCTCCTCCGACATTCCCGGGGATCAGGAAGGATAGACGATTACCGCGAAGCTTCGCACCGCTGACTCCCGCAACGAGATTCGGGTTGGTGATTGCCATGGCATACTCCTCTCCTGCCAGACCTTCTATTTCCACATCCAACTTTTTCCCGGTGCTGGTCACCGAGACAACTTTGATGCAATGGTCTGAAGCTCCGGTACTTGTATGAACGTCCGGCGGAATGATATCTACCGTCGGTACAAGACTAAAATCAAAGTTCAATTCGCTGCCGGAAGCTGGGACAGTAACACTCGGTTCATTCCCCTCGGGAAAATTTTCCATTTCAAACCGGACATTCTTTCCGTTCACAGACGCAGACCTGACGATAGTCCCGGTGCCGAAAACAGGTGAGACTTTGATATTGTAGGCGGCGGCTCCGTGCGAGCTTACAGCAATATTGATATGGTTTCCGGTTTTCCGGTACCTGAATGAGAATGTCGCGTCGCCGATTCTGTAATTTGAAGCAGATGCAGAATCCCAATCGGCCGGGAACTGAGGTGCAAAGGTGACGGCCTTATGCACTGCGTCACCGCTTAGTCCAAAGAGTCCTCTTACAAGCGGCAGCACGGTACCGGCGGTAGAGAAACCCTGGTGAGGCACGGCTTCTCCGAGCCAAACATTCGTAGCGCCCGAAAAGACCTCAGTAACATCCCCCGGCTCATTGTCGAACGCGTGCCTAACCGATGCCATCAACATTTCGTAACCCTGAATACTGAACCGGTGTTCGAACTCCGCAGTCGCCGCCCAGCTCGTTATGAATGGCCAGACCGTTCCGTAATTGTAATTGAGCGGATCGTAATACTTGCTCTTATTTGAGATGCTTCTGACACCCCAGTCCGTTGTCAGCTCTGATGAAGCCAGCCGCCGTAAGGCTTCATTGGCATGTGCCGGGTCACCGATATTCCAGGCGAGGCCAACCGACATCCACGGAGTCAGCTCATCAACCTGTTGTCCGTTTGCATTGAATGCATAGGAATAGAATTTCCCATTCTGGTCCCAGAATTTTGTTTCGTAGGCCCTTTCTGCCTTTGCATACTCATCTGCAGCCTTCTTCTGATAATTACCATCGCCGACGGCCTTCGACAACAGTTCCATGGCATAAGTTGCACGAACCCAGACGGCCGACAGATAAACGTCAGATTCTATTCCGATCAATGAGCCGAACTCCAATGCGCCCAACCCTGCTTTACTGTTATCCATAAGACCGTCTCCGTTCGCATCGGTCGAAAGGCACCATTTGTATGCTTTCGTGATCGACTTCCAGCTCTGCTTCACGAAATCGATGTCTCCGGTCATCCGATAATAATCATAAACCGCATCGATGTAGAACGGAGTCGTATCTCCGTGTATGTACGCGTAGCCGTACTTGTGAAACCAGTCGACGTAACCGGCGGCCTGCGAAAGTTCGTGTGCCATCTTACCGTCCGACCTCTGCCACTTCTCAGTGAATGCGAGTGCGTCCCTGACGGTATGGTATGCGCCATAGCTGTTGAGACTAAAAGAATTGATGTAGGCATCTCCGCCGAAGAACCATCCGAATCCTGGCCGTCCGCTCGTTCCTGACATTCCGAGACCTGCCACCAGTCCTTCTCCGAGATCGGGATTATTAACTACCAGATTGTCGTACGCGACCTTCGCCCATTTGAAAGCCAGGTTAACTTCCCTGTTGGGGGTTTCTATCTGAAGCGTGTTCTCTTCGAGAGCATCATAATGCTTGACGTTCTCTTCGTAGAACGATTTCGGATTTGAGCTCAGACTGTCGTAGACAGCCTTCACACTTTTCCACTTTCCTTTTCCGCCCGCGAGGTAGATCGGGATGTATTGACCTTTCACTGACTCCGGATCCTTAATCTCGATCGTAAACTGGTTCGGATAATCTGAAAGCATATGAGCGGGCGTGTAAGAAATTCCAGTTGCAGCCGGAGAGCCGACGATGCCGTTGTTCTCTCCGGTCGGTTCAGATATCACGTAAGCCTTCAGATTATCGTCCCAATAAGCGTACTGACCGCCGATTCCGGCAGGCCACATCGGCTGGAGAACCGGTAGAAATCCGCAGACGATTTTAAGAGGCACAACCGAGTGCACCGAAAGGAGGATGATCGCGCCCGGCTCGTACACCGGCGTAATGTAAATTGCCCTGACGGTAAATGATTGATAGACGTATGTAATCGTTGTCGCGGCGGGAGAGACGTCAATGTATCTGACGATGTCGGCCGCTTTGATCGGTCTCGTGGAGTTCTGCAGGAAGAAAGAGAACTCGAAGTTTCGGAGTATCTTCAGCGGATACGCCCACGCCTCGAAGGAGCCGCTTTCATAACCGAGGATCGCGAACTTGCGGCCCACTTTGTCGAAAGGTGTAAACTGCTGTGCAAGCTGCCGGATCGACATACGGCTTTGCTCGATAGGAAACGCGGGAATAATCCCCGGCATAGACTTCGTGTCAACTTTCTCCTGAGAGAACACCGTTGTCGTGGACACGAAACAGATTAGTAGTGACAAGACCAGCCGATATTTAGTCATAAAGAGTTCTCCGATTTTGCGTTTCATACATTCCGATTGCTCAATGGGAAAAAATCCGTTATTCTCCATTCCGGGACATCGAAGTATTTTTTGGCTATCCTTGACGGAGGAAGGCCCATCCTGGCCGCGTCATTCACGCAAGATCCTGGCGCGAATCAAGGCAATTCCTGAGCATGGATTCTCATTAGAAACGCTCGAGAATGACGCTGGGCCGCCTTGTGAGAGGCCATGCCTTTTCCTTCAGTGAATCCCATTCGCGGTGCGCAAATCCATAATCATTCTCGCCACCAGTCCCGCCCATATATATGTTTTATGATAGCCAGCCCATCGGGCGTCGGGATCATAGAACTCCCAGAAATAGTGATCTTTCTTCAGTTGGGCAATTACATTTGAAGTAACTTTCTCGACAAGTTCCCTGGCAAGGTTCCGATAACCATACCGGAGAAGCCCGTGCTCGATCAGATAATTCCATTCAACCCAGACAGGTCCGTTCCAGTACCCGCGAGGATTGTAGTATGGATCATTCGCGGCAAGAGACGGCACACCGTACTCGCGCCAGAACTCAGAAGTGTCCGTCAAGTTTTCCACCAACCGTGCCGCCTGTTCATTGCTCGCAACTCCGGCCCAAAGCGGCAGGAAACCGATAATCTCCTTGCGCTTCAAATCGTCGGGACGCTTGAAAGTAAATGTGTGGTTAAGCTTGTTGACATTGTAATAGAACCCAGTGGAATCATCCCACATATACTTGTTGATCAACTCAGACAGTCTAGCCGACTCTTGCCTCCACTTCTCGGCTTCTCTATTTTTTCCGAGTGCAGCGGCCATCCTTGAGAGAGATTTCGCCTCCATAACAAGCATGCTGTTCAGATCCGGTCCCTCGAAGTTGGAAGGCCATCCGACCTGATCCCATACCGCAACGTCAGCATCTCGCACAGATTCTAGAACCGCCTGACCGCCCCATTCGAAGAGACTATCGTGCTGACTATCGCGATCCTTCCGCCAGAAGTCGAAGAACTTGACGCCCGACCGATATGCTTCAGCAAGAAACTTTTTGTCTTTCGTGACTCTGAAGATTTCCCAGTTTTCCCAGCTGAACCACGGTGCCGAGGTTGTCAGCTGGCCTTCGTACGGGATTGCCTCGTCGAGATACGGACCGGCACGGTAGTCAATGTATCCGTTCGGATGCTGGCGCTCCATGTACACACGTTGAGAGTTCATCGCGCTTGTCGGATCCATATAGACATACGCGAGCATCGAGAGGCTTTCATGGAACACCTGTCCGCCGTGTCCCCACCCCCAGACAGGTTCGCGTGAGAAGACATAGTAGTTGTAGTGACACTTCCCTTCAGGCGGAAGCATACATTGCCTCAGAAGTGAGAACGCACTCCAGTACATCATCTTCTCATCAGGATTGGTAAACCGAAGTTGCGGAATCTTGCTGTAGAGTTTCTGATCCGCGACAATGAAGGAGTCGAGATTAAGCCCGAACGCTTTCTTCGCAGCTAAACGCATACCGGCAGAATCGGACAGAGATCTTGCCACGGTACGAACGACTCGAAACGTCACGGTTCCGTGTGACGGAATCAGGATAGTCTTGAAAATGGCGATCGATTTCGCCGAGTCGGACTCAGAGCTTGGCATATTCCACGGCCGTTCAGCATATGAATATTCAGTCGAATCCGGAATGAAACTAGATGTGAATAGGTTCGCGACGGTATCCACGTGCGGCATATCGTGGTCCAGCATCCATCCATCCGGAAGATCAACATAGGTGAACATTGCCTCATCAGAGATCTTGTTCACCAAAATGGAACGGTATGAGCCTTTGCCGATGCTTAGGAATGGCACGACTTGAATCGTCCGTTTTCTGTTGCTCATGTTCCTGATCAGGAATTCCTGAACGGCAGTGCTTGAGCTGTATACCAGGAACGTGGACTTCACTTCAAGGTCTTTGAATGGATAGTAATAGTACTTCACGATGTCTGAATATGAAGTCATTATCACGGGCTGACGGTACAGCGATGGAAGGGTGGACACATAATTGGCGCGATGTCCGTCGCTCATTTCAGCGAAGGCTATCGACCAGTTGCCCCCTTTTTGATTCTCGAATTCGATCCCGCGAGTGGAGTCGTAGAAGACCATGTGGTAGCCGACATCCAACGTGAATTCGGAGCGCTGCATCGCAGCGGCGTAGGTAGTGTAAAGCGGAGAGTCTTTGGTAGCATGGAGACGAGACAGAAAAGGCTGGCAGTGAACAGTACCGTGGACGATGAGGGCGAAAGCAAGTATTGAAGTGATCTGAAACGCTTTAGATTTCGTTGCGATGCTCCTCCGAGATTTTGTCAGAGACTCGTGATCGAAGAAAGGTGAAACAACCGGACCAACTTTCATACCGGGCTTCTCAAGTCATCACGGTGACAAAATATAAACGAGATAAGTGATAAGCTCAACAATAAATGGTGGGCACGTCAACACAAGAATCATGGACGATGAAGAGCTGGCACGGTCACTCTTGCACTTTGAATAGATTCTCTAATGAAAACTACCGAAAGAGGAATCTGGCGGGAATCGACATATATTACTTTTGAGGAAAACGGGAAGTATAGCTATCGGGGAGTTCCCTTATCATTTTCTCGTATTGACTCCCATTATCTTTTGCCAGCTTCTTGAAATATTCGACGCTCGACTTATTAAGGTTCAAGGTGACTTTGATGTTCTCTTCCCTGAACACCAGATCTTCCGGTGTCGGCAAGAAATCTTTCACTATCTCAACTTTGCCCATCTTCTCATTGCTGCACTTTATTCTTTTTTTCATAAATCTGTCTCCCTTTCCGCCAGTACCCTGCACCTACGATTCTTATCTTGTCATTTCCGTTTGTGAACCTAACAGTAATTATTCCGCAGCCGACTTTCCCAAAGCGATAGAATCATTCTTCTTCCTTACCGTGTTCCAAATCTTTTACGACAATCCTGTATGGGTCAGCGAATGCAAACTGGGCACTCTCAAATGACAAGCCGTGTTTCTGTTTGTGTTCTTCGTTTTTGTTTTCAACCCATTCAAAACCAGCAAATCGAGGCAACTCACTTTTCACTCTGTTTCCCAATACACCTATTCTTGTATGGTTATTCAACCATTTCGACTCCTGTCAAGGAGCTTAAGAAAACAAAGGGCGGTCTTTCGGCCGCCCCATTGATCCAACAATCCACTATTCCAATTTCTACATCGCAGCCTTCGGCGGTGCAGGCTGATCCGGCGAACCCGCGTTCCGCAACGGATAGTAAATCAGTATCGCAGCAAGAAACACGAAAACAATTATGCTCACGCCAAAACTCGGATGAGCGAAAATCGAAAGCCACTTCACGTCGTAGAATGCCAGACCGGCGAACACAAGTCCAGTCAACGCCTCACCGGCAATAAAGCCCGACGAGATAAGGATACCCGTGTTCTCGACACGCGCTCCTTGTGCGTCGTTGAATTTCCGACGCTTCGCAACTATGTCGACGATCCCTCTGATCAATCCGCCGACGAAAATTGCAGCGACGGTGCCGAACGGAAGATACATGCCGACAAATACGAGCATCGGGCTCCTGACGCCACTGATGATGAAACCGAATGCCATTATCATCCCCACGATGACCAGAGGCCAAGCCATGTGCCCGCCGACAATCCCCTGAGCCAGTGCTGCCATCATGCCCGCCTGTGGTGCCGGTAGATTTGCTCCACCGAACCCAATTCCGCCTCGGTTGATATCACCCTGGTTCAGTATCATCAGGGGAATGAACATGACCGCGGAGCCTGCGAACACACCGAGCAGGTCGCCCACCTGCATTTTCCACGGAGTGCCGCCCAGTATGTGCCCGACCTTCAGGTCCTGCAGCATTTCGCCGGCGACGGCGGCAGAGACACAAACGACCGCTGCAACACCCAGCACAGCGGCAACCCCGCTTGTTCCGGTCTGTCCGAGTACCACCATAAGTATTGCTGCGATGAGCAGCGTCGAGATCGTCAGCCCGCTGACGGGGTTATTACTGGAACCAATTATCCCGACGAGGTAGCCGGAGACAGCTGCGAAGAAAAATCCGGTAATGAGCATGACCAGGGTAGCGGTAAGCGCAGCAGCTACATCGTGCGCGAAGTGGTTATAGATGAAAAATGTTGCGATGCCTGCGAGTAGAATTCCGCCGCCGACATATCTGAAATCCATGTCGCGTTCTGTTCTGATTTCAACTCGTCCGCCGGTAGCTGCTTTTCTAACGTCACCCACCGCTCTCCCAAGCCCGACGCTCAGACTCTTCCGCATTTTGTACAGAGTGTACGCGGCGCTGAAGAGCATACCGCCAATCGCAATCGGACGTACCAGCGTCAGCCACACGGAGTAGCTGAGGGCAATCCAAGAACTTTGACGTGCGGCCGCAGGTAAGGACGAAGGGCCCAGAAAATACAGAAGGAGCGGAACAAAAAGTCCCCAGGCAATTATGCCGCCGCTGAAATTCAAAGCTGCGAGCCGGGGTCCGATAATGTACCCGACACCGATGTAAGCAGGACTCACATTCGGAGTAGTAATCAGCGCGCCGCCGCCTGACTGAATGGTCGAGTTAGTTGAGCCCGTACTTAGAGACAAAGGCAAAGGACTGAATTTGATAAACCGTTCCCAGGCCCCTGCGAAAAAATTGAGCTCGCCGAGTGCCTGAATTGCACCGCCAAGCCCCATGGCTGTGAACAGATATTTCGCACCTGTTCCGCCTGTCCGTCCCGCCTTGTGAATTTCCGAAGCTGCAATCGATTCGGGGAACGGAAGTTCTTTATCTTCAACCATGACACGCCGCAGCACCGTGACGAATAGAATGCCGAGAACACTTCCCACAAACATGATGATGGTCGCTTCGAGGTAGTGACTGCTGTCGAAGTGCTTCCAGATTCCTGCAATGTAGAACGCCGGGATCGTAAAGACTGCACCGGCAGCAATCGACTCGCCGATAGCGCCGACAGTCCGGGCGAAGTTTTCTTCAAGCAGATTTCCCTTCATCAGGCGAAGGACTGCCATGCCTATCACTGCCGCAGGATATGTGGCGGCAATGGTCATTCCCGCCTTCAATCCGAGGTAAGCATTTGCTGCTCCAAGAATGACACACATGATCAACCCGAGCACCAGGGCTCTTATGCTGAATTCTCTCATCGTAGTTTCAGCGGGCACATACGATTGGTATCTCGCAGCGGAAACTTCATCAGCCATAGATTGCTCCTTTTCTGTCTAAGGAAGAATTAATTAGTGAGTGATGGTACGACTCCGAAAAATGGACCCTCAAGATATATAATAAAAACCGCAGAGCGCGAATGCATTTGTCCAAAGCCGATTGAATGGCATTAGAAGCTGATAGAAATGCTCGAAGCATTTCTACCGGAGGCACGGTAAAGTTTTCGGTTGTGTCATCGGTTTGACTCGCAAAATATAAAAGGCTAAAGCGGGAATTTCAACGAAAAGGTACAGTAGAACGCTAAATTGAGCATTCAAGTTGTTCATTCAGCCCTTATTGTGATGCCCTCCCAAAATGCCAGCATGTGATTCCTCGACGCTGCCACCCGTTCCGAAGGGATCGTAGATGAGCAGAGTCGTCCAATTTCGTGGAAAATTCTTGCAATGGAAATGATTGGACTGCAGATAGGAGCCCGTCAAGCCGACATTCATGCCAGTAACATGTTCGCCTTTAGGAAGACACGACTTCGGTGGTTACCGAGATGTAGTCATCCACCCCGAGGCAGACCGGGCGGGAGGGATGCACGGGGAGATGTCTCCTTTGTTATGAGGCAATCCATAAGTGGGGTCAAGGCGGTCGTTAGCTATCCACAACCGGGCGGTTCCAGCTAAGCTCAAATCTCCAGCGTCGTCCCTATCGTCCAGGCAAATCCCCTGCAGGCACCTTCTACTCCCCAGGTAAAATCCGTTCTGATGAAAGGGAGTACGTTTACCAGGCCAAAACCTGATTCGGCCATCGGATGGCAACCTTCCGCTACCGCACCGTGGACATATATGCTCACATCAAACCAGATCTGCTTAACCAGCGGAATATTTGACCACTTGAACAGGCTATTTGCAAAGTCGTGCTCAGCTCCAACCATTATTGTTTTGTTCGAGAGAAGACGCTGGAAGACGAGTGTCGCCATGGCCTCATTCTCCGTGTAACCACCGTAGGCCGACTGAATCTCAAACATTCGTTGCACCGGCAGTTCACCGACTGCCGAACCACCAATTACCCAAAGATTCAAATATCCGGACGCAAATGTCATCTGATGCCTCATGAAACTAACCCGGAAGCGATCAAATGGAAACGATGAGTTCAATATTTCCGGAGAAGAGATTTCCAGCGACCCGCTGCACGTCCAGTAGCTCGATCCTTCATCAGACTGCATCGATATTCCCGTATCGTAGAATTTCCGTGTGTCGAGCTTGATCTCTAAATCGACGCTCCTTAGGTATCCGTCATCTATTGGCGGATTGCTACGATAGTTGTAGCTCTGTGGAAAAATGCTATAATTAGTGTTTCTACTTACGCTGGATTGCCGCTCGTCACTATATGTCACACGGGCAGCCAGAGTCGAACCGACTCGCCAGTCCAGAAATCCTTGCCACCCTCCGGACAAATAGTAATCGCGATAGTCATCTCTGTAGAGAAGCGATCCAAGGCTTACGTCGAACCGGCTGTACATGTCCTCCTCTTTTCTGTTCGCAATCCTCCGGAAGATTCTTCCCCCGAAAGTGAGTCGTTCAAAGCCCGGAAGCTTATATGCTGCCGTCAGATCATACTTCCACATCTTATCTGAAAAACCGTAGCCGCCAATTGTTGTAAGTTCAACCCCATCTATCAACGTCGAGTTAGTGACTCCCACACCGACATAAGCTCCTTCAACTCTGTTGAAATGGAAGAAGTCGGAAACGGAAGTGAAAGGACCGAGGTCAGGATCGCTTATCAAGCGAGTGAGAGAAATCACTGCCTTCATTGGGAAGGACACGTTCTTTATAATACTGTCGATCCTTGCATACGCGAGAGCTTCGCTGCGCGTCAACGGGAGGCCCTGTCCTCTGCGCCAGGCAGTCGTGTCTTTGTCAGCTGACTCCGCAGTTGCCGATACGACATCTCGGTCGAAGAAACTTTTCGGAAAGGCAGGGTTGAATTTGTAATCATAGAGGACAGACACATTATCCAATATGACCGGTGGAACGCCAGGAAGTCTTAACCTAACGACGAATGATGTTTTCAACTCTATAGGAAGCCGGTAAGCGTCTTCGTATTCTGCAAATTGCTCGTCGTAAACCGGACTATCCATGGGGGGGGCTATTGCACCAGGGTCCGAGAGCGACAGTCTGGCTCTGACAAGCGCCCAGCTTCCCTGTGATATTTCAATAAGACCCTTGAACATCGGAGATGGATTTTTCCTGGGCTCTACTTCAATCCCCAAGATCATAGTCTTTCCCTGATAACTCGTATCGACGATTGCATAGCGATAATAGTCGAATGCTGAACTTGAGATGGGGCCGGGGATGGAATAGCGATCTATCTTGATGACGTCATTATTAAAGTCGAGTAACCGTCCCGCAGTAAAAATATTTTGGGCAGAAGTGAAGTTAGCTGTCTGCCTGCGAGCTGAAACTATCTCGAAGTAGGAATCGGGAGATTTCCAGTAGCCTTTGGTCTGTGTCTCCAGTATGCCGGCGATGGTTGTATCCGGCAGTTCACTCTGCTTAACAACTTTCAGGACCGTTTTCGTGTAAGCATTGAATTCATAAGAATGCAATTTCTCAAGCCACTTTTCCTTTGCTGCGATTGCACGCCTGATTATTTCGTTTGCCGGATTCCCCGATTTAGGATATACCATCACTTCAGGAAGTGAGACCTGGCTTTGAGAGAGGGCAACATCGAGCGAGACGTCGTGTCCCTGAATATCGGCACGAACAGTGTCGGATGTATAGCCGATATAGCTCACAATGACCTGGTATTTACCGCGCGCTAATAGCAGCCGATACCTGCCATCGGAGTTCGTAGCCGTACCAAGCGTCGTCCCGATGAGTCTTATGGTCGCGCCGGACAGCAGCTCACCGGTCTGAATTCCCCTAACCGTACCCGAAAGAACGAACCTGGAATGCTCCTGAGCCCACAAAGATCGACCTGTTACTAAACAAACAAGCGCCACAGCCAAAGATGTCTTCAACAGACCTACCCTCATGCTGCAATACTGAACATGACTCTACCGGATATCGACCCATCTCAGCCGCCCTCCGGTTCGATGTACAATCTATAACCTATTCCCGATTCGGTCAATATGATCTTCGGGTTGGATGGATCAGCCTCTATCTTTTTGCGAAGCTGTCCTACATACACTCTCGTATATTGAGACTCCCCTGCAAATGTGGGGCCCCACACCTGAGCGAGAATATAGTTATGTGTCAACACTCTTCCCGCGTTTCTGACAAAGAGAGCAAGAAGGGCGTACTCTGTGGCGGTCAGCTTTACTATTTCACTACCCTTTTTCACAGTCCGGGCTGAAAGATCCACCTGCACGTCGCGCACTTTAAAGACAGTTTCTTCCTGAAGTGAAACGCGATGGCGCAGAGCATTGCGCACCCTCGCGAGCAACTCACCTGTCCGAAACGGCTTTGTAAGATAATCGTCTGCGCCGGCATCGAGGCAGGCAACGATGTCACTTTCCGAATCCCGCACTGATAGAACCAATACCGGGACTTCGGACCATTCACGAATCTTCTTGAGCACATCCACTCCATCGATATCCGGCAAGCCGAGGTCAAGTATAATAAGGGCTGGTCGTTCGGAGGCAGCCTTTATGACGCCTTCCTTCCCCGTACCAGCGGCGCGCGAGATAAACCCGTTTGATTCCAACGTGAGCTCAAGGAGACGCCGGATCTGTGTCTCATCATCGATTACTAATATTACAGGATTGCCGTTCAGGGTTTCTCCAAGCTCTGTTCACCGGTATTGCCGGAGACAGGAAGCTTCACAACGAATTCGGCTCCTCCCTCCGTGCGATTCCTGGCTATGATTGTCCCATGATGTGCTTCCACAAAACCTCTCGCTATCGTGAGTCCTAGACCTGTACCACCGCTCTTACCGTTTTGGGCGCGGTAGAACTTCTCGAAAATCTTGTTTATATCCTCCTTCTGAAGCCCAGGCCCGTTGTCGGCCACGGAGATCACACAGGTGTCATCACCCTCGAGGTACCCCCTCACCATTATATCCGTTCCCGGAGGAGTATGAAGTGCGGCATTATGGATCAGATTCGACAGGGCTTGTTCGACGAGTCCGAAATCCAACCGCATCAATGGAACTGAATCGGCAATATCGACGGAGACCTCGTGACGGTCTAGCTCTCTCTCCAGATTCTTCAGAGCACGATTGACAATATCGCGTACGTCACACCAATCGAGTCGCGGCTTGATCATCCCCGATTCGAGCCTTGTCATGTCAAGTAAGTTCGCTACGAGGCGGTTTAGTCGTTCCGCAGCAAGGTGGATCTCATCTATTTCGGATTTCTGATTGCCGACATCGGATTGAGAAGAATGCAGGTTTTCAGATAAACCCATGATAGTTGCTATCGGCGTGCGAAACTCGTGAGAGATCGAATTGAACAGAGTCTTGTAAAGGCGTTCTGATTCGGCGACTACGATTGACTTACGGTTTACATCGTTCAGCAGCTCCCGCTCGATGGCTGAAGTGATCTGCGAGACGAAGTTTTCCAGCAATGTTTCCTGATCGAAAGATAATTCGGAATCGCTGATCAGCTTGACACCGATGACACCCAGAGTGTAGCGCGGTCCCGACATCGGGAAGTAAGTTGCGCTTGCGAACGGCAGAGTGTCCGTGTTCTTTCCCGCTTTCTTCTCGTTCCAGTATACCCACGCAGCAACGCTGAACTCCTTTGAATCGGGCAGGAATGAGCTCGCGCGGTGTGCAGACGAGTTCATCTCACCTTCTGTGTCTGCCAGGATAACCACGACCTCTGCGTCGAAATATTTCTTTATGTTCTCCACGGCAGCCAGTACGACCTCATCCTGTGAGTGAGCCGAAGACAACTCTTTCGTGAGTGCGAAGAGCGCTGAGGTCCGCTGCTCTCTCTGCCTTATGATTCGTTCTCTCTTTCTGACACGAGCGGAGAGAACACCGGTAACCGCGGCGACGATAAAGAACATCGTTGCCAGGAATGTGTCCTCCAAATTGTTGATTGAGAGAGTATATCGTGGCGGAATGAAGAGGAAGTCCCAGGAGAGCGCGCCAGTTGCGGCCGCAAGGACTGTCGGACCCGGACCGAATTTCAAAGGAAGTAGGGTCACAACGAGAAGCAATATGAAAGAGACCGGCCGGTACCCGACATAGTCCTGAAGGGGAAAGCAGATAAGGGCCGTGACAAGTACCGCAGCAGCAGCTCCCGCATACTGAAAAAGGCTCGACTGGGGCCGGGGAAGAAGGCTTGATAGCCTGCGCCTGGAAGCCTGTTCCTGTGCGACGATATAAATATCAAGGTCCCTGCTCTTCTGCATCAGATCATCTATGAGGCGCGCCGCCCGGGAGAAAAGGAACCGATCCGGTTTGCCGACGAGAATCTGACTCGCATTCTGTTCGCGGGCGACTCTTATCAGGCTTTCAGCTATATCGATCCCGGAGGTTGTTACCACTTCGCCACCGAGTTCGCGAGCCAGCTTTATGTTTTTTGCAAGCTGGTCCCGCTGTTCATCCGTAAGCTTGTCGGATTGATCGACGTAAACGACCACCCATGAAGCATCCATGGTATACGACACTCTTCTTGCCCAGCGGATGACTGAGACGGAATGCGGGCTGGGACTGATCGCAGCGATGAGTCTCTGGCCCGACTTCCAGGTGCTTGAGATCCGCTGCCCACGTCTGTACTCACGAATCTGACGGTCAACTCGTTCGGCTGTCATGCGCAGGGACATTTCTCTCAGAGCCGAAAGATTTCCTTCTTTGAAAAAGTTTGCGACCGCCTGTCTGGATCTCTCGGCCGTATAGACCTTGCCTTCTTTAAGCCGTTTCAGAAGCTCATCGGGGGGAATGTCGATCACCTTGATGTCATCCGCCGCTTCGAAAATTGAATCAGGGACTGTCTCTCTGACCACGCTTCCCGTTATCTGTGCCACGGTATCGGCTCTGCTTTCGAGGTGCTGCACGTTCAGAGTGGTGTAAACATCGATCCCGTTGTCAAGTATTTCGAGGACGTCCTGGTAGCGGCGGGCATGACGACTTCCGGGAGCGTTCGTATGTGCAAGTTCGTCGACCAGTACAACCTTCGGCTTTCTTGCCAGGACGGCATCGATATCCATCTCTTCCAACATCGTGCCGCGATATTCAAATTTCTTTCGTGGTACAACTTCCAACCCGAGCACGAGCTCAGCCGTTTCCATCCTGTTGTGAGTTTCGACGTAACCGATCACGACGTCGACACCTTTTCCAACACTCTCCCTGGCTTCGCTTAACATTGCATATGTCTTGCCGACGCCGGCACACATACCGAAGAACAACTTGAGCTTTCCCTTCTCAAGCTTTTCTTCTTCTTTTTTTAACGACCTAAGAAGCTCGTCGGGATCGGGGCGGGAGTAATCTCTTTCTGCCATTCCCTTTAATTTAAATAGATTATCTGCTAGTTACATCCAGCGAGTCCAGTGCGATGTTGAGTTCAAGCACATTTACTCTCGCATCACCGAGGAAGCCGAGCTGGGGGCCTTCAACGTGCGACTGCATCAGCTTCCGAAGTTGCGCAGTCTGAACGCTGTCGAATCCCCTGGCACGGGCTATCCTGTTTATCTGCAGCTCCGCGGCGGCGGGGCTGATATCCGGATCGAGCCCGCTTCCGGAAGCGAATAACATACCGGGCGGCACCCTCGTATTCGCCGGAAGACCGTTCAGCCGTATGAATTCTTTCCTCCTCGTTTCAACCAGTTCTTTCAACGTGTCACTTGTTGGCCCGTAATTGCTCGCACCCGACGGAAGTGGATTGTATCCTATCGCCGACGGACGAGGCCAGAAATATTTGTCGCCGGTAAAATTCTGCCCGATGAGCTTCGAGCCAACCAGTTTCCCATTTATCCTGATCATGCTTCCGTTCGCCTGCTTCGGAAAAACAATCTGCGCTATGGCAGTCATGACAAGCGGATACACGAGTCCCGTGAAGACCGTCATGACAATCAGCACTTTTAATGAATCCCAGAGATGTTTCTTCATTCTGTCACCATCAAACAATTCTCAAAGCATTGATCAGTATATCTATCAACTTTATCCCGATGAACGGCGCAACCAGTCCGCCAAGTCCGTATATCAACAAATTTCTTCTGAGCACGGCGGTTGCACCTACCGGTCTGTACTTCACTCCTTTCAGTGCGAGAGGGACGAGCAGGATTATGATTATCGCGTTGAAAATCACGGCGCTTAGTATGGCGCTCTCCGGCGATCCGAGTCTCATTATATTCAGCGAGGCGAGCGGACCGAATGGCTTGCCGAAAGCATAGAGCGCTCCGGTCATGGCAGGAATGATCGCGAAATATTTCGACACATCGTTCGCGATGCTGAACGTAGTTAAAGCACCGCGCGTCATCAGAAGTTTTTTCCCCGTCTCGACAACTTCGATGAGCTTTGTCGGATTGCTGTCGAGATCCACCATGTTCCCTGCTTCTCTCGCGGCCTGTGTACCACTATTCATTGCTATCCCGACGTCGGCCTGCGCCAGCGCGGGAGCGTCATTCGTTCCGTCGCCGATCATTCCAACGAGATGGCCGTTCGCCTGTTCTGCCCGAATCCTTCCGAGCTTGTCTTCCGGTTTCGCCTCGGCAATGAAATCATCGACACCGGCTTCTGCTGCAATAGCAGCTGCCGTCAAAGCGTTGTCGCCGGTTATCATGACCGTCTTGATACCCATCTTGCGAAGCTGAGCAAATCTATCTTTAATTCCACCCTTTACAATATCCTTGAGCTGTACTATTCCGAGGACGTCGCCATTCTCGACAACGACAAGCGGTGTAGAGCCGGCACGCGCGATTTCTTCCAGGCTCCTCTGTACCGATTGCGGAAAACTCTTACCGAGCTCCGTCACATATTTCTTAATCGCTTCTCCAGACCCTTTCCTGATTGTCCGTGGTCCGACACCATCAGCGGCCGGAATCTCGACGCCGCTCATCTTTGTCTGCGCGGAGAACGGTATGAACGTCGCGCCGACATCACGCACTTCCTTTGCCCGCATCCCGTATTTCTCTTTGGCGAGCACTACGATCGATCTCCCTTCCGGTGTTTCGTCTGCGATAGACGACAATTGGGCAGCTTCTGCCAGCCTCTCTACATTTATACCGGTGGCGGGAATGAAGTCGCTCGCCATCCTGTTGCCGAGAGTAATTGTACCCGTCTTGTCGAGCAGCAGAACATCGACGTCTCCTGCCGCCTCGGCCGCCCGTCCGCTCGTAGCGATTACATTTTTTCTGATCAGCCGGTCCATACCGCTTATTCCAATTGCGCTAAGGAGCCCACCGATCGTGGTTGGGATAAGGCACACGAGCAGCGAAGCGAGTATCGGAAGTGTTATGAATGGGCGAACGGAGATCCCGGATGCCTTGCCGCTGTACATCATGAACGGTGGGAATGTCGAGACCGCAAGAAGGAACACGATAGTCAGTGCTGAGAGAAGTATCGTCAGTGCAATCTCGTTCGGAGTCTTCTGGCGTTTCGCGCCTTCGACCAGGCCGATAATTTTGTCCATGAAAGTCCCACCCGGCTCGGCAGTAACGCGCACCACTATCCGGTCGCTCAAAACTCTCGTTCCGCCGGTCACTGCACTTCTCTCCTCACCGCTCTCGCGAATTACCGGGGCAGACTCGCCGGTGATAGCGGACTCGTCGACGCTCGCAATGCCTTCAATAACGACTCCGTCAACTGGAATTACATCTCCAGCTTCACAGACAACGACATCGCCCTTCCGCAGATCGAGCGCGTTCACTCTGGTTTCCTTCCCGCCTTCGATCTTCCTCGCCATTGTTTCGGATCTTGTCTTCCTCAATGCTTCTGCCTGAGCTTTTCCGCGGCCTTCGGCAATTGCCTCGGCGAAGTTAGCAAAGAACACCGTAATCCATAGCCAGAAGGTTATCTGAATATTGAAGAGTGATTCGTGACCGATCACAATCTCCCGGATGACGACATAAGTCGAGATGATCGCGACGACCTCCACGACAAACATCACCGGATTTCTGACGAGTGTTTTCGGATTCAGCTTTTTCACCGAATCCGCCAGCGCCTGAATAACTAATTTCCTATCGAATGTCGATGTCAATCTATGATCTGGTTTCTTGTCCATAAGGTCCTAAAAAGTTTTTCCCACGAGCATAAGGAAATGTTCCACGATAGGTCCCAGCGCGAGGACGGGGAAGAAAGTCAATGCGGCGACTATCACTATAACCCCGATCAGGAGAAAACCGAAAAGCACCGAGTCCGTTGGAAACGTGCCCGCAGATGGTGGTACGGCCTTTTTCCCCGCGAGGCTCCCGGCCACGGAGAGGTATGCGGCTATCGGGACAAACCTGCCTATCAGCATGTCGATGCCCATGGTGATGTTATAGAACACCGTGTTTGCGTTCAGTCCGGTGAAAGCGCTTCCGTTATTGGCCGCGCCAGATGTGAATGCATATAAAATCTCAGAGAGGCCGTGTGGTCCGCCGTTGTTAAGCGATGACAACCCAACTTTGGTAATGGATGCGATCGCGGTGAATATCAATATCGCCGCACCGGGAGCGAGCACGCCGATAACCGACATCTTCACCTCGTACGCTTCGATCTTCTTGCCCAGGTATTCCGGTGTCCTTCCAACCATCAGGCCCGCTATGAAGACCGTCAGCAACACAAATAGGAGCATGCTGGCGAGTCCTGAGCCAATTCCGCCGAAAATCACTTCGCCATACATCATATCTACCATCGCGATCATGCCTGAAAGCGGGGTTAAACTGTCGTACATCGAATTCACGGAACCGTTAGAAGTGACTGTGGTGGTCACCTCCCACAATATGCTGTTCGTAATTCCAAGTCGAGTCTCCTTCCCTTCCATGGAGGGCGTCGAGACATAGGGAGGATGAAAGTTGTATTCGGAATAGAGAGAGATACCGAGCATGATGCAAAAAACAGAGACCATCACTCCCCAGATCACCCATCCCTGCCTCTTCGAGCCGACCATCTTGCCGTACATGTAGACACACGCCGATGGGATCAATATGATCGAAAGCAACTCCAGGAAGTCCGTCAAAGGGGTCGGGTTCTCGAAAGGATGTGCACTGTTCGCGTTGAAGAAACCGCCGCCGTTCGTTCCTAACTGCTTGATTGCAATCTGGGATGCAGCCGGTCCGACAGCTATCACCTGCTTCTGTCCTTCGAGCGTCGTGGCGTGGGCATAACCCGATAAAGTCTGCACGGTCCCCTGTCCCACAAGAATCACAGTGAGTATGACAGAAAGTGGAAGAAGCACATACAATGTCATGCGAACCAGGTCCGCCCAGAAATTTCCGAGTCCTTCCACCGACTTGCGTGTTATACCGCGAATGAGTGCCAGGAGAACCGCCATGCCGGCTGCCGCGCTGACAAAATTATGAACGGTGAGTCCGGCCATCTGTGTGAAATAGCTTAACGTCGTCTCCCCTGCGTAGGATTGCCAGTTCGTGTTCGTCATGAAACTGACCGCAGTGTTGAAAGCAAGGTCCCACGACACGTTGGGAAGACGCTCCGGATTCAGCGGCAGATATGCCTGCGTCACCTGAAGCAGCCACAGAACTACAAGCCCGACCAGGCTGAAAGCGATGACCGCGAGCAGGTAGGTCTTCCAATCCATCTCTTGATCGGGATCTATTCGGGAGATTTTATAAAACGATCTCTCCAGTCCGCCGAAGACGGGCGTAAGGAAATTCCTTTCACCGCTAAACACTTTCACCATGAAACCACCGAGCGGCGGCGTCAGCAGAATCAGCGCGAGAAGGAACACACCGATCTGGATGGCATCGTGGGTGCCGAAGATTCCGAATGTTGCGATGAGCATTTAGAATTTCTCCGGCTTTATCAACGTATAAACCAGATAAATCAAAAGGGCGATAGAAATTACGAGTCCTATTATCATATCAAGCTGCGACCTCTTTTATCGGGGACAAATATGGCAGGAAAGGAGCACAGCCGCAATCAAGGAGTCGTAAAAAGGCTGGCATCCGGCGTAAAGAAAACGTAAAAGGCCATCAAATTCTTCCTTCTTGAGAGCTCGGATGAGTTGGCTTCCAATTTCGGTAAGGATGACTTTCTAAATCGGTCCGATCCAATGCCCCGGAACTACGGCACTGTGGGCTACCTGCCGCGGTGCACATTGCAGGCCACGATGTCAGTCGGGTGAATATAGAGCAGAAAGAATGCTGCAGGTTTTCCGGGTGCATATCTATCAATAGCGTGGAAGTCCATAATGGACGACTCCAATCTGCCCGCGGCCTGTCGCTACTAAGCATCAACTTCGCTGCCGTGGACGGGCAAATCTCCGTACAGTTTAGTCCAGCACTCGGGGCAAACGCTATGCGTGATGGCGGGACCACCGCTCTCCCTCAGATATTTCTCGATGGGTAACCAATGTCCATCTTCGGTCCGATACTTCTTGCAACTTGCACAAATCGGAAGGAGCTTCTCAAGATCAGTGATGAGTTTCTCTTCCGTCTTCTCAAATCTGACGATATTGAGAAACCCATAAATGAGAATAGAAATACCGATGACATCGGCAATATTGCCCGTGACTGCGAATATCAAATGGAGTGAATTGGAAGAAAGTCCGAAAAGGTCAGAGTGAATCAGGTTGGGCCGTTCGACAAGCATATCACCTATGCGGCCAACTGCGATGAACACAGTGGCCGGTATCAACGGAACCAAAGTTCGGAAGTGCGTCCTCTGCCTCCAAACAACGTAACCTGCCACAATGAGGAGAAGCATACTGATGAAATCGGTAATAAAAGCTGGGCTCATTATTAATCGTCTAAATGGTTTCTTTGTCTCACAACTTAATCAGAACTACCTATTGACGTCTCAATACTTTGATTGGTTTGATCAAACCGGACGCATAAATCTGACCATAGCTTTGCAGAGGAAATGATCCATGTTCGCACTGTCGGAATTTAGCAAGCAGTCGTGAGAATAAAACGCTATCACCACTCGACTTCATCCGACACCGTGGTGGAAAACACAATCACAAAAACAGAAGGAAGTGCCTTCTTGTTCCACAATTTAGTTTCTGCCAGATTCACCAGACCAGCGGTCGTTGTGAAAGATGGAACAAACGCAACAAATCTTCAATGCTCATCGAACTCATGCTTCGAAAGGCGGTTATGGTTTCATTGTTTGAGAGGCTAAGGGTCGATAGAAAAGAGGCGCCACCCTGCAAATTTGGTGGTGCTTGTCCGTAGTCGGCCGTCCACGCCGAAAGAAATATCGCCAGCCATCTCAGGGGAAAGATGATTGCAGGCGTCGACCATATTCCGGTCTTTGGATTTTTCATCGATCTAACAATATTGTTCGCACTCAAAACGCTGCAACGGCTCCCAGCAGCAGCGTAGGCTGCAACGATTTCGCCGGAAGCGACGAACCGGACGAAATGAATGCATCACCATTAGCAAAGTCTTCGCGGCCTTCGAGCATCAGTATAAGGTGACTCCATGGACGGTATTCGTACGTGGCGGTGATTTCTTTAAACGTCGCTTTTCGGAACGTTACTCCGGTGGTGAAGCCCTGCGGGTCATAATAGACTTCACCGCGGAGTGCGATGTCGGACTCTCTGTTCAAAGAGGAGCGACCGGCTGTAGTTCCAATTTCTGTTTGTCTCAATATCTTCATATCCCATCAGAGTTGCGAACTTGCCAACATTGACAGTAAGTCCTGAACCGATCGGGATAATCGCCGATAAATAAGCCTGCTCGACCAAATCAAGCGTGCTTGTCATCGGAGACACTTGCCCGGTCAAAGGATTAAGAAGACCCTGCACGATGTCATTGGCCGTTCCGAAACCAAGGGCCAGATGGAATCCGACCGGCTGCGGCTGCTCCTTTGATGTAAGTTGTGCAAGGTTCAAACCGAGCTGGTTCTCATACACATCAAAATTCCTGAGCTGGTTCGTCCGGTTAGATGGGTTGTTGAAGTTCCAGCTATAGTAGACATCGACGAAGCCGGCCCACGATATATCCGGAGAAGTTGTGGTCGAATCGGCGGCTTTTACTTGCGCACCATAGAACAGGACAACGAAAGCCGCGAGCAAGAAAAGGAGAGCATTCTTCATAGCGGGAAGAATATGGCACGTAAGTCAGGCAAACTGCTATTAAGATGACGTATAGATGTGGTCGCAAACCGTTAAGATTTCATAAGTGAGGTGGATGCATGGCTAATCTTGCTTCTTGCGAACTGGTAGTCCAAACGAGGTGGTTCTTCGGGCTGAGCGATTCCGAGCAGCCACTTCGTGAAACTTTCGCCATCTATAATTGTTAACTAGTAAAGAATGAGCCTGATAAACTTCACCCAGCATCTTATGTCCCCACCCAATCTCCTCATTTATACAAGGTCGTAAGCAATGTCATTCGAATCTCTACTCGGAATTTCCGTCGTAGCCGGCTTTGTCGGCGCGATGAGCGGAATGGGTGGCGGCGTAGTACTCATTCCTGCGCTGACTCTCCTCGGCATGGACATCAAACACGCGATCGCAATCAGCATAGTATCGGTGATTGCGACTTCTTCAGGTTCCGCTTCCGCTTACGTCCGTGACGGAATCACGAACCTTAAGGTAGGGATGTTTCTTGAGATGTTTACGATAGTCGGTGCGATAGTCGGTGCGGCCATCACTCTGGTATCTGCGCAGGAGCCGCTGTTCATAATGTTCGGAGTGGTCCTCCTTGGATCATGGCTCACCCTTCTCATGCGCCACAGCGAGGGGTGGCGGCCTGTCGTCAACCAGGACGGCTTCACGAAGTGGCTCCAGCTTGAAGGGCAGTATTACGACAAGGCATCGAACGAGACAATTTCCTACAAGGCGAAGCGCGCTTACTTCGGCGGGCCGCTCATGTTCGGTGCAGGATTGATTGCAGGTCTGCTCGGAATAGGTGCCGGTGCACTCAAGGTCCTGATCCATGATTTAGTCATGGGTTTGCCACCGAAAGTTTCGACAACGACTAGCAACCTCATTATTGGGGTGACTGCACTTGCCGGCACGAGTGTCTATCTTGCGGCAGGCATGATCGATCCGGCACTCGCAGCACCGGTCATCATCGGAATAGTAGTCGGCGCATTCTTAGGGACCAGACTTCTAGTCAGACTGACCAACCGATCTGTCAGCTTATTCTTCCTTATCATACTTGGAGTACTCGGGATAGAAATGACTGCGAGAGGAATTGGGTGGATCAAATAGGAGGAAGAGCGGAACAATGGAATCTTGGAACGATGGAGTAATGGGTTGTTGGAGTAGTAGATTGGCGAAGAGGCATAATAAGCCTGTTGCTGAGAAAAAGGTCAGTTCTCCTGAGCGAAGTCAAGCTGAAAGCGTGACGAGTCGAAGGATGGTGCCTCTTCGACTTGCAGCGCTAAGAGTGCCACTCGCTCAAGGTAACTTTTTCATTAACGACGAACAGTATTCTCATCATGGCTGAGCAGAACACGAAGCTAAATACAAGTCCGAGGAACGATAATTTGGCAGCGAAGACACGATCTGAATCTCGGATGGAGACACTGGTCGGGTACATCCTCCTGGTCGGGGTACTTGCCAGCGTTATCCTCATTGCAATCGGAGTTGTCTGGCGATATGCTGCGACGGGGCAACTCGGTCTTGAATACTCCATATCGGGGATGAACCTGTTTCATTTCGTCGTCCATGACTTTGCTAAGGCGACACATCCGCCGTTTCGGCCGCGACTATTCGTCAACATAGGGATCGCAGTCCTCATGCTCACACCTTACGTGCGTGTACTCGCCTCTATGCTTTATTTTGCATTCGCAGAGAAGAATGGGAGGTACACCGTGTTCACCGCCCTTGTGTTCAGTGTGCTGACGTACAGCTTGTTCCTGAGGTAGGAATTCTTTCCATATAGATGGTGCAGTGGCAGGCGATATGATTGCACTGCCACCACTGCACCGTGACTGTTCCGATGCTTCTTTTATCCGGTTACTTTAGCAGCAACAGTTTCTTCGTGGCCGAGTATGTGCCCGCTTGCATGTGGTAGAAATAGACTCCACTCGGGAGGTTGGAACCGTCAAGCGAGACGGAGTAAGTACCTGCAGATTCTCGCGTGTCAACGAGCGTTCTAATTTCTCTCCCAAGCGCATCATACACTTCCAAGGTCACGTGACTGCTCATTGGTAATTGATAACTGATAATCGTGGACGGATTGAACGGATTGGGATAGTTCTGCAAAAGTGAAAAGTCTTTGGGAACTAGCAAACTCTTTGATTTCACAAATGAACTTCCAGGCCAACCGCCTTGATGGTAGAGCGAGATGATTTCAGTGTTGCTCAGGACACGATTGTATATTCGTATGTCATCGATCACCCCGGGAAAACCGGTGGTCCCAAAACTGCCTAGCGTATTGTAGCCATTACCGATCTCCAGATCTGCGCTGGTGCCCGGAGCCATCTGGAAGACCTCTGAATTCTCAAGGGTTCCGTCCCAATAGAGTTGAGCTGTTTGCATCGCACTGTCGTATGTAAAGACAACGTTATGCCATTTACCCGGGACAAGTGTATCTGTCTCATAGAACCCTTGCCATGCTCCCTGGTGAGATGGTTCCGCACCGACGAAGTAGCCGCCCGCGAAAATTGCCCACCCGTCACTGCCCTTCGCAGCTTTGTTCAGAATTGTATAAGCAGCATTGCTGATCGGTAATGTGCTACCATACTTGACCCAGCACGACGCAGTTACGTTTGAAGACTGCAAGGATATGTTGTTTCCACAATCAATATCATCATAGACGCCGTCGAACAAGTAAGCACTGTTAGGATTGCGGAATCGATCACTTGTCAGTGTTGCCCCGTTGACTGTTCCGTCATTTCCGAAACCACTTTCGTCATTAGCATTGCCGTCGAACGGATAGTACGCGACCAGTCCCTCTGAAAGAGTCGATGTTATTATCTGACCAGTCTTCCCACTAATATAAATCGTTGAATCATTTGAAAGACTAACTTTCAAATCCCTCCAGCCATCCCTGTTGAGGTCGCTTGTTACCTGGATGCTCTGAACGGGTGCAGGTATGCTGTCGTTGTACCACACCTGTGTCCCCTGCGGACCTTTGCCATCATACGGTGGCGCCTGCCCACTGATGTTATCACCCTCAAGCAGGAAGAGCACATTCAATCCTCCCAGATCGTTATTGTAGCTCCCCGCAATAATTTCTTTCACTCCTTCGTTGTTCAAGTCCGAAATTACCAGCGTGCTGTCTGTCATCTGCCCATACCCGGGGTTCCAGTAATCTCCTATCAAAGAGCCGTTCGGACTCAAAACGCAAAGCCGTTGCGGAAACCACGGCGATTGCTGAGACCATGCGATGATCTCGTTCTGCCCGTTACCTTCGAGGTCGGCTACCTTGATCACATGCACGTTAAAAGTGCTATCCGGCCAGTACACCCCGGTAGCTCCGGTCTGGAATTGCCATTCCTCCTGGCCTGTGCTGTCAAGCATAATAACCAACCCAAACGAATTCTGATCCGTACCGATCAAGACTTCTTTGTGACCGTTTCCGTATATGTCTGCGACATTGTTGCACAAGACGCTGCTGGGAGCAACATACTGCCAGAGAGTATTCCCGAACGAATTCTTTGCCGTGACAAGCGAGTCATTTACCTGAATTGTCGATATTGCTCCAGTCACCGAAGCATGTGGATTTGTAGTGATCTTGCCGTCCGCGACGACGGCGGCAGGATTCCCGGCATTGAAGATGAATGTCTGCCCCGAAGATCCTGTAGTGGAGATGGTCGTACTTCCGGCATTTCTAAAGTGAACCATCAGATTCAGAAGAGTTCCGGAACCTGCCAGTGGACTCGAGCTTGCCCATGCGACAGAAAGTATGCCGTCTGCTGTGTCGGCATTGACTGTAGGTGAGTTACTCCCTACAACGCTTCCAGTTATATCTACTCCAGTCAGATAGGCAATCGATTTGTCATAGTAGACCTTGAACTGGAACGCCGTAACGCTCGAGCCTGTCAGATCCCCGACACTCACCGGTGCGATTGTGTCGGAGCCTGCTACTCCGGAGACGCTCGGCAGGCCGACGTTTATCGTCGTGCCCGATTGAAGAGTATTCGCACTGCCGTTCGTTACGCTTGCCAATGGGGTACCTGCGTTGAAGAGGAACGTCTGCCCCGACGCACCCGACGTGTTCAAGCTCGTCGTACCAGGATTCCTGAACTGGAAGTCTATATTTAGCAGCACGCCGGAGCCTGTCATCGGAGTCGCGCTTGCCCACGCGACTGCCAGTATTCCATCGGCAGTGTCCGCGTTGACCGTGGCGCTATTGCCAGCCGACAGAGTTCCAACATCGTTCACACCTGTCAGATAAACAATATTTTTGTTGTAATACATCTTGAACTGGAAAGCTGTCACGTTTGAATCGGTAACACTGCTCACTGTAATCGCTCCTTGTGCGGTGGAGCCAGCCTGTCCGGACACTGTTGGCAAGCTTACGGTGATTTGCCCGAACGCAACGTTCGAGCCAAGGAGAAACAATAAAGTTGCGGCGATAAGGGTAGGGGAGAGGTGCAATTCTAACTTCTTCATATATTTTTATCCTTTGTATTTGGAGCCGACATCACCACATGATCTGCGTTGACACCAGCCCATTCCAAACGTCACGACGTTATTTTAGAAGTTCCATCTTGATGGTGGCGACATGATCGCCTGCGATAATCCTGCAGAAATAGAGCCCTGATGCGACAAATTCTCCATCGCTTCCCGTTCCCTCCCACATCACTTCGTGGTTCCCCGATTGTTGATATCCATTCACCAGCGTCTCCACCTTTTCTCCCAATACATTGTAAATAGCCAGGCTTACATTCGAACCCTCCGGCAATGCATACTCGATCTTCGTCGATGGGTTAAACGGGTTTGGATAGTTATAGCTCAACTGGAACTTCACAGGCTTCTCGCTTATATCGACCGAACTCAGCGATGATGTCACCCTATCGTTCAGTGAATAATTGCCGGTTAATGTTCCTCGCAAGCTGCCAGGCTGAACTCTCAATCTGAGTGATGCGATCGTTCCCTCGGGCAGATGCTTTATTCCTGCGATCGCTATTCGCAGTTTCCCGTTCTCGTAATGAGAAACCATATGCCACCCGTCCGGCAATTCAGATGTCATCCCCTCGTATTGGGCGAATGAAGGAACATTGACCACCGTGTAAACCGACCTCAACCCGGAAGTATTGCATGCTAAAAGTGGAATAGACAAAGTGCTGTCCGTGGACGTTGCACCACCTAATGTCAACGAGCTTACCAGCTCAGAAGTCTTTTGCATAGCGACCGAAGCCGATGGCCACTGCCCGTAAACGACATAATACAAAATCCATGATGCGTCGTATGCTCCGACCACACCGTCACCGTTTACATCTGCCGCAAGCAGCTGCGTCGGAGTCAGCGTATCCAATCCAACAACATATTTGAGAACCAAAGAAGCGTCCATGGCTTGTACAATCCCGTTCCCGTCCACATCTCCTCTCAGCACACTCAGAGTCGTTGCCTTTCCGTCGGTCACCGACACCGCCGGGTTCCCCGCATTGAGCATGAAGGTCTGTCCTGCCGGTCCGACTGTCGTCAGTGTCGTACTGCCGGTATCCCTGAATGCCATCCTCAAGTTGAGAAGTGTTCCCCATCCCGATAGAGGCGTGGAGCTAGCCCAAGCAACCGAGAGTACCCCGTTTGAGGTGTCGGCGTTGACTATGGGTGTTGTGCCGGATATCAAGGTATTAGCGTTGTCAACGCCGGTCAGATACACGATATTCTTGTTGTAGTAGATCTTAAACTGAAATGCGGTAACATTGAGCCCCGTGAGGTCGCCGACTGCGATCGGCGCCGAAGTCTGCTTCCCCGTCGTACCCGAAACCCTGGGCAGTATAACGCTCACACTCTGTCCGGGAGTGCTCTGACCGACAGCGGCAGTCTCAGTTATGGGACCGTTCATGGTGACTGTTGCTGAGGAACTCGAACCAGTGTAGGAGATAGACCCCGTGCCACTCCATCCTGAAAAGCTGTATCCCGTGTTCGGGGTAGCATTAATCGAGATAGACGATCCGCTGTTGTACCAACCGCTTTGTGGGGAGACAATGCAGTTGCTCGCAGAAGTCATAGTCAAATAATATTGCGTCGTGAAGTTGGCGGTGTACGTCGTGCTGTTTGAAGGTGCTGTAATCGTGTGGGAAATCGATCCACCATCGCTCCAATTGCTCCAAACGTACTGGGTCCCTGTCCCTCCACTCTGCGTATTCGATGTACCTATTGTGTGACTGCTACCTGAAGTCCAGTTGGAGAACGTTTGCGGACTTGTATAGTTGGTGCCATCCACCGTTATCGATAGTCCCGGCGGGGTGGTAGTTACTGTAAGACTACCCGACGCAGCTTGAGTAACTGTGAAGACAATAGTAGTGGAGTTGTTGGACTCATTGGATTCGGGTACACTGTTATTAACGTCCGCAGTCACAGTGGCACCGTAATTCTGGGCTATGTCCAGATTCAACGTTCGTGTAATTGTTGTTGATTTCGTCCGAAAGTTGCACAATATTCCGCGGAAAATTGCACAGTTGAAGATACCTATTTGTTAATGGTTTTCAAACGGAAGCTCTTTCCGTTGATGAGGAACGGATAGGAGTGGTGAAG
>JAJYIT010000056.1 GCA_021789975.1 Bacteroidota bacterium
GCCTTCTGCTGCGGCGTTTGACAGATCGTCAACCGGTATTATTGCAACATGATTTCTTGCACCGACGGAGCCGTCCTTACGACGGTAACCCATAAACTTATATTTTGACATTTTGCCACCTGTTGCTTCTTACGTTGTGTACATGTACGTGCTGTCCGACGGCGATAGATTCCTTCGCCTGGCCTATGGTGATGCCGTACTTCGTTACGACGTCGCCTTTCTTGATCGCCGTCAGTGCCACCTTGTGGCCCAATGGAATCGCTTCCTTCGCTTCAATGGTAAGCTGCGAGCCATCTTCCAGACAGGCACCGGAGACTTTCTCTCCTGTCTTGATCTCGACTACCGCAACTCCCACGTTGTCATTTTTGTCGTGATAAAGAAATTGTGGTTTCATTGTTTATGCCTTTTATAACGTTAGGTTCCTTATTCTACTGTTTATATCCAGGTTCGACCTTTATGCCCTCTTTGGTACTGATAATATTGCACGTATTGTTCCCATATTGCACGTCGATCAATTCACCGATGAATCCTCTCGGCTTTCTGACAGGCACCACAGTGTGTGTAAGAAAATCGGGCTGGTAGCCGAAAAATCCGCGAATGATAGTTTCCGCAAAGCCTCCACCGTTGGAGGCATTGTAGGTCTGGCTATGAGCACCACCGGTTCCGAGCTCGGTAATGCGGACTGGAGAGTCATACTTCTTCGTCAGTAGCTGTCGCGACTGGGAAAAAGGGCCTTCGTATGTTGTCCCGGTGCAGTCGTTGAGAACTTTCATCGCTTCTCGGTATTTGCCGAACTGACACATGACGGCCATGGTTTCCGCAGGCCAGGCACAGAACGCACCTATAGGTCCGTGGTCAGGACGAATCGATACCGGGGCTGCAGGATCTCTCCACGACAACGCCCGCATCCAATGCTCTGTCATTAGCTGAGTTTCGACAAAGTGAAGCATCTCTTTCCGAAGCTCACTCGAAAGATATTTACTGATAGTCAATCCGATCGTCGCGAAATCGAAAACGGTTCGGACGGCAACGTGCTTCCCGTTATCATGGATGCAATACCAATACCCCTTGCCCGGAACACGCAAATTCAGGACGGCAGGCAATAAATCGTCAGCCATCGACATCAGCGAGTCTGCTTGTTTTGTATTTCCCATCGTCCGTTCTATCTCCGCGGTGCGTTCCATGATCCAGACATTCGCGGCGTTCAAAGAGGCTACTTCACCAACGTACGTCGGGACACACTCCAATAAATTTGATGCCTTGCCATAATCGGCCAAGGTTTGTCCCGGCCTTACAAGCGACTTCCAGTGAGTGGCAATGGAATACATGTGCTCCAGGACAGTCTTCCCGTTAATTTCTTGCAAAAGAAACGCGGTATCGCCGGTAACGTTCAAATAATCATTCAGAAGCATGAAGATGGAATAATCGTTTGCACTGTACCACACGCCCCGAAGAGTCCCGGTCAGATATTCCTCCGCATAGCCGCTGTAAATTCCTTTCGACAGCCACGACACCAAATACTGTTTCAGCATCGAAGGATCCAGAAGAGCCAGCGTTGTCGCCCATTCGCGCGTATCCCAGAAGTACATCATGGTACAGTTGCTTTCAGGTGTATTGCTGATGTAAACCCGCGGCGCTGCCGGGAAACAGGTCCGGTAGACACTGAGCAATGAGGCGATACTCATGTAGTACATCCGGCGTAGATCCTTATCAGGAGTTACCAGTACCGGAAGATGGCCGGAAAAGTAACGGTTGTTCGGCGTGAACATCGCAAGCCACCGTTGTTCCCATTCAGTCTCTACTGATTTGAACGCTCGCTCGAAATGTTCTGCTGACTTTAAAGCCAGGCTGTGGACCTCACTTCCCTCTCCTCCGATTGCAAGGACATAATTGATCAGTTTGGCTGCTCCCGGTTTAAGATTGAGATGCCAGACAGCGGTTCCGGAATGCTCGTAGACTACAAGATCATTAGGCTTCTCTTCGAAGCTGAAACAATTGGCCAATCCGGAACCTGAGTTTTCCAGCGAGAGAGTTTTCCCGCCATCCATCGACACCGCGGAAAACGATGCGGAATCAGCATCCCTCGGCACGGCCCATGCCCACCGATTGTGCCGTGATGTGTACGCAGTCAAATCGATCCTCAAATCGGCAGTGGTTGGCCTCTTACCGATATTTTTGATTTCGATGTGAAAAAGGATGCCGCGTTTTTCGTAAAGCATCCGGACCGCCGTTTCGATTCTCAGGTTCTTGTAACAACCTTTTCTTGAAACCTGGTATGCATACCACCTGGTCTGCTGCAGCGATGGCGGCTTCCCGTCGATAAACAGTCTGCCCGTAGTCCCGGCGAGGGTGATCGGCGGGTAGTCCAGCTTCCCGATTGCAAGGATATCATGGACACACTGCGCAGAACCTTGCGTACTGTTTAATGCCGGAAGCGAAAGGAGAGTCGATGCTTCCATCCATTTCCCCCTCAGCCAATTGAGCGATGGGACCTTCCCGGGATTTTGTAGAGATTCTCCTTCTGCTGACAGCGCATTCGACGCGGAGAACAAAAAGAGGACGAGTGAAAGAAGGGCAAACCGCAGGGGCCTGCCCATCAATGGCACTTTCAATTCTTATACCTCCTCAAAGCTTTCTCCTTTACGAGTTCTTGAACCTGGCACTTGAAGCTGACTATCCCCCGATCGAGAGCTCTCCGGCAGGGACCTACAATTTGACTTTCTTAGTTGGATACGACCTTATCGAGATCCTGCAACACTATGAAAGCAGGTACGGTCTTTCCTTGAAAATCTTCATGACCAATTCGCCGAACAAAGTATTTGCCCAAGCGAACCATGATCTTGTGAATTTGGTGGGGTCGTTCTCGTCGAACGATTCGTGCATGAAGCCGGTGCCCACATTGGACCTGATCAGAGTATCGAGGCATCGCTTGATTTCGTCGTCGTCCTGACTTGTGAGTGCCTGCATTATTACTCCCAGCGGCCATATCTTGCCCAACCCGACGTGCTCGCTTCCTATCCCTTCGCCGGCCGTGCCTTTAAAGAAATACGGATCATCATCACTGAGCACAAACGCACGAGTTGTTTGATAAATCTGATTGTCGAGCGGGACACATCCATAATATGGGAGTGATAGCAGATTTGGCGCGCTTGCATCGTCCATGAATAGCCGATCACCGAATCCGTCGACTTCATATGCGTACATCTGTCCGTAAGTCAAGTGGTCCACCATTGCGTATCGCTGAATAGCATCCTGTACTTCGCCCGCGAGAGATGCGCACTCGCCGGCAAAGGTCTTATCGCTCGTCGAGCGGATGATTATCTCGGAGAGCTGCCGGAGCGAAGTCACGGCGAACAGGTTGGAGGGCAGCAGGAACGGAAATACAGTCGCATCGTCGGATGGTCTAAACATCGACGCTATCATACCGACCGGTTTGATGGGATTTCCGTATCCGCCAAGCGGTACGGTATCGCTCGGCTTCGGGGTCACTCTTTGAAACTTATATGGGCCGCGCCCGTGCTTCCGTTGCTGAGTCTTGAATGTAGACACCGCCAATTTCATAGCCTGCTGCCATGCATTTCCGAAAACAGAAGCGTCACCGGTAGTTTTCCAATATCCGTAAGACAACCTTATCGGGTGACAGAGGGAATCAAGTTCCCACTTTCTCTCCCATATTCCGGGCTTCATCTCGGTCAAATCTTTATCCCATGGGCTGCCGGTTGGACCGTAGTTGAATGCTTCCGCATAAGGATCAAGCAGGATACATTTTACCTGTCTGTTAATAACTCCTGCAATCAACTCCCTTAGTTTGGAATCTTCGTTCGCCAAATGAAGATAAGGCCATACCTGCGAAGTTGAATCACGGAGCCACATCGCATGAATGTCCCCCGTGATTACGAACGTGTCGGGTTTCCCGTCCAGTATTTGGAATCGCACTGTAGTATCCAGCGTATTCGGATAACAGTTCTCAAAAATCCACGCGAGCTCTTCGTTCTTGATTCGATTTTTGATTTTCCGGACTTCCGCCTCGACGGCTTCGCTGACAAACTTGCGTTTTGAGACCGGTGGTCTCATGCTGCGGAATCGTTCGGGAGGCTGAAGGGACGGAAACAAGCCGGCTGGAATGCCCGAGTTCTTCGCCAGAAACGAATATCCGGCTACTGCAAGTCCAGATTTTTTCAGAAAGTCTCTGCGTGTGGTCATTTTCTCAACTCTAAGAGTAAAGGTTTCAACTGGCAATTTTCTTGCGATATACTTCGGCTTGCGCTCTGGAACAACTCCTTCACTGATGCGGTGTAAGAAGGATCAAGCCTCAATGCCGCACAGGAGCGGCGCCTGGTCCTTTGAAATTCTTCCAAAGTGGGTGACACTCTGTGTTGAAAATTACTTTATCAAATGGAAGCGCGGTGGGCGGTGAGAAAGTAAGATATAGGTATTTAAACACTTCAGCGAACATGTAGCTCGGGGTCTCATCAATCTTTCTTTTCGTGACGACGTTCGCGAGCGAAGCAAAACCGTTCTTCACTTTGCAGTTGTAGACGAACGTGTTGAAGTACGTTTCTGCGCGACACACGTACTCCGGATCGTGAGTAAACTCCCACATGTAATAGTTCGATTCGATGTTTTCCGGCCGAAGGACATACGCTGAATCGACAATAGCCATATTCGTGTAATTGATCTGCTCAGGTTCAATACCATAGTAGAGCCACATTTTGTAACAGGAGTTCTGTAGCTCCTCGGCCCTTTTCAGCTCACCGCCGAGCGCCAGCTCTGCAGGAAAGTACGCGTCGAGCGCACCGAAATATGGCCGTACCAATTTGCCTGTGTCCATATTGACGTGACCGTACCATAATTCTCCGTCAACTCTTTGCGCCAGGTATTCATTAACCGCGGCCGCGCTTTCCTTCCACATCCTCTCGAAATCTTTGTCGCCGAACAACTTCCACGCTTTGAGGAGGTATTCGTAGTATGAATCGATCCCCCCGCTGATATGGCTTTCAGGATCGATCCATTTCCCGGTCTCTACGTTGATCGCGCTTCCAACCAGACCTATTTTGGAGCGATGACCGAAAAGCGTTACCACAGCCTTCTTGGCCTTTTGGAAATAGATCGGGTTGCCCGTAAGGCGGCTGAGAGTGCCCATCTCCAGAGTTTCCGTGCCGATCTCCGCCGGGTTGGAGATTCTTCCGCTCACCTTTCCTGTCTTCAAATTCACAAACCTGTAAGGCATCCCGGTAGGCGAGTTGTAGACCGGCAGCAGCCTGTTCGCAAGATCCGTGGCCAGAGCGAGGAATCTCTTGTCGTGGTTCAGTTCATATCCCGATAAGAGCCCACCCAACATCCTGATAGTAATTTCAAAATTTGATACCGAAATATCTTTAGCGAACGACAGGCTATCGTCAATAAGTTTCTCATCTGCCTGAGCCTCTCGCTTCAGTCCCATCAACACCATCGTGTCGTACGCGTCTACGGGCGTCATAAGGATCGACTGTCTGTACCAATCGTAGTAGGTTTTGGTGAGGGGCTTCAGTTCGTCATGACCCCAGGCATACTTCCTGTAATTGTCCCATGCAAAGAGAAATTCCATCTTTACTCGCTTTGCATATTGTTGCATCACATCGTTCCTGGAAGTCTGCGCTCTCAGGTACTTCGGACTCAATGCGCATTCGAATATTACGGACAGAATTACAAATCCGAGGAATGCCGATCTTACTACAGACCGTACTTTCATTTTATCTCCCATTCTCTTTCAAGAGCCCGACTCGGCCGCCCGTTTCAGTTCTGAACGCCAAATCGCACCAAACGGTTCAGTGTCCCGGCACGGACAACAAATGCTATTCGAGGACGTGACTCAACTACATCTGCATTACAACCGCTGCAGAACGCGGTGGGACAACTACCTTGCCTGAAATCGGTACGACACCTGGATGCTCCGGGGATGCAACTTCAAGTTTTCGGGCATTCGGTATTTGGACTCTGAACTCGATAGGCATCGTCGGTCCCTGATTTATTATCACCACTGCTATCTTTCCTGAAGAAGTCGTGAAGACCGAATATTTGTACGCACCATTAACCGGCCTCCAATTGCTCATCTGCCCGGGCTGGTTGCTGGTAAGAAAAGTCGGGTAATGTATGGGATCGTTGATCGCCGTGACCGTTGCTCCAAGCGTGCTCTGAAAAGTGGCATTCCAGAGATATTCGCTGTACTTCTTACGAAGCGCATCGATCTTCTTTCCATAATCAAGAGTTAGCGGAAAGTCGCTCGGTTTGCCTTTGAAGTTGTAAGGTTCGTAGCTGATGATATATCTGTCGAGCAAACAGAGATTGAGCATCTCCCTGTTGTCAAAACCAATTACAGACACCATCAGAGGTGCAGATGGGTCGATGTATCTCGCCACCGGCGTCGTGTTTTCGTTGGCGCGGAAATACGAGAACGGATAATACTGCATCAGCCAATCCTGCGGGCCTTCCCCCGCGAATAGGAAATCTGGATTCACCGAATCTGCGGCCGCGTGAAGCTGACGCGCAAGCGGCTCATCGCCTGCGTAGATATAACCGGGCGGAGTATAACCGTGTCCCTTAGCAAAGCTGTAATAAACCGGACCGTGAGTCGGCACTTCGTCATATAGAAAACCGGAAGCTCCGAGCTTGAGAACGTTCCGGAATTCCTGGACGGCAATTTCTCTATATGCCGGATCAAGAAAATCCATAACGGCAAAACGGTGCACATCGATACCCGCTAACTGAATGGGCGTGATATACATGTCACCGCTGCCCTGATATGGTATCCCGTAGGGGTCTGCCGCATCAAATTTGTACAGCTCTTGTTTGTACCATCGCGTGGTCAGGTCTGCCCAGGGAAACTTATCCATCAAGACAACATGCACTCCCATTGCCTGTACCTTCTCTATCGCATCATGGAGCTCCTGCCAGGTACCGAGTGCGGGATCGGTATCAAGCGACGGATTTCCCCCGTCTTGGCCTCCCTTATTCCAGCCGATATACTGGATTGCTGAAATGCCGTTCCGAGCACATTCTTTGCCATAAACGATCAGACTGTCGTAAGGCACCTGATAACTCTGGACGGGAGTGTTGGCCTGCAGAGTCAGCCACGAATTGACTTTCTCCGCCCATTCGGGCACGCGCGGCTGCTTGAACCAAGCGGCCCGCCATCGTTTGTACAGATCGACTCCCGATTGCCAGCCGCCCTTGTAGCAGCCGATGACCACCGGCACGAGCTTAGTCTCAGATCCAGGATGAGTGAAGATAAAGTGACAGCCTCTGAATTCCATGTGAACCTGCTTGCCGCCGATTTCTTTTTGCTCCGGCACCAGATTGTCAACGGCAGAAGTCACTCCGGGATGGAGCTCGAATGTGTACTGGAGCAGGTAGGGCTGATTTGGGTCGTCCATTCCGACATAAATGCCTTCATGCGGGCATTGGATGAGACAGAAAAGGCTCCTGTCCGAATCAAAAGTTTTCGTGGGATAGAAAACCCCCCAATAACCTTTCTCATTAACGAAATGCGGATAAATCTCATCTGCCCCAAGATTGCCGTACCACATTGTCCTCGCGACCATTGGTGTCGCAGGAGTGGGCGGGTTAAGGTCTCCAAGATAAGGGTAGTCCAAAGTCTGAACTGTCAACTTCGATCTGTTGACGACCGTTCCATCAAACTTCAATACCCCATCATTCAAAGATACTTTCGTCGTAAAAGTAATCGGAAGGATTCCACCGTACTGACTTTTGAGATTCTTCCACTCGATTACCACACACCTGTCGGAGACTTTCTGCACGCTCTCAGCTTTTTGATCTGACCCAAATATGAAATTGTACTGATGATCGGGGAGAGGAACCAGCATCCTAAACGACATCCCAAGATTCGGACGACGCTCAATTCTCCAATGTGTATCCTTACTGACTAGTCTTGTCAAAGCTCCGGTTTGAGAATCAAAAGCGACCAGCAGCTTGCGGTCTTGAAGTACAATCTCGCGTGCATGGACCGACTGTGCAGCCCACATCAGTGCCAGCAGGACAAGTGGAGCTCCAATCCATCCGGTGATCGGCTTAGTCAAACTTAGTTCTTGTGCTTTCCCTTTGCCGGCTGCCCGTAGTAGGCGTCCGATCCGTGTTTCCGTTCATGATGTTTTCTGAGGATGTAATCTGGAAGAGCAGAAACATCTGAGTTAAGTTGAAAAGTGTGAAGAGCCATCTCGGCAACTCGTTCGAGTATCAGGTTGTTGTGTACGGAATCCATGGGACTTTTTCCCCAAGTAAACGTACCGTGTCCATGCACAAGAACGCCTGGCATCGAGATGGGTTCCGGGACATCTGGAGAATCAGGTGACGCCTGAAATCTCTCGACTATCACTCCGCCGGTGTTCAATTCATATCCTTCATCAGCTTCTTTTTCCGTAAGAGACCGAGTCAATGGGATCGTTCCGTTGAAATGATCCGCATGTGTGGTCCCCAAGCAGGGAATTTCGACACCGGCTTGTGCAAATATAGTGGCGTACTTACTGTGACTGTGGGTTATCCCGCCTATTTCCTTCCCTGACGATAGACTACTGAACCACTTGTACAGGTAGACATGGGTCGGGGTATCTGAGGAAGGTCTTCGTTTCCCCTCGACCACTTTTCCATCAAGGTCAACCACAACCATGTCCTGGAGCTTCAGCTTCCCGTACTCAATGCCGCTGGGTTTTATGACAAACAACTTTCTATTCCAGTCTATCCCGCTTACGTTGCCCCATGTCAAAGTGACAAGTCCATATTTGGGCAATGCTAAGTTGGCTTCAACGACTTCTTCTTTCAGCTTCTCAAGCATTTCGTGCACCGTCTCTTATTTCGAGGAGCTGCTTCATAACATGGTACAGGTTTCCCTGCCATTCTTTCGTGCCGAATGCATCGTGTACCTGTCTGTAAAGCGAATAGAGTTTCTTGTATACTTCATAACTTTCACGATTGGGATCGTAGACCTTGCCGGTGCGTGTCATCGCTTCTTGAGCTTCGAGGATGTTATCGAAGCCTCCGGATTTTTTCCCTGCTGCTACGGCTCCAAACATCGCTGCACCGAGAGCCGGCGTTTGTTCACTCTCTGAAATCTTCATAGGCCGGCCGGTTACATCAGCATATATTTGCATTACCAGGGGATTCCGTACCGCTATCCCGCCGCAGTTCACGACTTCCTTTACGGATACTCCATTCTCCTCTATCCTGTCTATGATTGTCAGAGCTCCGAAGGCAGTCGCTTCTATGAGCGCACGATATATTTCATGCGGAGTTGTGTGGAGTGTCTGTCCAAGCAACAAACCGGTCAGGCGAGTATCCACCAGGACAGTTCTATTGCCGTTGTTCCAATCGAGTGCGAGGAGTCCAGTCTCGCCCGGTTTCAATTTAGATGCGGCTGCTTCCAGATTATCGAACTTCTCGTCTCTGGTTTTGCCATAACTCTCCGGGACAAGGTTGTCGACCAGCCACAAGAACAAATCCCCGACCGCTGATTGTCCGGCCTCAATTCCATAATATCCGTTCATGACGGACCCGTTAACCGTACCACAAACACCTGGAATATCTTTCAGTTTGTCCGTGTTAGGCCAAACCATGATGTCGCACGTGCTCGTACCGATAATTTTCACCAGCGTACCCGGCTTGACTCCTGCGCCGACTGCTCCCATGTGCGCATCGAATGCACCTACTGCAACTGCAACTTCGGTAGAAAGTCCGAGTTTTTTGGCCCACCCTTCAGTCAGACATCCTGTTCTTTCCTCTGCCTGATGAGCTTTGCCTTTTATGCTTTGTCGAATGCGCGCCAGGCCGGATGACAGCGTCTTCAAGAATTCCTGGTCGGGAAGTCCGCCCCACTGGTCACTGTACATCGCCTTATGCCCTGCAGCGCAGACGCCTCTCTTTATGATGGCCGGATCGGTCGTGCCGGTCAGGACTGCTGGGAGCCAATCGCAGATTTCTACGAATGTGAACGCGGCATCGAACACTTGTGGACTTGATTTCTGGCAATGCCAAATCTTGCTCCAGAACCATTCGGATGAGTATGTCCCTCCAATCTTCGCGAGATATTGTGGGCGAATCTTTTCGGCAGTCTCGGTAATGACTTTAGCTTCTGCATGGCTCGTGTGGTCCTTCCACAACCATACCATGGCACTCGGGTCATTCCTAAACTTCTCTTGAAAACAAAGAGGAGTGCCGTCCAAACCAGCAGGCACCGGGCTGCTGCCGGTGGTGTCAATACCAATTCCGATTACGTCAGAGGACGAGAACCCGGGATCTGACTCTCTCGCTTTTTGGATCGCTCCGGCGACTGTGCGCTCGATTCCAATCAGATAATCCGAAGGATTCTGTCTCGCCAAATTCGGATCCGATTTGTCAATTATTACTCCCGCGTCTCCGGATGGGTAATTGAAGACATGGCTCGCAACTTCCCTGCCGTCCGAGATGTCAACTATAAGGGACCGGCAGGAGTTTGTGCCGAAGTCGAGACCGATTGTGTATTTACTCATCCAACCAGTTCCTGTTCTCTTTCTCTGAAGTAGCTCACCGTTTGCCTCACCAAATCATCCAGGGCTTTCTTGTCCGGCTTACCATACATTGCAGGATACGGATCGCCGCCCGGGCCTAGTGGCTCCGGAGTAACGTACCTTCCTTCTGTATTGTAACCGATAATGTATAGTGCCATGATGATCGTATCAAGATCCATCGACCCTTCACCGAGTGCACAACGATTGCTATCAGCCATGTGAAGGTTGGTAAGCTGATCGCCCGCTTCCAAGATGGCTTCCCCGATATGCGACTCTTCAGTGTGCATATGGTACGCATCACCGTTTATGAAACCGATGCCGGGATGGTTGACGGCTTTAATATACTTCTTCGCATCAGCGACGGTATGGACAAAGCTCACTTCGGCCGAGCGAATCGGCTCGATTGCCGCTTTGATACTGTATTTCACGAACAGATCTGCAACCAACCTGAGTGTCTCAGCACTCCTGTCCAATTCCATGTCGTCGTAAGGAGTCGGCCTGCCGACCGCACCGGGTACAACGAGGATGTAACCTCCTTCCATCTCGCGGGTGAACTCCAGCTCACGTTTCAGATAATCGACTGCAGCCTGTCGCTGCACCGCACGGTTGCTGGAGAGATCGTTGTCGGGCGAAAACATGCCGCAGATTCCGGAGACCTGGAGGCCATGATCGGCAAGGATCTTCTTTGTATCAGAGGCTTGGTAGCCGAGATTCGGACCATAGTGATTACCGTGGAGCTCGATGAACTTCAGGCCGTTTCTTTGCAGGCGCTCGGCGGAATCACAAAGCGGCTCGATCCCGAATCCCCAGTTGCTCCATGATAGTTTGAGGCGTTCCTCGAGCTTTTCAGGATGAGTCTTCTTCAGATCCTGGAAAGCTGAACGTATCTTCTCATTCTTGATTTCGTAATTCTGTCTTCTCATTTCTGCTCCACTTATTTACCGCAGAGACGTTGAAAGCTGCCTAAGTTCTGCAAACACCGGTAGACAGGCACAAGGGACATAAATTGCCGACCTAGCATCTTTGCGCCTCAGCGGTTTAAATCTATTCTATTGTCTTCGGCATATCAGGATGATTCGGACCGAAGTGCTTGAGAACAACCATCGGCTGGAATTGGCTCTCATTTGTTATGACAATCCCGTTCTTTGCCGCATCTTCACTCACGAAGTACTCATCGTTGCTCGCTTGGCCAAACCGAAGCATCACTGACGCCTCGACATTGTAGACGCCGAATTTCCCATGTCCCTGAACGATGATGCATCCGTAAGCTGCACCGTCTTTCACGGTAACCGTTTGTTTCGGCATGATAGTCAACTCTTTTGCAGCGATGTAGTCGTTGGCATAGATCACCCATTTTTCGGTATGCATTACATCGGAATGCAGACATACAATTGGTTTTCTGTAGTTGTGCCTCTTGTAGTGCGGGTCGACATTTTTCTCCCAGTCCATAAGGCTGATGACATAGTCGACATCAAGTTTCTTGTCGGGTGGACAGTTCTCCACTAGAAAATCGTACGGATAGACCTCATCGGAAGTGATGTTTTCGTACACAGAATTGACATCGCTGTTCCACTGCGGCTCATAAGTCAGATATGAGCCCGGCGCGTGCAGGACACCTGGAGGAGTGAACCAACCACCGGCTCCAAGTTCAATCCGATACCCCCGCGACAACTCGGTTATCCTATTGTCCCCTTTTTCAAACATCAACAGACGTTCGCGCACCATCTCCTTCGTCACATCAGGGTCGAAGCCAAAGTAAGTAACAGGGAATTCTCCAGGGTAATTATTCATCTGAGGCGGGAAGTAGTAAGCCTCGGGTTTACCAAGTCGCCCGACTCGCGCAGCCGCCTCGAAACTCAAATGCAAATGAAGAAAGAGCGGAGCGAGAAAGTCAAAGAACTTCGAGTACATCGGCCACCCGCCGTACTTCTTCATTAGCTCAGAGCCAACGAGTTTGTCCTTCAATTCGCTCACGGCATCTTTAAATAGGAATTTCTCCGCCAGCTTCCCATTCCACGGAAGGACGTAGCTCATCCCTTCGTCCGGGGGAGCAAGCTCACCGTTCATGGCCGGGATGACAGAAGAGAACCAGCGTTCTTTGATAGATCCGCGTTTGGTGCCGAGCGCATAATAGTCGTCGGGATGTAATCTGAGTCGCCGGCCCGCACTGCTGAACCTGCGCGGTACAAAGTTTGGGATAAGACATAAGATACCTTTCCCTTTGTCGAATGTTTCTTCAATTTCACTCATAGCTCATTCATCCATTCTTGTTGAGTCCAGCTTTTTGCAGGTACTGTGCCACGTTAGCCTTCGTTACAAGCTGGAACGGGATATAATCCAAATGTGGCACCTTTTCGCCCTTGACCAGCTTGTATGCCATTTCCACTGCCTGCGATCCCTGTGCGTCGGCATCCTGGTACACGGTCGCGATCATCTTCCCGCTTGCAACGTCCTGCAGAGCTTCATGTATGGCGTCTATTCCTATCACGGGAATTTTCCTCTTTGCTCCGGACCCTTGAATTGCACCTAAGGCTCCAAGCGCCATTTCGTCGTTCTCCGCGATCACACCGTCGATCGTGCGGCCGGCAGAAAGCCAATTCTCCATTACGGTCATTGCCTGTGCCCTGTCCCAGTTTGCCGTTTGCTCGGCAATGATCTTTGCCTTTGGATACTTTGCGAGGACCGCCTTAATTCCTTCCGTGCGTTGAACCTCGGCCGAGTGTCCATAAGGCCCTTGAAGGAGCACGATGTTCCCCTTATCGCCAAGCACCTTCATCATCTCCTCAGCTTCCATCACTCCGGCAACGCTGTCCGGCGATCCAACATACGCATTCACCTCATTCAAATTAGAGACGAGGGCGTTGACGACAACTACAGGTATATGATGATGTACTGCAACATCAACTGCTGGAGCGGAACCGTATTCATCTTCAGGATTAAGGATTACGGCATTTACGTGCTGGTTAACGAAGTTTTCAACCTGTCCAATCTGCCTTTCGGCTCTTCCCCGCGCATCCAGCTCGATCAGTTTTACGTTCAGCTTCTTCGCTTCGGCCCTTATGGCGTTCTGGAGCCTAATCACGTATTCGTTCGCAAGATCCTGGTACGAAACTCCGATCGTGATTTGATTCTTGTTGCTCGACTTGCCACCGCATCCCCACAAGGTAGTCATCAACACGACGCCAGGGAGAAGAAACACGGATGAGATCCAGCGAGAAAATCCAGGTAACTTCATTAGAGCAGTCCTTTCTTAATAATCAGATTAGCGTAGCGGGCACGCTCGCTTGTAGCGACAACCGCGAATGCACTCTTAGCACGTTCATAGAAAGCGAATCTTTCCATGTACTCAAACCCTTTGAATTGAGGTTCGTGCTGCCGGATGATCTTGTCGTACACCTGCCAAACATCAGGGCTGTAATTGTCTCCTGGCACCACGGACATCAACGCGACCGGATAATCGACGAATATATCGAGCGGAAACAAATTGAGTATAGCTTCAAGCATCGGCGGTACATCATGCCCGTCCGCTCGAATCAACCGTTGAGCGCAGCTGACCGCAGGAAAATTACCATCGGCAATGACAAGCTCGTCGCCATGCCCCATTTCTGCAAGCGTCTTTAGTAATTCCGGCGATAATATGGTTGGAATGCCTTTTAGCATCTATTCATTGGAGCAGATCAGCAATGGAACTTTGGAATATTGGAATGGCGAAATGAACCCTACTTGAAAGACAGGCTTAATCGGGTGCCTTATGCAACAATGTCATCACGCAAAAGCACAGTCTACGCATTTCCACTGTTCCAGGATTCCTTGATTCCATCACTCCGTTTTTCCTTACCCTTTAGTCTTCTTGTCGAGAAACACGGCAAACACGATAATTGCACCTTTGACGATCAGCTGCCAGTATGATGACACGTTGAGCATGTCGAGTCCGTTGTTCATCACTCCGATAATCAGCGCACCGACAACGGTCCCGCTGATCGTTCCGATGCCGCCCATCAAGCTCGTGCCTCCAATGACCGCAGCAGCTATGGCATCCAATTCATAGCCTTCTCCAAGCGAAGGCGAGGCCGACATGACTCTCGATGACAGTACTATTCCGGCAACGCCAGCTAGAACTCCCTGAAGGATATACACGGCAATCAGAATGCGATCGGTGTTGATGCCGGATGCCTTTGCCGCCATTTCATTTCCACCCACTGCATACACATACCTCCCGAACCGTGTGTAACGCATTGTAAAAACCCCGAACAGGATTACGATGATAAATATCACGACGGGAAGCGGGATGCCGAAGAGGTAACCGGTTCCGATCGTGTCGTACCCATTGCTCAGGTTGAACACCGGTCTTCCACTCGTATAGACGAGCGCCATTCCGCGCGCGGCGGTCATCATACCCAGCGTCACGATGAAGGGTGCCAATCTGCTCTTCGCGATCAAAACTCCGTTTATTGTTCCACATATCAAGCCACCCGCCAGACCGACAATGAGCGGTACAATCAGTGGATACTGCCCGGGATGCGCGAACGACGCAGCCATCACGGCCGAAAGCGCGAGTATCGAACCCACGGAAAGATCAATGCCGGCAGTGATTATGACAACCGTTTGTCCTACCGCAAGAATTCCGATGACAGAAATCTGGCGAAGAATATCCATGATATTCGACGCTGTGAAAAATGGAGGCGAGATAATCGCCAGCACGATGACAAGGAAAACGAAGGCAAAGTAAATGCCGTACCTGGATAGAAAACTTCCCACGGTTAGCGCGCGTAATCGCCTTTGTGCCCTGGCAGAACGAGCTTTTTCAACTTTCGCTGACGTCGATTCTAACAGTTTTGTTTCTTCCTCCGATCCCAAATATTTACTTTCCCATTGCTGCTCTGATAATCGATTCCTGGTCGAACTCGTTTCTTTGAAACTCTGCTGTAACCCTACCGTGGTACAGAACAATCACGCGATCACTAAGTCCGATGATCTCCTGCATCTCTGAGGAGACGACGACAATAGTCTTGCCGTGTTGGGCCAGATTCGAGATAATTCCGTAAATCTCCGCCTTGGCTCCCACGTCTATGCCGCGGGTCGGTTCGTCGAATATTATGATGTCAGGATTTGCCAGCAGCCACTTTGAAAGTATGACCTTCTGTTGCGTCCCGCCGCTTAGTGTACCGACAGGCTGATACCTGTTTCGTGTTTTGATTCTAAATTTCTCAATTTCGGTATCGACAACTTCGTTTTCCTTTTTCAGGCGCAGAATCTGACCGTAGCGGCTGTATGATTTGAGATTCACCAATGTGATGTTGTCTCTGACGGATGCCGTCAGGTTCAAGCCCTTGAGCTTTCGATCATCCGTAATAAGGGCGATACCATGCTCCATCGCATCGGCAGGTGACTTGATCTTCAATTCAACGCCATTGACTCTGACGGTGCCGGCATCAGCTTGCCTCAAACCGAATATTGTCTCGACCAACTCAGTGCGTCCGGCACCCATAAGTCCGGCAATCCCCAGCACCTCGCCCCGATGTGCCTGAACATTCACGTCAGTGAACACACCGGCCTTTGTCAATCCTTCCACCGCAACTGTAATCGGACCCGCGCTCACATTTGTCTTGGGAAACATTTCATGAATTTCCCGTCCCACCATGAGTCTGACCAGAGTGTTATGATCAAACTCACTCACCGGACGAGTCTCGATGTACTTCCCATCCCGAAGGACTGTGATTACATCAGCAATTCTGAAGATCTCGTCGAGCTTGTGAGAAATGTAAATGACAGCAATGTCTCTTGACTTGAGACTGTCAATGATCTTGAATAGTTTTTCTACTTCCCTCCCGCTCAGCGCCGAGGTCGGCTCGTCCATAATGATGAAACTGGAGTTGTAGGAAACGGCCTTTGCAATTTCGGCCATCTGCATTTCGGCAACCGACAAGCTTCCCATCTTTGCATCGGGATCGAGCGGAAAATCCAGTGTCTGAAAGAGATTGCGGGCAAGCTGTCTTTGTTTATTCCGGTTGACTACGCCTGTCGATCCGAAACACGGCTCCTTTCCCAGGAAAATGTTTTCTGAAACTGTCATCTCTCTTACGGGGTTGAGCTCCTGTTGAATCATGGCGATGCCCATACTTATCGCTGACTTCGGGCTACGGACGTTCACCTCGTTACCGTTCAGCAAGATTCTTCCGCTGTCGGCATGATGGACACCTGCGAGAATCTTCATCAACGTGGATTTCCCCGCTCCGTTCTCGCCGGTGACTGCGTGCACCTGGCTGCGGCTCAGTTCGAAGTTGACATCGATAAGGACGGGGACACCTCCGAAGGACTTCGAGATGTGCTCCATCTTCAATATTGGAACTTCGGTGTTCATCGCTCCATGATGACGGCGGCAGACTGTGCAGGTATGTGAACTCTGCCCGTCGTTGGAAGGGCGGTTTGATGTTCCGGTGTCGCCACGACAAGTGAGCCGTGATGCGGAAGTCTTACTGTGGCAGTTATCGGTCTATTCGCTTCCATGTTGACCACAACGACGGCTCTCTTCCCGTTTTTCGCATCGAATACTGAGTACCGGCAGTTGCCATTTGCCTTTACCTTTGCACCAATCGTGTCGCGGAATTTCGCATACCACAAATAATTCGCGTAGCGCTTGCGAAGTGCATCGACTTTCTTCCCGTAAGTCAATGTCAAAGGGAAATCGGATAAATAACCCTTGAAATTGTAAGGTTCGTACTCGATGATGTAGCGATCCAACAACGCGAAGTTAATCATCGGGCGGTCATCGAACCCTGTAACAGCGATCATGATAGGTTCCTCCGGATCGATATACCGTTGGACCGGTGTCGAACCAGATCCAATCCGTGTGTATGTGAAAGGATAATATTGTGTCAACCAATCCTGCGGACCTTCTCCGGCAAAGAGGAAATCAGGACCTGCCGCACTATCGGCAGCGGCACGCAGCCCACGCGCGAACGGCAAATCGCCGGCATAAATGAACCCCGGCGGAGTATAGCCATGGCCTGGAGCAAACGAATATTTCACTCCATCATGATGGCACACTTCGTCAACGAGCCAGCCGGATGCGCCGAGCGAAAGGAGCTTATCGAATTGCCCCACTGCAACTGCGCGATATGCCGGATCGAGCACGTCCATAACGTACCGAACATGATTGTTTATACCTGCAAGCTGGACCGGTGTATAGTAGCTGTAGCCTCCCTGTCTATACGGAATGCCGTATGGATCGGTCGCTGCATACTTGTAAAGCTCGGTCTTTGCCCACTCGGTCGTCCGATCGGCCCAATTCAATTTTCCAAACAGGATGATATGTACCCCCATCCCCTGTATCTTCTTAATGGCGTTACGAAGCTGCTGCGTCGTTCCGAGATGAGGGTCGGTGGACATCTGCGGGTCATGGCCGTCCTGGCCGCCGATGTTCCAGCCCACAAGCTGTATCGCATCCACTCCACTTTCCGCACATTCCTTTCCGTATGAGACAAGGCTGTCATACGGCACACGCCAATCCTGGACGGGAGAGTCGATCTGAAGCTGCTGCCACGAATTGACTTTCTTGACCCAATTCGGAAGCTGCGGCTGCACGTACCATGCCTTTCGCCACTTCTTGTAAATATCCACTCCGGAATGCCAGTCGCCGCGGTAGCACTGGACCACAACCGGCACAAGATTCATATCGGAATGAGGATGAACAAAGAGAAAATGACACGTGCGGAATTCCAGATGAACAGGCACGGTGGTGTCCGAGCCGTCTCCGGCGAGAGGTTTGCCGGGAATATCACCAGACTCAGGTACGGCGTTTGTTACGGTAGATTGGACTCCCGGATGTTGCTCGAAAGTATACTGGATCAGGTACGGCTGGTCAGGGTTATCCATCTCTATATATACGCCCTCCGAACCGGACTGGATCAGACAGAAAAGGCTGCGGTACGAATCGTAGTCAAAAGTCGGGTAAAACACCCCCCAGTATCCTTTTCCATTTGCAAAGTCAGGATAGACTTCGTGCGATTCGAGGTTATCATACCACATAGCGCGTGCGCGGAGAGACGAATTCTTAGAAGGTGGGTTAAAGTCCCCGAAGTATGGATAATCAAGAGTTTGGAGAGTTAGGTCGGAACTATTAACGATCTTTCCACCGAACTTCAGGACGCCATTGTTAAGCGTCACGGTCGCATCGAACGTTATCGGTATCACTCCGCCATGCTGGCTAAGCAGGCTTTTCCACTCGATTCGAATTTCATGGTCCGATATCTTTTCCACACTTTCTGCCCGCTGTTTCTGCCCCAGAATGAAATTGTCCTGCCGGTCAGGCAGCGGAACAAGCATCCGGAACGAGATGCCGAGATCAGGGCGTCTTTCGACTGTCCATCCCGTTGTTTTGTCGACGAGTTTCGTCAGTGCACCGGACTGCGAATCGAATGCCACAAGAATTTTGCTATCCTGGAGGACAATTTCCCGAGCTTCAACGGGCCGTGCAGAACTAAACGCAGAGATCGCCGCGATCCCAATTATCATTGCGAGAAGTGAATGATTTCTGTGCATAACTATGACCTCGATTACTGATTTAGTTGTATTAGGGCTGGGCTTCCTTGAGTCCAGTCCCCGTTCAGTTCCTTCATCTGCAAGTAGCCGGTCGCCGGATTGTAAAGGTTCTTCCAGTCCTGAGCGTGATTAAGAAGCAACCCGGCATCCGATTTGCGACCGAGGCTCGTT
>JAJYIT010000020.1 GCA_021789975.1 Bacteroidota bacterium
AAACAGGAACAAGACGCAAAACAAGTAAACGATACGGGGAAACTCTTGCTTATTGGACTCGGCATTGCCTTACTTGCTGTTATTTTAAACAAAGCAAAATAATGTTCAAGTATTATAAGCACGTTAATTATTTGATAGACAAGCTCATACTCAGCGACGAACTACGCAATTTCCTGGAATTCCCGACGACATAGTCTGTCTATTCCTGTGACCTTCTTCCGAGAAGGGGACCAGGCTGTCTGCAAATGCGCCCAGGCCTCGGCGAAGATTTACAGTTCCTGAAACAGTGCCGAAAGCCCGACCATGATTCTGTTGACACACTATTAATGCTTACCCTGTAGTAGGGTTGGATCATCGGTTATACTGGTTGAGCTTTTTGTTCTGCTTGGATCCCGCAGCAATAGATAACGGACACTGTAAACTCTCGCGTCGAAAATCTCCTCTGAAGTAGCTCACGTCGTCGTATTATCCCCTCCGCGAAGTCCGGCCGGATCCTTGTCAAAGAAGTGGCAGGGCGACTCCGGGTAAGACGAAAGCGGGGTTCTGTAGTTGCTTCAATGCGTGAGTCTTGAAATAGTTGGAAGACACCGGTGGACCCATTAGGCAAATGACGGATCCAACTGCAGTTGAGTCAGCGTCCCTCAAAAGCTTTATGGAGTGAGTCGTTTACGGATGATTGGAGGAAAGTCTAAGGTAGATGCAACTTGATTCCAGAGATTCTCGGTCTGGAACGCCCTGGAGAGGGTTTGATCACCCTATGTGAGCGGACCTGCTGAAAAACAAGACATTCGACAGCGAGATGCCCCCATCATGACTATAGCGAATTGAGTATTCCTGGGTGTACGAAAGGTTGCTTTCGTTCGAAGCTGACCTCCATGCCATTTCCCGAATGTGTCTTTGTAAGCTTCATTGTTTTGCGTTTAGATTTTGAAGATTCGTCCGATAACATAGATTGCGATGATAACCTATTTGGCTGAAAATCCCGGAATTTTGAGAGCAGCGTCACAGTAATTGAAATTGCAATAAGGTTATCTTGTGCAATAGGGCGTCCCACATACAAGGTGAAAAGTTACACCAATTTTGGAATCTACTTGAAATCTCAACATGACTCGATTATACTTTAAAACTCCAATTGATGGAGGGCGCTATTGTGTGCTTCACGAGTTACCACTCGCGAGGCCGTTATGGCAGTCATCGATTATTGGTACAGCAGAAGGTATGATAGGGACAACGCCAATCTATTCGGATTGGCACGCGAAGGGTGTGTCTTACTCCCGTTCGTCCTATGGCGAAGAGGGAGGGGGGAAGGTGTTGTCCGTTCGTCTGACTTCCAATGAAACGAATTCTGCCGCGTCAATGTGTGCAAGAGAGGAAGTATGATGGCAGATAGCTCCCAGGATCAACCGACACTATCCGATGAAAACCTATATCGTTCACTATTCGAGACGAATCCACTACCTATGTGGATTTATGATCTCGATACTCTGCATTTCCTTGCTGTTAACGATTCTGCGATCCGTCGATATGGTTACACTCGATCTGATTTCCTTAGTATGACTATACATGATCTTCGCCCTCGAGATGAAGTAGAGAAATCTGCACGAGGAAGTCAAGGTGTGGTCTCGATGCGAGAATGGCGCGGCTGGCGCCACCGTCTAAAGAACGGGGAAGTGATAGAGGTGGAAATAACTTCTCACGGTCTGGGCTTCGGCGGACATAGGGCAGCGTTAGTAATCATACGTGAGTTAACGGATAAAGGCAAAACGGGAGAACCGAACCCGGGTCGCGAAGAGGTGTTTCAAAGGATGTTCGAAGAGACCACTCTTGCCATGATCATTTACGATAAGGAGTCAGGCAGAATCATCGACGCCAATCCGTCTGCTGCACTCTTCTATGGTTACGAACGTGACATATTACGAAACATGCGGATGCAAGATCTTTCCTGCGGTTCGCCCGAAGAATTTGCGACGAAGATGGCTGAGGCACTTTCAGGGAGCGCAAAAAATAAAGTCACGATTTCACAGAAGTTGTCGGGTGGACTCACGCGTGAAGTTGAAATGCAAGTTTCGTCTATTGTGAGCGGCGGAAGGGACTTGGTTTATTCTATTGTCAATGAAATTGCCGCAGCTCCAGTTCATGCCACGAGCACATCTGAGCAGGAGCTCAAGTCCCGGAAGATGCTTGAGATGCTGGCCGATGGGTATTACCGGAGCTCGCCAGAGGGCGCTTTCCTCGAAGCGAACGAGGCATTCGCGAAGATGCTGGGTTATTCACCGAAAGAGTTGACATCCGAAGCAGGGGTCAATGCACTTTACTTTGAAGCCCCGAAACCTCTGATGGAAGAGGAAGTTTCCGAATTTATCTCGCGTCCGGAAGTCTACCGCCTCAAGGGGAAAGACGGAAATGAAGTCTGGCTCGAGGATTACGCCCGCTACGTAAGAAATGGGGAAGGAAAGATTATATACCGCGAGGGATACTGCCGAGACATCACACACAAGAAACAGACTCAGCAGCCTCTCAACAGGTACGAGCTATTCTTCAGAGACTCATCTGACATTATACTTTTCATCCGTCAGGCCGACCGTCTAATTGTCGAAGCAAACCGTGCGGCAGAGCTGGCGCACGGATTTTCTCACGAAGAACTCCTCGAAAAGACAATCTATGATCTGCGTGCTCCAGAAACCTGGGGGTCAGTGAGAAACCAGATGGACACGACTGACGCGAGCGGAATAATATTCGAGACTGTTCATCGACGCAAGGACGGTTCACCCTTTCCTGTAGAAGTTCGACTTCAGGCTCTGCTCGCAGGCGGCGACGGTATTGTCGTTATAATTGCGAGAGATTGCACAGAGCGCAAGCAGGCGGAATCGGCGCTCCGGCAGAATGAAGAGAAGTACAAATCAATATTTGAGAGCTCGCCGCTCGGCATCTTGCACTTCGATCGGAATGGAGTCGTTACCGAATGCAACGAGAGTCTCGCGTCCATAATGGGGACTTCCAGAGAATCCATCTTGGGACTCAAGCTTCTTGAGCTGCCGAGCCAGGATCTTGCCGACGGAATTCGAAATGTACTTGAACGAAAGGTGCGTGTATACGAGGGTGAATATCGCTCTCGCACCGATGCCAAGAATATCAGAGTCAGGACGTTTTTCTCCGCCCTTCCTACTTCCACTGGACAGGTTACCGAGGGAATCGGAATATTTGAGGACATAACGTCAAGCGAGAAAAATGAAAAGGAGCTGCGCGAAAGTGAGCTCCGCTATCGTCTCTCTTATGAAGCTTCCCCTGTGCCTTTTGTGATTCTGGACCCCCAATGGACTATAACGGAAGCGAACCCTGGCTTTGCAACCTTACTCGGTTATTCGAAGGAGGAATTGGTCGGGAAGCCATTTCCAGAGTTTCTTTCCCCGGACTATGCTTTAGTATTCGGAGAGAAGATTCAACAAGTCCGGTCATCGGGGTATGTCCGCGATCTGGAGATCGAAGTAATGCACCAGAACGGCAGGAGAATCAGCGTCCTTGTGGAGGCAAAGGCCGGGTTAGATCACCAGGGGAATTTCCAGCAGACTCAGCTTGTCCTATTCGATACAACCGAGCGCAAACATGCCGATGCTGCACTCAGAGAAAGCGAACAAAAATTCAGGCTCCTCGCCGAGTCGTCGTCTGCTGCCATCTTCATGTATCAGAATAACAAGGTGGGATATGTGAATCGCGCATGCAGCGAGATGACCGGATTCCCTGATGACGAGCTATTGCAAATGGATTTTTGGGAAGTAGTTCACCCCGATTTTAGAGAACTGGCTAAGGAACTTGGTGCCGCCCGGCAGCGGGGCGAATCGGTCCCCAGTCATTTTGAAGTCAAGATACTTACAAAGTCTGGCGACTCGCGATGGGTCGACTACTCCGCATCCACGACTATGTATCGCGGGGAATTCGCGGTGTTCGGAACTGCATACGACATAACCGAACGTAAGAACGCTAAGAGAAAGCTTGAAGAGAGCGAGGAACGCCACCGACTACTAGTGGATAAGTCTCCAGATGCGATAATGGTTTTGACAGACGGAAAGCTTGTCTACCTCAACCCTGCCGCTCTCGAATTGCTGCGTGCAGATTTCTCAGAGATGCTCCTTGGCAAGTCGATGATCGAAATTGTTCACCCCGATTCGAGGTCCAAAGTAACAAACGGTATCAACGAGATCAGAAAGACTCTACGTCCGATGGAGCTTCATAATGAGAAGTTCATTCGCCTTGACGGATCTGGCTTTGACGTGGACATCGTGAGTGCCCCGATAACCTATCTCGGGAAGCCCTCCATCCAGGTGGTTGCGCGAGACATTACGAATCGACGTTTTGTTCAGGAGCAGTTAAGACTCCAGAGCGCAGCTCTAAATACCGCGGCAAATGCTATTGTGGTCACGGACCGGAATGGGACTATAGTCTGGGCGAACCCCGCATTCGAGTCTCTTACCGGGTACTCAACTTCCGAGGCAATCGGCAAAGAAGTGAGCGAACTCATAAAGTCCGGCAAACACGATAAGAAGTTTTACAAGTATCTCTGGGATACCATACTCTCAGGCAAGATCTGGCACGGCGAGCTGGTTAATCGCCGGAAGGATGGTACAACTTACACGGAAGAAATGACAATAGCTCCAGTGCAAGATGAGAAAGGGACTATCTCGCATTTTGTGGCCGTGAAGCAGGACATCACGATGCGGAAATCCTTGGAGGATCAGCTTCTCCAGGCGCAGAAACTCGAGGGGATAGGCCAACTTGCCGGCGGCGTGGCGCACGACTATAACAACATACTTGGGGTAATCCTGGGTTATGCGGAGCTGCTGAGGCGGAAGTTGAACGATCAGGATCCGGCTCGCATGCCTGTCGAAGCCATTTTAACCGCGACCAAGCGCGGGGCCGACCTGACCAAGCAACTCCTCGCCTTTGCGCAAAAGGGTGCCATCTCGCCGAAAGTCGTCGATGTCAATTCAGCCATTGACGGCGTGAGAGGTATGCTCCACAGGATTGTCGGCGAAAACCTGAAGCTGGATTTCTTACCCGGCAGAGATGTCTGGAACGTCAAGGTCGATCCTACGCAGCTCGATCAAATGCTGGTCAACCTGGCCACGAATGCAAGAGATGCCATCACTGGCGGGACCGGAAACATAACCATCACTACGTCGAACGTTGTGGCCGATGAAACATTTGTACACAACAATATCGGCTTTGTTCCGGGGGAATACGTTTTGATCACTTTTGCCGATACGGGTCAGGGCATGGATGCCGCGATGCTGAAGAAGATATTTGAGCCGTTCTTCACGACTAAGCCAAAGGGCGTATCTGCCGGACTCGGACTCGCGACGGTTTACGGAATTGTAAAACGCGCTAACGGCGTAATCACAGTTACAAGCGCGCCTGATGCGGGTACCACATTCTATGTCTATTTGCCCCGGCATTCCGAGCCGGCTTCCAAGCCTGTCGAACAGTTCGTCTCAGACGAGTCGCTAAAAGGGAATGCTACCGTCCTGCTGGTGGAAGACCAGGCCGACCTGCTCCAGCTTGTCAAGACCAGCCTGGAAGAATACGGGTACAAGGTAATGACCGCTCTCGGTCCGGAAGAGGCATTGACATTCTGTGAAGCTTACGGCGACAAGATCCATTTGCTCCTGACCGACGTGATAATGCCTGGAATGAGCGGTAAGGAACTTGGCGAAAAGATTTCAAAGCTAAGACCTGGTATCAAGACTATCTTCATGTCGGGCTACACGGAAAACGTTTTAGCGCCGGAAGGTGTTTTGGGCGAGGGAGTCGAATTCCTTCAGAAGCCCTTCACTGCCTATGAACTCGCAAAGAAAATTCACAAGCTTCTGAATCAGTAAGCTGAGTCATTAGGCCTGGCTTTTGTGACCCCTGCCGATAGCGGGGAGGGAGAGCCTGCCGGTGTTCTTGTCTCAGCCGTTCCTAGACCTTCGGCGTCCTTCCCGTTTCTGTCAGCCCTAACGTCTCCCGTCGAGCGATCTTATTCAATACACCTCGTTTCCCTTCGACGCAACACTCAGATGCGCTGCCAGGTGAATGGGGGAACCGCGAGAGGGTTCCCTCTGAAATCAATTTTGATTAATATTTCTCCTGGCAGATGGCTCACATCCCAAGAGTAATATTGTTTATTGAAACCTCACGGGCATTCGGTCGGGGTCTCCTCTACGGTATAGCAAAGTACTCGAAATTGCATGGCCCATGGGCGTTCTACAGGGAGCCTCGGGGGCTTGAGACTCACATTCCTCGAATCAGGAATTGGGGAGCTGACGGAATCATAATGAGGGATTCGCTAATCAGCAGGCAGCTGCTGGACTTGGACCTTCCGACCATAACCGTTATCCACGGTCCGAGCAGAGCTGTAAAGTCTTCCTCGGTAATTACCAACTCGTACGCGATTTCCGTTTCAGCTGCAGAACATCTTCTTGAAAGAGGCTTCAGGTCCTTTGCCTACTGTGGTTTCAGCGGATACTATTGGTCGGAAGAAAGGGAGAGGTTTTTTTCGAAAATCCTGAAAGACGCCGGTTACATGACCGCAGTTTATCGGCGCCCCCAGCCTAAGAAAATAGAGTCTTGGCTCAGTGAGCAACGGAGGATTGCAGCGTGGTTGAAATCCCTTCCAAAACCTCTGGGCGTGATGGCATGCAACGACGATAGGGGACAGCACGTTCTGGAGGCGTGTAAGGTAGCAGGTCTCGGGGTCCCCGAAGATGTTGCAGTGGTGGGAGTCGATAATGATTCTGTCATTTGCGACATCTGCGATCCCCCCTCACAAGCGTGGCACTCGATACCGAGAATGGCGGTTTTGCTGCCGCCGCGCTTTTGGACAGGATGATGAATGGCCAGAAAGCAGGGAATCAGGAAATTGTAGTTAATCCATCGCATGTCTACACGCGACAAACCACAGACATTACTGCGGTTGACGATCCTGAGGTAGTAAAGGCGATATGTTTCATAAGGACAAATGCCAGAGAGCGGATAAGTGTAATTGAAGTTGTCGGAAGCACTTCACTAAGCAGGCGGGGTCTCGAAACCAGGTTCGGAAGAGCGGTAGGTCGCTCCATCCATCGGGAAATAAGGAGGCGGAGAGTGGAACTGATCGAACAACTCCTTATAGAGACAAGTATGCCGATAGCTGAGATCATATCCCGATACAATTTTTCGGATGCGGAACATATAGCACGATATTTCCGCAAAGAAAAGGGAATAGGTCTACGCGAATTCCGGAGACTGCATTCGGCGCCCTGACTGACTTCGTTCGTGTCGAGAGTTCTTAACGCTGAACGGATCTGGCAGGACGTAAGATGGGGGCTTGCGCAATTTGGTTAATGATCGGCGTGAATGGGCTTTCATTTGAGCGGAATGAAACTTAATATTCTTCTGGTTTGGACCTGGAAATTCGTTTCTTAGACTCATTTCTCAACTGTCATCTTGAAAGGAGCAAAAGATGCTATCCAAAATTTCTGTCTTTCCGGCTCTATTCTTTTGTATGGTACTCTCATCCAATGCAAATGGAAAGTCGATGAAAGGCGTCAGCGAAGCATTATTCGGAACTCTTCAAAACGGTGAGAAGATTCACGCCTACACTCTCACCAACGACAAGGAAATGAGCGCAACCATTATTAATTATGGCGCCACAGTCGTGAGGTTGAAAGTACCGGATAAAAACGGGAAGGTTCAGGATATCCTGCTCGGGTATGATAATCCGACCGACTATGCAAACGGTAATTCGTATTTCGGCGGACTGATCGGCCGATATGCCAACAGGATTGAAAAGGGAAGGTTCGTTCTCGATGGAAAGACCTACCAGATACCGGTCAACGATCGAGGGAATATGCTGCATGGTGGTACGATCGGCTTCAACAAGAGAATATGGAAGGCGGAAGTTGTAAAGGATGCCAAATCGCCGACCATTGAGATGTCTTACGTTAGTCCGGATGGCGAGGAAGGTTTCCCCGGAAAAGTCGTTGCTCACGTCTGGTATTCGGTGAACGATCAGGACGAACTGGTGATCAAGTACGAGGCAACCACAAGCAAGCCGACGGTTATAAACTTGACAAGTCACTGTTATTTCAATCTCTCAGGCGACCCGGCGAGTTCGATTCTCGATGAGGATGTGATGATAAACTCCGACAAGTACACGCCTACGGACAGCCTTTCGATTCCTACCGGACAAATTGAAAGCGTGAAGGGAACTCCATTCGATTTTAGAAAACCTACCGAAATCGGACTTAGAATCAACGAAGACAACATCCAGCTTAAGTATGGAAAAGGGTACGATCAAAATTGGGTGTTGAACGACTATACCGGCAAAGTGAGAGTGGCTGCGACCGTCTACGATCCGAAAAGCGGCAGATTCATGGAAGTTCTGACCGATCAACCCGGAATACAATTCTACACCGGAAACTACCTGAACAGCTCGGTCATAGGAAAGGGCGGAATACATTATCAATACCGGTGCGCGCTTTGCCTTGAAGCCCAGCATTATCCTGATTCGCCGAACCATAAGAATTTCCCGTCTACCGTCTTGAACCCTGGCCAGGTGTACCACCAAACCACCATCTACAAGTTTTCAACCAAGTAACCGAAGGTCTGATGGAATGTTGACCATCGGGTATGACATTGGAAGTTCGTCGATCAAAGCTTCGCTTTACGACGTAGACTCTGGCGAGCAGGTTTCGCATAGCTCACATCCGAAAGCCGAAATGCAAATCCAATCTTCAAAACCTGGATGGGCAGAGCAGGATCCTCAATCATGGTGGGATGCGGTGAAAGTCGTCACTGCCTACTTGTTGAGAGATTCAAGCAGACCGCCGTCGGAGATTGCGGGCATAGGTATAACGTATCAAATGCACGGGCTTGTGATCGTCGATCGGGAGAATAGAGTCTTAAGGCCATCGATAATCTGGTGTGACAGCCGGGCGGTGGAAATCGGAGATAGAGCATTCAAACAGGTGGGAGAAGAGAAGTGCCTCAATTTTCTTCTTAACTCACCGGGCAACTTCACCGCTTCAAAGCTGAAATGGGTCATAGAAAACGAGAAGTCGATCTTCGACCGCACTTTCAAGTTCATGCTGCCCGGCGACTATATTGCCATGAAACTGACGGGGGAAGTCACGACCACGGCGGAAGGCCTTTCGGAAGGCGTCCTCTGGAATTTTGTGGAGGACGGGCCTGCCGAGTTCATGATGGAGCACCTCGGTATTGGTGCCGATATGCTCCCGGAGATTGTGCCGACCTTCGGTGATCAGGGTAAACTGTCGGAAGCTGCAGCTTCTGAGCTTGGATTGAAAAAAGGGACACCTGTCACTTACAGGGCAGGTGACCAGCCCAACAATGCTTTTTCGCTGAACGTCCTGAGATCGGGCGAAGTCGCCGCGACAGCCGGGACTTCCGGTGTGGTTTACGGCGTCAGCGACCAGGTGAAGTTCGATAGGCAAGGCAGGGTGAATACATTTGCGCACGTCAACCACTCACATTCTGAAAAGCGACTTGGGATACTTCTTTGTATCAATGGGACGGGAATCTCGTATAACTGGATTAGGAAGATGTTCTTCGATTCTGGTCTGAGTTACGAAAAGATGAATGAGAGTTCCGAGAACGTCAGGGTCGGTTCGGATGGACTTATATTCTTGCCGTTTGGAAATGGGGCAGAGCGGATACTGGGGAACAGAAATCCCGGGGCCTCTTTTGCAGGACTCGATTTCAACAAACATACGAGAAAACATTTGATCAGGTCTGTGATAGAAGGCGTCGGATTCTCGTTCTATTACGGAATGAATATACTAAAGGAATTGTCCGTGAACTCATCAGTCATCCGGGCGGGGATGGCGAACATGTTTCTGAGTTCTACATTCAGAGAGACAATCTCCACTTTGAGCGGAACATGCATCCAATTGTACAATACTGACAGCGCACTCGGTGCCGCCAGGGGCGCAGCATACGGTGCGGGATTGTATCACTCTTTCGAAGAAACTTTCAGTGGGCTCCGATGTCTGGCGACGGTGGAACCCAACCTGATGAGGGCGGATTCCTTTTCTAATGCCTTCGACAGGTGGCTTGTTGAATTACAAAAGCGACTAAAATAGTCGGAGCTAAATATGAAACTAAAACTGACAATAGGTGACAAAGAATATTTCAAGGGAATCGGGCAGATCAAATACGAGGGGAAAGAGTCGAAGAACCCGCTCGCATTCAAGTGGTATGATGCAGAAAAAGTCGTCGCGGGGAAGAAGATGGAGGATCATTTCAGGTTTGCCGTTGCGTACTGGCATTCCTTCGGTGAGAGCGGTCAGGATCCTTTTGGGCCGAGCGCCCGAGAGCTGCCCTGGTTGAAACACTCTGATCCCGTAGGTCGGGCGAAAGAGAAGATGGATGCGGCTTTTGAGTTCATAACGAAGTTGGGTGCTCCGTTCTACTGCTTCCATGACTTCGACCTTGTCCAGGAGGGCGATACGGTCGCTGAGTCGGAGAAAAGGCTGGCCGCATCGGTAGATTACGCCAGGACGAAGCAGAAAGCATCGGGCGTAAAACTCCTTTGGGGTACGGCGAATCTGTTCTCAAACATCAGGTACATGAACGGTGCAGGCACTAATCCTGATTTCTCTGTCGTTGCGTACGCAGGCGCGCAGCTTAAGAACGCAATCGATGCCACAATCGCACTCGGTGGAGCGAACTACGTCTTCTGGGGAGGAAGAGAAGGATATATGTCGCTTCTCAACACGAACATGAAGCGGGAACTCGACCACATGGCAATGTTTCTCCACATGGCCGCAGACTATGGCAGGAAGCAAGGATTCAAAGGAACTTACCTGATCGAACCGAAGCCGATGGAGCCGATGAAGCACCAATATGACTTCGACGCCGCCACCGTGATCGGGTTCTTGCGGCAGTATGATTTAACGAAAGATTTCAAATTGAACATCGAGGTTAATCACGCGACGCTTGCCTCTCACACATTCCAGCATGAACTGCAGGTCGCTGCCAACTCCGGTTTTCTTGGCAGCATAGACGCGAACCGCGGAGATTACCAGAACGGCTGGGATACAGACCAGTTCCCGACAAACATTTATGAGCTCACCGAAGCCATGATTGTCATGCTCGATGCCGGCGGGTTCAAGACCGGCGGCACGAACTTCGATGCGAAGGTGAGAAGGAACTCTACGGATCCCGAAGACATGTTCATCGCACACATATCGGGCATGGATAATTTTGCACGCGCACTGATAGTAGCCGATCGTATTCTGAAAGAATCTGATTACACTGAGCTTAGAAAGAAGAGATATGCTTCCTTCGACTCGGGTAAGGGTGCTGACTTTGAGAAAGGCAAGTTGAAGCTGGAAGATTTACACGTTTACACGTCGAAGAATGGCGAGCCTAATAAGACAAGCGGCAAGCAGGAACTCTTCGAAGCATTGGTGGCGAATTACCTGTAATTGAAATGAAGGCGACTCACCTGTGGCATCGTCGGAGAAAGTGAGTCGAAGTTTTTCCTCTTCCTGCTTGAAATCTCTTTCGGAACAGAGCCCTGATCCCATGTCTTTGTTGTACAATTCGGAGTTACCGGTTAAGTTTTTATCATTAACATCATTGGAAGGACGGGACTATGAAGAAAGAGAAGTTGATGTGGGCATTCACATTGTTGTTGTCTTTCCCTTTTCTGGGCGGTACGCCTCCGTCGAGAGATCCCATTGTTGACGAAAAATTCTCGGCCGGCAATTCCAGTTACGAAATCGTCGTCGCCAAAGATGGTTCGGGGAATTTCGTCACGATCCAGGCTGCGATAAATTCCGTTCCCGACTTTGCCCAATCACCCGTGAAGATTTTTGTGAAGAATGGCGTGTACCATGAAAAAGTCATGGTGCCGTCATGGAAAACGAATGTATGGCTTATCGGCGAAAGTAAAGACAGCACGGTAATTGAGTACAATGATTACCACGGAAGAGACACGATAAACACTTTTACTTCATATACCTTCCTTGTCCGCGGGAATGGGTTCCATGCAGAGGATGTTACGTTCGAGAATTCTGCCGGACCCGTGGGGCAGGCAGTTGCCCTCGATGTCGAAGCTGACAGGTGTGTCTTTGTCAACTGCAGGATTGTCGGCGATCAGGACACGTTGTTCGCCGGGATCGATTCAAGTCGCGAGTACTACAGACATTGCTATATTGAAGGGACTACCGATTTTATTTTTGGCGCGGCCACCGCCGTGTTCGATGACTGTGTCATAAAGAGTAAAAAGAATTCATACGTGACAGCGGCCTCTACGACAGAATCCCAGAAGTATGGTTTTGTGTTCCGCAATTGCAGGTTGATTGCGGCTTACGGTATTACCAAAGTCTTTCTCGGAAGACCCTGGAGGCCGTACGCGGCGGTGGCTTTCTTGAACTGCTATCTCGGAGCGCAGATTGATCCGGCGGGATGGTTCAACTGGAACAAACCTGAACGTGAAAAGACAGCGAGGTACTCGGAGTTCGAGTCGACAGGTCCGGGCGCAGATCCTGCCGCGAGAGTGAAGTGGTCCAGTCAACTTAGCGCTTCAGAGGCAAAGGAGTACACACTGAAAGCGATCTTTGCAGGAAATGGCGGCTGGAATCCGAAGGAGCGATAGGTGATAAAAACAGTAGATTGTTTGAATGGCAAATTGTTGTGAGGTTGGAATGAAAGGCACGGTCAATCGTCGCAAATTTCTTTCCATCTTCATTCCATTATCCCGTTACCGCATCATTCCCTTTTTTGTCTCGTCTTCTTTTTGCTTGGATCCACTTCGCGAACGCCTGCCCAAAAGCTTTCCGATGCTGCCACTGCACCGGCTTACGACCCGGACGGTGGACACGGCATGTACCGCAATCCTATTATCTTCGCCGACTATTCCGATCCGGATGTCATAAGAGTAGGAGCTAATTTTTATCTTGTCTCATCAAGTTTCAATGCTGTGCCCGGCCTGCCGATATTGCGTTCCAGGGACCTAATAAATTGGACAATAATCGGGCACGCGCTCCCTAGAATCCCGCCATATACTTACTATGACAAAGTACATCCTGGGGAAGGAGTGTGGGCTCCCTCCATCCGATATCATGAGGGTGCGTTCTATATTTATTATCCCGACGTCGAATACGGGATCTATATGGTGAAGGCGAAGAACCCGGCAGGACCGTGGTCTGCTCCCATACTGGTGCAGGCAGGAAAGGGGTTAGAGGATCCATGTCCTTTCTGGGACAAAGACGGCAGGGCATACCTAATTCACGCTTTCGCGGGAAGCAGGGCGCACATCAGGAGCGTGCTGGTGATGAACATGATGAATGCCGAAGGCACCAAAGTCCTTGATGCAGGGGTAATAGTTTATGATGGACACGGACTTGACCCGGGCATTGAGGGCCCGAAGCTGTATTTTCGAGGCGGATACTACTACATCTTTTCACCAGCCGGCGGAGTAGAACTTGGTTGGCAGGTAGTTCTGCGTTCAAAAAATATATACGGCCCTTATGAAAGAAGAGTTGTGCTTGCTGAGGGCAAGACTGCCATTAACGGGCCGCATCAAGGTGCATGGGTAACTGCGGAAGACGGGCAATCTTGGTTCATACACTTCCAGGATAGAGGCCCATACGGAAGAGTTGATCTGCTCGAGCCGATGAAATGGCTTGACAACTGGCCGGTGATTGGAGTGAATCAGAACCGCGACGGTGTCGGTGAACCGGTTATCGAATACAAAATGCCGGAAGCGAAAAGTGGACATCGACTAGAGGTGCCACAGACATCGGATGAATTCAACGAGAACACTCTTGGTTTACAATGGCAGTGGCAGGCTAACCCGGAGGCGACCTGGGCGTATTGTGCCGGGAACCTCGGCTACCTCCGGCTCTATGCCCGGATGATTCCAGATAACCTAAAGAACTATTGGCTTGTCCCGAATTTATTGCTTCAGAAGTTCCCCGCTGAAGAGTTCCAGGCGACCACGAAGGTTACTTTTACGCCGCTGCTTCGCGGGGACAGAACGGGTTTGATTGTGATGGGAAGAAGTTATGCGTATTTGTCCCTCGTTGAAAGAGATAGCGGTCTTTATTTGGCTTATGCGACCTGCGAACATGCAGATGAGGGAACAAGCGAGAAGGAGCGGATAATCTGCAAAGCGCATAGGACTACGGTGTACCTCAGGCTGATAGTCGCAAAAGGCGCAACATGCCAATTCGGTTATAGCTTCGATGGAAAGGAGTTTACCAACGCCGGCGCGGCGTTCATGGCTCAACCCGGGGAGTGGGTCGGCGCAAAATTGGGAATTTTCTGCACAGGAAGAATCCAAACTAACGACTCAGGGTTTGCTGACTTTGATTGGTTCAGGGTCACCGGCAAAAAGTGATTGTCCTTGATATTTGCTATCTATGGTAGCAACTTTTTCAAATTCGTTGGACTGAGGATGCCTTTGCAGAGAATAGTGATCGATCCAGACATCAAGGCTTTGATCTTTGATTGTGACGGGACTCTTGTGGATTCCATGCCGACACACATGCATGCCTGGCGGGAGGCTTTTGTCAGGTTTGGTGTGAATCTCGATGAGCGGTTCATTGCTGCGAGACGCGGCATGAAAGAAACGGAGATCGTCCGGCAATACAACGACGCTTTCCGAACTGGAATTGACCCGGAAAGAATTGTCGATCTTAAACATCAGATTTTCTTGTCTCACCTTGATCAAGTGGCGGCGATAGAACCGGTGGTCGCAGTTGCAAACTTGTTCCACGGGAAGCTGCCTCTTGCCGTTGTATCGGGCGGAGTGAAGAAGGTGGTTCAGTCAGAGTTGCTTGCGGTAGGGATCCTGGATCTTTTCGAAGTAATACTTACGGCAGATGATCCTTATAGACCTAAACCTGATCCTGAAATATTCCTTGAAGCTTCACGAAGGATGAAGGTCGATCCGTCGTTCTGCCTGGTGTTCGAAGATGGTGATGCAGGATTGATAGGCGCCGCAGGTGCAGGTATGAAAGCCCTTGATGTCAGGAGTTACATGAAGTGAAAAAGGCAGTGCTGTCAGGCGTTCGCAAATTCGAGATAGTCGAGATCCGAAAGCCGACCATCGCGGATACCAGCGAAGTCTTGCTGCGGGTGAAAACCGTGGGCGTTTGCGGATCTGATCTTCACTACTTCAAAGAAGGGAGAATCGGGTCGCAAGTCGTCAAATTTCCTTTCACTATCGGACACGAATGTTCTGCGGTAGTGGAGGAAGTTGGCAATAACGTTCAAAGGGTCAAGCCTGGTGATATGGTTGCGATAGACCCTTGTATCTCATGCGGCCAATGTTCGCAATGTCTGAATGGCAGGGAACACACTTGCTTGAACCAGCGATTTCTCGGATCCCCGGGGCAAGCCGAAGGTTGCCTTCAGGAATTCTTAGTTATTCCGGAGAAGAACTGCTATCCGGTGCCGGCAAGATTCACTCCGGAACTGGCGGCACTGGTCGAGCCGTTGTCGATTGGTCATTATGCAGTGAAGCTCATGGTCGCGGCGGTGGCCAGCCAGCGCTCATCGGCGATCGGTGATGGTCACCTGACTTCGGCGGTGCTTGGTGTCGGACCTATCGGGCTTGGGACGTTGATGTTCTTGAGGAGAGTACTTCGTGGCACGATCATGGTCACCGACAGGTTAGGCTATAGACTTGGTGCCGCCCGGAAGCTCGGTGCGTCATTGACGGTGAATGCCGACAGCGGGGACGTAATCGGGTCGGCGATGAACGTGAATCCGGAAATGTTTGATGTCGCGTTCGAGTGCTGCGGTCAGCAGGAGGCGCTTGACCAGGCGATTGAACTGCTGAAGCCCGGTGGATTGCTCTTCATCGTCGGAATTCCAGAGCTGGACAGAGTCTCCTTCGATATGAACCTGTTGAGGAGAAAAGAAATTGCGATCTACAACGTAAGGCGTCAGAACAAGAGTATGCAACCGGTGATCGATGCAATTGCGTCTGGAGAGTGCACACCCGAGATGCTGGTTACCCACAGGTTTACACTTGAGAGGACGGCAGCGGCGTTCAGCACGGCGGCCAATTATCAGGATGGGGTTCTGAAAGCGGTCATTGAATTGTAAGGATGCCGCCGGAAAGTTGGTTGCTGCTTCCGGAGTCGGTTTGCGAATAAAAAATAACTTGACAATGAATCTTTATTTGTCCAAATTTCTTCGCATAAAGTAACCGATTACTTAATCGAAAACTTTATCGGAAACATTGAAAGGAAAGGGCAAAATTCGCGTTTTGGTACGGCAATCGTTCTTCCGCAGATTCTTCAAATCCAAATCACTCAAAGCTCGTTTTGGAGCCACACCTCTCGTCAACAGCTTGCCTTACCAGCTCTTTCAAATGGCGACCGAACATTTTGTGCTGGCCGTCCCCGGCCAGGAATCTACATCTCGGTAAATTTCCGGATCCCAGAGTTGATCCGGGAATAAAAATGCTTAGGAGTAAGACATGAGGAGCATTGTACTTCCTAAAACTTTTCAAATTCTCTTCTCATTCATGATTGTCATATCGCTGTCCTCAGTCGCGGCCTATTCTCAGTCTCGTAGCCGTATCCAGGGCACTGTTGTGGACGCGAAAACCGGAGAGGCACTTCCCGGTGTGAACGTTCTTGTTGTCGGGACAAACCTCGGTGCGGTTACAGATCTCAACGGTAAATATTTTGTTGTGAATGTTCCCGTCGGCACGTACGAGGTTAAGGCATCCATGGTTGGATATACCCCGATGCTTGTAAAGGATGTGCTTGTTTCCCTTGACAGAGTAGCTACTGTGGATTTCCAACTTCAATCTTCTGAAATACAGACTAAGGAAGTGGTCGTGGTAGCCCAGCGGAACCAGCTACACCGTGAAGTCTCGAGTACGCAGTTGGTTTCTACCGGTGCACAAATTACGAATACTGCTGGCATAAGGGAGATCAATGCTTTTCTCGCAAAGCTGCCGGGGGTTTCGACGACCGGCAACGGGTTCCTTACAATCAGGGGCGGGTCCGCAGACCAGGTGGGAACATTAGTGAATGGTTTGGCTTACGACAATGCCGCCGTGGGTAATGCGGAGACGAGCATCCCCCTAAGCGCTATTGAGCAAGTCTCAGTATTGTCAGGAGGCTACAGCGCGGAGTACGGAAATTTCAGGTCCGGGCTAATTAACATCACGACAAAAACGGGAACCGAGAATGCGTATCATGCGACCCTCGACATCTCAGCCGACCAGTCCCATATGAGAAGGTTCGGACAATCGCTATATGATCCGACAAATCCTTTCCTTGCACCTTACCTCAACCCGTCCGTGGCCTTCTCCGGGACACAATCCGGTGTTTGGGACCAGTACCAGCAGAATCAACACGCAGCTTTCCTTGGATGGGACCACTATGCCGCGCAATATAATACAGGTAAGCCTCTTGCCCAGCAGGCGTCTCCTCTGGAATTGTATCTGCTGAGTTCCTGGATGACGATGTCGGTTCCGGACTATCAAGGTCTTCAGCAACAGATTGCGAAAGATCCGACGATCCTCGGAAACATGACTATGGCACAAGCAGATTCGTTACTCGGTGCGACTGACAATGCATTTCAGAACCACGCCAATCATGAACAAGGAAGCGACTATAACCTCGACGGAGGTTTCGGCGGACCTGTTCCGTTCATCGGAAAGGCACTCGGGGGTGCCACCTTCTACGTTTCGAACAATACTAAGAGCTCCAATTATATAGAGCCGGTGACTCTCGACAATAGTTTCACCTCCACGTCTCTTCTCACGGTCAAGTCAGCTCCATCAAGTGATATAACGGTTACCCTGAACGGTCTTTGGAAACGCGAGATCGGGGTGAGTCCCATAAGGCCAGCCTCCGGTGACGCACCGGATATTTCCGGCCGCGGCGGATTCATGCTTCAAGATAATCTCAATTACATCTTCGATAATTCCGGTATTACCGGAGACAATTACAACTATCTCTATGACCAGGCGTATTTCCCCATCCTTAATCAGACGACGGTCATGACCGGAGTGACATTAAACCAGTTAATCAGCTCCAAAACATATTACCAGTTTACCGTGAGCAGACTTGGGATCTCGGATTATTCGCCTACCGGTATGAATAGAGATACAACTCAGATCACACAGATCGGGCCGTTCAATCTCGATGAATCCCCCTATGGCAAGTTCGCACTCTCGGGCACTCATGATGTCAATGGCTATACGTTTCCAAGCTACGATACTCCAATTGGAATGTCGACATTCAGGTTCAGAGGTAAAGAGGGTGATCTCCACGATAACTCGAAGACATACCAGTACGAGTTGAAGTTCGATTTGTCATCCCAGATCGGCGATCACAACTTCGTGAAAACGGGAGTTGAGTTCAACATGTTCGACCTTCAGCATAATTTTTGGGAACAGTGGAACAACAACGCTTACAACACTTATGAGTTCAACTACCATCGCACGCCGAGTCAAACGGGAGTGTACGTTCAGGACCAGATAAACTACGAAGGGATCGTAGCGAATCTGGGTGTCAGGTTCGATTACTATTTCGGCGGCGGCGGTCTCTGGCCGGCGCAGCCTTTTGCCCCGATCTTCCGGCCGCAGACGGTCGATACTTCTCTCTATTCATATCTCAACTCGGGGAATTCGTACATATGGCATCTGTGGTACGCGTATAACGACTCGGTACCCGGCTTCCTCCAGGAAATAAAGAACTATTTGACGGTGAGTCCGCGGATCGGAGTATCGTTCCCGATAACGGATCGCTCGAAGTTCTATTTCAATTACGGTCAGTTTAGATCCAACCCTCCATACTTTTCTATGTATGAGTTTACCTACCGGTACACAAAAAACGGTCTGTATCAAATGTCGAATCCTAACCTTGAGCCTCCGCTGACGACTTCTTATGAACTCGGTGTCGAGTACAATGTCTACTCCTCACTGATGATGCGCGTCTCAGGCTATTACAAAGACGTATCGGGACAGGAAGGGCAGGTCACTTATCAGACCGTCGGATCATCACTCGGTCTCAACTACACCGGTTATCTCAACAATCAGTACCAAAGCATACAGGGGATTGAAATAAACCTTTCCAAGAACGACAACTCCTGGATAAATGGCTGGTTGAATTTCAATTACATGCTCACCAAGACCGGCAACACGGGAGTCCAATACATATATGATATTCCGGTCACGGATCAGTCAAATCTTTATCAGGCGAACGAAGTCCCGACACTTCCTCAGCCCCGGCTGAACGCAGATGTAACTTTCAGGTCCCCGACTCATTGGGGACCTCAACCCGCCGGTCTTGATCTTCTCGGAGATTGGGAGCTAACCTTATTCGGGGAATGGCAGGCCGGAGATTATTTCACATGGAACCCGCTAAACGATGTCCACCTGAGCGATAATCTGCAGTGGCCTGCATACTACCGACTCGACATGAAATTGACGAGGATGTTCAGGGTCGGCGGAATAAATATCGCTGCATACGTCAACATCACGAATGTACTGAATCTGAAAGTGAACGAGATGGGGAACATGTACGCTTTTTCAAGCGAACTCACCTCATCGAATGACTATGCTCCTAACAATTCGGATGAGGCGCAGTATCTGATGTCGCTTCATCTTCCGATGTACAATTCACCCGCATACGATCAACTCCGGCAGCAGAACCCCGGTTTGTATATCCCCGGCCACGACCATGTCGGCGACCTGAGGTCGGGCAGCAAGCCGTATATCAATGATCCGGATTATGCCAGCGTATTTCTGTACGGCCAGCCAAGAGATATTTGGTTTGGAATAAGAGTTGATTTTTGAAAGCTCAATCAATGGAGATTCTCATGAGATTTTTTGAATTCAGAAAACCCGAAGGCACGTCCAGAGGGATCCCCGCGATTGTATTGTTAATGCTGTTGTCTACAAGTGCACTCGCACTCGCCCAATCTCAGTCGCCCGAGCTTCAAACAACAACGATACGTCTCGGCCGCTTGTGGCTCGGCATGGCGGCAAACGGCGGGAAAATGAACTTCGATCCGCGCGGCGGTTTCTTCCCGAATGACTATGGCATTGCGGCCGACAGGTCTCAATATGCGCAGGCATTCACCGGATCAGGGATCTACCTCACCGCTACTCACTGGTTTAACCCGCTAACAGACTCAATTGAGAATGTGGCGGTGTATTCGACCGTAACTGACTCTATGCCGATCGGAAGGGTCATACAGACTTTAACCAATTATCTCAGGTACAAATACCCGACAATTCAGATCGGTGGCGCCTCAGGAAATATTTCACTTTTCGGAACTTATAATCCTGATTACCCCGGCTTCGCGAACCACACCTACGACGAAGCGGCCGAAGTTGTCGATTCGACTATCCTTGGTGTGACGATAGATAGAAAAGTCTATGCCTGGTCGCAGAATTACAATAACGATTACGTTATCACTGATCTGGTGTTCACAAATGTTGGAGGCGATACCCTCGACAGTCTCTACATAAACATGCAGGAGACGGGTGCCAACATGTATTACTCTAACGGGAACAATCCGCAGGGGACGTTCGACCCTACCATGGTGTGGCAGCATTACTACGGCGGACGGCCCGGCGATACGATGCGTGTCTTTTATGAGTATAGTGCGGATAATCCCAAGCTTCCCGGCGATGACATGGGAGCGCCACAAGTGTCCCAGAACGGCAGGCTCCTTATGCCGAACATGAATTATTATGCGATCCTACATGCGTCTAGAGAGCCGTATACGGATTCTACACAGGATATCGATGATCCGCTTGAACCAAAAGTAACGTACATGGGTGTTGCCACTGCCATTCCATTTAACCAGGCAAGTGATCTGTATGGCAACAAAAACTTTTATGCAATCAGGGGAGCATTCTCGAACGTCTATCCGATGACCGGCGAAACCACGGGTGCATATCATGGATTCAACAATGATGAACTTGGTACAGCCGACTACACCGCTAATCCGGCAGGGCAGTACGAGGGCATCTCTTACCGGAGCTGCAGCTTTGGTCCGTATACTTTTTATCCGGGACAGAAACTTCATATCGTTTACGCGAGTGGTTTTGCCGGCATAGGTTATCGTATGGGTCAAGAGATAGGTCAGGAGTGGCTTGACGGCACTCTGAAAGATCCGCCGAATGCGTCACAAATCCCCGGGTGGAATGCCAGAACGGGCTTGTTGCCCAGCAACTTCGCATTTCCTGCCGGAGCTACAGATGAGGACATGATAAAGGATCGCTGGATCAGTTTGGGAATTGATTCGGTAATGCTGAGCGCCTGGCGGGCAAAATGGAATTACGAACATGATTATAGCATACCACAAGCTCCCCCTCCGCCGCAAACTGTAACTATTGCGCCGACGGCGGGTGCAATTCAAATCCAGTGGTCCGACCCTGCGGCTGAACAGATGCCTGATTTCGCCGGCTATAGAATAATGAGAAGAGTTTCGAATTTCGATACGGTCTTTTACCAGCCGATCTACAATTCTGATTCGACTGACCTGGGTGTCACTCACCTATTCAATGACTCGATTGCATACTATGGAGCACAAGTTTATTACTATGTCCAGGCAAAAGCAAGGATACCCTACAACGACCCCGCCGCCGATCCTACCACACGAGGGAAGATCATATACAGCGGACGGGCAATGTATCCGAATTTCTATTTTGCCAGGCCCACCAATTTTGCCCAGGACGACCTCTCGAAAATCAGGATTGTACCGAATCCGTATAACATCAAAGACCCACTACTATATTCTGCTAGCCGCGGATTGGGTGCAACAGATGGAAGAGCAATAGTCTTTTACAATTTACCTGCTGTCTGTACCATCAAAATATACACGGAGAATGGAGATCTAGTCCAGACTATCAATCACCCGACCCCGGGAACGAGCGGAGGATCGGAAACTTGGACGATGCTTACTTCCAGCCAGCAGGTAATTTACAGCGGTGTGTACATCGCGGTCTTCCAGACACCCGATGGAAGAGTGTCGTATCAAAAATTCCTGGTTGTGAGGTGAGCGATGAAGATTACTATGATAAATAATTTGAAGAACTTCCTGCTCATTTCAATCCTATCTCTGTCCGTTTCGACAGTTCGAGCTCAAGTGACGATCAATAAGGTGGCACAGAGCACAATGAACTTCCAGTTGGTGAGTATCTCTCCCGTGGCTAGTGGAATGGGCGAAGCATATTATGCTGTCGGTACCGGGGCAGATGCGATATTCTATAACCCGGCGGGAATGGCTGAACTGACGGGGAAAGTGAACGTGGTACTCGACTACACACAGTGGATTGCGGACATAAATTACTATGCCGGTGCGGTGGCCTGGAACATCGGGAATTACGGCTCGGTCGGCTTCAGCGTCCTGTCGGTCAACTATGGGACTATCAACGGCACCAGTCTCAATCCACTTGGCGGCTATATTGACAATGGTCCGGTGAAAAATGTAGGTGCGTATTCAGTAGGGTTGACTTACGCAAAACATATAAATACTCAATTCGAAGTAGGAGGCAACGCCCGCTTGGTTGGTCAGGACCTTGGCGATAATACGTTTGTTGACGGGACGACCGCGAAGAACGACGCAACGAAACTTGCATTCGACCTCGGGGTGAAGTACATCACCCTATTCAACGACTTCAGATTCGGAATGGCGATTAGAAACTTCTCGTCGGATATCACCCGCGAAGTCATCGCCGAACAACTCCCCCTTACTTTTACAATGGGTGCGGCAATCGACTTAATGGACTTTGTTAATAAGAGTCATTCAAAGGGAACGGCATTCACACTTGCGGTAGATTTTCTTCATTCCAATAGTTATTCAGAACGGTTCAACATGGGGGTGGAGTACAAATTCCTCGGCATGCTTGCCTTGAGGGGCGGATACCAGACGAACAGAAGTCTGCAGTCGTGGTCGGCTGGCATTGGATTGAACACGATTGTTGCGGGGAATGAATTGCAGGTGAATTATTCGTACTCCAAGATGCAGATCTTTAGCGGTGTAAACAGAATTTCCATAGCTATGTCTTTCTGATTGAATGATGAAAATAATTGTTCCTCCTCTTGTTGTGTTGGTGATAGCTGTGAGCGGTTCCGGCTTGTCCGGGGCCGCTTGCGGTTCTGCGGCCGCGGCAAACATTCCTGTCGATCCAGTGAAGTGGTCCAGGGAGTTGGCCGGAGCAGTGATTGCAAAGTACCCGACCTGTCTTCCGTGCGACACTACGATGACTTGGAACTATGAACAAGGTGTGATTCTCAACGCGCTATGGAGAGTTTGGCGGGCAACCGGCGATAGTGCTTACTTCGATTACGTAAGGAGGAGCATCGACTACTACCTGGCAGACGAGGGCTCGATCAAAACTTATGATGCCAATTTATTCAGGCTGGATGATGTTGCGCCGGGAAGAGCGGTGCTCGATCTCTACCGCTCGACAAGAGAGCCCAGGTATAAATTGGCAGCGGAAAGATTGAGGAAGCAACTGCTTGAGCAGCCGCGCAACAAGGATGGTGGTTTCTGGCATAAAAAGATTTACCCGCACCAGATGTGGCTCGATGGTCTTTACATGGCCGAGCCGTTCTATGCAATGTACGCGAAAACATTCGACGAGCCCTCGGTTTACCGCGATATCGCCAGGCAGTTTATCCTTATGGCGCGTCATGCGAGGGATCCAAAGACCGGCCTTTTCTATCATGGCTGGGATGAGTCCAGAACCCAGAAGTGGGCGAACCCCGCTAACGGTAACTCTCCGACTTTCTGGGGAAGGGCGATGGGTTGGTATGTTATGGGGCTGGTGGACGTGCTCGACTATTTGCCGGAGGAGCAACCTGAGAGAAATGAATTGGTCACGATATTTCGCAATCTCTCCTCGTCCATCCTGAGGTATCAAGATAAGAAAACTCATCTTTGGTGGCAGGTAGTTGATAGAGGCGACGCCGGCGGCAATTACCTAGAGAGTTCTGCCTCTGCGATGTTCGCATATGCTTTTGCGAAGGGTGTGAACAACGGATATCTTCCGGCGAGGTATCTCCGCGCAGCAAGGGCAGCCTTCGATTGGCTGGTACAGTATGAAATCAAGATGGTGAATGATTATCCCGTCTTGCTGAATACATGTGCGGGCACGGGGCTTGGTGGGATGCCGTTTAGGGATGGTTCCTTCAACTATTACGTGACAGTTCCGAGACGAGATGACGATTTCAGAGGGCTCGGGCCGGCGATAATGTCGGCGCTGGAAATCGAAAAGGCTTCAAATGCCGACAAGGTGGTTTATCTCGACTCTTATCATAACAATGAATGGGTGCGGTCTAAGCAAGGCAAAGAGATTCGCTATCACTATATTTGGGAGGACACGGCGAATTCCGGATATTCCCAGCTGGGCAAGATAATCCGCTCGCTCGGAGCCAGGATCAATGAGTCACGTGAAGTCATCAGCAGCCGAATCCTTGCTAAAGCGAGCGTGTACATGATAGTCGATCCCGATACTCGTCGGGAAACAAGACATCCTCACTATATCGACAACGATGAAATATCGGCGCTAGTTGGCTGGGTTGAGAAAGGCGGAGTCCTTGTAATCTTTGCCAACGATAGCGGGAATTGCGAGTTCGAACACCTCAACAAACTCGCCGGGCAATTCGGCATCGGTTTCAATTACGATAGCCGCAACGACGTGGTTGGAAAGAATTATGAAATGGGAGCCTTCGCCAGCCTTCCGCAGAAACCGATGTTCGAAAATGTGAGGAAGATTTTTCTTAAAGAGATCTCCACACTAACCGTTCATAAACCGGCAAGGTCGGAACTCGTTAGAGACAAAGACGTCATAATGGCATCGGCAAATTATGGGAAGGGCCTTGTGTTTGCGGTAGGTGATCCATGGTTCTATAATGAATATATTGATAATCGAAAACTCCCCGCGGGATTCGATAATTATGATGCTGCCCGTAGTCTGTTCGCCTGGTTGCTTAAGAAGGCGAAGCCGGTCACACATCGGTGACTCTGGATTTGTCAATGCGCAAATGCTTACAACAAACTGAAAGCAAATAGATTCTATGTCTGACAAGAGTTTAAACGATTACCGATTCTTTGACCCTCACGAGACTGTTAGAAAAACCGCTTTTGAGCTTTATGAAAGCGTAAGAAATCTTCCAATCATCAGTCCTCATGGCCATGTTGATGCGAGAGTTCTGGCGGAGAACAAGCCGTTCCCTGACCCCGCGGAGCTGATCATAATACCTGATCACTATATTTACAGAATGCTCTACTCTCAGGGAATTCCCCTGGAGTCGCTGGGAGTCCCGACGCAAGATGGTACAGTAGTCGAAAAGGATCACAGGAAAATATGGCAGATTTTTGCAGATCACTTTTACCTCTTTGCGGGTACACCTACAGGCGTGTGGCTTTCGCATGAGGTTGCAGAGGTGTTCGGTATTGAAGAGAAACTGGAGTCGGCGAATGCGATGAGGGTTTACGACCGGATAGCTGAGAAGCTGCAGACGAAGGAATTCCTTCCGCGAGCCTTGTTCGAGAGATTCCGATTGGAGGTCCTCACGACTACCGATGCTCCGGGAGACACGCTAGAGTATCATAAGACCCTGCAGAAATCCGGCATGAAAGGCAGAGTGGTACCGTGTTTCAGACCGGATCCGGTCGTGAATATCAAATCCACTGGATGGAGAAATGCGATCCGCGATCTCAGTAGAGAATCAGGGGTAGAAGTTAAGTCTTACAAGAAATATATCGCCGCACTCGAAAAGAGGCGTGAGTTTTTCAAATCGATGGGCGCAGTCTCGACGGATCAGGGTGTTGAGAGTCCTTATGCACATAAGCTGTCGCCGATAAGAGCCGAGGCAATCTTCAAGAACGCGCTGAGCGGGAAGGCGACCGAAAAAGAATCGCAAGAGTTCACTGCCAACATGTTGATGGAAATGGCGAGGATGAGTGTAGAGGACGGGTTGGTGATGCAGATCCATGCGGGGGCAATGCGGAACCACAACGTTGCCGTGTTCAAGAGGTTTGGTCTCGATAAGGGCGGAGATATTCCGGTTCAAACTGAATACACCAGGAATATGCACGAGCTATTGAACGCATTCGGCAATAATCCGGGTTTCACGGTTGTGGTTTTCACTCTGGATGAATCAACTTATTCACGTGAGCTTGCACCGCTGGCAGGACATTACCCCGCGATGAAACTGGGTGCATCGTGGTGGTTCCACGACAGCATCCAAGGAATGACGAGGTACCGGGAGAGAGTATTGGAAACCGCGGGGGTGTATAATACGGTTGGCTTTACTGACGACACCCGGGCTTTCCTTTCAATTCCTGCTCGACACGATCTCGCCAGGCGGATCGACTCAAACTATCTCGCAGGCCAGGTCGCACGTCATATTATCAATGATAAGGAAGCGGCTGTGATCATAAAGGACCTTGCTTACGGACTGGCCAAGAAATCGTACAAACTGTGAGCACATCAATCCATCGTATGCTTATTGGAAGCAGCGCACCATGATGATGAATCCTTCCTTAGCAGGAGTTATATTCGTAAAGTTATCGGGAAAGTAAATTTGTCGATCCAGCGAGAGGAGATTTTGTGAATAGCAAGTCGCACATCACACTTAGCGATATCGCAAAGAAGTTGAACGTCTCGAAGGTTACTGTGTCCAAGGCTTTGCGGGGGCATCCGGATATTTCTAAAGAGACGACAAAGCGTGTTAAGAAGACGGCGGAGGAACTCGGCTATACTCCAAATTTCGCGGCCCGCAATCTATCATCCCGGAAGTCGAACACAATTGGGGTCGTCGTCCCGAAAATTGCGCATTTCTTTTTCAGCGCAATCATAGAGTCGGTCTATGACACCGCGTTTGTTAACAACTATGACATCGCTCTGACTGTTTCGCAAGAAAACGCCGAACGCGAGCGAAAGCACGTGGAGACTCTGCTCGCGATGGGGGTCGACGGTATTGTCGTGTCGGTTTCTCAGCAAACTAAGGATAAAGCGATATTCGAAAAAGTGCTCGACAGAGGTGTGCCGCTTGTGTTCATGGACCGTGTGATGGAAATTAAGGGAACGAGTCATGTCACGGTCGATGATCGCGGTGGTGCATTTAATGCCACCGAGCAGGCGATCAAAAACGGCTACAGGAGAATTGCCCACTTCGGCGGATATAAAGAGATTAATATCGGTAAGAACAGGTATGCAGGCTTTGCCGACGCCATGAAACAATATGGTGTACCTATTGACCCCGAGTTGGTCATTTACGGTGGATTCGGCGAAAGCTATGGCTACGAAGGATTCATGAAGCTATACCATAAAGGGAAACTCCCTGAATTTATTTTCACCGTCACCTATCCGGTCGCCTTAGGAGTGTATGCCGCAGTTGCAGAGGTTGGCATGAAGATACCTGATGATATCGATATAATTTGCTTCGGTAACAGTAACATAAGCCGTTTCATAAAGCCGGAAATGTCTTTCGTGAATCAACAGACGGAGCTTATAGGAAAGACCGCCATCGAGTTGGTACTGGAGCATATCCGTGATTCCGATGAGTTCAAACCGAAGCATGTCCAGATTCCGACCGAGCTCGTCCTCCGTGAGACCTGCGTAAAGAACAAGCGTGTCGACGCCCCAGTTAGTTTCTGATGTGAGGTGATATCTCTTAATGAATAGACAAGAAATTGTGCAATCTCTGGTCGAATGCGGTGCAGTGGCTGTGATTAGACTTTCTGATCCGAGAAAGCTGATAAACGTCGCGAATGCTGTCTACGAAGGAGGTGTCTCGGGGATCGAAATCACGATGACCGTACCGAACGCAATAGAAGTAATCGCCAACGCGACCAAAGAGATCGGAAGTTACGTGAATGTGGGAGTCGGTTCGGTACTCGATTCTTCGACCGCACAGAAAGCGATCGACGCGGGGGCGAACTATGTGGTAAGTCCAATATTTAAAATAGAAATTGTGGAAACTGCGCACAAAAACGGAGTGCCTGCGGTGCCGGGGGCCTTCACCCCTACTGAGATTCAAACTGCCTTTGAGGCGGGTGCCGATATAATTAAAGTATTCCCAGCAGACGTTGTCGGTATGGCATTCTTCAAAGGCGTGCTCGCACCTATGCCGCATCTGAAGCTCATGCCTACCGGCGGCGTGACACTTACAAATGCAGGCGATTGGCTGAAAGCCGGAGCTTGCGCAGTCGGCGTCGGAACAGCATTGCTCGACAAGAATGCCATCGAGACCGATAACTATCGTACGCTGTCAGAAAATGCGAAGGTATTGATGGAGAGCATACGGGCGGCGCGAGGACAAAAAGCAAATTGAGTCACTTACGCTCTCAGAGGTGCAAGCAGATGTCCTGTTGGGGAACGGAAGAATCAGTTGTGTGCATAGCTGCGATACAAGTTGGCGCTGTGATCATTGATGGCGGTGACTGTTCGAAAACGAACAAGAGGTTGTTTCTAACGGTTTCTGAGAAACGGAGTGTTAGCTGTGTCGGATAAAGTGGTAACCATGGGAGAGTTAATGCTTCGTCTGTCGACTCCCGGCTACTCGCGATTTATCCAGTCGCAGTCGTTCGACGTGAACTATGGAGGCGGCGAGGCTAATGTGGCAGTGGCGCTGGCAAACTATGGATTCGAAAGCTTTTTCGTTTCGAAGCTTCCGAAACACGAGATCGGCCAATCCGCTGTAAACAGTCTTAGGAAATTTGGCGTCAGGACAGATTTCATTGCTCGCGGCGGCGAAAGACTGGGGATCTATTTCCTCGAGACAGGGGCGAGCCAGCGGGCTTCGAAGGTCATTTACGATCGGGCACACTCTTCAGTCACCGAATTGAGCCCGGAGGAACTTGACTGGGATTCGGTGTTTTCTGAAGCGAAGTGGTTCCACTGGACGGGGATCACTCCTGCATTGGGAAAGAAGCTGCAGGATACGTTGGTCGCGGCATGCAAAGCTGCGAAGAAAGTCGGCGCGACTATAAGTGCGGACTTGAATTACAGAGCGAAGCTATGGACTACCCATGAAGCGCAATCGGTGATGGTTCCCTTGATGGAATATGTGGATGTCTGCATCGCAAATGAGGAAGATGCAGAGAAGAGTCTCGGGCTTAAAGCCGGATCCAGCAAGGTCGAAAGTGCCGAGCTCGATGAAGATGCCTATGGCGATCTTGCCGTTAAGCTGAAAGAGAGATTCCGGTTCAATGCCGTCGCGATCACTCTTCGGGAAAGTTATTCCGCGTCGCACAATGGCTGGAGTGGGTTGTTGCATGATGACAAAGGCTGTAAGGCCCCTTATCGTTCAAAGAAGTACGATATTCAGATTGTCGACAGGGTTGGTGGAGGTGATGCTTTCGCAAGCGGGCTCGTATACGGCATGCTGAAGAAAGAAAGCAGTAAGGAAGCGCTTGAGTTTGCCGTCGCCGCGTCCTGTCTGAAGCAGACGATTCCCGGAGACTTCAATCTTGTCTCAACAGATGAAGTTGACAAATTAGTACGAGGGAGCGGGTCCGGAAGGGTGGAAAGGTGACGAAAGGGCATTGAAGAAGGTGCCCTTTACCGTGGCAACCCCTTCGGATGAGTGAAACTCCGACGAAGCAAGCTCCTCAGAGTTGACCCTCCTCGCTTCCTTGGAATAGAGCACTTGACATTTACACATGAGAAGGGTAAACTCTTAAGCAGTTAAGTTATCGATTAAGTTAACGTTCACTTGAACGTTTATCTATCGCCTGTCTGCCCTGAGTAACATTCGACAAGGCTGTTTCCTGATGTTGTCCCTTGTCATCCTCGCTCGTTGTTAGAATTCTGAAAATAAGACCAAATATAGAAACCAGAACAAAACGAAGAAGGAGGAATCATGAAGAAAAGAACGACTGCCTTGGGGCTACTAGTTCTAATTACTTTTGCATCTGTTCCAGGAACCAGCTTGCTGTTCGCACAGACTACCGGCGAATATCGATCTAATTCACCCGTCGCAACAGGTCCCTGGAACTGGAGCAACCCGGCCGCATGGCAAACATGGAATGGAACGGCGTGGGTGGCTGCGACTGTGGCTCCCACCGGCAATGAACCGAAGATAACGATCCAATCCACGGACTCGATCTACGCAGGCGCGGTGACAATCACCGATACTCTGGTGAATCAGGGAGAATTGGTTGCGGACACTAACTCTGCGGGCCAGTCGGTACTGGCTTTCGGCAGCGGCGGAGTGTACCAGCATGCAGAGAATGGCGGCTCTATTCCCTCAGCAACATGGAACACGGGATCGACCTGCTTGGTTACCGGCGCTACATCAAGTGCACCATCAAATGCGAATCAGAACTTCTACAATTTCGCATGGGATTGTGCGGGTCAAACGACTGGTCTCAACGTAGCCTGGAACGGAAACACGATAGGTGGAAACCTTGTTGTCTCTGTTCCTTCGAGTCAACAGTTTCGTATGTCGAACAACAATGCCAACGGCGGGAATCCGATAACTATCAAGATACTCGGTAATATCGTTGTGAATAGTGGGAAACTCACCCCGACCGGGTCAGGCAGCGCTCAAACCTACACGATCATCGACAGCGGAAATATCTATGTCAATTCTGGTGTATTGTACGTCAGCGGAGGAAGCGGCGGAGTTGTAACATGGTACTGCTACGGAGATACGTTCTCCACGGCAGACGGCACATCGTTGCAAACCTCCAACAGCTCCTCAAAGTGGATTTTTGCTCGCAGCGTTTCGCACGCCTTTACCACAACCGGCACCGTGAAATACACGGGCGGAATGACGTTTGAAGTTGACACAAACGCAACGCTTGACCTGGGTACAAGTGTCATTGCAGGAAGCTCGGCGAAGTTTGTGCTGGACTCAGCGGCAAATCTGGTTACTGCTCAGGCCGGCGGCCTCAACGGTAATCTCACAAATGCCGGAGGGAACACTTTCAGCCCTTACGCCAATTATGTCTTCAACGGTACCGCGGCACAGGTGACCGGTGCTCTACTGCCGGCGGAAGTGAATGGCCTTACTGTCAACAACCCAGCTGGCCTGACATTGAGTGGATCCGTAAGTGTCGCTGATACTCTAAATCTTGTAAGCGGTCAACTGATCCTCGACACCAACCATGTCATGGCGACCACTCTCGTCGGCGGTTCATCCGCGAATTATCTAGTCACAGACAGCACCGGAAGCTATTTAGGAATCCCAAACGTCGGAACGACGAAGGTTCTTTTCCCGGTCGGAACGACTGCGGAAGGATATTCTCCGGTGTGGGTAACTAATACCGGAACGGCAGATACTTTCTCAGTTTCTGCCATGGCTGATTCTTCAGTCCCTGCAGGTGTCGGACGAGTTAACGTAAAGTGGAATGTCTTGGAGAGCCACCCTGGCGACGCAGTCTCTACACTGGCGTTCGGCTGGATGGCAGCAGCGGAGAATCCTGCATTCGCATCCGATCCTTCCGCATACGCGCAGATTTACAGCTTGAGTCCATACTACAAGCAAGTTGGTTTGGGCGCCTACAGCAGCCAATTTACAACTGAACCTTACACGCTTTCACGAATTGGAATTGCGACGCTGGGAGAGTTCGGCGTCGGAAAATTTGTCCTGAACGTGACTCCGCAGATTGGAGACTTCGGCTCGGTTCAGAGCGGCCCGTGGAGTTCGCTCTCTGTTTGGAAACAATGGGACGGTAAAGGCTGGAACACGACACCTGTTGCAGTTCCTGACGGCGAAGTGAACGTGTTCATTAACAGAGGCGACACGGTTACGGTTGACGCGGTTGACTCAGTAGGCGGCAGTCTTCTCGTCGACGGCTATTTGAAAGATGTTGCGGGCCTCAAAGCAAGTGGCGCCAATGTGGTGTTTGATAGCGCCAGTGTTTACGAGCTCGCTCATAATGGCGGCGGCGTGGCAGGAATACCGACCGCGACGTGGAAAACCGGCTCCACTTGTCTGATTACCGGTGAGGCGGGGAAAATTTCCTCCACGACCGGTTTCAACGCAAACCAGGATTTTTATAATCTTGTGATTGATGCTGCTTTCTCTTCGAATAAAGACCTGGCGATGTATGATAACACCATCAACGGCAATCTGGCTGTGAACAACACAGGAAGCGCCCGTGTTTATCTGACAAGTCCGGGCGCGGGGACGCCTAACACGATCACTATCAAGGGTAGCATTCTTTTGACAGCCGGCCAGTTCGCATCGAATGGATCGGGGAGTCCCGCAGACATAACCGTCAATAGCTACGGCAACATCACGGCAACCGGCGGCAACTTCAGCTTGTCAAGAGGATCCGGCCCAATTGTACTCTGGAATTTCTACGCGGATTCACTGACTCTATCGAATGCCACAACACAGGTATCCGGAACGAACGATGTGCTGGTCTTTAAGAAACCCTTAGGCCCGTCCGGCAAGCCTCAATCCGGGTACCAGTATCTAACTTTCCAGAACGTTTCATACAGCGGCGGCGGACTTCCGATTGAAGTCGATACCGGTGCAACACTAGTTATGGACACGAGTTCTATCGGAGGAAGCGGAAACTTTACCGCCGATTCCGGCTCGACAATCATGACGGGGAACTTCCTCGGTTTGAATGGAAGCATTACAACTTCAGGAACGGTAACTTTGAATCCTGGAGCCTCGTTTGTTTTCAACGGCACCGTTCATCAGATAACGGGCTCAATGCTTCCGGGCGCCGTAAAGAATCTCACGGTAGATAATTCAAAGGACGTATCTCTATCAAAGAGCACAGATGTCACCGGAACGTTGACCATGACTAACGGCAACCTCGTTCTCGATACAAATAACGTCGTTGCTGCAGCGGTGTCCGGAGGTTCTCCGACCAGCTATGTCGCAACTGATTCCACCGGCAACTTGACGGTACCAAGTGTCGGCGCCACTCAGGTTGTCTTCCCTGTTGGTACAGATTATGGATACGCCCCTGCGTGGGTAACTCTCCCTACCGGCTCCGATCGCATTTCCGTTTCTGTGAAGCCGGACAGCACGGCGACTACGAACGGAATGGGCCGAGTAAACGTGAGATGGCAAATCCAGAAGACTAATTATACGATCCCGTTCACGCTTCAACTCGGCTGGATGGCGTCGGAGGAGGATTCTGTGTTTGCTGAAAACCGTCCCGCCTATTCACAGATATACCTTGTTTCGAGCGATACTGTTGTTGAGCAGGGTACCGGGAATTATACAACCCAGTCTACGACTCAACCCTACACAGTTTCTCGAAGCGGAATAACTGCTGAGTTTGGTACCGGACCACAGGGAGTTCCTGCATTCGGTACTAATTTTGTCGTTGGTCATTTTACCCTCACCGGGATTGACGGGCCAGCCCAAGTTCCGGTCGAGTTCAAGCTGTATCAGAACTATCCGAATCCGTTTAACCCGACGACCAGGATACAGTTTACTGTCGCGAAAACCGGGATGGCCTCGCTGGAAGTCTACAACGTCCTGGGCCAACGCGTAGCGACTCTGTTCTCCGGAAATGCTTTACCCGGTCACTTGTATGCGGTTGACTTCAACGGGAGTGCGTACGCTTCAGGAGTCTACTTCAGCGTTCTGCAGAGCAGCAGCGAGCGCCAGGTAAAGAAGATCGTTTTAATGAAGTAGCATGTAAGCATCAATAACGATTGCGGCTCACCTTCGGGTGAGTCGCAACTTGAAAGGAGGTACGTAGAGGATCATGGTACAAACAAAATCTTTCGGCAGGCTTCTGTCCTCGGTTTCATCTGGGCGGGGTTCGTCAATCGCTGCGCTGAGTCTCGCGATTTGTTTCTTCCTCGGATACAATTCTGCGAGGGCACAGTACACAACTAATGGGACTGGTGGTGGATCATGGACTTCGGGTTCCACATGGCAGGGAGGCCAGGTGCCTCCGGCAGGAAGCGACGTGACGATAGCCTCAAATGACTCGGTCTGGACCAGCCTTTCTGCCCAAACCGGCTGCGGCGCCCTCGACATCCAGTCCGGTGCTAAGCTCAATGTGCTCGGTCAAGGAATTGCAATGACGGGTGCATTCAGTGTAGGAGCAGGTGCAGTTTACATCAACAACACCGACTCCGCTAAAGCATGGCCTGCAGGTGCGACAGGATACACAATTGACCCGACAAGCACTTTTATCCTCGGTCCTAGCGGCAATCCTACTTTGGGTTGGAGCCAGTCGGACTCCACTTTTGGAAATGTAATTATCGAGCCGAACAGCAATTCGAGTGGGCCGGCCTGCGGTGCCAATCTGACAATCCAGGGAAATCTGACGGTTGCCGTTGGGCAAGGCAATTACTTTAGAGGGATTGCTGTTAGCACAGCCGCCAGTGCCGGAGTTACCAGCTTCATTCACCACATCCTGGGGAACGTTACGGTTATCAGCGGCAACTGGGCTGCGGTCGACATGGGCGTTAGTGCTACTGTTCCACTGTACTGTACTTGGAACGTTGATGGGAATGTCACTGTCGGAGATCCCTCCACTGCGGCGCAAATAGCAAGGTTCTCTCCCATAACAAGCGAAGACGACATCGGTGCCCGCGGGACTTTCAACATAAAGGGCAATCTATCTTTCATTAATGGTGGTCGCCTTGCTGCCGGGAGTAACTCAGGAAGCAACCAAAGTGCATCTCAGTATGCAACGGTGAATATTCAAGGCAATCTTTCCTTCGACAATACCGCCAAGTTTGGCGTGAACTCGATGGGTAATTTCGATATCAATTTCACAGGCACTAAGCCGCAGACTGTTACGCTCGGGACCAACGTCTCCTTCTCACATTCAGGTCCCCCGCAGTGTTCCGTATGGGACACAATTGCCGCGGGTGCCAACGTGACAATTACCGGCGGGCATTATTGGAGATCGGAGCAGACGCTGGCGCCTAACGGCACTGGAGCTTTTGTCGTCAACGGCACACTTAACATTGACGCACAAGACACAATCAAAGGAAGCCAGAAGTTCATTGTGAGTCCGGGCGGCACGCTCGGCATCGGAGCCACTGACGGCATCACGGCTTCGACCGATGCAAACCCTTACACCGGCAACATTCAGGTCGACTCTGCCCGTGTCTTCAGCAGCGAAGCCAACTATGTGTACGACGGTACAAGCGCTCAGAAGACTGGAAGCGGGTTGCCGACGACCGTTAACGATCTGACGATTGAGGATACAGCCGGCGTAATGCTAACTCAGGCAACAACGATAAACGGTACGCTCGCTTTGAAAGCCGGAGTGTTCGATAATACAATACCTTTCGCACTTGGGCCCGGCGGAAAAATTTCCTATGAAGGCGGCTCTTTACTGACTGGTGTGAAGAGAAAGGATGTGCTTGTGCCTCAACAATTTTACATGGACCAAAACTATCCGAACCCATTCAACCCGTCAACAACGATTGAATTCGGAGTGCCGAGCAGATCATTCGTGACGGTGAAGGTGTACAACGTCCTTGGGCAGAAAGTTGCCACATTGTTTAGCGGCGAGCAGAATGCCGGCGTATACACAGTAGACTTCAATGGAGCTAATTTCAGTTCCGGCGTCTATTTCTATCGAATCCAGGCAGGAAACTGGAGCAAGACGAAGCGTATGGTAATGGTAAAATAACTTTATACGGTAGGCGACGGTAACTAACCTCGCCTACCATCTCTCTGCGGAGCCGCGTCCCAGTTTCTCCAACAATCGGAAAATTGAAATATGTTAAAATACGTCGGTTTTTTTTTACTGCTTAGTTTGACTCCAGTTTACCTATTTGCACAGACCGCGGGATTTGTCGGCGACGGTGTTACAGATAATACTACGGCAATTCAGGCGGCGATCGACAGTTGCAGCAATGCGGGCGGTGGTGTAGTTGAATTTGCAAAGGGCATTTTTCTCACCGGTCCTATAACACTTGAGAGCAATGTCACCCTGAGGATTGACAGCTCGGCCACGCTACTTGGGAGTTCAAATATGAAGGCGTACTACCCGGTGGGTTACGACACGTCTTATCCGGTGCCGAGCAAGCTTCAGCCTCTGATCACATCTAACAGAGCCGACAGTTTGACGATCACAGGAGGCGGGACGATTGATGGCAATGGCCAGGAATGGTGGACCGCGTATGAGAACGGGACTATTTCAACCAGGCCCAGGCTGATTCAGCTAAGTCATTCTCAATATATTTCAATAGAGAATGTAACCCTGCAAAACTCACCGCAATTCCATGTATCACTTCAGTATTGTTGGTATGTGAACATTCGCAACGTGAATATCTTCGCACCACCCAGCTCTCCAAACACCGACGGCATCGATCCTGCAACGAGTCATTTTGTTTACATAACGGGTTGCCACATCAATACCGGCGACGACAACATTGCAATAAAGTCCGGTAATTATGATTCGTCTAATCCGAATGCAGGATCGTCGAACATTTTCATTTGGAACAACACCCTTATACACGGCCACGGGATCTCGATCGGAAGCGAGACAAATGGCGGTGTGGACAGCATGTTTGTCTGGGACTGTACATTCGACAGCACAGACAACGGTCTGAGAATAAAGTCTTATCGTGGAGCAGGCGGAAACGTCAGGCACGTGAGTTATCGCAACATTACGATGAATCACGTCAAGCACCCGATTTGGTTCACTGAATACTATCCGAATATTCCTTCGCAATCGGATCCAGCGCAGAAGATTACTGCTGTGACTCCATACTTCCACGACGTTACAATAGACAGCCTTGTGTCAGACTCAGGCGGTACTTCATATCCCGGATCTGCCATCGTAGGATTGCCTGAAACGCCGATGAGAGATATCGTTCTCAAGAATGTCAACATCGGGGGTAAGTACGGCGTTGAAGTGAGGAATGCGAGTGTTTATACCAGCAACACTTCCGTAAGTGTCACAAGTGGCTCGCAGATAATATATGAAATCAGGGGATCGTTCAGTCCCGCGATTTTTACGAACGGTACGGGTGGAGGGAACTGGGATTCGCCGTCGACCTGGGAAGGCGGTGCGGTTCCGGACTCCACGAAATACGCAGTCATCCTATGCGGAGACTCGGTAACCGTTGGAGCCGGGCAGTCGACGAAATGCGGCAGCCTTGCCATATTTGCAGACGCGGTATTGAATGACGCGGCTCCGCTATCGGTTCCCGATACACTGACAATCGGTGACACGGCTTCCTACTACAATGCCTGCCCGGGCAGCCCTTCCTTCCCGCGTGCATCGGTCTACGGCATCAGCAATTTGAGCAATTACATTCACACCGCGAGCGCCGATAGCATTCTCGGAGGGCCGGGATATGATTCAACTTTCGGCAACCTGACTATCGAGCAGGATACCACCGTAGCCAGTTCAAACCTCATAGTCAACGGAAATCTAAATCTTGTCGGTGACAAGCTTTTTATCGGGCACAATAATATCATTGCGGCAGATGTCAACGGAGGATCCTCCACCAGCTATGTTGTCACCGATAGCGGCGGCGCCCTAAGAATTCCCGGTGTCGGGGCAACGCAAACGATTTTCCCGGTGGGTACTTCACTTGGATATTCTCCGGTTTGGATCGCGAGTTCGACTTCGCCGGATACTTTCACAGTTTCAGCGGAGACGGACACCGATTTGCTTGTCGAAAACAGCGGACGCGTGAATACAAAATGGAATATTTCGAAATCTACGCCGGGAAGCGTCAGTTGCACCTTGAAGTTCGGATGGGTGGCTGAAGCTGAAGACGCTGGATTTGCCGCCGACCGCTCCGGCGATGCAAAGATTTTCAATATTAACGATTCCATTGCCACCGCGGAGGCCGGAACGGGAAGCTACACCACTCAACTTACATCTGAGCCGTACACAGTCTCGCGCGGAGGGATAACCGCACTCGGTTCTTTCGGTGTCGGGAATTTCACTGTAACATCGGTCGAAGGTCATGGTGCCACGAACCCGACGAGCTTCGGGCTCTACCAGAATTATCCGAACCCGTTCAACCCGTCCACGGTTATCGATTATCAGGTCGCCTCTTCAGCCCGGGTCACCCTGCGCGTCTTCGATGTCCTTGGCAGGGAAGTAGAGTCACTCGTTGATCAGCGAGAGACTCCGGGTAACTATTCCGTCAGTTTCGATGGAAGCCGTCTTCCGTCCGGTGTCTATTTTTACAGACTCACTGCGGGAAGCTTCTCCGCCGTGAGGAAGATGATAATTATAAGGTAGGGTCGATTTTCGCCTATAAGGTTTGATGAACCGACGTGCTTCGACGACATGGTTCGCCGCAGTGTTGTCTGCGGCCTTGACGATGGGTCCTGCCATGATAAAAACCATAACGAAGACTGAAGTGATTTGCTTTGGTGATTCTATAACTCACGGTGCTAAGGTTAACGGTCACAGCTGGGTTTACTTCCTCGCGGAGTCGCACTATGATATACGATTTATCAACGAGGGGCGCAACGGCAGAAAGACATCCGACAGGGAAGAAATCTTGCCCATCCTGAAAAAATATCCCGATGCCCGTGCCATCATGATCTTTCTCGGCGTAAACGATCTAAAAGACGGAAATGACAGCATGGTCTCTATCTGTGTTCGGAACGTTGATTGGATGATCAAGACTGTTCGCGCAGCTAATCCCGATATGAAGATAGTGGTACTGTCTCCCTGCGAGATAGATTTGGCTGCCATGTCGAGGACTAATATCAGGAAGAAGTACAATCAAAACACTTTGCGCTCATTGAATACTCTTGATAGACGCTACAAAGCGCTTGCGATGAAAGACTCCGTTGATTTTGTGTCTTTGCTTCACGCAGTGTCGGCCGGGAATTATGTTGACGGCCTCCATCCGAATTTGCCGGGACAGCAACAGATCGCGAAAATGGTCTGGTCCAAGGTAGGAAAACTATTCAACTAAGGGACTGGGATAAGATGGGATCCGGGGACGCTTCGAAAGTTCATCACGCTTTTCTTTATCGGTTAAGTCGCACCCAATTGAAAAACTATAAAGCAGGTACCTTTAGTACTGGTGAAAATTTCGTATCCCGGCAGAACACAGAAGTCCCTTCAAACTCATGAAAGCAAGACCAGCTGAGCATACGGTTCTTTTGCTCGGGCAATTTATGAAACCCAAAGTACAATAGATGAAGGAGGCGATATACAGATGAGTGAGAAATCTACGATACTATTTGCGGGTCCAATAGCGCTTCTGCTTGCCGTCTCGGTGCCTGCATTTGCTCAGACGTCCGCGACGGCTAACTGGCCGCTGACGAGCGCGGCGTCAACCATGACCGTATCAGGAAACATATCAGCATCGCCGGAAGTGATTTTAGGATTGACCCCCGCGTACGAGATTCCGGGAGCCGGGACAAGCAACGCCGTCCAGAAACTTAAACCCGATGCGACAACAAGCGGCAGCGGAGGCACAGGTTCGTGGCCAGCGGACTCTGCCGCTAATGGCGGAAGGTACGTGCAGTTCAGTATTGGGCCGCAAACCAACTTCAATTTGACAGTTGATTCTATTTCAGTGTTGATCGGAGCCAAAGGTGTTCACAACCTCAATGCTTCCGTCTATTATTCCACGAGCAGTACCTTCATCGATTCGGTAAAGATCATGGAGCGGGACAGCCTCATATCCAACGCCGTCTCGGACACGACGCTCGACAGTCTCAAAATTCCGGTGACCAACGGTCAAACGCTTTACATCAGAATATACCCGTGGGCGAAAGAAGGAATAGCAAGCAACACGAAGTATTTGTATGTTGGCAACCTCACGATATATGGTTCCGCTCAGCCGCTGCCGGTTCCGACTGCCGCGGTCTGGCCTGATTCAACGGACCTGAATCCCGTTACTACCGGCCTGATTGTCGCGAAGCAGCAAAGCTTCAGCAGTACTTTGTACAGCTACGGTTTCGGGCTTCTCGGTACGACACAAGGAGACGAGATATTGACGACTCCTGCAAAGAGCACATGGCCCGCGGAAAGTGCACCCGACTCAGCTTACTATGTCCAGTATGCCGCAACGGTTGCTCCGGGTGGAACACTCTTTGTCGATTCGCTATCACTTCAAATGGGCGCGAAGTATTCTAAGAACCTGAGGGCAGCAGTCTACTACTCCAATGACTCTACATTCTCAACAAGAACGGTGCTCGTTCAGGATACTTCGCTATCCGAGAGTCAGTTCACAACTTTCGGAAGCATCATACCAACCGATACCGTAGGCACAGGACAGGTATTTTATTTGAGAGTCTACCCCTATGATACAAAAGCGGAAGGATATGCGAAGATTGTGTTCCTGGCGAACGTCGTCATCGCAGGTTATACCACGGGAGTCAGCGCTTCTTTGCCGAGCATTACCACCACAGTCCCTTCTTACATCTCGACAACCTTCGCATACAGCGGTGGTCTTATATCATCAGATGGAGGCGGACTCGTGACCGGAAGAGGGGTATGCTGGAGCGTTCAACAGACTCCGACAATTGCAGACAGCACGACACAAGATGGTACAGGTACCGGTCCATTTACGAGTAACATTACTAATCTCACGCCTGGCATCACTTATTATGTCGCGGCGTATGCGACTAACATTGCCGGAACTGCTTATGGTGTGGTGGACAGTTTTACGACACTCTCTTCAGTTGTGCCTCCCTCTGTAACGACCGCTGGAGTCACGCAGGTTCTTGCGAAGACTGCACAGGGTGGGGGCAGCGTTACTTCATGGGGAGGCGACTCAGTGAAAGTACGAGGCGTGTGCTACAGCGTCCAGTCTTCACCGACAGTTGCCGATAGTGTGACTGTCGATGGAAGCGGGTTAGGCACTTTCGTAAGCGGCCTTGCTAACCTGACGCCTGCTACGACTTATTATGTCCGCGCGTATGCGACAAACAGCGCTGGGACCGGTTACGGGTCGGTAGATACTTTAACTACTCAACCGACGGCGCCTACTGTTATCAAAGTTGTCGCTCAGGATGGCAGCGGTGATTACAAAACTATCCAGGCGGCTTTCGATGCCGTGCCGGATTATTATACCGGCGAATGGATCATCTACGTCAAGAACGGTAGTTACTATGAAAAAGATACTCTGGCAGCTTCTAAGACCAATGTTGTCCTCGAAGGCGAGAGCCGCGATAGTACAATACTGACTTATGACGATTACTCAGGGAGGGTAGTTGGCAATACAACTATCGGGACGTCCAGCTCATTCACACTCGATGTTGCAGCCAGCGACTTCACAGCCGAGAACATTACCATCCAGAATACGTCACAGGCAGCTCAGGCTGTAGCCGTGATGAACAACGGAGATCGTCAGGTCTTCTATCACTGCAATATCCTCGGTTATCAGGATACTTACTACAACTGGGGAGGAAGCGGCGTCGGCCGAATTTATAATAAGGATTGTCTGATCCAGGGGTCGGTAGACTTCATGTTCGGAAGAGACATAGTTGTAACCGACAGCTGCATCATTCATGAGATCCGCAATGGTGGTACGCTGACTGCCGCAAACACAAACGCGACGACCAACTTTGGGTACGTTTTCCTTAACGACTCGATCCTGGTTGACTCTGTCGGGTTTGACGGGAATCCGATCACTTCGTTTTATCTTGGGAGACCGTGGCAGGCTGCGCCGAGAGTAGCTTTCATACATTGCTACGAACCGGCAGCTCTCAATACTGCCGGCTGGCTTGCATGGAATGTCACTCCTGCCCTCTACGCCGAGTATAATTGCTATGGACCAGGTTCGGACACTACCGGACGGGTTAGCTTCTCGACCCAGTTGGATTCTGCCGAGGCCGCGAATTACACACTCGCAAATATCTTTTCAAAGACTTCCGATCCCGGACTGGCTTATGACTGGATGCCTGTTATACCTCCTTATCTGATGCCGACAGGAATAAAGGAAAAGGATCCGCTGCCGCAAAATTTCGAGCTCTATCAAAATTATCCTAATCCTTTCAACCCGACCACGACTATTGAGTACTCCATACCGAGAAATCTTAAGGTGACTGTTGAAATCTATGATGTCCTGGGTCAGCGCGTGGCAACATTGTCCAATCAATATGAATCCGCAGGATATCACTCGGTCGTTTTCAACGCCGATAAGCTGAGCAGCGGAGTGTATTTCTACCAGGTGAGAGCTGGCAACAACGTTGCGGTAAAAAAGCTAATGCTAATCAAGTAGGAATCAGATTGCAACTCGCCCTTAAAAAATATGGACTTTACTTTCGACAGGGTCTCAGACAGGTGAGTCGCAATCTCATAGATTCGACCCCGGAGTTGTGGTCCCGGCACCTCAAGCAAGCCATAATTGCTTCTGACCCGGTTGCAGCCTTTCTTTGCGTTTGTTTCTCCTTCTTGTTGGCGGCCGGGACCGCATACTCCTATTCTGGTTCCCTCGTAACCACAAAGCATCATGGCACATCGAACTCGGCAGCAGTTGTACCTCGTGATACATCATATACACCCTACAGTGCCGCCAGGAAGATGCACAAGCTCTTTCCGTTTGCCAGGCTGGTGACTGAAAAGCTTCCATCGAAGGTGAGAGAATATAGTGGGATCGTGTACGAGAAATTGGGAAGGAGGAAACTCTGTCTCAATGTGTTCAAGCCGCGGGGTCCAGAGGGTCGGTATTACCCTGCCGTACTCATGATCTACGGCGGCGGGTGGCGATCTGGCGATACTTCACTTGTCGTTCCCATGGCAGAGAGGCTTGCGGCAAAAGGCTTCGTCACCGTGACCCCGGAGTACCGACTTTCTGTCGAGGCGTTGTACCCTGCTGCGGTGATTGATCTCAAAACGGCGGTAAGGTGGATGCGTGCCAACGCTTCGCACTATTCAATCGACACCACAAGAATTGCCTCTTACGGCTGCTCTGCCGGAGGCGAACTTGCATCATTTCTCGGAACTACCGGAGACATCAGACATTTCGATGTCGGAGAATATCTTGATCACTCCAGTGCAGTCGAAGCAGTCGTAAACGTGGATGGTTTGCTCGACTTCACTGACATCAATTCCACCAGGTATGATAAGAATCCGGATAAACCCTCCGCGGCGCATTTGTGGTTTGGTGTCTCATACAGGAATGATCCAGGAATCTGGAAAGCAGCGTCGCCTATCTCTTATGTCAGCAACAGCTCGCCGCCGATGGTCTTCATTAACAGCGGACAAAAGCATTACCATGCCGGGAGGGACAAGTTTACCAGTAAGCTGAAGGAATATGACATTTATCATGAAGTCCATACACTTCCAGGAACGCACCATACGTTTTGGCTATTCCAACCATGGTTTCAGGAAACTCTTGGATACACTACGAAGTTCCTGGACAAGGTATTCAAACTCAGGTGAATCTAACTAAGATGCTCGAGACGAAAAGTAATTTCAGAGCAGAGAATTTTTTCCAATCATTCGGGAGGCTGACATGAGACTCAAACATTTACGGCGATTCATTTCTATCTGCGAGGCAGCGGCGCTTGTTATGCTCATGGGCAATTCGGCATGGTCACAGACGAAGCTCGAGACAGAGGTAAACTCCTATCTGGTCGATCTGCCCTTCAACAGCTTCAGCATTTCCTTGCCGGCTTTTCCTGAGAGATCATTTGATATCAGAAAATTTGGTGCGGTCGGCGACGGACACACGATGAACACCGCGAGTTTCAGGAAAGCCATCGATGCGTGCTCGGAAGCGGGGGGCGGAACGGTCATCGTTCCGCCGGGCTTGTGGCTCACCGGCCCAATTGAACTCAAGAGTAATGTCAACCTGCATGTCGAGCGTGGGGCGTTGATTTTGTTCAGTCCAAACCATGAGGATTATCCGATCATCAAATCCCCTCACAGGGGCTTCCTCGTCGCGCCGCCAATCTATGGATTCAACCTCGTGAACATTGCGATAACTGGAACGGGACTTATCGATGGAAACGGAACAACGTGGCGACCGGTCAAGAGGTACAAAGTTACCGAATCCCTTTGGAAGCAATTCGTAGAATCCGGAGGTGTGGTAAGTCCGGACGGCAAAATGTGGTGGCCGTCGGAAGCGGCGATGAACGCACCGCAGGGATTGGCAAAACTTCGCGAGGAAAGGAAGAAGTTGACGGCAAATGATTTCCTCCAATTTCGCGATTTCCTTCGTCCAAAACTTGTATTCCTCGACGACTGCAAACGAGTATTGATAGACGGAGTTACTCTGGAAAACTCGCCGGCGTTTGCCTTTAACCCGAATTTCTGTGAAGACATGGTCGTGATGAATGTGAAGGTAAACAATGAATACTGGGCACAGAACGGCGATGGAATCGACATCGGCTCAAGCAAGAGAGTTCTGGTCAACAATTGCACCGTGACTGCGGGTGACGACGGAATCTGCATGAAGTCGGACCGACAGAAAAATTCGAAGGGGCCTGAGCTTGAAAATGTGGTCATTGCAAACTGTGTCGTCTACCATGCCCATGGTGGTTTCGTGACCGGAAGCAACACAGACGGCGGTATGCACAACATTTACGTGCACAACTGCGACTATGTCGGTACAGATGTGGGACTCCGCTTCAAGAGCGCGAGAGACAGAGGCGGTGTTGTAGACAACATCTATGTGAGGGACATCTATATGAAGGACATCGTAAGACAGGCGATTTTGTTCGACACGTACTACGAGAAGGTGGACATGCAAGCGAAGTCTTTTCCCGTAACGGACAGGACACCGATCTTCAAAGACATTCATATAGATAGTCTCTATTGTGACGGTGCAAATGATGCGGCGCTTGTGGTCGGATTGCCGGAGATGCCGATCCAGAATGTCAGCATATCTAACGCATTTATCAAAGCAGATCGCGGATTCCTGTCCGACTACGCAACCGGTTTTGTCCTTCGCAATGTCAAGATTGTCCCGAAGGAAGGGGCAATCTACAGCTTGAATCAGACGAAAGATATGACGATTGATCGCGGGGCCGCTCCTGCCGGCACGAAAATTTTCATGAAAGTAGACGGAGCACTTTCAGACAAGATCCTAATTCGGAATACCGGACTGACTTCAGTCAAGATTCCGATAGAATACGGTCCTGATGCGAACAAGAACTCTGTGACTCAAGAATAACTATAGGAACTAATATGAACTTAAGGAATCAACATTTCGGCAAACAGATTCATAGTGTAATACTCTTCGCGTTTACAGCCTTTGCCGTCTTCTCGATTACCGCAGTCACTGGATCAGTGGCAAGTGTCGAGGCACGGCAAGGTGATGGGACAGGAGACTGGAATAGGGTTCCGGGTATTTTGAAAAACATCGTCGCTCCAAAATTTCCTGACCGGGACTTCGTGATCACAAAGTACGGAGCTGTTCCGGACGGGAAGACCCTTTGCAGTGCAGCAATCGAGAAAGCCGTGGAAGCCTGTGCGGAGGCCGGTGGTGGAAGAGTGGTGATTCCCCGCGGGACTTTCCTTACCGGAGCGATCCACCTCAAGAGCAACGTCAATCTCCACATCTCGGAAGGAGCGGTCCTAAGGTTCAGCACAGATCCCAATGATTACTTGCCTCTTGTGCTTACCCGGTACGAGGGCATCGAGTGCATGAACTACTCTCCCCTGATCTACGCTTACGGCCAGAAGAACGTGGCCGTAACCGGGAAGGGTATACTCGATGGTCAGGCTGATAATCAACATTGGTGGCCGTGGGTGGGAAATCCGAAGTTCGGCTGGAAGAAAGGCCAGCCGAGCATGAGAGATCGGGGTAACCGACCCGGACTGGCAAAGATGAACGATGACGACGTCCCGGTTGCAAAAAGGATCTTCGGTCCTGGTCACTACCTAAGACCGACCTTTGTAGAGTTCTATAAATGTACGAACGTTTTGATCGAGGGTGTGACATTGGAAAATGCACCGTTTTGGTTTCTTCATCCGACTCTGTGCACGAACGTTACCGTGGACGGAATAAAGACGAACAGCAACGGGCCCAACACAGACGGATGCGATCCTGAGTCATGCAAGTATGTGCTGATCAAGAATTGCATTTTCAATGACGGAGATGATTGCATCGCGATCAAATCCGGTCGGAACGGTGACGGAAGAAGAATAAATATCCCAAGTGCCGACATTATTGTCGAGGACTGTCAGATGAAAGATGGCCACGGCGGAGTCTCAATCGGAAGTGAAGTGAGTGGTGGATGCCATGATGTCTATGTCCAGAACTGCAAGATGAGCAGCCCTGATCTTGACCAGGCAATTCGTATCAAGTCCAACAAAAAACGCGGCGGAACAGTGAGTGACATTTTCGTGCGCGACATAAAAGTCGGACAGGTAAGGGAAGCAATAGTTCGACTGACTCTGAATTATGACCCGCGTGAAGCAGAGGATTACAATTTTCTCCCGACAATGAAAAACATCTTCGTGCAAAACGTGACGAGTGAAAAGAGTGAGTATGCACTCTACTTTGACGGGCTGCCAGATTCAAAGATTAGGAACGTGGTGATCAAGGACTGCAAATTCAGCGGGGTTGAGAGTGGCGACAGAATCTCGGATGTGGAGGGTTTGCATCTGGAGAATGATTTCATTAACGGAAGACCTGTAAGCGGAGACTAGAAAAATCGAAAGGTCAAATCTAAATGACAGCAACAGATTTCCAAACTGAAACCAGGACGGCGGCGAAGACCGGGCACTACCGCTGGACCATTTGCGGACTCCTTTTTTTCGCAACTACGATAAACTATATCGACCGGCAGGTGATCGGTATTCTTGCTCCCGTCCTGCAAAAGGAAATCGGCTGGAACCAGATCGATTACGGCTACATAATCACCGCCTTCACTGCGGCGTATGCGATCGGCCTTCTTGTGGTCGGCAGATTCATCGACAAGGTGGGCACGAAGATAGGTTATGCCGTGTCGAGTGTTGTCTGGAGTTTTGCGGCGATGGGCCATGCACTCGTGAACACTGTATTCGGATTTGGCTTCGCGAGGTTCATGCTGGGACTCGGAGAATCCGGAAATTTCCCGGCAGCGATCAAAGGAACTGCGGAGTGGTTTCCGAAAAAGGAGCGGGCACTTGCCACAGGGATCTTTAATTCAGGAGCAAATATCGGTGCCGTCATCGCTCCACTGGTAGTTCCGTGGATTACACTGACCTGGGGCTGGCACGAAGCATTCGTTTTTACCGGCAGCCTCGGATTCATCTGGGTCGCATTGTGGCTGTGGCTATACGAAGTTCCGCAGCAGCACAAGAAAGTCACAAAAGAAGAGCTGGCATATATCGAGAGCGATCCACCGGAACCCCAGGCAGAAAAAATCCCATGGCTGATGCTTCTTGCGCACAAGCAAACCTGGGCCTTTGTTATCGGCAAGTTTCTTACCGACCCGGTATGGTGGTTCTATCTGTACTGGCTCCCGCTCTTCCTTAATCAAAGATATGGGTTGAATCTTGCTCAGCTCGGCCTTCCTCTCATTGCGATCTACACGATGACGAGCATCGGAAGCATTGGAGGAGGATGGCTATCGGGAGTTTTCATAAAGAAGGGATGGTCGATAAATAAAGGGAGAAAAGTCGTCATGCTGATCTGTGCTCTCCTGATCGTGCCGATAGTTTTTGCGTCGGTTGTGTCTGAATGGTGGGCTGTCTTCCTGATTGGACTGGCGGCGGCATCTCATCAGGGCTGGTCGGCCAACCTGTTCACTACTGCCTCCGACATGTTTCCAAAAAGAGCCGTAGGCTCGGTGGTCGGTCTGGGAGGAATGGCGGGGGCAATCGGCGGAATGCTTATCGCTACTGCAGCGGGTTTCATACTGCAATTCACAGGAAGTTATGTGATCCTTTTCGTCATCTGTGGCACGGTGTACCTCCTCGCGCTCCTCATTTTCCATTTCCTGGTTCCCAAATTGGATCCCGCAGTAATCTGATGGAATAGCATTTGACGGCATCAAACTAATTATTTAGGATTAACAATGAGTACTACAGAAGAGAAGAAAACTGAAACATACGCGACGGAGTCTCAGACTCTGTCTGTCGGGAACGGAACATCGATCCCGGCATATCCGGATTCGCTAAACATAGTGGCGGGCGAGAAGATTTTTGTCGGAAGACAAAACGGGAAGAAGTACTTGTTTGTCGAATCGCCATCGGATGTTGTCACTGCTGCGCAGATGTTCCAGGGTGAAGAACTTGACATTGATCCTTCCGGGAATCCGGCTGTCAGAGTCAAGCGATGCCCGATGAATCACTATAATGCACAAATTCTGCAGCAGTTGTTCCCCTTTACACGAGCGGTCCCTATCGGTCTCCACAACTCCTACGGATTTGGCGACCGGTTGGGGCTTGCCAACGCCGGGCATCTCAGGGCCCTGCAGGGCTTCAATTTCAAACCTGTACTGGCACAGCAGTCCATCCGCGAATTGACTAGAACCCAGCGCACGCCCGAGGAGGTCATGGATGCGGCAGTATGGGCAGTGTACCAGGAAGGTTACAAAAATGGATTCGGCGCCGACGCCGACCATCTGAAGACTACCGACGATGTCGATAGGCTAGTCAAAGCCGGATTCACGATGTTCACTATCGATCCAAGCGATCACGTCGTCGGTGGAGTTGCGGCACTCCTGGATGCGGAACTCCAAAGAAGGGTTGCCGGGTTACCATGGAAGGATTTTGGCGATGACTGGAGCACTCTGTCGGCAAGGTACGCTGGCAGGGTGTTCAAGCTTGACTCATCAACTTCCATCCTTGCCGGCGAAAGGGAAATCCGCGAGGCCTGCTTGAAATACATGGCTGCAATCCTGAATATCAAGAGAATTCATTCACACCTCAAAACAAAATACCCGGACTACAATTGTGAAATCGAGGTCTCCATCGATGAGACCGACACAGTGACGACCCCGTTCGAGCATTTCTTTATTGTGACCGAGCTACGGAGACTCGGCGTTACCTTCGTCAGTCTGGCTCCAAGATTTGTCGGCGACTTTGAGAAGGGAATTGAATACAAAGGCAATATCGAGCTGTTCAAAGACCATTACCTGAAACATGTTGCGATCTCAAGGCACTTCGGAACTTACAAAATCAGTTTTCACTCCGGGAGTGATAAGTTCAGAGTGTACGAAGCCGTCGGTTCGCTTCCGCAGACATTCATTCACGTCAAGACTGCCGGCACGAGTTATCTCGAAGCGTTAAAGGTGGTTGCGATCCGCGAGCCGGATCTATTCAGGGAGATACTTGATTTTGCTGTTGGTCTTTATGACGCCGAGAGGAAGAGCTACTTCGTCTCTGCCGACATGAAGAAGATAAAGCGAGGGAAGGACTACAATGACTCAGAACTCGAAGGACTTTTTGCATCCAACGATGTCAGGCAGGCGTTGCATGTGACTTATGGGAGAGTTCTGACGGAGAAGGATGGCAAGGCTGATTTTATTTACAGAGACAGGATTTACAGATGTCTTGACCAAAATGAGGATCTTCATTATGAGGTTCTGACTAGGCACTTTAGGCGCCACCTCATGCCGTTTAAGAACTGGCAATGATAGTACGATCTATCGGAAGAAAAAGGGGGTCCGCTCGACCAAGGTGGAACCCCTGTATTTTTTGTACCGTTGACAATCTTACTTCAGGAGCATGAGCTTCTTAACCGCTGTGTAGCTTCCCGCGGTCATCTTGTAGAAATAGACTCCGGTGGCAAATCGCCAACCATCAAAGCTTACCTCATGATAGCCTGCGGACTCTTCTCCATCCACAAGCGTTGCAACTTCGCGCCCGAGAATATCATAGACTTTGATCGTGACACGGGAGTCCTTTGGAAGGTGGTAGCGAATCGCCGTCGTCGGGTTGAATGGGTTCGGATAATTCTGATAGAGCGCACAGGAAGATGGTACACCCTTTTTTCAACCACTCCCGTTCCTATAGAATACATCTTTATCTTCAAAGTGTCATTCTCAACAAGAGCAATCGTGGGATAGCCTTCGTATGTAGTGAGAGCAACCGACGAGATCGAGGAGGTGCTGTCCTCTTCAATAGGTCCATTTAAGTATGTACAATTCTTGCCATCCCACTCGGCAACCCATAGCCTTGGGTTGAGATTTGAATCGACAAAGGACATGTAGAGAACCGAATCCAAAGTAGTCGCAGAAATACCGGAAAACTTCCCACTCGTGACGAAACACAACACAAGTTTCCACAACGATCCGTCCCATTCTGCAACACAGAGCGTGTCTGATTCACCTTCTGTCCAAATGGCAGTCGTTATTCCTGCCCGTAGTGCAACCTGTTCCGGGTGGGGAGAACCCGAAGAAGATGCAAGTCGGAAACCGTTGCTGCCATTGTGCTGATTGGCGCCATAGTAGAAGTAGCAGGAAACACCAGAGGAGTCATATCCCTTCTGCGCGAAAAGCCAACCGTTACAGTAAGATAGTACGACCCAACCGTTCTCGTCACCGGTGAATGCCAAACCGGGTCCAATGGGCCAATGTATGTTAGGCATCCAATACCCCGGATCTGTGACCTTCGGTCCGGAATCCCAAAATGGACTATCCACAAAATACGACGCATAGCCGGCCGGCCCACTAGCCATACCATACATTTCATAACGGCGGTTCTGCGCAATAGCTACACGAGTTCCCCACTGACCATAGAACCCTCCCATCCCGATCAGCTCCTGCGCTTGCGACGAACCCAGAGTTCCCACCATGTACTCAGCCGTTGCCGGATTGAAGCTTGTGATTGAGCCTGCAGCAAAGAGACTATCCTTGAGTGCAATACTGGTACCATTGCAATCGGTGAAGCCGGGAAGTGAGGACCAGCCACCTCCGGATAAATTCTTAATTGCGCCTGATGGATTAGGCAAGCTTGCATTCCGCCATTGATAAAAAACAACCAAGTTGCTTTCATCTCCGGCGATTGAACATCCATACACTGGAACAGATGCAGCGGATGGAAGATTAATCCACGTCTCGGTCGATGGTTTCATTAGCCTCCGTATGTCGCTGCTTTTGATGATCCTACAAGAATCCGGCATAGTAAGATTCGTCCGACTTGCCGAGCTGCAAACAATCTGGCCCTTGGCGGTCGCGGTCCAAAACACGAACATTACGGTAGAGATCAAGAGAAGTGCGGCTTGGATTAAATCTCTTCGCTTCATTTTCATGACTCACCTCGTATTCTTCAATATTTAAATTGTAAAATTAGCCCCTGCAATCACAGTTCCAGTTAGGATTACTCCATACCTGAAAATGCTGTCGAGTCTGACCATAACCGGGAAAGTCACGTTCCCTGATGAGTAAACATTCTTTCCTCCTGCTGCCTCGAGTCCGACGTTGGTCTGCGTATTACCCTGTGCGTAGTAATCATCCTCATAAGCCCCGGCAAACGTTCGGGTATGACTCCATGTGACGACGTGCAGACCAAGTCCAGCCTGGAGAAAATAACGCTGGTTTGATGGAGTATATTCGGCGAGTCCAAGGATTTGTGCGGCGCTCTCTGCATCCGTGAAGTTGTCTTTGAAAATGAGAACTCCATCCTCATCGCCCACGTCGAAGACAGAGGAATAAAGCTTCTGCCATCCAAGGTCGAAACCGAATCTCAAGGTGTGATCGCTCGATGGATTGGTAAGGGAACCGAACAGCATTTGAAGTCCTCCGCCATAAATAAACCTATTGACCGAGTAATTGCCATAACTCCCGCCACCAACCATTACGTATCCTAAATCGGTCGATGACGGCGGCCTGACCGAAAGTCCTAAATTGATAAAAGGTCTAATTGTTTCCTGTCCCTGTACAGCAACTGTCGATCCGAAGGCTGCTGACAAAAGCACAATTATGGAGCACAGATTCTTCATGGAATGATCGTCCCTTGCTAAGTTTATGGTTAGGTGAACGTGCTAACTCTATTACCTCGCCACAACAGAGCGGAATTAGATAGGGCATACTGCTATACCCAATTCATCAGAAGCTCGATGTAAGCGTTAAGATTTCTTAGATTTTAGCCTTAGCGGGAAGAACAATCAGTTCGGAATGTTTTGCAGGCGAAACGTCCCCTTGGTGCTTCATCACATGACTCCTTTTTACGTCGATCTTTCCATTCAAGAAAGTTCAATCATAACAAAGAAAATCTCGTGCTTCCTTTACCACGAATTCACTTGCCCAGTGCACGAATCGTCCGGGTGTAACATTTCCGGAGATAAAAGTCAAGCTGACCGAGCTTTCACTAACATGCTATTCCATCTTATGCTTTGCGCGGTACCGCCAAAGTCTGCCGATAGGCAAGTTTGCGCTTTTTCTCTTTGCATGCCGATTTTCCAGCCAGTGTTCTAACCTCGCCTCAGATTCTGTTTCTTTACATTCAGCCCTCATAAATATTTTAGGCAATACCTAAAATAATTGTTGACATTTCCCCAATAATTCTTAGATTACTTAAGAAGTTTCAAATTCCGGAGGCTTAACTTTATTAAGTAAAGAGCCGGATCGGCAACTTCCGGAGATTTTTGACTCCGTTGTATGGTTATATTTCTAAAGGAAGACTAGATGGCAGGTGAAATATCAGAGGAGTAATCGTGATATGAACGCACCCGGTGATGGAATGGAAAATGGCGGCCAGGTAGATCAGGCCATGAAACGCGGAATGTATGATCCTTCATTCGAGCACGATGCGTGCGGAATGGGATTCGTCGCAGACGTTAAGGGTCGGAAATCACGTTCCATCATAGACAAGGGGCTCGACATTCTCAAGAACCTCCAACATCGTGGTGCAGTGGGCGCGGACCCTGAAACCGGCGACGGCTCCGGCATCCTTATTCAAATGCCTGATGAATTTATTCGAAAGGCAGCTGCCGAGAAGAAAATAAAACTTCCCTCAGAGGGAAAGTACGGAGTCGGTGTGATGTTCCTTCCGCAGGACCCGATCAGAAGAAAGGCCGCGGAGAACATCGTCGAGAAGATTGTAATAGATGAAGGACAGAAGTTCCTGGGTTGGAGAGATGTACCTGTCGATCCGACTGTACCGGGAAAGGGTGCAAGGGCAACCCAACCCTTCATCAGACAGTGTTTCATCGGTGCTTCGAAAGCAATCGCGAACCAGGATGAGTTTGAGAGAAAGTTATACACGATCAGGAGAATGATCGACCACCGCGTCCGGGCTGAGCTCGACTGTGACAGAAGTGAATACTACGTGCCATCATTCTCAAGCAGGACTCTCGTGTATAAAGGAATGCTCCTTGCTCCTCAACTGACGGCGTTCTATAAGGATCTTAATGATAAAGACATGAAGTCAGCGATGACGATGCTCCATCTCCGGTTTTCCACCAACACTTTCCCGACCTGGGACCTGGCGCATCCTTTCAGAATGATCGCTCATAATGGCGAGATCAATACATTGCGAGGCAATAAGAACTGGATGACTGCGCGAGAACATGTGATGGAGTCGCCGTACTTCGGTAAGGACCTCAAGAGGATGCTCCCGATCATCATGGACGGACAGAGCGACTCTGCGACATTCGATTCCGTGCTTGAACTTCTCGTCATGAGCGGCCGAAGTGTGCCTCATGCTATGATGATGATGATTCCCGAAGCGTGGTCGAAGAACGATCTGATGGATCCGGAAAGAAAGGCTTTTTATGAATTTCACGCGACCATGATGGAACCCTGGGACGGTCCGGCGGCAGTAGTGTTTACAGACGGCAATATTATCGGTGCGACGCTCGACCGGAACGGCCTTCGTCCGTCAAGATATGTCGTTACGAAAGACGGCCTCGTCGTCCTCACTTCCGAAGCAGGGACATTCAGCGTCGATGCCGAGAATGTGGCGAGAAAAGGAAAGCTTCAACCTGGTCGTATGTTCATCCTCGACCTGAAGCAAGGTCGAATTATCGAGGATGAAGAAGTCAAGAAAGAAATTGTCACCCGGAAGCCTTATCGGAAGTGGGTGAACGACAACATGATAAACCTTTCGCACCTGCCGACTCCCGATCAGATTTACAATGCGGATTTCGAGACTCTCCACATGCGCCAGCGCATTTTCGGTTATACCAAGGAGGACCTGGAAAAGGTTATCCTTCCGATGGCCGCGAAAGGTGAAGAAGCAGTTGGCTCGATGGGAACCGATGCTGCCCTCGCAGTGCTTTCGGAGCGGCCGCAGATGCTCTTCAGGTATTTCAAGCAATTGTTCGCGCAGGTCACCAACCCGCCAATCGACTCGATCAGGGAAGAGCTGGTCATGGAGTTGACTACGTACGTCGGCCCTGAACAAAACCTTCTTGCTGAAACGCCGCTGCATGCTCACCGTCTCGAGCTTGAGCATCCACTTCTTTCCAATTCCCAGATGGAAAAGATCAGGAATATCGCAAAGGGTCATTTCAAATCGATCACCATTCCGCTCCTTTTCAACCCGAGTGTTCGGCACAACATGCGCGAACGAATGGACCAGATATGCAATGAAGCCGTCGAGGCAGTGAAGTCCGGCATCTCGTTGATAATCCTTTCGGACAAAGGCGTCGATCAGAATCTTGCAGCAATCCCGAGTCTGCTTGCCACATCGGGTGTTCACCATGCACTTCTCAAGGCGGGATTGAGGACTAAGACAGGGATCGTAGTCGAGAGCGGAGAACCGCGTGAAGTTCACCACTTTGCTCTCCTTTGCGGTTACGGCGCGAACGCGATAAATCCCTACGTTGCCTACGAAACACTTGCTTTCCTTACCGAGAAGAATTTTCTTCCCGGCATAAACGATTACAAGACCGCCAAAAAGAACTATGTCAAGGCGGTAAGCAAGGGCCTCTTCAAGATATTCAGTAAGATGGGAATCAGTACGCTGCAGTCCTACTGCGGTGCGCAGATATTCGAAGCTGTAGGCCTCGACGGCGAGATTGTGGAGAATTATTTCACCGGGACGCCGACGAAGATCGAAGGGTTGAGCCTCGAGATGCTGGAAGAGGAAACTATCAGGCGGCACCGCTATGCGCTTGACCCGCAAGTTGACCAGAGTATCCTCGATGCCGGCGGACTGTACCACTATAGAAGAGACGGCGAACAGCACCTCTGGAATCCTCTCACTATCTCGAAGCTGCAACTAAGCACGAGCAGAGGTGATTACAAAACTTTCAAAGAATATACTCATCTGATAAACGACCAATCTCGGAAAAGAGTAACACTGAGAAGCCTGTACCAGCTCGATACCAACGGGTCTGCGATACCGGTTGAAGAGGTGGAGCCTGCAAAGGAAATAGTCAAGAGATTTGCGACAGGTGCAATGAGCTTCGGTTCCATTTCCCGCGAAGCGCATACGTCACTGGCGATTGCCATGAACAGACTCGGTGGGAAATCCAATACCGGGGAAGGCGGCGAAGAATCCGACCGGTTCAAGCGGCTTCCTGACGGCGACAGCATGCGGTCTGCAATAAAGCAGGTAGCTTCGGCGAGGTTTGGCGTGACGGCCGAATACCTGGTAAACGCTGATGAACTCCAGATTAAGATGGCACAGGGCGCTAAACCCGGAGAAGGCGGGCAGCTACCTGGTTACAAAGTCGATAAGATCATCGCAAGAGTACGGCACAGCATTCCGGGAGTGACACTCATCAGCCCGCCGCCTCACCATGATATCTATTCTATCGAGGATCTGAAGCAGCTAATTTTTGATTTGAAGAATATTAATCCACAGGCGCGAATAAGCGTGAAACTGGTCTCAGAATCGGGCGTGGGTACGATTGCTGCCGGGGTTGCCAAGGCGCATGCCGACCATATCCTGATCTGCGGTCACGATGGCGGCACAGGTGCAAGCCCGATCGCATCGATCCAGTATGCTGGTACGCCGTGGGAGCTCGGCCTGAGCGACGCGCACCAGACTCTCATGCTTAACGGATTGAGGGATCGCGTGTACCTTGCGGTCGATGGACAGCTAAAAACAGGCCGCGACGTTGTTATCGCGGCCTTGCTCGGCGCCGAGGAGTTCGGGTTTGCAACAGCCCCGCTGGTGACTCAGGGCTGCATTATGATGAGGAAGTGTCATCTTAACACTTGCCCGACGGGTGTGGCGACACAGGATCCAGAACTGAGAAAGAAATTCATCGGTAAGCCTGAGTATGTGGTCAACTTCATGTTCTACATCGCCGAAGAAGTAAGAGAGCTGATGGCCGCCCTCGGATTCCGGACTATCAATGAGATGATCGGTAAGACCGAGAAGATTATTCCGATCAGGCCGAATGAGCACTGGAAGGCGCGCGGACTCGACCTCACGAAGCCTCTGTTCAAGGCGACTCCGCTCCATGAGACGAACTCTTATCGGACTCGGGCTCAGAACCACGAGCTTGAGAACCAGCTTGATTACGAGTTTATCGAACTGGCAAAGCTGGCACTCGATGATGGTACACCTGTCCATATTAAGAGAAGAATTCGAAATGTCAATCGCACGGTGGGTGCAATGCTTTCCGGCGAGATTGCGAAGAAGTATGGAGAAGAAGGTCTGCCGGACGGTACAGTCAAAATAGAGCTGAGGGGAACTGCCGGACAAAGCTTCGGAGCTTTCCTTGCGAGAGGGGTCGAGCTCGATCTTACAGGCGAATCTAATGACTACACGGGGAAGGGAATCTCCGGTGGTAGATTGATCGTCAAAGTCCCTCCTGAAGTCACGTTCGATCCATCTGAGAACATAATCGTCGGGAACACCTGCCTCTACGGTGCAACGAGCGGAGAGGTCTATATTAACGGCGTCGCAGGCGAGAGGTTCGCCGTTCGCAATTCCGGCGCTTACGCTGTCATCGAAGGAGTGGGAGATCATGGATGTGAGTACATGACCGGTGGGAGAGTGGCGGTTCTCGGTAGGATCGGACGAAATTTCGCCGCTGGAATGTCCGGAGGAATCGCTTACGTATGGGATCCCAACAAGGTGGCTGAAAAGTACATCAACCAAGGCATGGTGGCGGTGGAATATCTGATATTCGAAGAGGACATCGCGGAGCTTCACTCCATGATCCTGCGGCATTTCGAATTTACCGGTTCGAAGAGGGCGCAATATATCCTGAACAATTGGAGCACTGAGAGAGACAATTTCTGGAAGATTATTCCCGAAGAATACAGAAAGGCCTTGGCGCAGATGTCGAGAGAAAAAGAAGCCGTGGTCAGTCAAGTAAGCGCACCTGCGGAAGGAGTAGCCGTCAATGGGTAAACCGACAGGTTTCATGGAATACAAAAGGGCTAACCTGGAGCATCAGCCTCCGGAAGCTCGTCTAAAGAATTTCAAGGAATTCGAGAAGAGGTTCCACAGCGCAGACGCTAAGGTGCAGGCGGCGCGATGCATGGACTGTGGCATACCATTCTGCCACGGTGACACGGGGTGTCCGGTCCAGAACTACATCCCGGAGTGGAATGATCTGATCTACAAAGGCCACTGGCGTGAAGCTCTCGATAATCTCCTTTCAACCAACAACTTCCCGGAATTTACGGGAAGGTTGTGTCCTGCACCCTGCGAGTCGGCATGTACTCTTGGAATTAACGAAGAGCCGGTCGCAATCAAAGCCATCGAGCGTACCATCATAGATAAAGGATGGGAAGAAGACTGGGTTGTGCCACGCTTGCCCTACGTGATCAGCGGCAAAAAGGTGGCTGTGGTCGGCTCCGGGCCTTCAGGACTTGCTGCCGCACAACAGCTTTGCCGGGCCGGTCATCTGGTCACTGTGTTCGAAAAGAACGACAGGATCGGCGGACTTCTGAGATATGGAATTCCCGACTTCAAGATGGAAAAGAAAGTCATTGATCGCCGGTTGGAGCAGATGACAATTGAAGGGGTCGAATTCAAAACCGGCGTGAACGTGGGAGTCGATGTCCCGGCAATGAGGCTGGTGGAAGACTACGATGCCGTGATACTTGCCGGCGGGGCAGAGAAGCCTCGTGACATTGCGATACCCGGAAGAGATATCAAAGGGATTTACTTTGCAATGGAGTTCTTACCTCAACAAAACCGTGTCAATGCAGGTGATGCTGTGAAGGATCAGATTACAGCAGCGGGCAAAGATGTCGTGATTATCGGTGGTGGTGACACAGGTTCAGATTGCGTCGGCACTTCGAACAGACAGGGTGCAAAGTCGATTACTCAGCTTGAAGTGCTGCCGATGCCTCCGAACAATAGACCGGAGAGTACGCCATGGCCTTACTGGCCGCTGATCCTGCGAACTTCATCGAGCCATGAGGAAGGTGTCGAGCGAAAGTGGAGTGTGAACACAAAGTCATTCATCGGAAATGAAAAAGGCGAGGTCACTGCTCTGCAGTGCATCCAGGTGAAATTCGAAAATGGAAAAATCATCGATATTCCCGGAACGGAGTTCGATCTCAAAGCGGACCTGGTTCTGATAGCAGCAGGGTTCCTTCATCCCGTCCATGAAGGAATGCTCAATGAGCTGAAAGAGGCGGGACTCGAACTCGACCAGCGGGGGAATGTGAAAGCAGAATTTGGTGAATCAGAAACGGCCCATGCTACCAGTCTTAAAAAAATATTTGCATGTGGCGACATGCGACGCGGACAGTCACTTGTGGTATGGGCGATCACGGAAGGTAGGAAGTGTGCCGCGGCGGTGCATAGCTATCTGACTCAGGAAGTTGCGGTGGAGGAAAACGTAGAATAAGAATGGAATCTATGATTTCGAAAGGCCGTGGCTGCCCAGATCTAAATGAACGGCGATAGCACGTTCAAGTTCTAGAACCTTCTTATCCGAAAGAAAGCCAATCAACTCCGTCAACCTGTGTTTATCGATTGTACGAATTTGATTTGCCTTAGCCTTTGAATCATATTTCAAACCGCCTTCACCGGATAGAATTGAAATTTCAAAGGGATAAATGGTCCCGGTTGAGGAAGTAATGGGAACAACCGTGACTATATCTGAGTATTCGTTGTTGGTGTTATTTAAGACTAGTACGGCCGGCCGTGTCTTTTTGATCTCGCTTCCCATTGTTGGATCCAGTTGTACTATCCAGATATCACCCCGTTTTGGCGTCTGCATTTATTTCCAATTTTCCAATGTAGCAGACTCCCACTGTCCATTGACAGCATTGTCTTCCTCCCTCTCTCTCTTATATGCTTCAGCGAGTTTTCTCCTGATATCCTCTCCGGTATCCCGTCTGATTCTGTCAATTAATGCCTCTGCGACGTATACGCTTTTGTTTGATTTTTTTTCGAGAAATTCGGCTAATTCATCTGATAACGTGATGTCTATTCGCTTCATTCACACTCACCTCCAAACGAAGTATAAATAAACTTTCACACACACTCAAGTCTCAACCAGTATGCCTGACAGGAGACTCGTTTATGCTGATCGCCTCAATTGATCCATGACAGACATTTGGATTTTCGCAATTGATGAGAGGCCACCCCTAACCAACTCTTTTCCAGATTTCGATCCCGTACCTTACCTCTTCTAAGCACAGCCCCTTTGCAGGTGCGGACATCGATGCCCGCGTTCTATCTTCGGAGCCGACAATTCGTCGAAAATCTTCATCCGATATTTTTCCCCGTCCGACATCGACCATGGTGCCGACGATCGCGCGTACCATACCGTGGAGGAAACGATTTGCCTCGATGGAGAAAGAGAGAATGGGCGAGACAGGGAATCGCGGAACTGGCGACGATCCACCTCCGCTATTTATCTCCGGTTCGCCGTCCCTCCCACTCGCTGGTTCTTCTTCTCTCCATTCTGCTCTGAACACATCACAAACAAATTTTTCTATCTCGGCAGCGTGACTGGTGAAAGCCTTGAAGCTTTTCTTTCCGACCAGTGCTGTCGCTGCCTCGTTCATCTTGCCCACGGACAATTCATGAGGAAAGAAAGCTGCACTAGTGCGAATGAGCGGTGATTTACGTGAGATAATTTTGTAGGAATAATGCCTTGCGATTGCGCTAAACCGTGAGTCGAAGTCGTGGGGTACCTCTGCGGCGTCCCGTACCGCGATGTCTTCCGGCAGATTGCCGTTTAAAGCATAGACTAATTTGCCCGGCTCCCAGGAGCAGCCCGTCTTGAAATTTGCGACCTGTCCTCGTGCATGCACTCCCGCATCGGTTCTTCCCGACCCGGTGATCTTTACTTCTTCCTGAAGCAGCCTGGAAAGAATCTTCTCGATTACTTCCTGAACAGTGTTACTGTTCTTCTGACGCTGCCAGCCCCCGTAGGCTGTACCATCATACTCGATCAGGAGAGCGATGTTGCGCATAGAGGGGGGAATGTGGGACCTTGGGACTCTGGGGACGAGGGACTGACAGATGTCCGAGCAGAATCACACGGACCAGCTTTCAGGTTGATTCGACATTGTTACTAATCTCCCGATGACTCGGTTGTATTTCGCTTTGATCTCGGTAATCAATTCTCGGCGGGCGTAGCCGCAACTTGCCGCAAACTCAAGCCAGGTCTGAGTTTCTGCAGCTTCTGCCTCTGCATCGTTTAGCTTTGAGACGAACGATTTTGCGTATCGGCGCTTCCGAAAGGCTTCGGCGATGTTAGCACAGACAGACCTTGATGACCTTCGCATTTGGTCCGTCATAGAGTATCTTTCCTCCGATGGAAAAGCCTTGGTTATCTCAAGTATCTGCATCGCCGAATCGAATCCTTCTTTGAAGACTTCCAAGTCCTCGTGCGATCTGATTTTCATTCCTTATGCCCTCCTATTTCCCATGCTCCCTACCTTCCGGTATATATCTCTCCGAGTCTCACCGTCGCCATATCCCCGAGTCCCACTTTCGCCCGGTCCCTCTCTCACAGTCTTTCACTCAGAATCCCGCGGACACCTTCAAGTACATTCCTTCCGTTCCAGGAGTCCCATTCAGCGAAGTAGCAGCCGAGGCATTGATGGCAGATGTCAGCCGTGCGGCATCGATAGCACTTATGATGTGGTTCAGAAAAATAACCGCCAGCGTGTACCTGCCAATGTTCAGGTAGTTGTCAGCTTTTATCCTGAGATTCTTGAACTCTGCTCGATCGGCATCTGACTGCCACTGCCACTGGTATGTCGCTGCCTGGTATCTTAATGCTCCTGCATAGTCGCCGTTCTCTATGTGGAGAGCTTGGTAGTCTGCAGTATTCAGGAAATTCCCGACATCGACGAAATACTGACTGGGTTTACCCGCAACGTTCGCTCCTGCATAAATGCTGGCAAAGTTGATCGCATCGTTTCTCACCTGGTTTGAATACAAACCGACCGCTGTGTAGAATGCCCAGAGTGCCACTTCCGAGATCGTGGAGTACTTGCCCACGTCATATCGGCCGGCGTACAGCTCACCGAGGCCGGGTACTGCAAGTGAGGCAAATGCGGCCAGTGCAGGGGATTTCTTGTGAAATGCCGTGCTGCCGGATGAAATATCGTCGACTGGGACACCGAGAATTTTATCCCGCAGTTCAAGTGCCGTACTCGTATAGCAGCCGTTGGTGCTCACTTGAGCCGATGCCATACTGGCTTGAAAGGACAGCAAAGCTACAAGCATGAGGGAAAGAGCGGCCGGACCGTTCCTGTCACGTCTCCGAGTGTTTGACCCTCTTTCCTTGTCTTCGCCTTCCATCCTCAAGTCTGTCACTGTTTGCTCCCGATTACTTTTTATTGATACTCTGTTCCTTCCGGGCTGTCGCGGCAATCTATATTACCTGTCCGATAACCGTGCTATCGCTAACGCCGTTTATCAAAACATCCGTTACCTCGTTAAAACGTGCGGTGCCGGCATCCATTTCCACGCGGATGTAATTTGGAGAAAACCCGAACACTTTGCCGTTCTTCACCTCTTCTTCGACAAGCACACTCGCTATTTTACCGACGTGTCGCCGGTTGAACTCGTATCTCTTTCTAAACGAAAGCATTCTCAATATCTCACTGCGCTTGCGTCTGACACGAGGATCGACATGACTCTGAAGACCTGCCGCAGGCGTACCATCTCTCTCAGAATAAGTGAAAACATGCAGGTATGTGACGGGAAGTCGTTCGATAAAAACGTAACTCTGCTCAAATGCCTCATTCGTCTCACCTGGGAAACCTACTATAACGTCTGCACCGATCCCGGCGTCAGGGCAAACCTCGTGAATGTAGTTTATCGTATCCTGATACTGCTTTGTATTGTACCGTCTTCGCATCTTTCTTAGCAGTTCGTCGACACCGCTTTGGAGGGGAATGTGAAAATGGTTGCAGAACTTTCCCGAACCCAACACAAAATCTATCAGATCTTTCGTAAGTAAGTTCGGCTCGATTGAACTTACCCGCAGCCGGGAGATGCCCTCGACTTTTTCGAGCGACATGAGTAGGTCAAGGAGTGCGTGCCTGCCGTCGACAGAGAAATCACCGACGTTTACGCCGCTCAGCACAATCTCTCTAAATCCACGGTCGGCAATTCTTTTTGCTTCTTCAACAAGCGAAGCGATTGATGGACTCCGGCTTTTTCCCCTGACGGATGGGATCGTGCAGTACGTGCAATTGAAATCGCAACCGTCCTGTATCTTAAGGAAGGCGCGCGTCCGGCTTCCCTCTGCAGCCGAGTCGGCGGCTCCGAACTCTACCGCTTCCTCTATCGGCCCGGCAAATACTCTGGCGTGATAGTTTGCTGCAAGGTCTCCGGAAGCCTTCGTAAATCCGTCGACATAGTCAAATAAATGGAATTTCTCACGCGAACCTAAAACCAGGCTCACTCCTTCTATCTGCGCTACTTCTTCGGGCTTCCCCTGAGCGTAACATCCTGTGACTATCACATACGCGTCGGGTGAATTTCGCAAAGCCCGTCTCACAAATTGTCGACAGTCGCTGTCGGCACTCCTGGTGACCGTGCAGGTGTTGATAACGACAACATCAGCAGGGTCGGTAGCGCTGACGACGTCAAAGCCGCGTCTCCTGAACTCTTTCTCTATTTGAATGGTCTCGGCGTAGTTCAGCTTGCAACCGAGGCTCTCAAGTGCAACTCGTTTTTGGCCCATGGATTCAGTAGAGAATTTCAATTCGGAAGCAGTGAAAGTCAAGGCAGAGAGTTGCTTGAAACGTGATGCGAATGTGAGCAATTTCAAATGATATGATTGAGCTGGAAGTCTTCGGCTGGAATCCCTTCGGTAGAATCCAGAAACTGGATTCCAGCGAGTTTACCACGTGCCTGACACGGGGCTGGCATGATCGAACGGTACCTCGACACTTGCTTCAAGAAGTCTTCACGCCTGAAACCATTGAAGAGAGAATGGATAGGTTAACCTAAGGGAAGATACTCCTTACTTCGAAGCAGAGCCCCTCAACAAATCTGAGTCGAATCTCTCGCCGATGGAGAAGGTTCTCTTCCCTTCAACCTTTCCGCCCTTCAGATTGAATCGCTAAACATCTTTCTGTCCTGAATCGACGATCCAGTATTGCTTCACCCCGTAGGTGAAAATTATCCTTTCTTGAGGTATGCTCATTTCCCTTGGAATTTTAGATGTGCTATTACCGCTTGTGGAAAAAGTCAAAGCCTGCCTCGCTTGGTACCCAAGTCTCGAAGTCCTCCCCTTCCTATATTATTATTCCACTGTTCCATCATTCCTTTCTTTCATTTTTGTGTTACCTATCCTACCCGCCTTAGTTACTTTACGGTAATTATTTCAGCCCCACGGAAAATTTTTCAGCACCTGTGGCGCAAAATCCCAGCATTTGCGCACGTTCTGCACCCTCGCGGGTATTCCATGTCCGGCATCACTCTTGCAACTATGTGTGCAGACAGGCTTGAAGTTCACCGGCAAAGAGGCGGGTGGGAGACCTGACCGAGATATAAGACAAATTTGATCAAGGGCGGCAAACGTGTCTACTTTGTGAGATGAATTCGCGCATTAGCTTGACTTTCTTAATGTTTGCCGTTAAAATTCGTTGAGCGTGCTAAGCAGGGCTTCGCGGAAGGTTTCCTTCTTCGGAGCGATGGCTCAGTTGAAGGAAACCTTCAACCCGGCTCTCAGCGCTAGTTTTCACCGAAGTCCCCAAAAAATCAAAAGGAGGATAAAATGGGACAGCAACAACTTCTTCTTATCGTATTAGGCGTTATAATCGTCGGCATCGCCATTGCAGTCGGGATATCGATGTTCAAGAGTAACGCGCAAAATTCCAACCGCGATGCGATCATAAACGATCTGAATAACTTTGCCGCGGAGGCGCAGCAGTACTTCCGTAAACCTGCGAGTATGGCGGGTGGCGGACAGAGCTTTGCGGGATTCAACCTTTATGGACAAGGCCTGAATGCGAATGGCGTGTACCAGGTTTTGACAACGCCTCCTACCCTTTCACCTACTCAGTTGGATACTCTCGGAAAATTGATCGCATACGGCACCGATGCGGCAGGGTCATCCACCGCGATGGCACAGGATACTGTTGTCTATATTCTCGGGCAGGGTACAGAGGTCGGTCGAGATGGGACGAGCAAAGTCGAAGCGTACATTATGGTAACGCCTACTTTGCCTGGCGCTACTACTGTGCTTAACTAAGAATCACGGAATTCTGATTTCTGGGGCAGTTGTTCTGAAAGGAGCTTCTGCCCAGTTCTTTTTAGAAGGCTGGTTCTTGATTGAGTTTACCGCGAGCCTGCCTGGCGGGCAGTCAGGCGAAGTCGAACGGTAACCTCCAAGTTTGCGCTCAGGAGTCGAACTCCTGAACATCAGTTCTTTGACATTGCTGTGTGTAAGAGAGTTTAGACTTTCTACCGGCAAGTTGGCATCTTTTCCATTGAATGGAAGTCAGAATCAAGATGCCAAGTGTCAAAGAGAAGATGGTCGAAGCGATACAATCCCAGCCGGAAGATGCTTCTTACGAAGAGATCATGCGCGAGCTCGCAGATGAAACCTTATCACGCTGCAAGGGAGTTGTACTCCCGATGGAACGAGGCAAATCCAATTCTCTTTCATGAAAACTCATTAGCTTGAATATCCCAAACTCCGGCTCACTTTCTGAGAGCGATTCGAAGTTGCGGATATACGCAAGACAGGTAATTTCGCAGAGATACTGGTTTTGCTGCGTTGATAGACACATCGAGGGCGCACAGCAAATTCTTGAAGTAGATAGACGACAGGTCCAATCGTCATGTTTTAGCTGATTTCCTTTTTGAAGAGTCAAGGGCAAAGAAGAAAGTGGTGAACCACATAATGGAGAGAGGGCAATGGAGATAAAGAAAAAGTACATTTACTGGTCCGAGGGTTCGCGATCGGAGCGTGAAATCGGATCAGCGCAAGACGGAAGAGTCCTGCTTGGCTACATAGATGGATATCCTGAATATGTTACCTGGGGAAGATCTCTGGACGAATTGAAGAGAAACCTCATGTTTATGTATCGCGAGATTTCGGTAGGTGAGGTTGCCCAGGTTCGCAGGGTTTCCGAATTGGCAATGGACGTATTTGGGGACGCATAGAAAAAGTGCTGATCACTTCGTTGCAGTTATGCACGCGGGAATTGAATCGGACATCGTACAGTGGCATTTGATTTTATTATAAGTTAGCTTACCAGAAATTCGAGGAGGGCACACATTGCCGGAATTCAGATTCCAGGGCATTAAACCCGGCGGACGCTCGGTTCAGGGGATGGTCTCTGCAGATACGCGGGCGCAAGCCAGGAAGATCGTTTCGGATCTCTCACAGAAGAATCAATTCAAGCTTACCGACCTCAGAACACGCTCCACATTCATATATAAAGTCCGTCGAAACGGAGATAAACCCGTAACGGGGGAACAGAAAGCTTTCACGCGGGAAGAGGTACAACAAGCTCTACAACGCATGGACTACAAGGTTATTTCTGTCCAGCGGAAGTTCCTTGACGTTAAGATGAAGCCACCCATGACCGAACTCGTGACATTCGTTCGTGTCAGTGCCGACCTTCTCCGCGAGAAGCTCCCGTTTAATGAGATATTACAACTTCTATCAAGCGACATCGAGAACAAGACGCTGAAAGAGACTGTCCGGGATATCAACAACGACCTAAAGCAGGGTAAAGACAGTGAGCAGGCGTTTCTTAAGCACGAGAAAATATTCGGTAAGTTCACGGCCCATATGCTCGGCCTCGCCGCAAAGAGCGGTAACATGGCGGAGATTTACGAAAGTACTGCCAAGTTTCTCGAACGTCAGGCAGAGTTTAAGAAGAGTCTGAGGAGCGCTCTAATAACACCGATCGTTACGTTGATAGTCCTCTTTGCCGCCTGTATCTATTACGTGGCATATATATTTCCAGCGACTGCCGATTTGTTCGTGAAGCTGGGCCAGAAAGTTCCTCCTATGACCGAGTTTACATTACGGATGAGCCATTTCTTTTTGGCTAATTTGTGGTGGATGGGTATTCTCGTCGTTGCCTTCGTCGTTTTCTTCGCGCGATTTGTAACTACAGACAGGGGCCGTTTCATCCTCGATAGATTCTTGATTAGAATTCCGGTAATCGGGAGCCTGTTCCATAAAACCAGTATTGAGATTTTTTGTCGCGTGTTCTACGCGATGTACAGTGGATCCGGTGAAAATATAGATGTCATAAAATTGGCTGCAGAAGCGTGCGGCAATAAGTATATGGAGCACCGGATAAAGATAGTATCGATACCAATGATGGTGACGCAGGGAAAGGGTTTGACTGAGTCGCTTGCGGCATCCAATGTGTTTACAGAAACGGCGATATCGCGATTTCATAGCGGTGCGGAAACCGGGACAGTTCGGCAGAGTGCCCTTCAGCTGGCTAATTATTATGAGAAGGAGACTACCTACAAACTAAAGAATACGATCGAGTTCATACAGGTGATGATCGCCATGATTATAATGGTGGTTATGATTCTCCTGACACTCGTATCTTCCGAGTCAGCACTCGTTAACCCAACGCCGCCAGGAGTGGTCAATGGGTAGCCGAGGTGGGAAACAATAAGCGGCAGTGCTTATGAATGGAGCGCCAATTTCTGCCACGATCGACGCGGCATTGCATGTCCCATCGCACTGGGCTCCAGACAGTGCCGCGGGCAAGTTGCTGGCAACTTGTCAGAGATTTTCTTCCTTTGGCACCACAAGATCTGGAAGTGAAATTGGCTGGTCTTTCTCCGCTGCCTGCAGCTTCCAAGAGATGGAAAGAGTTCAAACGCTCAATATTATTTGAATGAGTATTCCCCGCATGGCAGAAGTAGACATAAGTGATAAATTAGGCTATACTCTCCTGAAGAAGGGGATCATCGACTATGAAACTCTTGAGCTTGCGATCAGGAAGAAGGAAACTGAAGATTCCAACTCCCGTCGCACTCTTGCTCAGGCATTGGTGGCGGATTTCAATGTGGAGCACGACCAGGTCTTCAAGGAAGTCGCCAATCTTTACGGGTTCAGAGAGATATACCTCGCAGACGAAGTTATAAATAAGGAACGAGTTGACTTCATAAAGAAGATAGTGGAGTCCGGCGATAACGTGCGGGACGAAATCATCGCCGCAAGAATGCTCCCGCTTAAATTCGATGAAGCGCGTCCGGACAAGCTGATTATTGTCGCAGCCGATCCCACGAACAAAGAGATTCCAAGACTTGCCAGGAGCTTTGCCGCCAAACGATACGAGGTGGCCTATGTGCGACTCAAAGACCTCCAGGGGTTGATCGACAAAGTATTCCCGCCGGAAAACGAATTTCTCAAAGTCCTCTCAAACTCGACCAAGGATGAGCTCGGCGAGATAACTACGGGTGAAGAAGAAGGTCTTGACGAGCAGCAGCTTGAAGCGGAGATAAACAAGAGCGTTCTCATCAATCTCGTGGAGGGAATGTTGGTCGAGGCGGTCCGCAGAGGCGCTAGCGATATACACGTCGTACCCCGAGACGGAAGTCACACCGATATTCACTTCCGCGTGGATGGTGATCTCACGCTTTGGCATACGCAGGAAGGGGTTTTGCCTGAAGCTGTGGTCGCGGTGATAAAAGATAGATCGAAAGGGGCAGATAGGTTTGAGCGCGAAGCTGCACAGGACGCTTTTATCCAGAGAAAAGTCGATGATCACTGGATACGGTTCAGGGTGTCGATCCTTCCAATGGTAGCGAGCGAGTTGAGACATAAATTTGAAACCGTCGTAATCCGCGTGCTCGATGATAGAAAGGTCATTACCGATATCGAAAGGCTGGGATTGACGGGGCCGGCACATGAAAATTTTTACAAGGCGATAAAGAAGCCGCAAGGCATGATAATACTTACCGGACCAACCGGAAGCGGCAAATCGACTACCCTGGTCGCTGCGCTTTACCAGGTGATAGACTCGACTGTCAATGTTTTGACGGTGGAGGATCCGGTCGAGTACATGATAAAGGGCGCCAGGCAACTTCGAATCGGCCCGAAGATGGACCATGAACAGGCAATCAGATCTATTTTGAGACACGACCCTGACATCGTACTTGTAGGTGAGATTCGTGATAGAGAAACCGCCGATGTGGCTATCAAGCTTGCAAACACGGGTCACCTCACATTTACGACCTTGCATACCAACGACGCACCCAGTGCCGTTGCAAGGCTATACAAGATGGGCATCGAACCCTTCCTGCTCGCCAGTGCGGTCAACATAATTGTGGCGCAGCGATTGGTCCGGACTCTCTGCGAGAGCTGTAAGAAGCCGATGGATAAAGGTGAAATCGATCATGACGCATACATACGGTTCGGATTCAGCGAGCAGGAATTGAAGGAGACCAAGCTAAACGAGGCTGTGGGTTGTGAGAAATGCGGCGGCACCGGTTATAAAGGACGAGCCGCGATACATGAAGCGCTCTATTTTACTAGAGAAATAAAGCGCATCATCTTGACCGCTGGAGAAGACATAAACGAAGACAGAATTCGAGAGCAGGCAACGAAAGACGGAATGTGGACTCTTCGTCGTGCCGGCATTCAGAGAGTAATTGAAGGCATCAGCACACTTGAAGAAGTAGCTGCGACAACCACAGAGGACTGATTAAACGAACGATGGAATATCGGAATGACGGGATCTGGTTTTTGTGAGAATTTCAGATAATCTGAAAAAGTATCTCGCACAGGAAGTCCGGAAAATAGAGCCAACTGCACGGGTATACCTTTTTGGCTCCCGCGTTTATGATCATAAAAAAGGTGGAGATATCGATATCCTGGTGCTCGCTGAGAGGAAGCTCGGTTTTGAAGAATTGAGCGTCGTACGTGTCGGGTTCTGGAAAAAGTTTGGAGAGCAGAAATTGGATATCATGAGCTATTCATTCGATGACAGAGATCCGTTCAAAGAGCTCATCATGGAGCACGCAGTTGAAATCTGAATCAATGGAACAGAACCTGCGGGCAAAGCTTAGAAAGGACTGGGAACTCCTGAGAAGAAGTGTGACAGCTCTTCAGCCTTCAATGACCAAATGTGAAAGGATTGGGATCAAGCCTGAGTATAACTTCGAGGAGTCCGAGTCATTTGATTCTCTGACATCGAAATTTGCCAGAACGTCAGACATATTCACTCAGAAGGTTCTTAAGACGGTCTTCCTTCTGTTGCGCGAGGAAGCAGAGACTTTCATAGACAGAATGAATATGGCTGAGAAGCTCGGGCTTTTCTCTTCATCTGATGAAGTGATTCAGATAAGGGACCTCCGCAATTCGATATCTCATGAGTACGAGGAGGAGGATATTCGGAAAATTTACGCCAATACTCTGAAGCTTGCTCCAATCCTGATATCCGCGGTTGAATCAAGTGGGCAATTCTTGAAAAGCAGGGATTTGTTATTCCCCGATGGCCCCAGATAATCGATGAGGCATAATGGAAGAAATATCGGATACTGAAATCACACAGGCCAGGTCACTTTTGCCGCAGATCGCCTCTCAGATTTCTGAGCTTGTACAGGGGCTCGAGAGGCATATCTCGATCGGCAATCTGGTCGAGAACATGCCGGAGGACCAGCGAATCTTGTTGCGCGATTTGTTTAATGGCCTGCTATTGAAAATGCATGATAATGGTGCTTCAGACATTGATATCGGTGGACACGGGTCGCGGGGGAAAGTCTGGTACAGGATTTTCGGCTCGAAGTCACCCGACGAGACATGGGGTACATTTGAGCCTTCCGAGTTCAGCATACTCACTCAGAATGTGCTCAGCCAGCGGCAGCGCAACTTTCTCTATGATAAACGTAACCTGGATTTTTCCTACTCCATTAACCAGGGCGACAGAGTCTATCGTTTTCGTGCCGATGCTTACCTCGATCTCGAAGAAGTAGCTTTGAACATGCGCGCAATAAACGCTGAGATACGACCTATTTCTGACCTTGTGTTTCATCCGAACGTCCTGAATATTCTCAGCCTTGCGCATACGAAGGCAGGCATGATTCTCGTCACCGGCATTACGGGATCTGGAAAAAGCTCTACGCTCGATTCTATCATCGACATGAACAACCATACTGTTGACGGCGGAATTGCAATAATTGGTTCTCCTATTGAATATGTTCACACATCAGACAGGTGCATCGTTCGGCACAGGGAGGTAGGCCGTGACACCCTATCGTTCAAGGAAGGTGCGGTAGAAGCCCTGCGGCAGGACCCCGACATCGTCATGATTGCGGAAATGCGCGATCCTGATACGATCATGACGGCACTTGAAATCACCGATAGCGGTCACAAAGTCTTTTCAACCTTGCACACTGGTTCGGCAGTCGAGAGCATTGACAGGATCGTTGCAGAGGTGCCGCCGGTTGAACAGGAGCGCGTGTGGCAGAGGCTTGCCGATGTCCTTGTGTGCGTAGTTTCCCAGAAACTGATACCGGACGTCGAGGGAAAACGCGTGCTCGCGAAGGAAGTTATGGTTGCAAGCCCGTCTGTAAAAGCGGCCATAAAGAACAAGAATACGAGCGAAATATATCAGATGATAAATGAAGGCTCCGACCTCGGGATGAATACCATGGAGCAGGATCTGAAGCGTCTATACAAACAACGCAAAATTACGAAGGATAATGTCATGAACTATGCGAACAACAAACGCAGGATGGAGCAAATCCTGTCAACAGGATACATGTGACCTGCGCTAGGCATTACAATTGTCTTTCTTACAGACGCGGGTGCGTCTGAAACAGAGCAGAGACTAGTGCAAAGCAAGGAGTAAAAATGGCATCAAAGAGCGCCCTGGGATTATATGCCGATGGAATCGACCTTAAGGTAGCCCATGTTTCTCGAAAAGGAAACAAGGTTCTGCTACTGGATTTGTACGACGCAAAGCTTACGCAAAAACTGGAAGTTACATCGGCCGTGAGTAGCGCCGGCTTTGAGTCTCCTTCGGAGACCATTGACCTGACTCAACCTAACATTGAGGAGCAACCTGAAGGTGAAAACAACGCTGCGATAATTACCGAAGTCTTCAACAGGTACGGCAAACAGAAAAAGAGGCTCGCGATAGCAATTGGCGAACCGTACGTCTTCTACCATCCCCTTGAAGTACCCGGGAAAAAGAATCGCGACAAAATCATCTCTAGAATCGTTGACGAACTTCAGGCCACCAGGTCAGGCGTGAAGAGAGATCAGGTGGAAATCCTATCTACAAATTCAGAGACCAGCTACGTCGGCATCGTTCGAGAGAGCGACCTCCCAATTCTGGATTTGGTCACGGGTGCCAGACAGTTCCTTGGTCCCAACTTACCGAAAATTTCCTTCGTTGAAAGCAGCGACATTGCACTTGTGAATCTTATCAGGACCAACTACAATCTTAAAAGTGATGAGACTTCTGTGATAGTCTATGTCGGTGCGGAATATACAAGACTCATCTTCATGCGTGGCAAGTCGTTGTTCAATATTGCACCGGTAATAAGTGAGGGCTCCGATTCTTTCAGCGTTCAGAACACGATATACAGTAGAATCCTGCTTGGGCAGGACAATCTCAGCCTTCCCCGCATCGACAAAGTAATTCTCTGCGGCGAGTGTAAGAACTTCGATATCAAGGGATTCCTATCCTCATTGTTGGTAGGCGCGGAAGTTGATTATCTGCAACTGCCGAGAGTCGATACGTCGCACCTGCCAGACGCGGGAGCCGACCTCATTCCACAGTACGCTGTATCCATCTCCAGCGCAATCAGGGCAGTGGCAGGCAAGTCGAAGAACTTCTATGTGGCCGATTTGACACCCGACAAGGTGCTTGAGAGCCAGAAGATCTTTAAGCTCGCGTGGCACGGCCTTATCCTCGCCATAGTTGTTTTTGGTTCCACGTTTTATTTCACTTACCACTATGCCTCGAACCAAAGTGAGATACTTAGGCTTCAAAACAAAGTGGCGTCGCAAAAAATTGAGGCTGATCAAATCGCAAGTATCAAATCAGAAATTAGCCGGGTTCAGGCGCAGTTTGGGAAATATTCGTCAGCCGTTAATATACTTGATGCTTTGACGCCAAACACCGAGCGATGGTCAACTCTGATGAGCTCCCTTTCTTCTACGGTAAGCCGGGTCGGGAGCATGTGGATCACAAATATCCATGAAGCAGGCCCAACGACTTATTCAACCGAGGGACTTTCAGTGTTTCGCGACAGGATACCACGCTTCGCCCAGAGTTATCCCGGATCGATCCTGAAGAAAGTATCGATAGCCGAGATTCGTGGGAAGACGGTATACGACTTCCTGATAGAGCTGAAGTTCCCGACTGTTCCGGCGGCACATCAGTCAAAGCCTGCAAAGTGAGGTGATGAAGATGTCTTACGCATTAAGAAATACAGTAGTCCTCGCTGCCTTCCTGGTGGTAATATTCGGCGTGGGGTTCTATCTTACGCGGATCCAGCAACCCGGTCAAATCAGGAAGCTCAAGACAGATTCATCTTCCCTCCAGGCAGTGATCAACCAACGCCCAGCTTTGGAGTCTCAGTTGAATCAATCCAGGCAGAAGCTCACCGATATGGAAAAGGAATACTCGGAGAGGTTCAAGGTTATCCCATCCAATGATACGACTGCACTGACATACGCATACCTCAATCGCATAATGGGCTCCAGCGGGCTCATTAAGTTTGATATGGTGTACCAGGGGCCGAAGACCTTCAAGCAATATGGGTATAACGCCTACAACTTGAAGGGGGAATCGTCATATACCGACTTGTTCAAGTTTATCTGGTACCTTGAGCATGCTAGGTTGCTTTACAAGATTTCGGATCTTACGCTCAGCAGTCATGAGGTGCGCGATGAAACTTCGGGCGCTGTAAAGACTATCGTTCCGTTCACTCTGGAGTTGGACGCCTATTACTCTTCTGTGGCAGGCGTATCTTCAAACAGTACCGGTGAGGATCCTACGCTCTACAGGGGTGTATACGTCGGACTGAATTACCTCCGGCCGCTGATATCGAGCGAACCGCCCCCGAACGTCCGCGGACTAGTTGATGTGGAAACGGCCGAGTTGCGTGCTGTTATGCCGGACAAGATCTTCATCGTCGACAACAAGGGAGTCGGGCATATCCTGAGAGTCGGGGACGAAGTATATCTTGGCTACTTAACCAAGATAGATCCTAACAATAATGAAGCTCAGTTCACACTCAACAAGGGCGGAATAATAGATCGCATCACTCTAAAAGTGAGATTTGGAAAATAGAAGAGGTCCATGATGAAAAAACTGCTATTACTTGGCGTTGTAATTTTGATGTTCGGCGGGGAAACAAAAGCTCAGATTAGTGCGGAACCGCCCCAATTCAGGCACAACTACGTCACGCCTCAGGAGATGGTCACTATATCTTCAAACACGCCCTTCAACCAGGCGATTACAATTCTCGATGGCTACAGTAAAAAGTTTTTGAACAAGATTATCATCGATCCTGAAAACAGGACGACACCTATTGGAGTAAATGTGGATCGTATGCAGTGGCTCGATGCACTTGACGCAATTCTAAGGGCGAACGGTCTCTGGTACAAAGAATACCAGTCGTATATACAAATTGTAGCGGTTCAAGAAAGACAAGGGGAGGCTGCCGCTCCGGGAGCCCCGGCTGCCGCAGTGTTGCCGGCAGGGACGCCGACAGTGAATAGTAAAGAGGTCAACATCCAGGGCGTCTTCTTTGAAGCTGACCTGAGCAAACTCAATTCTCATGGGATAAACATAAATTACATACTCCAGAATACGTGGCAGAACATTAGCCCGTTTAACTCTACCACTCCGAATGTGGTGATAAGCGCTGGTACGCAGGGGACGGGAGCTCAAATAAGTGTTCCGGGGCAAATGAACCTGAGTGGATCATACAATATCAATAATTTTGCCACTGTCTCAGCACTGTTCGGAGTCCTCCAGTCCGATAACTACGGCAAGATTCTGGGCAGCCCCGATGTCACTGTGCGCTCCGGCGAGTCAGGGCACATCCAGGTTGGCTTGAACTTTTTCGTAACCACACGGGACTTTGCGGGTAATACAGTGCAGCAGATGTACAACACAGGCATCATCATCACGGCAACCCCGAAGGTGTACTCCCAGGATAGCATTGAATTCGTATCCCTCGATCTGAATCTGCAAAATAGTTCGCTGGGAGGAAGTCAACAGACAGGATTGACAATAAACACTGAGCAGGCCCAGACTAAGGTTCTCCTTTTGAACGGTGAACAAACGACCATTGGGGGCCTTTACAGTACGACTGAGTCAACGTTGAGAGAGGGTATTCCTGTTCTCAAAGACCTTCCTTGGTGGGTGCTTGGGATAAGGTATTTGACCGGCTCCGATCAAGTTAACGTTCAGACGAAGGAGCTAATAATGTTGATTAAGGCAACCATTCTTCCTACGTTGAAGCAGCGATTCGAGGCGCTTCAGATCAAAGGTCCGCGTCCTGTAAAAACGTTGGAGGAGCAACTTCAGGAACTCGAACAAAGGATGAAAGTGTATGACCCTTCATTGGGAAAGTGAGAAATCTTAATGCTGAAGTCGAAAGTCCTTGTCGTGGATGACGAAGACGCCATAAGGTTTCTACTCGCGAGCGAGCTCGAAGCAGAGGCATTTGAAGTCCAGAGTGCGGGAGATGGAGACGAGGCGATTGAGTTGATACGGGCGAAAGGCGAGCAGGCGGACAAATTTGATATAATTCTGTTGGACATCAAGATGCCGAGGGTCGACGGGTTTGAAGTTCTCAGGTATGTTAAAGGGAGTGTCCCCGAGACGAAGGTGATCATGGTGACGGCTTACGCAGACGTAAAGAACGCGATTGAATCGCTCCGTCTTGGCGCATCTGATTTTGTTAGCAAACCGTATGACCTGGATGACATACTTACTTCGATCAACCGGGCGCTTGGAAAGTAGACCGGATTATCCCGAATCATTCGTGCTTGATACTCATCCGGTCTTTTAAGTTGTGTACATATGACTATGAGCGCGCCGCATGGCGGCGGATGGCTAGGAGTTGAAGGTTTTGTCGCACTCGAATTCGATTGGAAGCGTGAAATGCTCGCGCTAAGAGTCGCATTCGACCATAACAAGATTATGTAAGTGCCTTATCAAAGGTGCCTCTAAGGAGGATCCCGCGGATGTCGTCACAAAGGCCTCAGGGATCCTGCTTCAGGAAAACCAGGAAATCGTTAATGGAGGTAAGTATGAAAGCTGTGTACAGGACTTCGGTTCTGCTGACTATGTTGATAACCGTCTCGCTTTGGGGGTGTAAGAACAACGTCGTGGGAGTCGGAGCCCCAACGACAATTGATATATCCGGGACGGTATTCAGCTCGAACACACCAACTCCCGTCGCAGGAGCGACCGTAGTGTTGAGCTACGGTGGAACAAGTGATTCTGTGATCACGGGAAGTGATGGATCATTTGAGTTTACCGTTGACGTTGCCGATACGGCAACGGGTATAAACATAACGTTGACGGCACACGGCAGCGGTTTTCTTACCAAGACCATTACCGCAACTTTAAAGAGTAGTCAATACTTACCGATAGGCCTGGATGTCAATCCCTCTGCGTATGCGATCATTACCGGGACGGTCAGAGACAGCGCAAGCACCTATCCGCTCGGAGGAGCCAGCGTCCTCATTTCGCTGCCGGGTGGTTCAAGCACAACTTCAAATTATATCGGACATCTGAAGAACCGGCCGACATACTCGGTTTCCTCTTTCCTGCTTGATTCCACGACTACGCTTGCCAACGGCACGTTTACAATGGAAATAAATATGTTCGATCTTAAATCGTTGTCGGCCACTCTGACAGTATCTAAAGCAGGATTTAAGACTTACCAGGTTGTTCATAATTTTGTCGCAGGCACTAACAGTTTCGGCAATGTCTTGTTGCAGATAGACAACAGCCAGTCCATAGCTCACATCAACGGTCGCGTTACCGATAGCCAAAGCGGTCTTCCAATTACAGGAGTTTCCGTTCTGCTTTCATCTACTCTGAAGGCTGATAGCATGAAGACTTTGAGCGACGGAAGCTATTCATTTGATTTAAACTTGCAGGGATTGTCTTCAACCACAGGCACGCTGACCTTTAAATTGAACAGCTATCAGGATACCACGGTTAGCTTTGCTGCCAATGCCGGTCAGACTATAACAGATGATGTCTCTTTGACTGCACAGACGAGCGTGGTCGGCGGTGACAGTTCGACAGGCAGAGGTGTTGCGCGTTCATTTGCGCTCATAAGTGTTACGCCTAACGAGATCTCGATACATGGTGTCGGCGGAGTAGAGTCAAGCACTCTCACATGGCAGGTCCGCGATAGTCTCGGTTTCCCGATAGACATCAATCATCGTGATACCGTCTACTTCGAAATAAGCGGGCCGCCGGTTCTGGGTGGTGCGTACGTTACTCCCGCCTCAGGAATCACCGATGGATCTGGTGAGGTCCTGACTACAGTAAACAGTGGAACGGTTGCGGGTACCATTCAAGTGATCGCATGGCTGCGTCGCGAACCGACGGGAGAGATAATCCAATCCAGTCCTTATAGTTGTGGACGGAGGCTTCCCCGACCAGGCGCATTTCTCAATCGGCCTTCAGCAACATAACTTTGCTGCTTATGATTGGATAGACAGGACAGACAATGTTCTGGTCGACCTGGGCGACCAGTTTGGCAATCCTGTGCACCCGAACACTGCTGTTTACTTTACTACTACCGGTGGGAAGGTGACTGCAGCTGGCTACACTAACAATCTCGGACAAGCCACGGCAACGTTGTTGAGCGGCAACCCGCTGCCACAGGATGCGGCGCTGGGTGCTTCAAATCCCAGCCTGTATGGCAGTGGTACTGGTTATGCGTGGGTTTCCGCTTCAACTCAGGGTGTGAGCGGTTCAGTTTCTGATAGCGCACTCGTACTCTTCTCTGCTACAACCGCACCCATCACTTTCAATGGCGCATCTGATACGCTCTCGTCTGTCACGATTCCAGCAAACGGTAGCGTGAACATATCGGTAAACATATCGGACAGGTTCGGCAACCCGCTTGAGCCTAATACTACCGTCGCGACAACTGTACTGTTCACTCCGCCGGAAGCACCGGGGATGAAGTTTAGCGTGAACGCCTCAGGCTTGCCTTCGACGCTGGGAGACTATCTGACTCGCGGCTATGGACACACGGACTTCACACTAACGCTGCAGTCAAGCATCCAGGGTGCAGCTTTGACTTCACCGATTCCCTTCTCGGTGACGGTCACAGTAAGCGGACGGAACGGACCGATGCAAGGCGTAATAACGGGCGTGGTCACTCCATAAGCGACCGTCCGCTCTGCACGGAAAGTCCCGACGGTGTTTGGACGCCGCCGGGACTTTCTTTTCTGATCACGGACTCAATTGGGGTACGTTCCAAATTACGACGAAGCGCGCATGGGGGAAATGCCCGCGCTTTCTTACGACGCGTATCGGTGCATTTCAAGAAACGCAGATCAAAGATGGCAGGGGAGAATTACGCCGACCCGTCTCGAAATAAAAAGGGGTACGATCTATCAGACCGCACCCCTAGTTGAGCGTTGGCTTGGAGGGAAACTCTATGAAGTGCCAGCGTTTGTTGTTCGTGTACCATCATGCAGCTTGCTGGCTATATTTTCGGCGAAAATCATCATTGAGAGAAAAAAGGATAACATGGGTCGAAGATCGGATTCAAATCGAGACCCGATAGATTTCATACTCTCGTTTCTAAATTTCTTGTCCTGTTTCATCCTGGATAATAAATAACAACGTTTGTGCCGCATTCGGCTGCGAACACATTCAACGGGATAGAGAAGAAAACCGCGTGGATTCGCCGAATAATGAGGGTATGCGTCGCGCTTGGATCGCAGCACGAAATAGCAAGCTGTAATTATTACCGTGGCACAAGAAAGAAATACTTTCAGTAGCGTTCGGCGTAAATTATTTTTGTTAAATATGTGGGTACCCAGCCTTGACTTTTGAGCGCCCGGAGTATATATTTTAACGCTTTGAACGACATCTAGTCGTAACGGTTTTTGAAAAAGTTTGATATCGGACCGCCCTCTAATTTGCGAGGGCGATTTTTTTCGGCTCGGTTAGTACGAGACGAAACGATCAAGTTCTTTGACAAGTATGTGCACAGCGAGAAGTCAATTTGATTTATAGGTTCAGCCTTGACACAAACAATGTCAGGCAAACTCTCAGCTAAAAGCTGATGAGCCTACGGCTCAAAGGTTTTTTTACAACGGAGAGTTTGATCCTGGCTCAGGACGAACGCTGGCGGCGTGCCTAACACATGCAAGTCGAGGGGTGCTGATGTAGCAATACGTCGGCATCACTGGCGCACGGGTGCGTAACGCGTAGGCAATATGCCTTCAGGATTGGGATAATCCGCCGAAAGGCGGACTAATACCGAACGATGCAGCGGCACCACATGGTGACAGTTGTTAAACCCTGACGAAAGTCAGGGGCCTGAAGATTAGCCTGCGTCCTATCAGGTAGTTGGTGAGGTAACGGCCCACCAAGCCTACGACGGGTAGCTGGTCTGAGAGGATGATCAGCCACACTGGAACTGAGACACGGTCCAGACTCCTACGGGAGGCAGCAGTGAGGAATATTGCTCAATGCCCGCAAGGGTGAAGCAGCGACGCCGCGTGAGGGATGAAGGCCCTATGGGTTGTAAACCTCTGTAGGGAGGGAAGAAACTGGTGCTTTGCGCCACTGACGGTACCTCCAAAGTAAGCCCCGGCCAACTACGTGCCAGCAGCCGCGGTAATACGTAGGGGGCGAGCGTTGTCCGGAATCACTGGGTGTAAAGGGTCTTCAAGCTGACTGGCAAGTCAGAGGTGAAATCCTGCAGCCTAACTGCAGAACTGCCTTTGAAACTGCTGGTCTTGAGTCCGGGAGAGGATGGCGGAATTCCTGGTGTAGCGGTGAAATGCGTAGATATCAGGAAGAACACCGGTGGCGAAGGCGGCCATCTGGACCGGTACTGACGCCCGAAGACGAAAGCGTGGGTAGCAAACAGGATTAGATACCCTGGTAGTCCACGCCCTAAACGATGGGTACTAGGTGTTCCCGTTAAACGGGGGTGCCGGAGCTAACGCGTTAAGTACCTCACCTGGGGAGTACGATCGCAAGGTTGAAACTCAAAGGAATTGACGGGGGCCCGCACAAGCAGTGGAGCATGTGGTTTAATTCGATGCAACGCGAAGAACCTTACCTGGGCTTGAAAGGCCAGTAGTAGGATCCTGAAAGGGAAACGACTCGTAAAGCCGAGAGCTGGTACAGGTGCTGCATGGCTGTCGTCAGCTCGTGCCGTGAGGTGTTAGGTTAAGTCCTGCAACGAGCGCAACCCCTGCCATTAGTTGCCATCAGGTAATGCTGGGCACTCTAATGGGACTGCCCGCGCAAGCGGTGAGGAAGGTGGGGATGACGTCAAGTCCTCATGGCCCTTACGTCCAGGGCTACACACGTGCTACAATGGTCGCTACAACGGGTTGCAAAACCGCAAGGCGAAGCCAATCCCTGAAAAGCGGCCTCAGTTCGGATTGCAGTCTGCAACTCGACTGCATGAAGCTGGAATTGCTAGTAATCGCGCATCAGCACGGCGCGGTGAATACGTTCCCGGGCCTTGTACACACCGCCCGTCACGCCATGGAAGCCGAGAGCACCCGAAGTCGCCATGCTAACCGCAAGGAAGCAGGTGCCTAAGGTGAAATCGGTGACTGGGGCGAAGTCGTAACAAGGTAGCCGTACCGGAAGGTGCGGCTGGATCACCTCCTTTCTAAGGAGCCTGAATCATCTTGATTTCCTCCGTGCACATCTTGTCAGATTTTTTTCCGATCTTCAATGAACGACAATCAATCTTTAATTTGCGTCTGTTGTTGACTATCGCTCGTTGAGGGTTGAGACCCGAAGGTCGATTAGTGAAATTTGTTCTTTGATGTACCGAAAGACACTGGGCCTGTAGCTCAGGTGGTTAGAGCGCACGCCTGATAAGCGTGAGGTCAGTGGTTCAACTCCACTCAGGCCCACACGGCGAGCAATCTAATTTGCCTGCTACGGGGCTATAGCTCAATTGGGAGAGCGCCTGGTTTGCAACCAGGAGGTTACCGGTTCGATCCCGGTTAGCTCCACTCTTCAATGCTCAATGAACGATTACCAATGATCATCGATTATTGTTAATTGAGAATTGAGAAGAGTTCTTTGACAATTTGGGAAGTAGATGCGATCGATGACTAGTAGCCAAATGACTTCGGTCAAAGTAGCAAACGTGTCGATTGTTTTTACTGAGTCTGGAACATTTTTTTTACGGTCTTTATGGTTCAAGTTTTTGAATCATGATGTACCGTCCCTAATAGCTCCCAACATTAGTTGGGAGTACGTAGAGAAATCTGGTTACTCTAGTCTCAAAAAAGGATTTTTCGGTTAAGTTGCTAAGGGCATACGGTGGATGCCTTGGCACCAGAAGTCGATGAAGGACGCGGCTACCTGCGATAAGCCTCGGGTAGGTGGAAACAACCTTTAACCCGGGGGTCTCCGAATGGGGCAACCCCGCTCCGGTAATGCGGAGCGACTCCGCGCTGAATTCATAGGCGCGGCAGAGGCAACGGAGGGAAGTGAAATATCTCAGTACCTCCAGGAAGAGAAAGCAACAGCGATTTCCTGAGTAGCGACGAGCGAAACGGAAATAGTCTAAACCGTCCGATATGTTAAAGGCTGCAACCGTTGTATCGGCGGTGTCGCGAGGCACCTGTAGACTGAATTGCAGTAAGTCGGGGAGTTCAAATCACGTTGTTAGTTGAAGTGCTTGGAATTGCACACCAAAGAAGGTGAAAGTCCTGTAGATGAAAACAAGCGTGACTCTCTGGCAGGTGTTCTCAAGTACCACGGGATGAGTGGAAGCCTGTGGGAATCCGCGAGAACCATCTCGTAAGACTAAATACTCTCTGGTGACCGATAGTGTACAAGTACCGCGAGGGAAAGGTGAAAAGAACCCCGAGAGGGGAGTGAAATAGTACCTGAAACCGTATGCTTACAAACGGTCGGAGTGGCGCTTCGGCGCCATGACGGCGTGCCTTTTGCTTAATGAGCCTACGAGTTGCTCGTCCGTCGCAAGGTTAAGGCCATAACTAGGCCGGAGCCGTAGCGAAAGCAAGTCTGAATAGGGCGATTCAGTGGCGGGCGGCAAACGCGAAACCGGGTGATCTACCTTTGGCCAGGATGAAGTGGGGGTAAAACCTCATGGAGGTCCGAACCGGT
>JAJYIT010000057.1 GCA_021789975.1 Bacteroidota bacterium
GAGACGTCCCCCTTCAACTTCATCATCAGCTCGCCGACTTCCGCTCCCCTTTTCCCATTGACCACCTGCTTCGACGAAACACTCCCGTTTTCAGCCAACTCCTCCCTCCTATGTCGGATTTCAGGCTTCACAAACTTATAGCTCACTCGCTATTGATCTCACTCAAGAGTTCGGTGGAGGTAAAAGCCCGCGCAGATCCTTCGCACTTCGGGATGCCTCCCTTCCTGGTGAAACTCTTTGCTAAAGAAGCGTATCCAGTATCTCCAGGAATTTCTTTATCGTTAAAGGTGCGCTTCCTTCCAGATGGTTGTTGAAGTTGGCGTACACGTCAAATTTCAGAGGGATCAGCTTCGACACGAATTCAGCAATCTCCTTCAATGCCTCGTCGCGTGGCTCAACTATCTCTGTCCATTTCTTGTTTGTCTTCTTCTCGATCCCCTGACGATCGGCTCCCAGCAGCCTGATAACTACATTGTCACAAGTGAGTGCGAGGTCTCCGAACTTCTCATAAATCCCCGCAACCGGCGGCATGTAGTAACCCTCTACGAACACGTGTCCCACTTTGTGTTCCTTGAGGAACGTGAAGTATTCTTCTTTCAAGTAGTTTGGGTTTCTCGATTCAATTGCGAAATTGTATTCGTCCGGTAACTCGTTTAGAAAAGGCCCCAAAGTGTCGATGAAAGAGTTGAGTGAAGGCATCTTCTCTTTGTTGAGGTATTCAAATTCAAACATTATCACGCCGATCTTGTCCTTCAGATGCCTGATCAGATTGAGGAAAGATTTCAAGAGATCCAGGCTGAGGAAATGCGGGTTTGGTTTCCCTGCCAGTGTTGGGCCTGCCTGCTTGTAAAAGTGTGTTAGAGTGATCGCGTTGGGAGCCTTGACTGTGAACTTGAAATTGTCGGGAGTCTGATCAGCATACATCTCAACATCCGTCTTCCTGGGAAGTCTTACAGTGTCCCTGGATTCAAGACTCCAGAACCATTGGTCAACCTCTGCCGTATTGAAATGTTTACTGTATTCGGGAAGGTAATCGTAATGCTTCGCCTGCTTAGCCGAGTATATTCCGATCTCCTGCCACTCCGGATAATTCCAGCTGCACGTTCCGATGCGCAAATGATCCGTAATATTCTTCGGCAGATCATGAATGGAGGTGGGGACTCCTTTTGGCATCGACTCTCCTTTTCTGCTTTCTGTTCGAGACACCGGCCAGGAAATTCGCCGCGATCATGGCTGCCAGCTTCGCAGTGTGACCATCGATATCGAATCGGGGATTCATCTCACAGATGTCGATCATCGCTGTTTTCGGCTCGCTCCCGGCCGCGAATGCACATTCGAGGATTTCTTCAGCAGACAACCCCGTCGGTGTAGGTGCACTCACCCCTGGCGCATCCGAACTTCGAACAGAATCTATATCGAAGCTGACATAGACTTTCGTCGCCGACGCCATCGCCCGGTGATATGCATCCCTGAACGCTTTCGAATTCGACTGAAGGCGAATATCGGAAAGGGAGAAAATGTGCGACCCCATTTCAGTTACGAACGACAGATGGTCCCGGGCATTTGAAAATTCTTGAATAGCATATTCGACGAAATCCTCGCCATGAAGCGCTCCATCATCGAGCAGCATCCTGTAAGGAGTCCCGCTGTTGATACGCTTTGAATAATCTCTGACGTCGAGATGAGAGTCGATATTGATCGCACCGCATCTTCCAAATGCTCTAGTGCATCCTTTGAAATCTGCGTAACTCATATCGTTGCTCCCGCCAAGAACTATCGGGACCATCTTGCTTGAAAGGAAACTATCCACGGTATCTTCCAGGGCGTGGAGAGCTTCCTCCAATCCAAGCGAACTCTTAATATCCCCGGCGTCGAAGATAAGAGTTTCAGCATCACAAACTGAAAAGGTCTTTGTCGGCGTTAGTTTGTAGAAGGCCCTGCGTATTTCGGTGGGACCCGATGAGGCACCGGCCCTTCCTCGGTTTCGCACCGCACCCTCGTCGAAAGGGAAGCCGATGATAACGAACTTGAATTCATCACTAAACCTCTCTCTCTGCGCCTCGACAACTTCACCGAACCTGACATCATCCTTCTCAAAACGTTTGTAGAAAAGGGAGCCATCCACCTGTTCAAGAAAATTCCAGAATCTTTCCATCCTTCACCACGTTTGTGATCCTGTTTTCCGTGAAATGATATGGAAGGTATGCATAATCCGGCGCATTGACGATCAGCATATCCGCCTTCTTGCCGACTTCAATGCTGCCGGTTCTATCAGAAATTCCTATCGCTGCGGCAGCGTTTATCGTCGCTGCGTTCAGTGCCTCTTCCACGCTCATGCTGTTCATGGCAACTGCGAGCCACATCACAGTCTGCATGTTGTCCACCATTGATGTGCCGGGATTGAAATCTGTCGCCAGGGCTATCGCACAACCTCTGTCGATCATCTCCCTTCCCGGTGCAGGCTTCGTGCGTAAGTACGCAGCAACCGCCGGAAGCACGACACCGACGCTGTTGCTCCGCGCAAGACGATCAATTTCAGAATTTGAGATATTCTCAAGATGATCCACCGACACCGCGCCGAGTTCAACTGCGAGATCTGCAGCTCCGTTTGAAGAGAGTTCATCGGCATGCATCTTCAATTTCATCCCGTCGGCCGCCGCGAGTGAGAGTATAGTCTTGGCTTGCTCAAGTGAAAAGAAATCGCTGTCGCAGAAGACGTCGCAAAAATCGGCAAGCTTCTTCTTCGATGCATACGGGATCATCTCGTCGGTAATTAGCTTCACGTAAGCCGGACGGTCGTTTGCGAACTCCGGCGGAAATGCATGAGCCCCGAGGAACGTAACCACCAAATCCTGGATAGACTCATCCTTCAGCTCAGCTGCAGTTTCAAGCATTTTCACTTCGTTCTTGAAATCCAGTCCGTATCCCGTCTTTATCTCGATTGAAGTCGTACCCCATCTGAGCATTTTCTCCAGCCTTCTTGCCGCCTGGTTCCTTAGCTTGGATTTCGGCATCTCGCGTGTTGAGCGGACGGTTTCCAAAATTCCACCGCCACCAGCGGCAATCTCCGAATAGGTCGCGCCGCGTGCCCTCATCTCGAATTCTTTCTCGCGGCTTCCTGCAAAAATCAGGTGAGTGTGCGGATCTATGAAACCGGGGATAACAAGTCTGTCGGAAACGTCCACGATCTCGCAATCACTATCGACTATTCCTTTCCCGATTTCTTCGATAATTCCGTCTTCGACCAGGATGTCTGCATTCTCGATTTCTCGGACTTCATTCATCTCCGGCCCGTGCTTCATGAGGTTTCCGTTCGCAGAGCATGTCACCACTTTTCGGGCGTTTCTGAGAAGCAGCTTCATTTTTGTGTAGCAGTGTACGTGACATTGATGGTCGCTGTAACCGATATGCTCGACGGCGTTACAGAAGGCTCGACTGCTGCCGTTGCCATCATCGCTTCTCCTCCGAAGAAGGGGACCGGTGGCCTGCTAACGGAAGTATTCAGGTTCTTGACTTTCAGGTCAGTCAGACCCTCAAGCTTAGCAATTGCCGCAGCTTTTGATTGCGCCTTCTTCGTGGCCATTTCCAATGCCTCGATCTCCATCTTTTCTCTGTCTTTCGCCTCGAAAGAGATCCCGTTGATCGTCACCCCGTCGATCGAAGCGACCCTTCCAAGGATGGCGTTCATCTTTGAGACGGGCACCGAAAGCGACATCGATGTAGACACCTGGTAGTATTCCGGCTTCATATGTTCGGGATTCTTGTAATTGAAGAAGGGGGTAATGGACAAGTTGCTCGTGACGAGCTTGGTTGAATCGACTATCTTGTCGAGTGAATTTCTTAGCGCGTTGTACCGGGAAAGGTAAGTGCTGAACGCGTCGGTTGCCAGTTGCTGTCGGGCCATGATCGCAAGACGAAACTCGGCAACTTCAGGTTGGGTCGAGACCTCGGCACTTGCCGATACGCTTATCTCCGATTGTGCAAAGCCCGTGGAAACAATCATCAACAGTCCCAGAAAAAGAGTCAATCGCCGCATGTCAATCCTCCAATTTCTTACTATTTATCAAACTCAGGTTGAAAATTCAAATGTGGGTAGTGTATCAGCTTAGGCTCGCTCGCTTTTCATGAAACCCCTCTGACCGCGGAGATCGTGAGGAGATTCCAATTTTCTGGAAGAACATCTCTGCCTACTTGGCGGCTGATTCTTGTCTCCAGACATGACCTAATCTGAGACACAGTCCAAATTGTGGAAACTTACTTGAGATTAGAAAATGAAAAGGGTAAATTTGTTGCGTTAAAAAATGCATCCCGGTGATACGGTAATTGATCTGTGCTACTCACAGCTCGTATTGTTTCCACCCATTCCACTCTTACTCCACCAACAGAGGTGAACCACTATGAAATTCTTTACCAGAACCTCGCGATCACTCGTTGTCCTCGTCGGGATAACGCTTGTTCCGTTTCTAACAGATGCCCAGCAGAAGCCCGGCTTCAAAGATATCAAGGAAGCCATGCAGGCAACGAGAGAACTTTTCGGCAAGGCAGGTCCCGGAAGCCTAAACTGGATAGACAACGGAAATCTCTACTCGTATATTACTACCAACGATTCCACGAAACGTGAGGAGATTCGTTCATTCGACCCGAAAACGGGAAGAGACCAGTTGGTTTTCGACGCCGACGGATTGAAATTTCCTGACACAGCCCAGGCTTTCAGCTATCGCTCATTTCAATGGGCGCACGATTCCAAACACATAATGTTCGAGACTCATTTCAGGAAAATCTACCGGCGGTCGGGCATCTCGGATTATTATGTCTACTCGCTCGCCGACAAGAGTCTGAAGGTTGCGGCCAAAAACGCTCGGACGGCAGAACTCTCTCCTGACGGATCTATGGTCGGCTATGAGAGGGGAGGAAATATGTTTGTCTATGATTTCGCCACGAAGAAAGAGACGCAACTGACGAACGACGCCACAAAGGAAATTTTCAACGGACATTACGACTGGGTTTATGAGGAAGAGTTTGGACAACCGCAGGCATGGAATTGGTCACCTGACAGCAAATACATGGCGTTCTGGCAATTCGCCGAAAGCGATGTACCTATAATTCAGATCTCGACGTTCGAAGGGGATCACAACAAGTGGGAGAAGATTCCAATACCCCAGGTTGGCGATCCAAACCCAAAAGTTAAAATCGGAGTGATCGATGTAAAAACAGGAAAGAGGCTGTGGCTCGATACGGGTGAGAAGGGAGATTTCTACATTCCTAGAATTTACTGGACCAGCGACCCTAACACGCTCGCAGTCATGACTCTAAACCGGTCCCAGAACGATATGAAGCTTTTCTTCTTCAATGTGAAAACAGGCGACAGAAAACTCGTCATGGAGGAAAAGAACGATACCTGGGTCGCAATATTCAACTTCTACACCGGCGTTAATAACATGATTTACTTCCCCAAAGGGATCCGTGAATTCTTCTGGGTCTCCGATCGGAGCGGATACTATCAGATTTACAGGTACAGCTACGACGGGAAACTGATCGACCGAGTCACGAACGGTGATTGGGATGTGATCAATGTTGTCGGCATCAATCCAAGCGACAAAACAATTTACTATACCTCTGCAGAAGCGTCACCGCTGGAAGTTGAACTGTACTCCATAAAGTTCAACGGCAAAGATGAGAGGCGCCTTTCACCGGCTGCAGGATTTCACCAATTCGACATGTCGCCGAACTGTATGTATTATGTAGACTCGTACTCCAGCATCAATGAGCCGAGGCAGGTTGAGCTTTGGGGCACCGATGGCAAGATGGTCAAGAAGCTGGAGGCAAACGAGTCTGTTACGAAGTACATCGATACACATGAATACTCTCCACGAGAGTTGTTCAGCTTCGTCACATCCGACGGACAGAAGCTGGACTGTTCCATGATCAAACCGGTGCCGTTCGATTCAACAGAGAAGTATCCGGTGGTGCTCGCGATTTATGGAGGCCCCGAATCTCATATGGTTTACAACTCGTTCGATTTCTCCGGCTGGGATCAGTGGCTCGCACAGCATGGATATATCGTTGTCGACGTCAACAACCGGGGGATTGCGAACTACGGCAGTAAGTTCGAGAAAATCGTATACAAGAAACTTGGATATTGGGAAAGCCACGATTTTGCGGAAACGGCACATTATCTGGCCACATTGCCTTATGTCAATCCGAAAGAGATGGCTATCATGGGAACGAGTTACGGTGGCTACAGCACTGTTTATACGATGTTGACCCACCCCGGTGTGTTCAAGGTTGGCATCGCAAATTCGCCCGTCACTGATTGGAAACTCTATGATGACATCTATACCGAGCGGTATATGGGATTGCTTTCGGATAACGAAGGCGGATACAAAGCCAGCGACTGCATGACCTATGCTGACAGTCTCAAAGGGAACCTTCTCCTCGTGCATTCGATGGATGACGACAACGTTCATCCAATAAATACCATGCATCTCTTGACAGCGCTAACCAATGCAGGGAAGGCGGTTAGCCTCGTCATATTCCCTCCTGGAGCACACGGTGCGGTTTACAGTCAGACCAGCGGGCTCCTCTTGATGCGGATCTACAACCAATACTTGCAGATTCACCTGAAGGGAGATTTCGACGACATGAATCTGAACCGGCCCTCTGAAACAACGGCTCATTGAACGATTCAAAACGGGTTCCGCAGGAGTTTATCTCCTGCGGAGCATCGTGGTGTGCCCGTCTGATATGCGATAATTTCCAACGACAGATAAGGCAATGATCGAATGCTGCCAACGCGTGTGACATTTTTGCGCCGAGTTCCGAAATTCGCCGTCGCTGCATTTGTTGTATTCATTCTGATTGGTTGCGATCAGGTAACAAAGTCAATTGCAGAACGCGCTTTGCGGGTCAGCGGTCCGGTCGAATACATATCGGGATTTGTTTCTTTTCAACCTGCGGAAAATGAAGGTGGTTTCCTCGGCATCGGGTCAGCTTTGCCGGCGGGGGTCAGGCTGTCGATTGCAGTTGGCCTCCTGTTGTTTACCTCCGCCGCGTTTATTGCATTGTTGGTGTTCGCTCGGCGGACGAAGATGGCGATCCTGATTTCCTACTCAATGATGGTGGCCGGCGCGTTTGGAAATTTAATGGATCATGTTCTAAACCAGGGAAGGGTTTTCGATTTCATTGTCTTAGGATCGAGCGTCATACACACTGGGATCTTCAATCTGGCCGACGCTTGCTTGACCATCGGTGCGGCTATGCTGGTCGTTCTTCACGCCTTTCACGCACGAAACCAGCCAGGACACGTTTGACGTGGTCCACGCCACAGGACCAGTCAGATGCACAAGCTTGCCCACAAGCAGGCCGGATTCCTATTACCTCAGCAGCGTCAGCTTTCTTATCAAAAGAATCCCGGGGTTTGACTCGAACCTGAAAAAATAAACTTCGCTCGAGACGACGTGACTGCGAGAGTCGGTGCCATTCCAGTTTATCAGGTGCTGCCGCGGATTCAACTCGCCGCTGAACGCTTCAGCAACCTTCAGTCCGAGAATATCGTAGATAGCCACATCTGCATCCATTTCCTTGGAGATGTAAATCGGGATTGTGGTACTTGGGTTGAATCACTCGGGGTTACATTCACCGTCGCTCGCGGCGCCATTCCCGCTGAGAGCCTGCCTACCGGACAGAGGCAGGTGTTCGGGAACATTCATTTTGTATACGATGCCACTCTCGGAGCGACGGTTCATCCCCGCACACGCGGGGAACATTTATGCCATGATGGCTCGTCGAGCTTCAAGGTTCATCCGTCAAGAAGCGAGCAAGTTTTTTGCTTTCTTTATCAAGTTGTTGTCTCTCACGTAAATCTCGTATTCCTGCGGACTCGAAAAGTAGCTGTCCCGCAGCTCGCTGTCTATCAAAATACTCTTTCGCTTTCCGATCCATTCCAAATAATTGGAGAACTCCCAGGCAGCGGGTGAGCTTACCAGTTTCGCAGTTACTGGGTTCAAATGAATGTAAGGTATTACTCCAAGGCAGTACGCTTCCGTGGCGATCTCTTTTGTCTTCGCCTGTCCTTGAAACAATGTGCCACTTGTTCCGAAACGGTTATTGATGGCTTGCGTGTAAGTATTGAATGTCGTCCTAAGAAATGAGCCGATTGATCCATCATGTTTTTCCTTTAAGACGAGATGATAATGATTTGGCATGAGACAGTATGCGGCAACTATTGTGTTGTATCTTTCCGCATTCTTTTTGAACAAGCTCACGAGGTAATTGTAGTTCTCGTCCTGAAAGAAAATCGATTGAGAGTGCGCTCCACGATTGTAGACATGATAATATGAATCTGTTTCGTATTGCATGGCAATCTCCTCCGATCCTTGCATCCTTGTCCTTGTCAAGGTTTCTCCTGACCTTGACAAGGGTTCAAGCCAAGCTCCAACCTTATCAAGGATAAAAGGGAACCTTGACAAGGGTTCAAGCCAAAGTTTTCAGCCTTTCAACCTTGTCAAGGATAAAAAGGAACCTTGACAAGGGTTCAAGCCAAGCTCCAACCTTATCAAGGATAAAAGGGAACCTTGACAAGGGGTCGAGCCAAAGCTTTCAGCCATTCAACCTTGTCAAGGATGAAAAGGAACCTTGACAAGGTTGCAGGGCTGCCAATTATTTTCGCCCGCGGCTCACCGGGGAGATGGACAGCGGGCGATACAGCAATTGTCAGATTGTGCTTCGCCATGAACGGTAAACTTGATGTCGACCGTCATTTGGTTTGTGTCGGCGGCGGAGTGGGCGGGGGTTGCTTCGCTCCCTTCGCTCGGCCGATCAACTCGAACTCCGCCAACACCGTCGGATCATCCGCGAAGATGGACTTCGCACTGTGTCGCACCCGCGCTATGGTTCTCCTCAGGGCCTTCATCGCCGCGTCACGCTCGCTCGTCTTTGCCTTCTGCTGCTTCTTTGCGATCTCCTGCTCCGCGTCGATGCCGGACAGACTTGAAGCCAATGCTCCGAGTCCCTGGATCTCAACATCCCTTATTCCGTGCTTCGCAAGATCGACATTGTGCGTCTGCGCCACGCCCTGAAGGTAGGTCAGCTCGGTCGTCAACTTCTTGACCGAGTGTGTCACCGCATCGCCGACGTGGAACTCCTTCATCAGCGCCTTGTTCTCCTCGCCGTATTCTCCTTTTGCAGCCTCTCTGATTCTTTTGATCGCTGCAGTTGAGTCTGCCATCTTTTCGTTCTGCTGCTGAGTTAACCCGGCCGCCTTCTGGACTGCGGCCTGCTGTTCGTTATTCTTCAGTCCAGCCTCTCCAAGCTGGCCTTCGAGCGTCTTGATTTGTCCGTCCGCTATCCCGTCTGTACCGTCCGATGCAGCATGTTTCCTCGCCGCCGTAAGCGTGATTATACCTTGCTGCAGTATTTCATCCATCTGTTCCATGACGACATTTCCTCCCTTCTTTTCTTATGTCGCTTGATTTTCCAGATGTGGATGCTCAACTGAGACATCCTGAAGGTACGTGGGTTGCCAATACCTGACGAATCTATCCAAGGAACGAATCTGTGTCTCCCTGATTTGCGCAGACATGCTGTCGAAATGATTTTAGTTTCCATCGGATTCGACGATCTTGTCACCTGCGGCTCTTAACATGCCATCCAAATGACCGCGCGAGCCATCAAAATTGACTAATATCACGTCCACACCACCTACAAAGCCCTCAAAACAGACAATCATCACATCCGCATCTCCTAACCAGAAATCCGCATCCGCCAACGTGTCGCCCTCATGGTCCAACGAGCCGTCCGCGGAGGCTAACCGGCAATAATCTTCTTCAAACCGATCGTCGAAGTGGACATATCCGTGACCCGCGGGGACTAACAAGCACTCGTAAACACGGGCCCGGAGTCCATCAATCGAAAAAGAAGCGGAAGAGGGAGAGGGAGAGGGAAGTTACCCATCCACGATGCACGACAGCCTTTCAGTTTGCCTTGAACTATTTGCAAATGAACTTACATGGTACACCCCGCAAAGTCAAGGAGATTTGGACGCTGTACCTGATTCTGCTTTTGCAGATAGCTAAATCAATCGCGGGTGTCGCCAAACGCGCAATGTCATCCATTTGCGACTTCGGACCTTTGGCGTTCGATTCGGACTCTGCTGCTGAAAACTCCAGGCAACCGGATCCCCTTCCTGCGCGAGACGCCTGCTCCCATTGCTTAAGCAGTTCGCAACCGCTCGATTTCGTTCTCAGCCTTACCATTATGGCCCGTAGGTGCAACATGTTTATGGAATATGGTCTCCCGGAAACCACCGGGAGCGGATAAGCACGCAAGGACAAGGATTTTTGATGTTAACGATTGGCGCACTCCGCGAGCATGACGGCTAAAATAAAACCAGATATCGCCTCTCGAAGGCGAGGGATTACCCACGCACTGTCGGGTAGTGCCCTGATTTGAATCTCACTTCAAAGAAGAAAAGTAAATGAACCGCAATGATCGCAAGGATCGCGAAGTTTTTTATCGCCAAAGGACCCTTAGCGTATCTTAGCCTGCTCCACCGCTTGAGCAAAACATGAACTAGAAGCGCGGCCGAGAACCACTTATGTAACCACAAAGTCTCGAAGGCACGAAGAAAAATTGTCGGTTCTGCGTCAATTGAGTTTACTTGATGTCTTGGTGACTTCGTGGTTAGGCTTTTCGGCCAGCTTTCTAAGACACCACTCACTATCGAAATTTCTTGCACAATTCAACCATGTTTGATTATATTTTGTCCGATGGAAGCAAGTACGAAGCATAATAGGATTCGCACTTCTCGGAAGGCAACCTCCGAGGGGATCCTCCCTCAACTTCCTCTTACCTACTGGGGTTCGCCCCTGATAAGTAACTTTTCCCACACCGTATCCTTCGGATATTTTTATTTCCCCCAACGGGGAATATAATCTTAGCTTAACAGCACATAACTCTATTCATAAACGAAATTCGATGAGCATTCAAAAAGAATGTTCGATTCTTCAATTGACAAAATGAAATTTGCAATCCGGAGCGATGCTTCGGGAAAGGAAGTCTGAAATGGTTGTGATATGTGAAGAAGATGCTTCTGAAGTGGAAATCGAGAACATCATTAAAGTTCTAAACGACTTTGGGTTTGACGTTCACAAATCGACCGGTGTCTCGCGGACCATACTGGGAGCGATCGGTGTAAAACCGGATTTTGATCATCGTCAGATCCAGGTCCTTCCTGGCGTCGATGAAGTCTACAGGGTTACCGAGCCTTACAAACTCGCGAACAGAACGTTCAAACCTGAGGGTACGGAGATCGATATAAAAGGAGTGAAGATCGGCGGGACGGAAGTCGTGGTCATGGCCGGTCCGTGTGCAGTTGAAAACGAAGATCAGCTCTTTGCAGTGGCTGAGCACGTATCGAAGAACGGCGCTAAATTGCTTCGCGGCGGTGCATTCAAGCCGCGCACTTCGCCCTACTCCTTCCAGGGTCTCGGTGAGGAAGGGCTGAAGCTCCTCAGGAAGGCGGGAGACAAGTACGGACTTGTCGTGATTACAGAAGTTATGGACAGAAGCCAGATCGATATCGTCGCCGAGTATGCCGACATCCTCCAGGTCGGCGCGAGGAACATGCAGAACTTCACACTCCTAAAGGACCTCGGAAAAATCTCAAAGCCGATCATGCTCAAGCGCGGTCTTGCGGCTACAGTGGAAGAATGGCTCATGTCGGCTGAATACATACTATCCGGCGGAAACAGGCAGGTCATGCTCTGTGAACGTGGCATAAGAACGTTCGAAAACTCGACGCGCAACACTCTCGATATTAACGCCATACCGGTAGTCCACAAGAAGAGTCATCTTCCTGTGATTGTCGATCCGTCACATGCAACTGGACTGAGAGAGAAAGTGGTCCCTGTCGCAAGAGCTGCCGTTGCAGTCGGCGCCGATGGTATCATGGTCGAGGTGCATAATGATCCTGCAAAGGCTTTGTCCGATGGCCCGCAGTCGCTTTACCCGGAACAATTCACGCAGATGATGAAAGAAGTAAGGCTGATCGCAAAGGCGATCGGAAGGGAAGTCTCCGAGTGAACGAATACCGCACCTTGGATATCCAAAATTGAATGTCGAACATTAAAGATCGAGTATTGAACATTGAGCACTGAACTTCGAACGAAACCCGGGGGCTTTTACGGACGAACTCATCGATAACATAGCTGGAAATAAGGTCGCAGTAATCGGCTGTGGCCTCATCGGCGGTTCGATCGCTCTCTCGCTCACAAAGAGCGGGTACAAGGTCATGGTCAACGATCTCCCGGAAAACAGGGAAGACATTCTCAGGCAGATACCTGCCGTCTCTTTCAAAGAGCGCGTTGAGGAAATCTGCAGCGAGAAGCCCGATATAGTATTCATCTGCGTCCCATCCGACAGCGTGATAGAGGTACTCACCAGAGTGGCGCCGCTTGTAGAGGCGGGAACGATAATCACCGATGTTGCAGGGGTAAAGCAACCTGTTCTTGATGCCGCGAAGAAAATCGTGCCTGAGGGCGTTCTCTTCGTCGGCGGACACCCGATGGCAGGCTCGGAAAAATCGGGTGTCGAAGCTGCTCAGCCTTTTCTCTTTCAGAACGCAGTGTATGTACTCAGCCCTTTGAAGGACTATCCTGTCAATTCTATATCACCACTAATCGATGCGATCGAGCATCTCGGGGGTCGAATACTTTTCATCGATGCCGCCAGACATGACAAGATAGCGGCTGCGACCAGCCATCTGCCGCAGCTGCTCGCCGTCGAGCTTGTCAATCTTCTGGGTGAGCTCTCTGACGGCGATGAGCGTTTCAACACTCTTGCTGCCGGCGGATTCAGGGACATGACGAGAATAGCCTCGAGCGATTTTCGGGTCTGGCAGGACGTGATCGCAGCAAACAGGAAGAACATTGATGCACTTCTAACTGCTTTCATTGCGCGGCTGTCTGGTCTTGATAAGTCTCTTAAGAATGGGGAAGACAATAAAATCGCGAAGGAGTTCGAAAGTGCGCGATACGCCCGCTCCCGCATAAGGCGAGGCGGGAAGGGCTTTCTCCATCCGCTTTACGATCTGTATGTAGTGGTGGAAGACAAGGTAGGTGTGCTGCGCGAGATAACCACGACGTTGGCCGATGCTGGAGTCAACATAAAAGACATCGAGCTGCTCAAGGTCCGCGAGGGTACTGGGGGAATGTTCCGGATCTCTTTTGAAACTGAGCAGATCCTCGATCTAAGCGCTCAGATTCTGCGGGGGAGAGGTCTTCAAATACTCAGAAAGGAGTTTGAAGGATAGGCGTGGTCCTCCCGCTTATTCTCCTTCCTCTTCCTCCACTTTCTGCTCGTCTGAAACAACTTCGCGAGTGTCGATTCTCACTCCATCCAGAGGCGGTGAGAACAGGAGATCGCCGTCGAATGAAAAGACTTTGCGAAAGTCCTCAGGCTTGAAAAATTCGGCGAACCTTTCCGCGTATTCGCCCAGCTTTCTGACGTAATAGTTGACGTTGTAGTCCCGCTTCTCTTTCTCAGAATCAAAGTAGAGCCTGGCGTTCTGGAACGATCGTGTGCCCGGGTCGCTCCCCGTGATGTAGTAGGATATCCTTGAACCCGGCCTGGCTGTGACTCCCGCGGCAATCGCCGCTTCAAATGACGCTGTTCGGTTTCTCTTCCCATTTCTCACTGCCGCCTCGTATTCCTCAATCGATTCACGGACAGTCTCGGTCCGCACCATCTTATCCAGCGGTATCTCTCTGCTCATAATCATCTTTGTGTAATCTCCGAAGAGATCGTGAACCCCTTTCAAGTCTTCCCGAAGGATCAGCTCTATCGACTTCCGGATAAATTCTCTTGCAAATTTCTCCATGCTTCTGGAAACTAAAGCCGAGCCGCGAATCTTGATTCTACCATCCCCTTCAAGGAGGGCATAGTTCTTTTTCTTGTAGCTGAGCATTTTGTCATATCTGCCGTCCAGCGCGAGGTTAATCCCTTCGGGGAGCGAACGGGACAAGTTCGCCACATACTTGTTAGATTCAACTTCATTTCGAAAATCCCGGGGAGGCACGAAATAGAGCCCATCCGTGTCCACCTCAACTAGCGTGCCTCCATCTGAAGTTATCTGATTAATCATCTGGCGCATTATGTTCTGCCCGGTCTCTGTCACGACATCGGCTGCAGAGTAGTCGTTGAATATGCCCCTCGAATACCCGAGATATCCATAGAAGGAATTTATGAGGATTTTCAGAGAAGACTGCATGGCGTCAAGTTGCGATCTCTTCACCGTGTCCGTTTCACTTCTCATCTGTTTCTTCGTGTCCAGGCGAAGTCTGGTGAGATGCTTGAGAGATTTCTGAAAGATTCCGAGCTCATCGGAGGCGGGTGAGACTTTATAGCTTATCATGATTGAAGGATACAAAGATTCCACATCTGCATGAATGACTGGCCCGGCTGTACCCTGCAAGAATACATCGGTATATCCTCCCGACGTCTGGCGTCCGATCTGGGGTTTCGGAATGGAGTGTTTCTTGCGAAGGTACTCTCTGACGAAAAGGGATTCGATCTTTGTCGCGGACCCTCCCGGTATCTGACCATAATTGAAAGGAAGCATTTGGGTGAGGTAGAACCGGGACTGCGAAAGAAGCTCGGCAAGCTGTCTGGTCTCGCGGACATCGTCGAGGGCGTACTTCACAAGAAGATCGGGATCCTTGCGCCAGGTCTCCGAAATCTTACTGCCTTCGATGTATGTTCGGCTCTCGGACGCAAATCCGAAATGCTTAGCAAGGTTTTTCAACCCGTAGCTTTCAAGTTCCCTCCTGGTCGCGTCGTATGATTGGATTAGCAGAAGTGTGTCTATGATGTGCCTCCCGGGAATTTCATAGCTTATACGCTCCAGCTCTCTTTCGGCATACGCCTGACGGCTCGTGGATACTTTTAACTCCGTCGAATCTCTTCCGATTCTCAACTTGACCCTGTTCATCTCACAGCGTCTTTTGATGTAAGGTATGTCGAACCCATAGATGTTGTGTCCCTCTATGACATCCGGATCCCTTTCCCTGATGATCTCCTGGAGTTCATTGAGCATCTCGGTCTCATTCTTCTCGCGCCCGTTGATCACATACTCCCAGCCGGAATTGTCGGAAAGCGAGATGAGTATTATCCTGTCCTCCGCCCTCGAAGCGTCGGAGAAGCCAGCTTTTGAAAAAGTTTCGATATCGAGCTGCATGCGCCTCAGCTCATGAAATTCCATCCCCTTGAAAAGCGTGGTGCCGGTCTGCATAAGGAATTGGAATACCGGGTCGAGCTTCACGTAGACTTCAGGAAGCTCGGAACCTTCGCGAGGCATAGACTGGTGGTCCGCATCAAGGTTCTCCGACACTACCCTTATGGCTGAACGCATATCTCCCCATTTTCGGAAGATGCAGAGATATTTGTAGAAGTTGTTCCCGGCGAGCTCCACGATCCAGAATTTCCTATCGAACCCTTTTAAGAGGTCCGCACTACTTAAGAAGAAGAACGGATAAAACTTCTTGTCTGCAGAGCTCGTTGCACCGCCTGCGCGCGCTGCAACACGCATCGTTGTCTCGCCGGTTTGATAAACCGCGACAATTCGCTCTTCCGCATTATGTCCGAACAGGATCGAGTCCATTAATGGTTTCGAGTCCCGACTGCTGCACTGTTATCCGCGATCTCGTTCTCCTCCGACTAATGACCTGATGCGGGAAGCGATCATGGCAATTGCGATTTGGTTTTCCCCTCCTTTCGGGACGATGACATCCGCCCACCTCTTGCTCGGCTCAACGAATTCAAGGTGCATAGGCTTAACTGTGCTCATATATTGGGACATGACAGACTCCAAAGATCGTCGACGCTCGAGCACGTCTCGCTTTAACCGTCTCAGCAGCCATTCATCAGCGTCAGTGTCCACGAATATTTTTATATCCATAAGGTCGCGCAGTTCCTTTTCGGCAAAAATAAGGATTCCTTCCACCATTATAACACTCAATGGGCGGACCAATTCCGTAGTCGAGAGTCTCTTGTATGTCGTAAAATCGTAGACCGGCTTTTCAATAGGATGCCCGTTCTTGAGATTTTGCAAGTGACTAACCAACAAGGAGGTGTCGAGCGAGTCCGGATGATCGAAGTTTATATCGGCGACGGTTTTCCCGTTGAAAGATGAGATATCTTTGTAATATGAGTCATGCTCAAGGCAGATGATATCTATTATAGGAAGGTCTTCGATTATCTTGCGGGCAACGGTAGTCTTACCGGAGCCAGTTCCGCCTGCAATTCCTACTAAAATTGGCCTCATACTGCGCTTTCTGTGTGCGTTCTGTAGAATATCGTGGTCGTGCGGATTAGCCGAAGGGTGATTTTTGGCCTCCTCTGGTGTTATCTCGTCAGAAATTTAATACCTGCTCATCTGAATCTCAAAGCTGGCGAAGGAGGTTATAAGAAGAAGAGAACTTTTCTGAGGTTTAATGACCTAACATATAGTATATTACTAAAAACCGAAACACTCTAAGGAGGAAGGATGAACATCTACATCGGAAACATCTCTAGGGACTTGAGCGAGGATGAATTGCGCGAAGCCTTTGCGACTTACGGACAGGTCTCCAGCGTCAATATTATCAAAGACTCTGTCACAGGTGAATATCGTGGTTTTGCCTTTGTGGAGATGCCTGTAAAAGAAGAGGCCGAGGCTGCAATCAACGGTCTCAATGGCAAAGACCTCAAAGGAAGAGCGCTCAACGTAAACGAGGCACGTCCCCGAACTGGTGGTGACCGCCGCGGCGGTGGAGGAGGAGGACGAGGCGGACCAAGACGGGGCGGCAGCGGTGGTGGTGGTGGTGGACGCCGAAGGTTTTGATGTGATAACTGCTGGGCTGGCTGATAGCCTGTCTGCTTATCGTTGAATCTTCTTTGGTGATTGCTGAAAGATGCCAGCCCTTCCGGGAACAACTGGCATTCTTTCTTCCTTTTCCCCAATCCCTCTAGACTGTTACCCCATTGAGTTTACAGGCCGGGCAAGATGCCCGACCTGTAACTTGTTAACTTACCTTCTCACTATCGGCACATAATCGCGAGAAGCGTACCCGAGGTACACTTGACGCGGGCGAGCGATCTTCTGCTCTGTGTCGAGAAGCATTTCTTCCCACTGTGCGACCCAGCCTGCTGTCCTCCCTATCGCGAATAGAACGGGGAACATCTCGACCGGGAACCTCAGCGCCTGATAGATCAGGCCGGAATAAAAGTCGACGTTGGGATACAACTTTCTCTTTACGAAATAATCGTCCTCGAGTGCGATCCGCTCGAGCTCAAGGGCTATATCGAGGAGAGGATTCTTACCCGTGACTTCGAATACATCGTCCGCAAGCTTTTTAATAATTTTTGCCCGCGGATCGTAGTTCTTGTAAACGCGGTGCCCAAATCCCATCAGTTTCTTCTCACCTTTGCCTTCTTTCACTTCCTTGATGAAGGCAGGAATCTTGTCCTTCGAGCCGATCTCTCTCAACATCCTAAGAACTGCTTCGTTGGCTCCGCCGTGAAGTGGTCCATAGAGTGCTGCAGAAGCGGCCGCCAATGCCGAATACGGATCCACCTGTGATGAGCCTACACTTCTCATAGCGTTTGCACTGCAGTTCTGTTCATGATCAGCATGGAGAATGAAAAGGACATCCAAGGCTCTCTCGAGTGCAGGGTCCGGAACATACTTCGGCTCAGTCATCTTGAAGAGCATGTTCAGGAAGTTGCCGGCATAGCTCAGGTCATTATCGGGGTAGGCATAAGGAAGTCCCATCGTATGACGATAGGCGAATGCCGCGATAGTGGGGACCTTGGCGATCAGCCGATAGATCTGAATCTGCCGTGATTCCTTGTCGAAGATATTCTTTGCATCAGTGTAAAAAGTAGAAAGCGCAGCCATAGTACTCGTGAACATGCCCATCGGGTGCGCATCGTAGTGGAAGCCATCCATGAACTTCTTGATGTTCTCATGAACGATCGTATGATGAGTAATCTGGTACTTCCAGTCTTCCAGTTGCTCTTTTGACGGCAGCTCTCCTTGAACGATCAGATAAGCAACTTCAAGGAAATTGCTTTGCTCTGCCAACTGCTCGATGGGATAACCGCGGTACCTCAAGATACCTTTGTCTCCGTCGATAAACGTTACTTTGCTTTTGCAAGACGCGGTGTTCATAAACGCCGGATCATAACCCATAAGTCCGAAGTCTTCCGGGCTAACTTTGATTTGACGCAAGTCTGTTGTCCTTATGGTACCATTTTCGATTGGAAGTTCGTACTGCTTTCCCGTTCTGTTGTCAGTTACTGTTAGGCTTTCTTTCGGCATAATTCCTCCGATTTGCGAATAATTTCTGCAGTCGGTCCACTCAAAAACTCACCCACCGAGAAGCAATGAATCTTGCTCCGATGACTCGGGTGAGAACGAAGGTCCGACCGTAGTTTCATTTTGATTGTTTAACCACCTGCTCTAGGGGATGGTGTATATTGTAGACAGCATAATGAACGAGTTTGAGTTTGAACGTAAGGGGTCTTGTCTCGACTGACTCTCCGGTCAACGCCACGGTGAGAATTGTTTACGTGGATAAATCGGACAAGCGGCCGGCATTGCAGACCACTCACTTGTCATTGTCAAATTGAGTTCTTTCGGCTCACCACAGAAAAGCCGGCAACCTGGATCGGTCGGGAACCATCGGGACTGGTCCCTATAATTCGATAGTCCACTTTTTGCCCCGACTTGTATGGGCCAATTATCGCAGCCCAGTAGCTATTGTTTTTGCCGTAGTCGTTGTATCTCCACTCCGCATCTACCGAATATTCCTTTTCGATGATGCCCCTTTCTCCGTTGAAATTCCCAAGGCGAAGTTTATCCGAGGCATAAATCTATGCTGCTAATTGTTTGGTGTCAAGCGTTCTTCGTCGGTATTCTTCGTCGAGCGCAACGACCAGTA
>JAJYIT010000058.1 GCA_021789975.1 Bacteroidota bacterium
CGCCTCTCGCAGCATCGCTACGATCGATTCCACTGTGTGTCGCTTCTTGACCATGTTGTCTCCTTTGGTCCTTTTGTTACTCTTTCTACTAATATAACATTGGACCGCTTTTTGGGGGGCAGGTCAGTCGGTTACGCAGTTAGTTCTGCAGGCGACCTCCAACTCGCGAGCTTCCGGAAGTTCCTTTTCAATCCATGGGCGATATGGGAATACCTGCACAACATGAGCGCCTCTGTTGTCACGGCTTCGACCGTGGTTGCTTCTGTCGGCGCACTGTGGCAGCTGAACAGAAAGCATGAAACTGAGGCGCACCTCTTCCTGAAAGTCGGCGTGATCACAGCCCTCGTGGCGAGCGTTCTCCAGATTGTTCCGACGGGTGACAGAAACGGGAAGCTCGTGGCAGATTACCAGCCGGCGGCTCTCGCTGCACTCGAAGGTGTATTCAATAGTACCCCGCGTGCCCCGCTGGCGATCATAGGTCAGCCGAACGTGGACGAGGGGACTCTCGAAAACCCGGTTGTGGTCCCGGGATTCCTTAGCTTTCTGGCGTACGGATCGTTCGGCGCCACAGTTAAGGGTCTCAATGCTTTTCCCAAGAGTGAGTGGCCGGACAACATACCGCTTCTTTACTATAGTTATCACATCATGGTCGGCCTGGGCACAATCATCATTGCACTTATGGCATTGAGTGCGTTGCTGCTTTGGACCGGAAAACTCAATAAGACACGGCCGGTTCTCTGGATGTTGATGCTCGCGTTTCCTTTTCCATATATCGCAACTACTGCAGGCTGGCTAACGGTGGAACTCGGCAGGCAGCCGTGGGTGGTTTATGGGCTGCTCAGGACGGAACTTGCCGGGTCTCCAATGGTGAACTCGGGCGATGTAGTATTTACGACGATTGGGTTTCTCGGCCTATATTTCGTGGTGGGACTTGCTTTCCTTTACCTCGTCGGCCGTGAAATTGCGCGCGGTCCGGTTGCTCACGAAGGGAGGAGTTAGAGATAATGGATGCACTATGGTTCGTTCTCGTTGCGCTTATGCTTGTGGTTTACACGGTCCTCGACGGGTTCGACTTCGGCGCAGGCATAGTCTACAGATACGTTGTGAAGTCAGACGAAGAGAAGAGACAGATCCTCTCGGCAATCGGTCCGGTCTGGGACGGAAACGAGGTCTGGCTTCTCGCGGCGGGCGGTACTCTTTTCTTTGCCTTTCCCAGGGCGTATGCCGCAGGCTTCAGCGGCTTCTATATGCCGCTCATCATTATTCTATGGCTCCTTGTTCTCAGGGGTCTCTCGATTGAGCTGCGTTCTCATGAACCCTACGCATTGTGGCATGACTTCTGGGATACCACTTTTCAATTTGCATCTATTCTCATCGCGATTATTTTCGGCGCTGCATTCGGAAACCTGATACGCGGCGTTCCGATTGATGCATCGGGGTACTTCGCGATTCCTCTTTTCACAAACATGCTGGTTCAACCTTCAATCGGAGTCCTCGATTACTACACCGTCGCCGCCGGCTTGTTATGTCTCGCGATTCTTGCCCTTCATGGAGCATTGTTTCTGGTATGGAAAACCGATGGAGGCGTCCGTGAGAGGAGTAAATATGTCGCGAGCAGGTTATGGTGGGCAGTGGCGGCGCTCGCAGTCATAACGCTGGGATTGACCGCATTCGTGCAACCGTCTTTCTACGGTTCGCTTGCAGCGAGAGTGTGGCCGTTAATACTGCTTCTTATATCGATTGCAGGACTCATCTACGTGCGACTTGCCCTGTCGGGGCCGAGCGATTTTCGACCGTTCGCCGGGTCTATCGTATTCATCGCAGGTATGATGATAGCTTCTGCCGGGTCACTGTTCCCTGTACTCATTACATCGACACTTAATCCATCCTATTCACTAACGGTTTACAATTCTTGCTCCGGGGTACATGGCCTGACCGTTGGGTTGATCTGGTGGCCGATAGGAATGGTGCTTGCCGTCGGTTATTTCATTTTTGTTTACAGGAGCATTGCGGGGAAGGTGGCACGATCGCAGAGTTGAAAGGTGATCACCGCCTTTGTTGACCGAGGCTATCAATAACCGCTGTTGTGGCCGGAACTGATTTTCCCGCCTCCGGAGGCTTGAAGTACATGAGGACACACCGCGATGACAGAAGTTGTGGGAATAGTCGAATTTCTCGTCGACTCCTCCGATGTTCCTTTGCGGAACAGAATTCCAATTGAACAATTTAGGAAAGGAGAAAGTCAATGAAGAATCTGAACATGTTTCTCGGCCTGACTGTTCTGGCGATCCTCATATCGGTCTTAAGTCCGGTGACCGCAAGCGCGCAGACAATCGACAAGCTTACTTACAGGGAGTGCAATATGGTTTTTCCATGGGCAGACGATATTCAATTCCTGCAGACAAAGGGCGGCGATAGCTACTGCACGGCATGGTTCAGGGGGCTTGGTGGGGGCGAAGATGTACCGGAATTTTTCGGGTATGTTTTCGTAAGAGATATCTTTGTAGAAGGGGAGCAGATTAAGCTCCTCGTCGGCTTGAAGCCTGACGGTAGAATTGCAAAACTGAAAGTGTTTGGGGCATATCCCGTGAGTACAGAATTCCTGAGCGAGTTCAAGGGAAGGTCGCTCACTGATGGCGTCGAAATTGCAAGCGGACACGAAGATCTCCTGTATATTCCTTCAAAAATCAGGGCAATCCATGGTGAAGTAGAGTTGTCCCGGAAAATTTCAGCCGCCGTGAAGCAGGTCCTGATATCAGCGTCTGACATGCCGAAGCAGGCAGAGTAGAGTCGATGGATATTCGTTTATCCGGCAAAGAATAGCTGTCTGAAACCTCCTTGCCCTATGAAGCTCCTAAGTCTTGAGTTTTGAATCGAACCATGAAAATTTTTGACAGCGGAATGCCGGAGGAGATGTACTGGAACAGTCTTTTCGACATTCCGCTGATCGTCGGTTGGTTGAATCTGAAATCAGCCTCCGCTCCAATTGTCGAAATCGGATGCGGCTATGGCACATTCACTGTGCCGGTTGCGCTCCACTCCAAAGCAACCGTTCACGCATTTGACATAGACCCGTCCATGATAGGGATTGCCGAGAGAAATGTCCATAAAGCCGATGCTCAAAACGTGTCCTTCCATCTTCTCGACGTGGTGGAACAGGGCACCGGGTTGGAATCGCGCAGCACGGGGATGGTATTGCTATTCAACATTCTTCACTTTCGCGATAGGCGTATTTTACTTGGGGAAGCTTCCCGAGTTTTGATACCCCACGGGGCAGTTGCAATAATCCATTGGAGGAAGGATATACCGACTCCTCGCGGCCCCAGCGTTGAGTCACCGCCTGACAAGGAAATGATTCTGAAATCCGCATCCGGTCTCGACTTGTACTTCAACGGGGATGAAAGAATCCTTGAGCCATACCACTGGGGTATTCAACTCATCAAAACAGAAGGATCAAAGGAAACTGAATGAACATCCATATCCTTATCAATGATGGATCTTACGGGACCCAAGAAGCTTATAGCGCATTCATGCCTGCCTACTGCAGGCAGGCTCGCGATCTCGAATCTGTCGAGGGAATCGAGATCAGCAATGTGACCGAACTGGCGAAATGGACAGTCGAAGCCGATAAGGTGTTTACGTTTTATTGAGGAATCGATTTCTGAAGCGGAGTTTGATCCGCTGATGAGAATAAGTTATTGGGTGCCAATACTCGCCCTTCCTTGTTAAATTAAGCATAACGACCTATGCGCATCCTCATCGTTGAAGACGAATCGAAGACATCTGCCTATTTGAAGAAGGGCCTAAGTGAAAATGGGTTCGTTGTGGACACTGCTGCGGAAGGAAAGACAGGATTTTTATTAACACAACAGAACGAGTATGACCTCGTTATACTTGACGTGATGTTGCCGGGAAAAGACGGTTGGACCGTACTTGCCGATATCAGGCGTAGCGGAAAGGAAACCCCCGTCCTCTTTTTGACTGCAAAGGACTCGGTACAGGACCGTGTAAAAGGCCTTGAACTCGGAGCTGATGATTACCTTGTCAAGCCGTTTGCGTTCTCGGAACTTCTGGCCCGTGTAAGAACTATCCTGCGGCGCGGTCCGGTTCGACAGCCGGATGTTATTAGAATCGGCGATCTCGTAATCGATTTGCCTGGACACAAGGCGGTAAGAGGTGGGATCAATCTGGAGCTGACATCGAAAGAGTTCTCTCTTCTTGCGCTTCTTGCACGCAGGGCAGGGGAGGTCCTCTCACGCACGCTCATCGCAGATCAAGTCTGGGGGATGAATTTCGACAGCGACACTAACGTCGTCGATGTTGCCGTCCGAAGGCTGCGTGGGAAAGTCGATGATCCATTCGAGAAGAAATTGATAAAGACCATCCGAGGGGTTGGATACACATTAGATCATGAGTGAAACCGAGGCGAAACCGGAAAGAGTGAGGACCTGGTCCATCAAACGACGACTGACTGTGCTATACGTCGTCTCAGTGTTCGCCATGCTTCTGATCTCTACGATTTTTCTTTACTGGGTTCTTGTGAACAGGCTTCAGATTGAAGACGGACAATTCCTTGCCGCAAAGATCGGTTTGCTCAGGGAGATCTTGAGCCAGGAGCCGAACAATGCTGAAGTTCTGGAAGAGGAGGTTAAATGGGAGACTGCGCCCTTCAGGCTGGCGAAGTACTATGCCCGCATCCTCGATTCGCGTGACAGCGTCCTCATCGAGACAGAAAAGATGAGCAGCATCGCACCAATCGGCATCTTTCCTCAACCGGCAGGTGTTTCTCATGTACCGTTGCATCCGACGAAATGGAAATCCGGAGACGGTCATAATCTGCTTCTTATGTCGGCGCTGGCGGTGGCAGGAGGTAAATCTCATAGAACCAGAATACTTCAGCTCGCGCTGGATATATCGCACGAAGACGAGTTGATATCCGATTACAAACGCGAGCTACTTTTGGTTCTGGTTGCGGGAATACTCATCTCGGCAGGTGTTGGGATATTCATTGCCGGAAAAGGATTGAGGCCTATCGAAAGAATTACAAAAACCGTGCAGCGTATATCCGCGCATCAATTGCATCAAAGGCTATTGCAGCACAGCGCGACCACATCGGATTCCCGGCTAAAATCGAATTGGCCCGTCGAGCTGAACGATCTCGCAGCTGCATTTGATGAAATGCTCGATCGCCTCGAAGCCTCCTTCAACAGGCTGTCGCAGTTTTCTGCCGACCTTGCCCATGAGTTGAGAACTCCGATAAATAATCTTATCGGTGAGACTGAAGTGGCTCTCTCACGCGACAGGTCGCCCGCTGATTATCGTGAAGTACTTGAGTCAAGCCTCGAAGAGTTTTCAAGACTGTCGCATGTCATTGAAAGTCTTCTTTTCCTCGCTCGCGCAGAAAGTCCGGAGGCGCACGTCGACAAGAAGGATCTTGCGCTTCGAAGCGAAATTCAGAATATCATCGAGTTCTACGAGGCGATCGCCGAAGAGAAAGGGGTCATGTTAAGCTACCGCATTAGTCCGGAGACAGCCGGAGACCTGACTGTAAATGCCGATCCGACGCTTCTGCGACAAGCTATCAGTAATCTCGTTTCCAACGCAGTTCATTACACTCGTCGAGGAGGGAATGTCGAAATAGATGCGAAGCTGGGGGCAGATAGGGAGGTGGAAATCTCCGTCTCGGACAACGGCATCGGGATCGCTGAGGAGCACCTTCCGAGAATATTTGACCGGTTCTATCGAGCCGACTCTTCACGTTCGGAGAACAAGACGGGGAGCGGCCTCGGCCTGTCGATCGTTAGGTCGATAATGCGGCTGCATCATGGTACAGCAGAAGTCGCAAGTGAACCTGGAAAGGGCACGAAGGTAACCTTGAAATTTCCGGGGGACGGGCAGAGTGCCGGTTAACTGAAGGGTGGATCTTTGATACTGGATGCTGGATTCTGGATGTGTTGTCTTCAGTGAGTAGCGCGCTTCGAGTATCCATTATCCGATAATCCAACATTGCATCATTCCATGATTCCCTCTTCTGCTTTCCTTTCAAACCTGCCATATCTCAACGCCAGTGTCGGCAGGACAAGCAGATTCAATGCGGTCGATGTGAATAGGCCGCCCAATATGACTATAGCCATAGGCCCTTCAATTTCTCTCCCGGCTGTTCCACTTGCGAGTGCAAGCGGCAGTAGTCCCAATCCGGTTACCGTTGCTGTCATGAGTATGGGGACTAATCTTTCCGAGGCGCCTCGGATTGCGGCTTCAACAGACCACTCCATTCCTTCCGCTTCCACCAGATGTTCGTAATGTGAAATGAGCATTATCGAGTTTCTCAAAGTAATGCCGAAGAGAGTGACAAAGCCGACAAGGGATCCGATCGACATATTTCCGCCGGTAATGAAGACCGCCATTACTCCTCCGACGAGCGCAAACGGCAGGTTGACAAGAACGAGAAAGAGGTTTCTGTAGTTTTTCATGACGACCGAGAGGAGAAGGATTATCCCTACGGCGGCGAAGAGAGAATGTATAAGTATCTCACGTTCCGACTTCGCTTTCGCTTCTGCAGTTCCGCTGAATGAAACATAAGTGCCGGGAGGGAAGTGTACCCCCGCCATTATAGTCCGTTTCGCTTCGTTAACAAATGAGCCGATGCCTCTTCCGCTGACGTTGCATGTAATTGTCTCGACCCGCCGGGCGCCTTCATGCTGGACTATGTATCGCCCCGAATTCTCGTATATGTCCGTGAGCTGGTTGAGACGAACATAAAGTCCATTTGAATTACGCAGGAGAAGATGTCCGACTTCCGCCGGGTTGTCTCTTTCTTTCGAGTCAAGAATGACTGATACGCCGAAAACTCTGTTCCCATCATAAATCTGTCCGACAACGTCGCCCTGATATGCCGTCTGAACAGCGTTCATGACATCTACCGGTTCAAAACCCCATTGTTCAAGCCGAGACGGCAGGAGCTGTACCACCATCTCCGGCGCGCCGGGAGGCGACTGGAGCTGGATGTCTGTTGCCCCGCGGATCCTGCCGAGTAAGCGGGCGACCTGCTCGGCTTTGCGATCGAGGGTATCGAGGTTATTCCCGAATATATTCACTGCTACGCCCGCGGTGTATCCCGAAAGAGTCTCATTGATTCTCTCCGTGAGAATCGAATTCACTGAAAAGCTCGCTCCGGCAAACTTCGCGACAGCTTGCCTTATTGTGTTCTCGGCGGTGTTGGCGGGAACTTTGCTGGTGGCCTTCAGTTTTACCCAAATCTCACTCTGATGCGTCCCGTGAGAGTCGTCGCTCAACGAGGCACGGCCGGCATCTGCGCACACTGACTCGATGAAAGGAATCTTCAGGAGCCGGTGAGTGACTCGCTCTCCAAGTTGAAGCGTCTGTTGGAGCGACGTGCCGGGCACTTCGACCATATGGACTATGAAGTTGCCTTCTCTGAATTGAGGAAGAAAGGAACCTTTGAAAGTTGGGATGAAAAGAATGCCCGCGATTATCAGAATTGTGACACCGGTGATCACGGAGCGGAAATGAGATTCAACTGAGGAGAGCAGCTTCCTGTACTCTTCTTTCAGCCGTGCCGTTGAGCGAGGTTCAGTATCAATCGCATTTGAACGGCCTATCATGGCGAGACACATCGCAGGAGTAACCGTCAGGGCAAAGAGAAGCGAAGCAAGAATCGAGAAAATGTAAGCAAGGGCGAGCGGGGAAAAGAGTCTCCCTGCCAGGCCTGTCATCATCAGAACTGGAACGAAGACGAGTATAACGGCGAAAGTCGCGTACACGACAGCACTTCTTACTTCGATGGATGCGTCGAGCACTATGTGTATGACCGGCTTCGGATTAGAGGCTAGTTTGTTTTCCCGCAGGCGGCGGAGAATGTTCTCAACGTCTATTACTGTGTCATCGACAACTTCGCCGATCGCGATTGCCAGTCCGCCGAGAGTCATCGTATTCATGCTGTATCCGAGCCACTGCAGAACAATCACCGACGTGAGAAGCGAGAGGGGGATGACAGTAAGTGAGATTGCTGCGGTTCTCAGGTTGAAAAGGAACAAGAGGAGAATTACGACCACAAGTATGCCGCCGAGGAGCAGGGAAGTTCCGATGTCGCGGACGGCCGCATCGATGAAATCTGCCGCGCGAAACACTTTAGGGTGAACTATTATTCCTTCCGATTGCAGTCCCGGGGTGAGCTCCTTCAATGCTCTATCGACGTTTCGGGTGACTTCCAGCGTGTTCGCCCCATACTGTGCCGATATCAGCATGAGGATTCCTTCTTTGCCCATTATCTGTGCCGCGCCGAACGAAGGTGCAGGCGCGTCGACTACTCTGGCAACTTCTTTCAGGAGGACGTCTGCCCCATTCTTTTGTACCACGACAGCGTCACCTAGCTCGGCAGGTGTAAGGGATTGGCCTTCAGTTTGAATATTTAGCCGCTGATTATGTGTGTCGATGAAACCCGCTCCTTCTACTCCGGAAGCCCTTCGCGCGGCATTTATTATATCATCTATCGACAATCCGTATTTTAGAAGCAGATCTGGCCGTACTTGAACCTGTAACTGTTTCACCTGTCCGCCGAAGACGACCACTTTAGCGACTCCCGGCACTGCGAGAAGACTCGGCTTTACAGTCCAGTCTGCTGCCGTCCTTAGCTTCATTAGTGAAAGTGAATCGGATGTAAGCCCCACCGCCATGATGACGCTTGCGGATGAAGTGAGCGGCGTTATGACCGGAGGCAGCACGCCCGACGGGAGCTGACCTGTAATCTCCGATAATTGTTCCGCGACCAGCTGCCTGTCGCGGTAGATATCTGTGCCGGATTTGAACGTGATCTTGACGATCGATATTCCTTGTATCGAGCTCGACATCATCGTCCTGACTCCGACTGTACCGTCGACGGCGTTCTCGACGGGCTGGGTCACAAGGAGCTCTACTTGCTTAGGGGAGAGTCCGGGCGCTTCGGTCTGTATCACAACCTGCGCCGGTGCGAACTCCGGAAAGACATCGTACTTCGCATCCGTGAGTCTGAAAGCGCCATACGCGAGGAGCACGCATGCCAGAGCAATTATGATCCCTTTGAACTTGAGTGAGAAACGAACGACGGATTTAAGCAAGATGTACCTTGTCAGTCATTTGGAGATGATTTTTTAATAGTAGATTTGACCTTTCTATTTCCTCTCGCCTTTCCGATTTAGTCGTCATCGCCTCCCGACTTTATCTTTGATCCCTGAGAAAGCAGTAGCTGTGCCCCTCTCACCACAACTTCCTGTCCCGCTTTGACGCCGCTTGTCAAGAACCACTCTCCGTTGTGAAAATCCCGCTCCGAAAGTGTGAACGGCGTGAATGTATCGGAGCCTTTCTTAAGATAAAACAGCGGTTTCCCGTTGAACCACACGACTGCAGATGCGGGAATGATGACCCCGCTTGCTTCTCTTCCAGCGGGGAGATACGCGACGACGTTGCTGCCGCTTGCAAGCTCTTGTCCCACCTGGGATTTGTAAAAGTAACTATCACCTTGAATGCTCGGGTCGGTCCGCGGAGATGCCGACACCAATGTGGCCCGTATTTGTTCTCCATCCGGCATTACGATATCTGCAATAAAGGGCGGATTGTTAATGCGATCACCAGGCGGAATTACTAGAAGAAAAATTGAAATTCTTCCCTGGACTACTTCGTTTTCGACTGTGGAGGATTGTGCTATCCATCCGTACACAACTTTTCCCCATTGTTGCCTGATCTGTCCTTGAAGACCCGACACATTCTGGGCCGCGGACTGGCTATCGGCTTGATCCGACACGTAACCAGCTTCTGCGATCTGCAGGTCCTTCTGCGATACGTTCCTGTTGAAGTCAAAGAGTTTCTTTACCCTTGTGTATTCATTCCTCGATACTTTGATTTGCGCGTTGGCTCTTTCGACGGCCGCTTCGGCGATGGCATAACTGTTTTGCATTTCGATCAGACTTTGAAGGTCCATCACTTCCCCAAATACTTTCACCCTGTCTCTGATTTTCGCAGGGACAAGTTTCTCAGTGCTTATGCCCGAGAGTCCTTGAGATTTCTGGCTGACGGTGATGTCGCGGGTGGTGTCTGATGAGATTTGATTGTCTGGTGTGTTCGAATGACTCTCGGTTTCAACTTCTTCCTGATGGCGGAGAAGACTCGAGACCGCTACGCCGACGAGAAATACAATCACTATCAGCAATCCTTGTCCGATAAGTCGCTTCATCTTTGTGTCGCTTTCCATTATGTCAGTTTCAATTTATAAAACTAATCCGGACAGGAGCCTTACGCGTAGATTACAATTTTGTCATCTTGGGGTACCATCTCGAAATGGATTGTGTTTCAGGAACGTTGAAAATGTCGAATCGGTTCTGAATATTGTAGAAAGGAGAAATTCAAATGGCGAAAGACCCTGTTTGTGGAATGGACGTAGATGAGAAGAAGGCACCTGCCAGGAGCGAGTATAAAGGCAAGACGTATTATTTCTGTGCCCAGGGTTGCAAGGTAGCTTTCGACAAAGAACCGGAAAAGTATATCGGCAAAGCAGCATCCCCGGAACGTAAACACTCGCACTGAGTCCGAGCGCAGAGAGAATCCTGTATGGGTAATTGAAATGTCGTCTCCCTAGTGAGCGAGCAGACGCCTCGCGCAGTGCCTTTGAAAAGCCACCTGCCGCTCTGTCATGGCGCAAACGGAATTGAGCTTGAACCATCGCACAAGCCTGCACATACCTGCCGGGGAAGCGCAACAGGCGAAAAGGGACTTTCATGTGCAGGTGTCCACTCTGAGACTGCCGACAAAATGGCGAAGGGAATACTCACGCAGCTTGATACGATGCTTGGATTTACTCTCATACCCATCTGCGGCGGAACTACTCTGGTGCTCGAACATTCCGGCTTTCGCAGCCTCAAGCCTTTGGTCGTAAGTTTCGTCTTGGGTATGGGATGGAAAAAGAAGATGAAGAAACTCAATTTGCTTCTCGAGAAAATGGAAAGAGAAGAGCCGTTAAATAAACATAAACAATCTGTAGTGCAAGGAGGATATCGTGGCTAATTCAATAAAATCGATGAGCGCGTACTTGAACTTCTGTGGGAATTGTGAGGAAGCGCTAAATCACTATGCGAAGGTTTTCGACGGTAAGGTGACGATAGTAAATCGTTACGACAATCCGGCGATGAATGCCCCGAAGGAATTCCAGGATAAGGTGCTCCACGCGACACTCGAGTTCGGAGGATTGACTATCATGGCTTCCGATATAATGCCAAGAAGTCCGGGAGAAACCGGCAAGGGGAGCGGAGACGCCGCGTTGTCTTTGGATGTTTCAGATTCCGATTCCGGGAAGAAGATTTTCGATCGACTCGCCGACGGGGGAAAAGTAGGTGTCCCGTTTCAAAAGCAGTTCTGGGGAGCCTGGCATGGTAACCTTCGTGACAAGTACGGAATAAGATGGATGGTAAATTGCGAGAAATAGAGGTCGCCTCATCCAGACAGTGCGAAGACAGCCCGCACTTTAAAACCTGAAAGTAAGTCCGACGCCGTATTGCGTATCGCCCAAGGAAATTCCGTTCATGTCGGGATTGAATTTTCGCCCGGTCAGTTCAGAATAGAGATTTCTGTAGTACCATCGACGGTGGAGCCGATAGTGTATGCCATCAAAGCCCCCGCCACTGCATCTGAGAACCAATGCATGCTCCCTATGTCGAAGGAAGAGACTTCGTACATCGTGTAAGCCACGAGGCCGTAGCCCGCTATCTTGAGCCACAGGCTATGTGGATAGCAGAGTAGCTTGTCAGTGCAGAGGCAACTGCCATGGTCGCGCCGTATGTCCGGACGGCCCTCCATTCCAGGTGCCACCCCTGAGGAGTCTGAGACGGAATTCCTCGCTCAGGGCCTCCATGTTGGAATACTTTTTCCAGTTTGGTGCTGGCCTACCCGTGATGACTTTAAGTGCGAGGTTGTCCATCAACTCTATGATGCTCGCCTGCATGACCGCAAAAAAAAGCTCCGAGCACTTCCTCGTTATCTTTTATCTCTCCATAAGTCAGAATCGAGCCCCCGGCTATGAATTGCAGCAGCATTCCGCTGTATGGGACCACATCAGCGACTCGACCATAAGCGGGGTTCTGGTTGAAGAAGTGTTGTACCTGGTAATCAAGATCACTAATCACAATCATAGGCGTGACGGCGACTGCCGCAGCCCGGTAATAGAAGTTGCGTCCCATGAAGCTGTGCAGAATGTTCTCGCCGAAATTGTCGAAGACACTCAGATCGAGACTGTCGCCACCGAACATTCCGGTGGTTATCGATGCGTGCGAATCAATCTCTTGTTCTTTAACGGCTGCCGGCCGGTTGAGCGTCAAATCCGGATAGCCCAATGTTTCAAGTTCAGAAACATTGGCTCCGCTGTTCGCTCGTGCATCACTGACGAAGGGAGATAGTGAAATAGAAATGACAAGAATAAAGAAAACTAAATTAAGCTTCTGTACCATAGCAGTTTTACCTCCACTGAGGTTTCAACTTGTATACTGATACGGGGTCCCGGAGGTTTATTAATATTATTTCATGCCGCCCCAATAAGGATTGATACTGTCGAATTTCTTTACAGAGTAAATAAACCGCAATCTACACCGAGCAAAATACCTCACATATTGGCTGGTTACCCGAAGAGAAGGTGATTTCCAGTTATTATCATGGCACACTTCCTGTATTTGTTTATACAGTAAGAACCAAGAAGGACTTCAGAAAGGAAGAACCGAGAGCATGAAGCTTGATAAGTTGATTTTTGGGGCCGTTTTGCTTTTCTCTGCGTACGCGTTCGGACAACAGAAAGCCGGGCTATTAAAGCCGTGGGTTCATCCCGGCAATGACTTCATCAAAGAGAATGGCTATCAAGGCGCGCAAACCTGTGCAATGTGCCACCAGGATGCGTTGGACGAAATCGTGCATACTGCCCACTGGTATCTGGCGTCGCCTGTAAGGAACGTGCAGGGGCTTCCGGACAACTCGTGGTGGGGAATGGCTAACCGGGAGTGTGCACTTGCCGGATCTACTTCACCTTCTAACTGGACTGCATCGACAAAAGGGAAAGCGACTGTGCAGGCATCCGGTTGCGGCCTTTGCCACATCGGCTCTCTTTCTCAACCCGTTATGCCTGGGAGCCGGGCCACCGAAGCCCAGGAGAATACCGTCGATTGCCTTGTTTGTCACGCGAGCAAGTATAACTGGCAGGCGCGAGCCACTTTGGTGAAGGATTCCACCGGCGTTCACTGGGGAGAAGATACGTCTCTTACCGCAGCTCTCAGTATCACCCGGACACCGACAAATGCGGCGTGCCTGCGATGCCATGAGCACGCTCTGTCGGATGATTACAAGAGAGGGACGCCGTACAATGCCGCGAACGATGTTCACGCGGCAGCGGGTCTTAGTTGTCTTACCTGCCATGTGACTGTGCATCATAAGATTGCGAAGGGACAGTATGAATCCGACATGGTGGCGAACGATCTGCCGGATGTGCCTGTTGCCTGCTCGAAATGTCATGGGGAGGACCCGCATGCCGGGAAGAACGCCGAGGTATTGAACGAACATACCCAAAAACTCGCTTGTCAGACTTGCCACATACCCGAGGCAAGCGGGATAGTTTATGAGAACTGGGGAAAGCCGGTGAAGGATAATGTCAATGGCGCTTACAGCGAACTCTCCAGATACGACAAGATACCGGCAATCCACGGTTTGTATGTGCCGACCGATTCGATCAGAATGGGACACCCATCATATATATGGCGCATACCAAACACGAAAGACAATAAGAATGCGCAGAGCTGGATGGCTTTCGAAACTTCCAACATTAACACACCGGGTGCTAAGATTTTTCCAGTCAGAGCATTGACACAAGTGATGCTCTTCGACAAGAAGCTGAAAATGTGGCAGGCGCCCGGTATGGCTTTTCTGAAAGACAATCCTCAGATGGCGCAGTTCCCGTTATTGCTCGCGCCTAACCGCGAAGTCTACAACAAGACCGGCAACGTGACTGCGGCAATTGATGCCGGCATGAAGCCGTTCGAAGCTATGGGGCTGAAGTGGAGCGGTGAATGGATGGCGATGCAGGTGCCCGGGACATCCTATATTTCAGTGAACCATGGTGTGAAGAAAGTCGGACTCTCGTGCAGCTCCTGCCATTCGAAGAACGGAGTCATGGATTTCAAAGCGCTCGGATATACGCCTGCGCAAATGAAGCAGCTTGAAGCAGCGCGGTAGCAAGCCCAAATCGGCATGTTTCCAGGAAGAGTGAGGCATCATAGGGCACACGAGAGATCTGTGTGCCCTATTGCCTTAGCCATTGTGAGAATGGCTGTGTAGCCAAATTGCTCCACGGCGGAGCATCTCTACCATTTTCTCCAAAACGTCTTCGTGGACTTCAAATTGCACCAATCATTCTCGCCGCAGCCAACAGGTTTTTATCATGACTCTTTAGCTTCGCTTTCATCCTCTTTGTAAGTTCTAAGCACACAGCGTCGTAAGGCGTAACGTGGTACACTTGAGCTAACTCAAACAATTCTTTGGAAAACTGTGTCCCATCCTCGGAGTCAGTAATAAACCTCATCGTACCGAATAGAGCAAGTGTTTCCTCAGCATCGGTATGTTGTATTCTGTCCCTTTTCAAAGAGGTATTGAGCACACTAACCGTCTCACACCACCAAAGAATTGGTATAAAAATTCTATCGTCCCCGGGGTTCGACGCTTGAAGAAGTTTCTAACCTTCTCAGATTTCTCGTCCGGAAGAAACATTGCTGATGAAAAAGAGCAGTCGATGACATATAGCATGGCTACTCGTGCCCGTCTGCGATCCACTCCTTTATTTCTTTGATGGCGACTCTTCTCTTAACGGAATTTCTTATCCTGTCGAACCTCGCAAGTATCTCGTCCATTTTCAATTCATAGTCAGCATCCCGATAAGGAACTAACTTTGCAGAAGGTTTACCTCGTCTGGTGATAACGTACTCCTTGCCTTCTCCACTTCCTCGAGAATCTTTGACAAATGGGTTTTTGCATCGAAGGCGCCGATTTTCTTGGTCTTTGCTTCCATGCAGCGAGGTTAATAAACCGGTTGGTCAACTGCAATCTGATTTCTCATGGTTTGCCACCGCCCGTGTAGAGATCAGAACCTTCCCGGATGGCTACCGTGATGGTTGCCATCCGCAATATGCTGCTCAGTCCGACACTGAAGAACATAGCGTTCGGTTTGTTGAGGCATTAGGTCAGATCCACGTGAAGGAGGCCGAGGATTTCGTCGATTTCGATCCCGGCCTCTTCCAGGGAACACATGACGTCACCTCAGGCAACAGCTTCTATGTTTTTGTGTCGAGCGCCTCTAAATGCACCACGAAGTTTGGGCATAAATTGCCGGAACAAAAGTCTTCGAAAATCGAACCGTGTCGGAAAGAAAAAATATCTCCTCCCTAATTCCCTCTTGACTGTTATCGATATATGTAGTATTGTACATACATCGATTTAGAAAGTATGAAAAACATTGGAACCATCTTCGCTGCACTTAGTGATCCGACGCGGCGCCAGATTATCGAACACCTGAAGTCTGAAGACCTCACTCCTTCCGATCTTCTCCAACGCATCGAGGTTACTCAGCCCACGCTTTCACATCACCTCGATATCCTGAAGCGGGCAGAACTCGTCGATACTACCCGCGAGGGACAGTTCATCCGCTACTCGCTTAATATGACCATCTTCGAGATGGCTCTTCAATACATGGCTTCAATTACTAAAAAGGGGAAAGCAAAATGAGACTGGGCTGGAAAAGAGAAATACTCCCGGCGGTTTTGGCGGTCGGGATGATTGTCGCAGCCTTCTATTATTATCCACTTCTCCCGAATAGTCTCCCCGTGCACTTCGGTCTCAAGGGACAGCCTAACGGCTGGGTTTCGAAACCGGTCTTCTTCCTGGAGAACACGGGCATATTCTGTTTCACTTACTTGCTTCTGACGTTCCTTCCCTTCATCGATCCTCTGAAGAAAAAGATCGAGCCTAAATTCAAAACAGCCATTCTTTTACGCGATGTGATCCTCGTCTTTTCTGCCGTGGTCTATTTCGTCGCGATCGAGTATGCTCGTGCAGGGGCGTTACATGTGGACTACATTGGTGTCGCCATCGGGCTCATGCTCATCGTTCTCGGCAACTACATGCCGAAGGTACCTCAGAATTGGTTCCTCGGAATAAGAACTCCATGGGCCATCTCTTCTGAAGCGAACTGGAAGAAGACTCACATATAGGGGGGGTGGCTCTTTACGATCTGCGGAGTTTTATTTGTCATTAGTGCCGCGCTCAAGCTGAACAATATATTTCCGGTCGCAGCCGTCGTGGCTACTGCAGTTATCGCATACGTCTATTCGTTCGTCCTCTACAGGCGGACCGAACACTCTGATAGCGAGGTCAGTTGACAAGCCTTTGAGCAAAGAAATTCTCCCTTTGATAATTGCTATTGCGGCTCTCGTGATTATCATAACAGGCTACGTTCGCTTGTGTATTCGGCTGAGAAAGGGTGGCGGAAGCCTTACGACTCTAGGACTTGGTTCGACCTATGAGTTCATGACTAAAGACCGCCGGAAAGCAAGCGAAACAATCGTGAATATGAATGCTGGAATAGAGCACGAGGATCCACATAGAAAAGAATTGAAAGGATCTGAGACAGAGCAAACCGATGGCGAAGGTGCTTCTGGTTGATGGAGCGATAGTCCGCATGTCATTTATTTGTGCACCAATTTCTCAAAAAGAATGAAAGGATGTAATCGCGCGATGAAAAAGTCTATACTTGTTCTATCTGCATCTTTTCTTTTGTTGGCCGTCCAGGCGTTTCAAGTGCAAACCAGAAAACAGGACACTGCGACCGCGAAGCATTTCATTTCTATGATGAATAAGGGTGAATTCAAACTGGTGCAATCAATTTTCGACACCACTATGAAGCAGGCTGCCCCCGAGTGGAAGCTCCGTGCGATATGGACCTCATTTGCGAAGGAGGCGGGTAAGCTAACAAGAGAATTGAGAGACACGACATTCACCTATGGAGGTTACGAAATAGTCGTTGTGACATGTGAGTTTGAAAATTTCACACAAGACATACGGGTGGTATTCGACAAAGGCGGTCAGATCGCGGGCTTCTTCTTCGCTGCAAGACATGCGAAGGAGGAAAATGGCGAGAAACATTCACAGCTAGGCGGGTCTCCAAAAGGGAGAGCCGGGTCCCCGGCTGGTACGACTAACCATATTTCCAAGGACGTGACGTTTAAGAATGAGAAGGCGAATGTCACACTTGCCGGAACGCTTACGCTGCCGGACAGCGGCAGTGACTTCCCGGCAGTGTTGCTGGTCTCCGGCTCAGGTCCGAACGATCGGAACGAGACTGTGGCGGGACATGAGATATTCCGAACTCTGGCAGATTATTTGACGGGACATGGAATTGCAGTGCTGAGGTATGACAAGCGCGGGGTGGGTGAATCAACAGGAGACTACAAAACTGCGACGACAGAGGATTTCGCATCGGACGCTTTGGCGGGAGTCAGTTATCTAATGAACCTTCGCGAAACCGATCACGAAGAGATCGGGCTTATCGGGCACAGCGAGGGCGGAGAGATCGCACCTATCGTGGCGGATGAATCGCCGGATGTCGCGTTTGTCGTACTGATGGGAGCGCCGGGTGTACCAGGATATGAGACGATAATGGATCAGGTCGCGGCGATGGCAAGAGCTTCAGGGGCAAGTGATAGCAGCGTAAATGCGGAGCTGTCGATCGAGAAGCGATTTCTCGACATCGTCATGTCGAATAAAGACTCTTCATCTGCAGCGATGGAAATTGTCAGGCTCCTGGTGAAGGAAGCGAAACAGGATACCAGCGAAGCCGAATTGGCGGCAGGTGAAGCGCTATCACCGTGGTACAGGGCTTTCATTTCATACAACCCTGCTCCTGCACTTCGTAAGCTCAAATGTCCGGTTCTTGCGCTTTGGGGGAGCAAAGACCTTCAGGTCCCGCCGTCAAAGAATCTGCCCGAAGTGGAGAAAGAATTGAAGGTTGGCGGCAACCAGGATATCAAACTAATCGAGATCCCCGGGCTGAATCATTTGTTCCAGGATGCGAAAACAGGCCTGCCGTCTGAGTACGGTATGATCAAAGAAGACATATCGCCGAGAGCGCTCGCTTTCATTTCGAACTGGATATTGGATCGGTCTCGAACAAGGAAATGAGTCGGGCACCTCTCGCTCAGGTCGAGGGCTTGAGAGGATTCAAATTCGGAGTGGTGCGGGATCTCCGGGGATGGCTGCAGGATTGCTGATGGATGCCGAGAAATTACTTGGGTGCGACTCTGATCGTTAGGCTTACGCGCACCTGCCGGTAATCAGGAGCCTTCAACGCGTTCTGTTCAGTGAGATAAAACTGCCCTGTTCTAACAGCCTGCCATCCCGGTTTATTTGGCAGGAGCCTGTGTTTGGTTGGTCTGCTTCTTTTTCCCCTTATACATTATTCCGATAGGGACGATCACTATGTATCCTACGAAAAGAAGTATGGGGACAAGATCGAGCGGTATGAAACCGTAAACCGTGTTGTTTGTGGCTAGTAGAATATAAGTGGCAATTATCAGTACCGCTCCAACTATTATGATCATATAGTTTGTGCGGTTGAGGGGAAGCTCACCCTGCATCTTTGTCTTTCGCTGCCGTTCGGTTCGCCGACTCTTGACTGCTCTTGCCATTTCTTCCTGCTTTCTTTTTCACAATATAAAATTGTCGCGTGCACTATTTCAACATATAGGTGTGTCCTTAAATCCGCGATAGGGGCATAAATATTGACGGATAAAAAGATGAGAGGATCCGTTAAGTGATTGATATAGCGATAGACGCTGGATTGGCGAGAAAAGATCGGGACACAACGGATTTTTCACC
>JAJYIT010000059.1 GCA_021789975.1 Bacteroidota bacterium
TTGAGCTCGCACAGCTTAAGCAGCTCAGGCAACTCATCTGTCCGCATGACAATCAAACAGATTTTATCTCATACAGACTGGCAGCGTGACCTTCTATGATTTTACACAGAGATTGGGACTTGACCTCCCGCTCGGATTCAACAAGGTATATTGAGGCATAAAAAATCTATCTACATGAGGCGTGGAATAGTATTGGTATCCATTGACTATCAGAAGTAAAGTAGACAGGGTTCCGACTAGGAAGAATGACCCGACGTAAATAGAATGCATCCTTTTATTCATATACCTATTCGTTTATTTAGAGCAGAGTCTTAACTAACGAGCTGTACGGGAAGTGGGAGTCGGTTGCCCTTATTTACCTGGATTTGCGAAAGTCTTACCCATTTAAGTTGGGTAACAGGTAGATACCGCTCTTAGTTCAGCCTAACACACTAGTCTCCTTTACCGGTGGGATGACATGTGTAGCATGATGTTGGGCTATAAACATAACCGTTGACGCTATTATGGTGCTTGTCGGTATTAGCCTGCGTATGGCAGCCGCTGTTGGTACAGGAGAAGATAGCAAAATTTGTTACGTCTGTGTGGCAGTTCGAGCACAGGAGCGGCGGAGCAGCGTGATTGGTGCCGGCGGTGATAGGGAATTGCGAGTGGTTGAAAGTTGAAGGAGTCCAACCGGCGGTGGTGTGGCACTGCGTGCAATCGGTTGGGTATCCGGCCGAGGCGTGAGCCGGATTCGTTGTGTTGTTGTAATCCGTTTGGTGGCAGCTTATACACTGTGTCGCTGGAGGTGCGGTATAGCCATTGGTGTGGCACTGTGCGCATTGAACCGTTGTATGAGCACCCGTCAATGGGAACCCTGTTGTGCTATGGTCGAACGTAGCGCTAGTCCAGTCGGTTGTCGAATGACACTGCGTGCAAGTTGTCGGGAATCCTTGTGAAGCATGCGGCGGATTTGTGGTACTCGCATAGTCCGTCTGGTGACATGAGTAACAATCTGTCGGTGTATTGGTAACCGAGCCTTTGTGACACGACTGGCATCCAACCGTCATGTGTGCGCCTGTCAATTGGAACGGACTGGTCGGATGAGTGAAGGTCGTCGTCGTGAAAGGTGACATTGTAATGTGACAGGTCTGACAGGTTGTCGGCAGTCCTGCTGCCACATGGTTCACCGGAGTCGTAGCATTGCTGTAATCCGTTTGGTGGCAGGATTGGCATGCCGTTGAAGGTGCGGTAGCATAACCATTGGAGTGGCACTGCTGACACTGCAGGTTCGCATGTTCTCCCGTCAGCGGGAATCCTGTAGTGTTGTGGTCGAACGTCGCGCTGGTCCAGTCGGTTGTCGAGTGACATTGGGTGCAAGTTGTCGGGAATCCTTGTGAAGCATGCGGCGGATTTGTCGTGCTCGCGAAGTCCGTCTGGTGACATGAGTAACAATCTGTCGGTGTACTAGTAACCGAGCCTTTGTGACATGACTGACATGCAACCGTCATGTGTGCACCTGTCAACTGGAACGGACTGGTCGGATGTGCGAAAGTCGTTGTTGTGAACGGTGACATTGTAGTGTGGCAAGTCTGACAAGTCTTCGGCAAACCCGCTGCAGCGTGGTTCACCGGGGTAACTGCGTTTGCATAGTCGGTAGTGTGGCACGACGAACATGTGCTTGGAGTGTTCGCATAGCCGGCAAAATGGCACTGCTGACACTGCAGGTTTGCATGTTCTCCGGTTAGTGAAAAGCCCGTCGTGTTGTGATCGAATGTCGCAGTTGTCCACGTAGTGACCGTATGGCACTGAGCACAATTCTGAGGGAATCCGGCAGTGACATGGTTCGGGGTTGTGGTCGCGGCAAACTGGGCACTGTGGCAGGAGTAGCAGTTCGTCGAAAGGCCCGTGAAATTGTTCGCGGTACCCTGCTTGTGACACGCGAAGCAATTTGCGATGGCGTGTCCACCGGTCAGAGGGAAGAAACTATGATCAAACTTCGTCGGTCCCCAGCTTACATCCATGACTGTATGACAACTCTGGCATTGAGTCGAGAAGCCTGATTGCACGTGGCTTGGTGCGGTCGTGGAGTAATACTGCTGCGAGTGACAAGTTATGCACGCGGTATTGATCGGAGGAAAATACATCTGCGAGTAGCTTGTGTGGCAGCTTGTGCAGTCGACATTCTCGTGTGCGCCGACGAGTGGGAAACGAGTCCTCTGGTGCATCTGCTCGATATTCGATACAATCCACGTTCTGGGAATGTGACAACTCCGGCAGTTGTCGCCGAGCGAAGCTTTGTGCACGTCGGTATGGCAGGAGATGCAATTGCTCTTTACATCATAGAAGACGAGAGTCTTGTGACACGAAGCGCATGAAAGCGAAGCGTGCTGACCGACCAATGGAAAGGAGGTCATCGTGTCGTGGTCAAACTTCATGTGTTTTGGGAGGACCTTCCATGTCGTCGGAAGATGACAGCTTGAGCAGTCCATCTTGAGTCCGCTTCCGTGAGGCGACTGGGCAAACAGCACGGTTGAGCTAAGCGCGATCAAAAAACAGGCAAGAATGATTCGTTCAGCAAATTTCAAGGCTATTCGTTCTCCTGAAGAACAGTTTCAGTTAAGCTTGAAAAATGCTGAAGTAAAGTCCCTAAATCTACCGACGTAATTTTAGCTAACCGTAAAGTTACATGCAAGGAGAAAATCATTAAAAATCCTTAAGCGCGAGAAAAGAGAACGTTGCGTAATCACTTCAATTTGATTTTGCAATCAATTAACTTCATGTCCATCTGGTCTTACACTTAACCAAAACAAGGTTGCAATATGAGGGCATTTGTTTTCTTCACGCTGATAACTCTTCTTTCTTCTCAACTCAAGGCTCAACACTCCATGTTGGAGCCATTCCAGGTGAGAGCTCAGAAGCTCGGCCTGGTCTATGTTACCGACATCTCTCTTCCCGGCAGACCGGTGCGCTTCGATTACCAGTCAATCGACTCGGCTCAACCCAGGTTGTATATCTCTCATATGGGAGCCAACAGTGTTATTGTCTTCGACCTCGAATCTCGGAAAATAGTCGGGGAAGTTAGAGGTATTCCTGCACCTACCGGAATTCTGAACGTACCTGGCCTCAACCGTGTTTACGTGTCAGCCTCAGCCGCAAATAAGGTCTATGTAGTAAACTCCTCAAATCTTAAAGTGGTCGGAACAATACGGACTCGACGATTCCCGGACGGCATCGCTTTAGACCCGGTCAATGATAGGCTGTTTGTCTCCGATGAAGTCGGGAAGTCGGTGACCGTGATCGGTACACACACAGACAAGGTCGTTGCAAACATTGCGATGGACGGCGAAGTCGGCAACACACATTATGATTCTTCGTCCGGGCTGGTTTACTCGACGGTTCAAACGCGCGACGAGTTGGTAGCGATCGACCCCAATGCCCTGAGGATCCTGAAAAGATACAAGCTGGAGGGCTGCAAGGGTCCGCACGGCTTCTACATCGATGCAAAGACACGTTACGCGATCATCACGGGTGAAGACGATGCGTCTTATGTCGTTTTCGATCTCGCGGACCATAAGATATTGAGTCGAGGCAGCGTCGGCCGCGGACCAGATGTGCTTGCGTTCGACGAAATCACGCACAGGCTTTATATTGCCTCCGAGAGTGGAGTCGTGACTGTCCTGAAAGTAAGTGAAGGGAAAGTCACGAAAGTCGGTGAGGCTTTCTTCGAAGATCACGCCCACACCGTCAGCGTCGATGCAGCGTCTCATCTCGTGTTCTTTCCTCTGCAAAATCTTGGAGGTCATCCCGTTTTGCGAATCATGAAAGCCTCGGATTGATTGTGCAATCGGATCGGGATTTTCACCCGGCTTTCATAATCGGGGTATATATTGAGGCGACGATATGATGGCGATTACTCCAGTCAGATCGGGGGTTACTTCTATTGTCGCTCGATCAGAAAGTAAATTTGGATCGCAACTTTACCTGGGCAAAACCAATGATGGGAGTGCGTCGCTGGCGGCAATTCCGATCGAAGATCGGAAACAATTCTGAGGAAACTATTATGAAATCCGCTCTACTCTCTCTTCTTATTACTTTATCCGGTTTGGCTGGCGCCGCATCCTCCCAATCCGTGAAAGTCTCATACTCGATTGTAAAAAGGATTCATTTGCCGGTCACAACCTGGTGGGACTATCCTTCATTCGACGCCAGGACGAACAGACTCTACCTTTCCCGTGGGACCATGGTACAGGTGGTCGACGCAAGAAGCGGTAAGTTAGTCGGGACAATCGCGAATACTCCAGGTGTCCATGGAATCGCGATCGCCGATGATTTGAACAAGGGATTCACAAGCGACGGTGCGGATTCCTCTGTGACTGTTTTCAATCTGAAAACTCTGAAAGTTATTGCAACAATTCCTGTGACCGGCGAAGGGCCGGATGCCATTCTGTATGATCCGTATACGCATCGCGTCTTTACCTGCAATGGCCGGACGAGCAATTCTACTGTCATAGACGCGAGAACGGACAGGGTCATAGGTACGATAAAACTCTCGGGACGGCCAGAGTTTTCCGCCACTGACGGCCATGGCAGGATATACGTAAATATCGAGGACAAAAGCCAGGTCGATGAGATCAATCCAAAGACCATGAAGATCATGAACGTTTGGCCTCTTGCGCCGGGAGAACATCCGAGCGGGCTGGCGATCGACGCCGTCCATCACATCTTGTTCTCGACATGCCACAACAAGCTCATGATCGTCATGAATGCGCTAAACGGCAAGGTCATCACGACTCTGCCGATCGGTGAGCGAGTCGACGGAGCAGCTTACGATCCTGCTCTGCATCGTGCATACAGCTCCAACGGTCAAGGTACATTGACCATAGTCCAGGAGGAAGGGAAGAGCAAGTTCAAAGTACTTGACCAGTTCCCGACTCAGATTGGGGCGAGAACCATCACGCTTGATCCGCAGACACATCATCTCTTTCTCCCGACAGCGGAGTTCAATCCTCCACCCGCTCCGACCGCGGAGCATCCGCATCCATATCCTACAATGAAGCCAAATACTTTCGTAGTATTGGAAGTGGCGCCGAAGAAGTAAAGAATTTCGCCGCGTCCCTGCCTGCAGGCAGGCGGCAGGTAGGGACGCAAGGACGCGAAATTGGAAAGACAATCATTTCCAAAGCTTGCGTCTCAGCGCCTCGGCGGTGTTCTCTTCCTCCTACCCAAGTCCTTTTTCATTCAGGATTCATTTGCAACGTATACATTGACGTCTGTGTTGTTTCTAATGTCTCAATATGCGGGAATTATTTGTGCTGAATAGAATCTTAGAAGAAAGCTTAATACTAATTTTTGTCCTTACGCTGTGCAACGCTGCTTACGGCCACGAAACGCCCTCCAAAGGAAATAACGGAACTATTTCCGGGACAATAGTCGACCGTGACACGAAAGCTCCGATAGAGTTTGCTAACGTAATCTTGTTCAGGCCCGACAGTCTGCAGGTAACCGGAACCACGACGGACAAGAACGGTAAGTTCAATTTGACGGGCATAAAACCCGGCAGCTACTCCTTGCGTCTGCAAATCCTCGGATATCGACTCAGAACGATCCGTGGAGTTCTGGTATCCGAATCGAAACGGATTCTCGATTTGGGCAAAATCTTTCTGACGCCGACAGCCATAAATTTGCCGAGCGTAGTTTCCACCGGTCGAAGGCCGCCGATATCGTACCATCTTGACAAAGAAGTTATCGACGTGAATCAAATAAAGACCGCACTTGGAGGTACTGCGGCAGACGTCCTGGAAAATGTACCATCAATCAGCGTCGACATCAACGGCAACGTCAGCCTTAGAGGAAGCAGTAATTTTCAGGTCCTCATCAACGGTCGACCGTCAGTGATGAGTGCACAGGATGCTTTACAGCAGATTCCGGCAAGCTCCATACAGAACATAGAGATCATGACGAATCCATCCGCCAAATACGATGCGAACGGAACTGCTGGCATAATAAATATTATTCTCAAGAAGAACAGCGATCTGGGCTGGAGCGGAATAGCCAACTTGACCGGAGGATTGTACGACAAGTACGGTGGAAATGTCCTGGTTCAGTACAAAACACCATCGATGAGCTACAATGTCGACGCCGACTTCAACCGCCGGTCGTTTCCCGGCACAAACAGAGAGAACAAAGAATTTGTCGTCGGGAGGAGCACCTCGTATCTTAATTCGAACGGAAGTGAACTCTGGCAGCGAATTCTCTCCGGGGTACGAGGAGGAATTGGATTTTATTTTACTCGTAGTGACAATTTGTCTTTTGGAGGAAGCTACGGCGGTAGATCGTTCCACCATTACTCCAATTTGAACACCGATCAGTGGTCGAATCCGCAGACGCAGCAGCTTCTTTACCTCGACAATCACAACTATAACCACTATGGCAGCTATTATGAGTTGAGCTCAAACTACTCTCACAAATTCGGCGGGGAAGGACAACAGCTTACGGGGTACCTCTCATACAGGCATAATAGCGCGGACGAATCAGGCGTGAGCACAGCGACACAGCCGGATATTATTCTTAGTGGTACGCAGACTACGGAACAGGGCCCGGCGAACGAGTTCAGAGGAAACCTGGACTTCGAGTACCCGATCAACAAACTGGAAAAATTCTCTGCCGGATCGGAATTTTTCAACAGGACTTACAAAGACATCAACAGCCTCTTCACCTACGATTCGACGTCGGGCACCTACAACTTCCAGGCTCCATTCAGCCACATCAATAATTTCCAGCGGGCGAGGTTCGCGGCGTATTCGATTTTCTCAGATCAGTGGGACAGTCTTGCCGTACAGGTCGGCTTTCGTACCGAGTACACATACCAGCTGGTGGCGCAGGCGGATACGAGCCAGCGTTTCACTTTCTCCAGGTGGGATTATTTCCCTTCGTTCAGCACTTCCTACAGTTTCGGCGGCGGCACCCAGGTTATGGCGAGCTACACAAGGAGAATAGAGAGACCTGATGGCGGTGACCTTGAGCCATATTACTCGTGGTACGATGCAAACACGGTCCACATAGGAAACCCATTGTTGAAACCCGAGCTTATCGATTCTTACCAGTTCGGACTTCAAACTTTCATCGGAAAAGCGTTCTTCTCAAACGATGTCTATTACAGATTTACTTTCGACAAGATCGAGGACATCAATTCGGTTTACGAGCCGAATGTCACGCTTACATCGACCGCGAATGTCGGAAACGATTACTCGCTAGGCTATGAATTCAGTCTGCTATTCAATCCGGCTAAAATCTGGCAGTTGAATTTGATGGGAAGTCTGTATGATTACAGAATAACAGGCGCCATCAGTAATCAATCTTTCGCAAGACAAAGCTTCGATTGGAGCGCCAAGGCGAACAGTACCTTCACATTGACCCAGTCTACAATGCTTCAGCTCAATACAAGGTACTACAGCCCGAGCGTTACGGCACAGGGGACCTGGGGAGGATTCTTCACAACCGACCTGGCTTTGAGAGAGGATATTGTCCCGAAGACATTGTCATTGACTTTGCAGGTAAACGACTTGTTGAGCACAGGAAGGCGTGAGCGAACTACCCAGGGTACCGGGTATTATGATTACGAGTACTACTACAGAAGATCGCCCATGCTCATGCTGGATCTTCAATACATTTTCAACAACTACCAGAACCCGCAACAGGGTAGCGACCAGGGAGGGAACCAGGGGTAAACTTATTCTACTGACGCTGAAATAGTTGCCAAGGAAATAGCCCGCACAGCGGCTTCTTTTTGTATCATGACTGCGAGGCTAAAACATAGTGATTCTATAAAAGCACCAGGAGCAATTAACAATGATGAAGATTATGAAGGCGCAGTACGATAAGAGCAAGGTCCCGGAGATAACTCCATACTTTTGGACCATCAAAGTTCTCACAACCGCAATGGGCGAGAGCGTATCAGATTATCTTGTATTCCACATTAATCCGTATTCCGCAGTAATTTTCGGAGCATTCGGATTTGTTCTCGCTCTTATCCTGCAATTTTCTGTACGACGCTATATCGCGTGGGTTTATTGGTTTGTGGTTCTTATGGTCGCTGTGTTCGGCACCATGGCAGCAGACGTGCTTCATGTGGTGCTCGGCATTCCTTATGTTGTGACAACATCCGGATTTGCTATATCGGTCGCTGTCATACTCGTGATCTGGTATGCAGCTGAGAAGACGCTCTCAATCCACAGCATCTTCACCTTCCGACGTGAAATTTTTTATTGGGCCACCGTGTCGGCTACCTTTGCGCTTGGGACCGCCACAGGCGATATGACCGCAACGACATTTGGATTAGGTTACTTTGTGTCAGGGCTGCTCTTCACCGCTCTTATCCTTGCTACTTTCGGCGGACACATTGTCAAAACGGGTTTCCTCCGCAGACTGCGGCGGCAGTCTCGTGAAGACGTATTTTTCTTCTGGTTCGCATACATTCTTACCCGGCCGCTTGGAGCATCGTTTGCTGATTGGATGGGCAAGCCGGTCAGTGCGGGAGCGCTCGGTTGGGGTGATGGTACGGCCGCTGTCATATGTTTCATCCCGATGTTCTTCCTGGTATGGTGGATGGCGTCGAGCCGGATGGACATCAAGGAGCCCGTCGCCTCATCTCAAGAAGGAAGTGGTTTAGCGTTCCCTTCGAAATGATTTGTATGAAAGAACCGGTTTGATGGAAGAACTATGTCGTGTTCCAAAAGTATCCATGTTAGGCCGAACGCTGTGCCATCTTTTCACCGTGGTTTCATTCTGCCTCCGTATCTTGTGAGCGAAAAAAATATGGAGGAATTATGAAGCTCAAAGTAATTACAGCTGTTGCGGCGGCAATGTGTCTGCCACTTTTGGCGGGGGCCCAGCCGAAGCCGAAGATCACCAAAATGCAAGCCGAGAAGGCTGCCATGGCCGCTGTGAAAGGCGGCAAGGTTGTGAGTGCTGAGTATGAGCACGAAGCAGGCAAGTACATTTGGTCGCTCGACGTGAAAGCAACTGATGGCACGACGAAGGAAGTCTGGGTTGATCCTATGACGGGGAAAGTAGTAAAGACCTCGACTGAAAATCCCGCGCAGGAGAAGAAAGAGAAAATGGCGGATATGAAAGCGGCAAAGATCACACAGGCCCAGGCTGAGAAGATCGCGCTGAAAGCCGTCCCCGGTGGAAAGGTATCCGAGGCGGAGCTTGAACATGAATCCGGCATGTTTATCTGGTCGCTCGACGTGAAAGTGGGAAAGATGAATAAAGAAGTGTGGATAAATCCACAGTCAGGAAAAGTCGAGAAGGTATTTACGGAGAGCGCCGGGAAAGAGCAGAAGGAGAAAACTTCGGAGATGGGTGGCGGAAAATAGCCGGGAGAGATTAAATTCAATCGGGAAGTTGAGGAGAAGTACTTCCTCGATTTCCCGTTTCCGTATGTACTTACCAGTTACAAGAAATGTGAATATGAAATTCAAGCTATTTCTGGGGGCGGTTTTTGCCGTAGCGTTGTCAGCGCTGGTAGTAGACGCGAGCGCACAAACAAGATTAGCTACGCTGTCGGACTACCTGCATGCGGCATTGAAAAATAATCCTCTCGTGGGTTCGGCATCTCAAGCAAGTGCTTCTGCAGAATACAACAGCAAGGCCGTGCGGAAGGGATATTACCCTCAGATAGGCGTCGGGTCTCACCTCATCGTGGCACCCGGATATGATCCGGCTGTCACAAACGGCGGTGAGTTTGGCGCGCAGGTCAGCGGCTCCTATACAATTTACGACGGCGGTTCGCGGGGCCTTGAGATCTCGAAAGGGAATGTGGGTGTAGAACAGGGCACACTAAATCAATCGGTTGTAAAGGCGGACATCATATATTCCGTATCCACAGCATTCGTTTCGGCAGTCAGAGAAGACCGGGAACTTGACGTTGCCCGCCAGAACTATGAACAACTGAAGGATTACCTGCAGCTTGTGAATCAGCTTCACGCTTCCGGCCAGGGTAGTGAGACAGATGTCCTTAAGACCACTGTCGATCTGAACAATGCTCGCATCGATATCAATGCGAGGAAGGTTGCGATTCAAAATTCGCTGCAGGCGCTTGCGCAGGCATCGGGCCTTCCCACAAGTTTCGTGACCGGTGTGGACACTTCTGCGATTTCGATACCTTATGACACTACTTTTGACGTAGTGACCAACATAGATCTGCAGACGAAGGATCTTGTTTTCCGGCAGGCAATTCTCGATGCCCGGCTTGCCGAGTCGAAGCTGCGCCCGACAGTTTCACTGGTCGGCGACGCGGGTGCGCTTACATCGCTGCCGAATATCAGACCCGGACTTCCTGACGTGTTCGGCGCATCGGTCGGCATTGCGGTATCTGTACCGGTATTTACCTTCGGCTCCCTTCAAGACAGTTACCTTGCTGCCGAAGCAAATGCAAAGAGCATCTCGATGCATAACGATTATGACAGGTTGTCGCTTGAGCGAGAGTTCGATGTGACAAGGAACGATATCGAGAGGGCAGAATCTGAAATCATGAGTCTACAAAGCAACCTGGTAGTTGCACAACAAAGCTACCTGCTCTCGAAAGCGAGGTACGCAGGCGGAAGCGGACTGAGTCTCGAGGTCCTCGATGCGATTCAAGCCGTTAACCAGATAAGACTTGCAATCGAGGAGGCGAGGGCGCAGATGCAGATGAGCATTTTGAAATTGAACAGGCTGAACTATTCGGAAGAAAAATGAAGATCAGGCACTATTTCTCGATTGCATTATTGGTAATGGTAACAACGGAAATGTTCGCAGGCTGCAGCACAAAAAAAGATGACGCCGTCCAGGTGAAACCTCGCGCGACTGTCGAAGTGGCTATTGCGAGCTTCGGCAATATCAACGACATGGTGGATGCGACCGGTTCGTTTGGTGTTCTGAGGGACGAGAAGGTCAAATCGACAATACCAGGGAAAGTGGAAAAGGTTTTTGTGCTCGAAGGAGACATCGTTCAGAAGAGGCAGCCGATCGCTGCAGTCATCTCTCAGGAATCGAACGCTTCAATCCTTGGAGCAGAGGAACTTCTTAGCCAGGCGAAGACGCCGGAAGGGAAGACGCAGGCGGAGGAAGCGCTCCAGCTTGCAAAGAGTACCGCGGCTGTGGCAACAATAACGGCTCCCTTTTCCGGCGCAGTAATTCACAGATTTGTGACTGAAGGCGAGCTTGTAAACCAGGGTACCGATCTCGTCGAGATGATTGACCTTAAGAGTGAGTATTTTGTCGCCAATGTTCCCATTAACTACCTCTCCTCGATCAGTCCCGGCCAGAGCGCGTTTGTCACAATTCCCGGGATGCAAATCGCTCCGCTCCATGGAACAGTTCAGGCTATCAATCCCGCTACGGATCCGAACAGCCAGAGCGTCGAAGTAAGAATTTCTCTTGACGCCATTCCGGAAATTGTCACTGCGGGGACTTTTGGAAATATACAGATCAAGGTGGGGGAACAGAGAGGCGTAGTCCTCGTGCCGAGAGCGGCCGTGTACCATAACGATGAGCTGGATCGCTATTTTGTCTGGAAGATTCAAGGTGATTCTATCGCACTGCTGACGCAGGTTAATGTCGGACTCTCCGATTCAAGTGACTTCCAGATCACTTCAGGTCTCAGGCCGGGCGATGTGGTAGCGACCGCCGGCGGGTACGGTCTGCCTGATTCCACCTCAGTCACAGTTGCCGGTAAGTAAAATGAGATTGTTTGAATTCATCACTTCACATCGTAAGGGCATCATCTTTCTCGTAACGATTCTCAGTCTTGGCGGGATCGTGTCGCTCTTCAGGATGCCGATCTCCCTTTTCCCGAACATAGATTTCCCGCGCCTCGTTATACTTGCAGACAACGGTGAAGAGCCTGCCAACCGGATGATGATCGATGTGACGCTGCCTCTCGAAGAGGCGGCAAGGGCAGTGCCGGGTGTTGTGCTCGTGAGGTCGGCGACAAGCAGAGGCTCTTCGGAAATCGACATCAATTTCAAGTGGGGAACGGATATGATCCAAGCACTTGAGCTGATGCAGGGCGAAGTATCCAGCATTCGTAACGAGCTGCCGTCAACCGTATCCATCCAGATAGCTCGCATGAATGCCACCGTGTTTCCGATCGAGGGATTCAGCCTTGTTTCCGATTCATTGAACCAGGTTCAGCTCCGCGACCTGGCTTACTACACGATCAGACCGGTACTGACAAGGATTGACGGTATTGCTCAAGTGAAAGTGCAAGGCGGAAGGCAGAGAGAGTTCCTTGTCGATGTGAATCCGCAAAAGCTGCAGAGCTATGGCCTAAGCGTAGACCAGGTCGTTTCTGCTGTCAATAATACAAACTTTGTGTCATCGACCGGACTGGTACAGCGGAATTACCAGATCTATCTTACGCTTGTCGACGGGCTCTACAAAGGACTGAGCGATATTCGCAACACCGTGGTTAGCTTCCAGAACGGTATTCCCATTACGATCGGAGATGTCGCTGACGTAAAACCTTCCGAGAAAATCGAATACATTCGGATCACGGCAGATGGCAAGCCTGCTGTGCTCGTTTACGTAATCAGGCAACCTGGCGGCAACACGGTTCAGATAGGTCAGCAGGTGCGAGCCGCTCTCGCAAGTCTGAAGAGCGAAATTCCTCCGAGCGTAAAGATGAAATATTTCTATGACCAGGGAGACTTCATCAGCAGCTCGATTGGAAGTGCGAGGGATTCGATCATCATCGGACTGTTTCTGGCGATCCTGATCATCTTCGTTTTTCTGAGGAGCATCAGAATCGGTGCAGTGGCTGTCATCACCGTTCCGGCAGTGTTCGCAACCGCGGTCCTTGTCTTGACTGCGGCAGGGTACACGCTCAACATAATGACTTTAGGAGGGATAGCAGCGGCAGTCGGTCTTGTCATCGATGACATCGTCGTGATGATAGAGAACATTTTCCGCAACATGAGGTTTGAAAGGGAAAGCAAGAGCAAAGCGATCGGGATGTCGATGAAGGAGATTCTCCCTGCAGTGATCGGCTCGAGCCTGAGCTCCATGATAGTATTCGTTCCTTTCGCGTTCCTCTTTGGCGTGACGGGAGCTTTCTTCAAGCCGCTCGCGGTGACGATGGCGGTCTCGCTTGCCGTGTCCATGATTTACTCTATCACGTTCGTGCCGGCACTCGCGGAAATGTTCGTGAGGCCAAAAGACGTGGATGCGGAAGTACAGAGAGAGGAGAGGTCTTCCCATAGGATAGGGAGAATGTATGACAGTGTTCTCTTGCCTCTCATGAGGAAGAGTTATCTTGGACCGGTTTTCGCCGTGATCGTGGTTGCCGGGTCTCTTCTGCTTTACCGGAATATCGGAAGCGACTTCATGCCCCGTATGGATGAAGGGTCATTTGTGCTGGATTATGTCTCGCCTCCGGGTACCTCGTTGACTGAAACGAACCGCATGCTATTGCACGTTGAGAAGATAATAATGTCCATTCCCGAAGTTGAGTCTTATAGTCGCAGGGAGGGTACGCAGCTCGGCTTCTTCATCACTGAGCCGAACAACGGCGATTTTCTTGTCCGGCTTAAGAAGAACAGGAAGCGGTCGGTGTTTCAGATAATGGATGAGCTTCGCAGGAAGATTGAGGCATCGGAACCTGCACTTCAAATCGACTTCGGCCAGGCAATGCAAGACCTCATTGGTGACCTTACCAATTCTCCGGCGCCAATCGTGATAAAGGTTTTTGGATCGAGTCAGGCGGTTATCCAACAGAAAGGGAAGGAAGTCGCTGATTTGATCTCGAAGGTGCCCGGAGTGGTAGATGTTTTCAACGGGATCACTATCAGCGGGCCCTCGATTGTTGTCCATCCTGATCCGGTACTTGCCGCTCGCGCAGGTTTCACGATGTCCGACATTAGGAGCCAGCTCCACACTATCATGAATGGGAATGCCGACACCTATGTCCTCGAAGGTGAAAAGCTGATTGCCGTCAGAGTCAGGTATCCCGATAGGTACCATGATGTATTGCAGGATATCGCAAATGTGAAGCTCAGGTCGCCGAATGGTTTCTACGTCCCTCTATCTAACATTGCGACCGTCGATATACTAAAAGGGCAGAGCGAAATCGACCGTGAAAACCTGAAATTGATGGACGCTGTAACCGCTCGAATCGAAGGAAGAGATCTAGGCAGCACCATTTCCGACATAAAGAAGACTTTAAATGCAAACTTGATTTTGCCGCAGGGAGTGACTTATACTTTCGGCGGATTATACGAGAGCCAGCAGGAATCGTTCCAGAGTCTTCTCTTTGTGCTCGTTGCTGCGTCGGTTCTCGTTATTGCACTGATGATCTTGCAGTTCGAAAGTTTCTCTGTGCCGATTGCGCTCTTTATTACAGACCTGGCTTCACTCTTCGGTGTCGTTCTCGCGCTACAGGTCACCGGCATAACCTTCAACATATCCAGTTTCGTCGGAATGATAATGATGGTTGGAATTGTCAATGAGAACGGAGTGTTCATAATCCACATGATCAAAGAGCTCGGAAGGGATAGAGGAGAATCGCTCGAAACTGTTCTCCAGGCTGCGAAGGTCAGGACAAGACCTATCCTGATGACAATGTTCGCGGCGGTATTTGCCTTGATGCCTTTGGCACTCGGCGTCGGAGCCGGAGCGCAGATGCAGCAGCCGCTTGCTGTCGCGGTCATCGGTGGATTTGTATTGTCGAGTTTCCTGTTGCTCTTTGAATTGCCGACGCTGTATGTGTTCTTGCGGAGAATAAGGTGAGAGCCATCGCCCTGAGATGCCGTCCTAACGGAAAGAACCAGTCATTGCGAGGAACAAAGTGACGAAGCAATCCCCTCCAAGAGACCACAAAGAAGGGGGATCGCCGCGCGGCGCGGGGACGCCGCCTGCCCACCGCCTGACTGCCTATAGGCAGGGACAGGCAGGCTTGCGATGACGGGTACTTTTGGGTCGGCCTCTAAAGGTGAAGGTGGAGCATGAGAATCCTTCTGGTTGAAGACGACAAGAGTCTTCAGAGAACTCTGCTCAAATTATTCAAGACTCAGAACTTTGCGGTCGATTCTACAGCATCGGGAAAAGAAGCCGTCTTCTTGTCAAAGACGAACGACTATGATGTAATCGTCCTTGACCTTATGCTCCCAGACATCGACGGTTTCGAGGTTTGCAGGCAAATCCGGAAGGAAAAGATTCTCACATCGATTCTGATGCTGACTGCTCTCGATGAAGTTGAGAGTAAGATCAGAGGTCTCGACACCGGCGCCGATGATTACCTGCCGAAACCTTTCCATGTGGGTGAGCTGCTTGCCCGGATCAGGGCTCTGTATCGAAGGTCTGTCGAAGAAAAAACATCTGTGATAAAAGCCTTTGATATCGAAGTGGACACAAACTCACGAAAGGCATTTAGAAAAGGCAGGGACCTTCGCCTTTCCGGCAAAGAATTCGCCCTTCTCGAATTCCTTTTGCTCAACAGGAAAAGAATCGTCACCCGCTCAGAGATCGCGGAACATGTCTGGGATTTAAACTTCGACCCGCGAAGCAATGTGATAGACGCTTTCGTTAAGCTACTTAGAAAGAAGGTGGAAGCAGGATCAGGACAAAAGGTTATAAGGACCGTGCGAGGAATTGGCTACACGATCTTCGACGAGGCATAAGTCTTCCGATACGGACAAGGGTGGCGCTATATGTTACTGCTACCTTTGCTGTCGTGATCATCGTCCTTTCTGCGGTCCTCTCGGAATTATACGAGGGCTATTCTTACCGTGCTTTTGACGTAACCTTGCAAGCTGCCGCGAGCAGTGTGGCTAACGGCTTGCCGGAAAGAGTTTCTCGACGGGATAAGACGGACATCGAGGAAAGTGTCGGAGAATCGTTACCAGATTTTGAAAGGAAGATCGGGGTAATCCGTGTGAGGATATTCGACCCGAACGGCAGCCGTTTCTTTTCCCTGAACGATGCAGATTCGGTGGCCGAACGCATTACACCTGCCAGCTTCACAATAAACGGGAACAGCAGGAAATTCCTGACAGCAAGAGTCCATGGGAAGCCTTACCGTGCGGCAATCGCCTATTTTGAAGCGAGGGGGGAGTCTCTCGGGGCAGTCATAGTCATCGCTTCGCTTTCCGCTACCCGCGAATCGATAGACAGGATCCGGGCGATTGCTTTCATACTGGTTCCGCTGACGATATTGATGGTCGCGATCGGTTCAGTAAGAATTGCGAGGAAGTCGCTCAGGCCGCTGGAAAATATGGCGGCTGACATCGACAAGATCGGCTATGGCCGAACATTGTCGACACTCTTGGTTCCAGAGTCTGAAGATGAGATAAAGAAATTGTCGGAGTCTTTCAACTCGCTGATCAAGAGAATCAACACGCTAATAGAAACTCAAAGGAATCTTCTCCTCGATGCATCTCATCAATTGAAGACTCCTCTTACGGTGATTCAAGCTGAGATAGAGATGCTCTTGATGAAACGAGATCTGACGGACTTGGAGCGTGAAAACATAAAGCAGCTTCTATCTGAAGCCGAATATGCGTCCAGCCTTGCCGTAGATTTGATCTATTTATCCAGGCTTGAGTCGACTGAAAAACTTGAGTCCTCGATTGTGTCCGTCGATTCGTTGGTGGAGAGCATAATCAGCAGAAACTCTTTCCTGGCAAGTCAAAGATTTGTCAAGGTCGTGTTTGAATCTTCTGACGGCTGCAACGTACGAGGAGACCCCGAGATGTTGAACCGTGCGATATCAAATATCTTAGACAACGCGATAAAATACAGCAGGAAGGGCGGCAAGGTCACAGTCGCTACTAGTATTGCGGATGGGGACGCGAGTGCAGTCATCGAGATTCAAGATAACGGCCAGGGCATAGAAGAAGACGAGCTTGCCCGGGTGTTCGACAGGTTCTACAGAACGAAGCTTGCCAGGAGCGGCGATGAAAAAGGTAGCGGTCTTGGGCTCTCGATAGCCAAACGCATCGTGGAACAGCACGGCGGAAGAATATCCATCGAAAGTGAGGTCGGAGTCGGGACAACTGTCACCGTAGAACTGCCGACACAACCGGGATCTTGAGAACAAAATTCGACGAGAAATTGGAGAAGCACCAGAGACCTCCTTTTTTCCGCACTATCTCGCCGGTGACCAGAGCGCAGTTGTCTCCCTAAAAGGTACTAAATTAACATATGCCCCCGGAACTCGCACATTACATTATGAAATATGGTTATCTGACCATCTTCTCTCTTGTGTTTCTCCAGGAGATTGGAGTGCCGAGCCCGGTACCAAACGAGATCGTTCTCCTCTTCGCCGGCTACCTCGCCTCTATTCGCAATTTGAGTCTCACCCTGGTTCTTATCACTGTCATTGCCGCGGACTTCATCGGCACTTCTCTCCTCTACACTTTTTTCTACCTCTTCGGAGACTACGTGATGGAGCATAAGCCGAAGTGGCTGCCCATACCAAGGGAGAAGATTATGAAACTGAGCGACAAGATCTCGCGGCGAGAGCAATGGGGAATTTACCTGGGCCGGCTCATCCCGTATCTCCGCGGTTACACGTCGGTCGCTGCCGGTCTACTGAAGATCCGACCGCGAGTTTTCTTGACTGTGGTTTTCCTATCGGCCATAACCTGGAGCGGCTCCTACGCATTTGCCGGTGAACTCATGGGCAATTACTGGCAGCAATTTGCCGATCGTTTGAAAGATTTCGAGAGCATCCCGCTAATTGTGGTAGCGGTATTTGTAATAGTTTATAGCGTGCGCTACTGGATGCGCTACAGAGAGAAAGGAAAAGAAGGGGAAACAGAAGAATAATGGGCTTCTCGATCGTGGTACGTACTTGGAACGATGTAGGCTGTCATTTCCGCCCCTCTTAAAGAGGGGTCGTGAAGGTCTTGTCGCTACGGATGGAAAACGTCGGGGTAGTTCCGGTCTAGTTTGGTGCGAGTTAACGAAGTGAATAGCATTGGGATTTTCAGTCCAGTCTACCTGTATCTTTTTGGGTTAACTATCGGGGCCATTTATCTAGTCCTTCAACCACGTGAGAGGTAAAAGCACGTAGTCTTCAACGACGTCATCTCAGGAGCAGTCATTGTCCCTTTGTAGCTGGACATATCGTCCCACTTATTCCCCATATGCCGGACAACTGATTTACTTCAGATCATATCCTTTTGGTCATCGCAGCGACGCTCGATGATGCCCCTTTCTCCGTTGAAATTCCCAAGGCGAAGTTTATCCGAGGCATAAATCTATGCTGCTAATTGTTTGGTGTCAAGCGTTCTTCGTCGGTATTCTTCGTCGAGCGCAACGACCAGTA
>JAJYIT010000060.1 GCA_021789975.1 Bacteroidota bacterium
GGACAGTAGTCACTTGACATTAACCACGATTTTGTTCTTATTCAATTTGGATCAAAGATGGGGAGCAGTCAGAGGTTACTCTTTCTACTAATATAACATTGGACCACTTTTTGGGGGGCAGGTCAATGCTCAACGGCATTTAGATGATCCTTCTACTTAACCATTTACACAGAATTCTTTACACACCCGTTTGTGGTGGGTTCTCTGACGGACTCTTAATCCCGTACGCTCGAATAAATGTCGTATTCATTCAGACACAAATCCCACACGAAATCCGCTGAAGACATATTCATGAAACCGGTTTGCCTAAAGTGAATGTGAACTTCGATCCTTTTCCCGGTTCACTTTCGACCCAAATGTTACCATTGTTTCTTTCGACAAATTCTCTGCAAAGGGGTAATCCAAGTCCGGTCCCTTTCTCTCCGCCGGTTCCGTTAGTCGTAGAAATCGTGTTCATGTTAAACAGTTTCGAAGCCCTCTCCGATTCGATTCCTATTCCGGTGTCACGGACAGATACTTCGACATAACTTTTTTTATCGGCAGACGAGACGGTTATCCGTCCTTCCGGCCGGGTAAACTTGATCGCGTTCACTATGAGATTCTGAACAACCGAGCGAAGCATATCAGCATCTGCGTAGACGGAGACGCCGGCATCCACATTGTTGGATAATGTAATATTCTTCTTCACCGCGCTCTGATTCGATATCTCAATTACCTTATCTACTACATCATGCAGGTTAAGAGTCACCGGTTTATACTCAAGCATGTTTCTCTGCATAAGTGACCAGTGGAGCAGATTCTCCAGAAGACCATGAAGATTTGTCAGGTTGTCATTTAACCCCTTGCTAACCAGCATTATGTCTTCCTGCGACAAATCTTCAATCCGCGCAGCAAGCATTTCCGTAGTGCTCAGCAACGACTGGAACGGGCTTCTCAAATCATGCGCGATGATTGAGAAGAATTTATCTTTAGTAGCGTTGAGTACTTTAAGTTCCTCGGAGTATGCCTTTAAGACGTCTTCCACTCTTTTGTATTCCGTCAAATCGATTAACGCAACCTGGCAATTGCGATCCTCTTGGAGCGTATCGTTCAACTCCACACCTTCCAGTAGAACGTGGAATACGCGTTTATCTTTATTCATCACCTTCAATTCAAGAGAATGCTTTTCGGGAGATTTAAAGACCGTGTCGAAAAAAGAAGTAAACGCATCCCTTTCACCCGGCGGAATATACGTGGTGAACCTCTTGCCAATTAGTTTGCCCCGTTCAACTCCAAACATCTTACTGGCGCTTAAATTCACCTCCCTGATTATGCCTTCCTTGTCCAGAGTAAAGTAGGGGATCGGTGAAAAATCAAAGAGGTTTACATATTTATTTCTCGATACCTCCAGCTCTTCCTGCGCAATTCTGAGTTCCTGGTTTTGATGCTCAAGCTCGATTTGGTGGATCTGAAGCAATTCCACCATTTTCTGGACATCTTCTATTTTCGTATCAGCCGGCTTTTCGGGTCCGGCTTTGATTGTTTTCTTCACTTTCTTATCGATGGTCTTGCCTGATCCTTTTGTTGTGCGTTTCATTTTCTGGTACCTCTTCATTTTATACTTTGGCACTGATTGCAAGAAGGATGAGTTTGGTCTCTTTTTCTCCGTGGAATATTTGGCGGGCATTCAAAATCAATTGCTTCCTGCCCGCATCCGCAAAATCGTATTCGACCTCAAAATCCTCAAAGACATTGCGTTGGGGAATTATTTGCTCGAGAAGCTCCCGCAGACGGGGTATCTCCCACTTCCTGCCGTCAAGTTCGTATATGTACCTGCCGACGGTTTGTTCGCTGCCAGTATTGAACATCTTGTAAAAAGACCGGTTGGCCGAAAGGACCTTCAAATCTTTATCAAGGATAAGAAGCGACTCCCTCACGGCATCAACAATATTGTCGGCATACTCGCGCGCAAGCCGGATATCCTGGTTCAACTTATTGATCTCATCATAAGCGGTCTTCAGACTGTTGATATCCGAAAATGTAATGACGACGCCGTCAATAACGTTGCCTGTTGTCCGGTAAGGCAATATCCGCATCTGATACCAGACACCGTCGTTGGTCTGCAGCTCAACCTTCTTATAGACAAGCGTCCTCAAGACCTCCTTCGCATCGTCGATGAAACTGTCATATTTGAGATTCGTGGCTATGTGGTTTATCGGTCTACCGATGTCGGAAGACATCAGGTTCACGACCTTTGTTGCGTGAAACGTAAATCTCTTGATGAATAAGTTATTATCCAGGAAGATGGTCGGGATATCGATGCTCTCCAGCAGGTTCTTCATGTCGTTATTTACAACCGATAACTCATCATTCTTGTTCTGCAGCTCGGTGTTCACCGTAATCAGTTCCTCGTTCAACGACTGCAATTCTTCTTTGGACGTTTCCAATTCTTCGTTCGAACTCTGCATCTCCTCGTTCGTCGATTGCATCTCTTCGTTGGTCGACTTAAGTTCCTCATTTGACGTCTCCAATTCTTCAATGGTCGACCGTAAATTTTCCTTGGTGGACTTTAATTCGCGCTCGAGCTCCCTGATGATCTTTTCCGACTTCTTTTCATAACGGATCGCTTTGGAAGTCGACGCTTTTTGAGGAGGCTTTACTTCCTCAAAAACGATCAACAGGGATCCGCGCATCACCGCCGGTTCCTTGATCGGCTTAACCGTGAGATTTATCAACTGGGTGGCGCCGTTGGTCTTTACCTTTATCCCTTCGGTGGTTAACGACCTCTTGCTTGACAACACTTTTCTAATCAATGCCGGAAGTTCCTGCTGCAAACCTTCGCGTGCCATTTCAAAAATGTTCATCTTCGCTTCGCCGTTCGTAAGCTCCAGGTATTTGCCCGTTCTTCCATGAATATAGACTATGTCTCCGGTTTCGGTTACTATCACGCAATTGGGAGAGTAGCTGTCCAGGATGATCTTCTCGGCCAACTGCGTAATGTTCTTGACTTCGCTCTTATTCATGACGGCCTCATAGGCTTTCCCTTTCGATCGCGACACCGGGAACTCGATAAAAGGTTGTGCCGAATAAATGGAATCTCTCCTTTTGTAAATCTTCCATTTGTTATCCAGCATCGAAAACAAATCGACAAACCCGCTGATAGTCTCCGATGAGCCGAGAAATAAAATCCCATTAGGCAGGAGACTATAATGAAACAGGGGAATTATTTTCTTCTGCAGATCGCCGTTCAAATAAATTAACAAGTTGCGGCAGGAGATCAGATCGAGTTTTGTGAATGGCGGATCTTTAATGACGCTTTGCGGCGCAAAGACCAGCATCTCTCTGATCTCTTTTCGAATGTGGAAGAGATTCCCCTCGGAAGTAAAGAAGCGGCTCAGACGCTCATTACCGACATCCGCCGCAATTCCCGAGAATGAACCGATGCGCGCCTTTTCAATGGCATTGCCGTCAATATCGGTGGCGAATATCTGCACGTTGAGGTTTTTCTTCGCTTCGTTCATGCACTCCCACAGCATGATTGCGACGGAGTACGCTTCTTCACCGGTAGAGCATCCTGGCACCCAGATTCTTATCTGGCCGTTATCCGGTTTGCCTTTTACCAGTTCCAGCATCACCTTCTTCAGTTTCTCGAACGCTTCCGGATCCCTGAAAAAAGTCGTCACTCCGATCAGGAGCTCTTTGAACAGGTTGTCAATTTCTGCGGGGTCTTCCTGGAGCAGCCGGATATAACCCGGGAGGGTATCCAACTGAGAAATATTCATTCTTCTCTCTACGCGACGGTAGATCGTATTCTGTTTGTAAAGTGAAAAGTCGTGGCCGGTGTGAGTTCTGAGAAGTATGAAAATCTTTTGAAATGCATCGGGAATCTTACCGCCGGTAATTTCTCTGTCTAATGAAACACCCTTGATTTTCCGCGAAGTGTATTTAATCAACTGGTCCGGCATCTCTTCGGGCGGAAGTATGTAATCGGCTAATCCGGTCTTAATGGCGCTGCTCGGCATCCCATCGAATTTTGCCGACTGTGGATCCTGAACCATTACCATTCCTAATTCACTCTTCACCGCTTTCAACCCCGCAGTACCGTCAGACGCCATGCCGGAAAGGATAATACAAATGGCTTTATCCCCTGAATCCGCAGAAAGAGATTTGAAGAAAAAATCGATCGGAAGCCGGAATCCGTGTGGTTCGACGGGTTCTATCAGCTGGATTGTCCCGTGAAGTATTGCCAGGTCCCGATTGGCCGGTGCAACATATACATGATCAGGCTCAACCACCATCCCGTCTTCAGCCTGAAACAACTTCATCTTAGTTGATTTCTGAATCAGCTCAGGCATAATGCTGACATGATTCGGATCCAGGTGCGATACGACGATGAAAGCCATGCCGGAACTCTCGGGAAGATTTGCGAAAAATCTTTCGAGAGCATCCAGGCCGCCTGCTGATGCACCGATGCCGACTACATAGAACGACCCATTTGGGGAGGGTGTCTCAGCGGTGATTTTCTCTTTTCTTATCGGAGATCCGTTAGGAACCGTTTTCTTCTTCATAGCTCCTTTCATCTATGAATCACGCTGCTTTGGAACAGCTGGAAATGCGGGCGTCAGTAAACTTAGAAGAAGCCGACGTAAATTACCAGCAGGGCCCAGGGTCTACGACAAATCTGTGAAACTATCGCCATTCATTGAAATGAACTGCTCAAAAAGTCTCAAAACCCCTTTCGGGGTTTCGGGCACCTTCACAGGCGTCCATTTTTGATGGATGCCGATGGTGCGTTATATTTTCGTCGCAGACCCCAAGCCCCCTGTCTATCGGATAAACTGCAATTTGGTGAAGTGAGATCGCCGCTTCGTCTGTCCACTATCGCGGACGGACTCCTCTCGCTGACGTCACCGCCTCTCACGATCATCCTTTGTCAAACAGAGTCACCACCGCGTCCTGCGGTTCTCCGTCCTCAAATGTGCCGTCCCAATCCAAACTTGCAGCTGTGCTATTCGTTGAGGAGCCCGCGGTCATTATTCTTTTCGTTTTTCTTCTCCTGCTTGGCCGCTTTTTTTTCTTTCTTGGTTTTTGCCGGTTCTTTTTTGGAATTCTTTTTACGGTCCTGGCCTTTACTCATGACTTTCTCCTCTTTTGTCTCTTCGTTGAACTTTGCTTTTTATCCGACCTGGCGGATTATTGCTTCCCCACAAGCGCACTGCGTTCTATGAGGTCTAACCCAACCAACACTCGCTCTGTATCGGAAAGGTCGCCGATGATGTTCCTCACCGGAAGGGGCAGTTTACGTACCAATGTCGGAACAGCGAGGATTTGGTTATCGCGGGCAAGCGTTGGATTCTTCAAAAGGTCAATTACTTCGATATGGTATTTGCCCTTCAACTGCTCCTCGCAGATCAATTTTAGATTGTTGAGCGCGGTGACGGCTTTGGCAGTCTGGCCGGCAACATACAAACGCAGGACCCATCTGTCGCTTCCTGATTTGGCCGCATGTGTGCTTCGCTCGAGGAATCGTCGGCGCCCAGACCCGTCGGAAGTCTTCGTCCGGCTGGTTTTCGGTTTGTCATGTTTGATCTTCACATTGAGTCCCTATGAATATCAGTCTTGTTCTACTTTGCGCCGGTTGTTTTTGTATTGGCGTCAGCTTTCCGGCTCTTAGCCATTTTTGCCTTGTTTTGAGTGAAGCGTTCATCCTTCACTTTTTCACTCTTGATGATTTTGAGTGCTTCCGCTTCTTCCGCTTCAAATTCTGATCGCAGCATCACAATCTGAGCTTCCATTGCTTTTCGCTTTCGCTCTAATTCAAATTCTCTGCGTCCGAATTCCTGCTGGCGCAATAATTGTTCAGCATCGTCTTTCGTCTCCTGTGATAATCGTGCCGAACCCGTCAATACGCCTTCGGCACCGATATAGACATCGAGGAGATCGATACCCTGGTCTGTCAGCTTGAACTCGCGTATCTGGTTGGAGTGTGCCATACCGCGCGATTTAAGCACATACAATCCTCTGTTGCGCTCACCTCCAATTTCGATATCACGCAGAAGGAGCCATGTGTCTATCAGGGATGAGATGTAAACATCGGTAATCTCCATGGTATCGCCGGCGGAGGTGAGACTTGTGAAGAACGCGGTGATCCCCTTCATCTTCAGGAAATCTACGAGGCGCAGCAGCATTGTCTTGACTTCAGTCTGGTTCTCTCCCAACACGAATGCATTGATAGGGTCGAGGATAACAATGCTGGGTTTAAAATCATTGATCAATTTGATACTCGTGGTGAGGTGAGTTTCCAGGCCATAGTGTGTAGGACGGGTTGCCTGGAACTGAAGCAATCCTTTCTTTTCCCACGGTTCTAAATTAATTCCAATCGAACGCATATTGCGCATAAGCTGGCTGGGTGATTCTTCGAAAGTAAAAAAGAGAGAGCGTTCTCCCCTTTTGCATGCAGCTTCGACAAACTTCGCGGCAATGCTCGTCTTGCCCGTCCCCGCGGTGCCTGAGACAAGCACCGTACTGCCGCGAAAGTAGCCTTTTCCGGAGAGCATTGTGTCGAGACGAGGAATGCCGGTGGAAACTCTCTCGCGGGACGAGGAGTAATTCAGTCCCAGTGAAGTGACCGGCAGAACGGAAAAACCATCCTCATCGATGAGGAAGGGGTACTCGTTCGTACCATGGCTTGAACCTCGGTATTTGACAACACGCAGCCGCCGTATGGATGACTCATCGGTCACGCGATGGTCGAGCAAAATGACGCAGTCGGAGATGTACTCTTCCAGACCTTGACGAGTTAACCTATCTTCCCCCCGTTCTGCAGTAATTACTGCTGTTACGCCTTTCTTTTTCAGCCAGCGTAATAACCGGCGCAGCTCAGAACGGAGTATAATGGGATTTGGCAAACCTGAAAAGAGCGATTCCAGTGTATCCAGCACGATGCGCTTGGCGCTGATGCTCTCAATTGCTTCATGGATCCTGATGAACAAGCCTTCCAGATCGTATTCACCACTTTGTTCGACTTCACTCCGTTCGACGTGGATGTGCTCGAGCCAGATTTTCTTCCGCTTTCTAAGACTGTCCAGATCGAATCCCAGCGAAGCAACGTTTGCCGAGAGTTCTTCCTCCGTTTCCTCGAACGATATGAAGACGCCCGGTTCATTGTATTCCGTTGCTCCGCGGACGAGAAACTCCATGGCAAAGAGTGTCTTTCCGCAACCGGGACCGCCGCATACAAGCGTCGGTCTCCCTTTCGGTAATCCCCCGCCGGTGATTTCGTCCAATCCCTGAATATCCGTGGGAGATTTCGGAAGGACCTTTCGATGAGAATACGCTTCACTTTTCTTCATGGTACTCTGTCTCTATATATGATTTCGTTCCTCTTACGAGTAATAGATATTGTCATAAGTAATTTCGGCCGACACCAAATGTTCATCTGTTGTCCGGGCCGTATGAAATCAGGGAAATTGTTCGGCTCTTTCGTTTCCATGCCTCGTTGGATTATAAAATCATCCATAAAACAAGACAATAGCCCAAAGGGATGAAAAAGAGAGCTAAATCTTCAAACAGCCAAACCGCAGTTTGATTACAAGGAGAATTGAGTGTCAACTACCGCATATCCAAAACCATTCTAAATTGTGAGCTGAAAAATGGAATTAAGGCCATTCCACTTGAACTGAGAATAGATCAATGCACGGCGGCACCGCTCATCAGTATCAGCGCTGTCGATATATTCATTACCCCTACACTGTCACCGCACAAAGTCTTTTGTTTATTGCCCGAAGTATTCCCGGACTTTTGCTGCGATCTGCTTATCTGTCATTTTATCGACCGTTTCAATGTCAACTAAGCGTGTATTAATCTTTTCATTCTCCAGCCGTTTCTTAATCTCCATCTTAGCCTCGCCGGGACCAAATACGAGAATGGATCCTGCATTACGGACATAAGCGATTACCTCATCGAAGTATTTGTTCAAATGATTCGTAAACCGTCTGTCGCGAATGTCCTGTTCGGAGTCTTCCTGCGCTCCGCCGGAGGATCGCACCTGCTTCTCCGCGTTGAATGTTATTCGTTTTGTCTCTTCTCCTTTTTCACCAATGACTACGATGACGGCACTCCTGTGATCGATCCATAAACCTGCATTTGTTTTCATAAGACCTTTCTATGTTTACTTTTCATGCTCTCGCAATCATGAATTCTTTTTCTTCTTCTCGCCGTGCGTCGCCAATTCGACAGGCAGCGGCCAGCTGTGCCCCTGGGCAAGGAGACTTTGAGCATCCTCCGGTCCCCAGGTGCCGGCGGCGTAATTGGGGAAATCACCGGGCGGAGCCACCGCCCATACGTCGAGCACCGGCATCAACAACCGCCATGCGGCTTCCACCTGATCGGTGCGCATGAACAACGTGGCGTCATTCTTCATAACGTCCCAGAGCAGCGTTTCATAAGCATCAGGAGATCTGACGGCGAAGGCATCCTGGTAATTGAACTTCATCTCCACGGAGCGGAGGTGCATTTTTGGTCCGGGGTGTTTGGCCTGAAACCGCAGCACGATCCCTTGGTCCGGGTGGATCGACATCACCAGCCGGGACGGCTGCCAGTCGAGGCTGGCCTCGGGCGGAAACGACTGATGCGGGACTGCGTGAAACTGGATCGCGATTTCCGATGCCTGCCTGGTGAGCCGCTTCCCCGTGCGAAGGTAGAAAGGCACGCCCTGCCAGCGCCAGTTGTCGACAAACAATCTCAGGGCGACAAACGTCTCGGTTTGGGAATCAGGCGATACGCCATCTTCCTCGCGATAGCCGATCACCTCCCTGCCGCCTATCCAGCCAGGGCCGTACTGCCCGCGCACCACACTTTGATGAACTGCGTCAGGGTGAATCGGGCGAACGGCGTGGAGCACGTCCACCTTCTTGTTGCGTATTTCATCGGCATTGAAAGACACCATCGGTTCCATGGCCACCAGACAAAGGAGCTGCATCAGATGATTTTGCACCATGTCCCGCAGGGCTCCCGCGTGATCATAATAGCCGCCGCGATGTTCGACCCCAATCTCTTCCGCGGCAGTGATGGTCACATAATCCACATAACGCCGGTTCCAGAGCGGCTCGAAGAGCGGATTGGCAAACCGGAAGGCCAGAATGTTCTGGACAGTTTCCTTGCCAAGATAATGATCGATGCGGAAGATCTGGCATTCCTCAAAATTCGCGGCGAGGACGGCATTCAGGGCGCGGGCCGATTCCAGGTCATAGCCGATCGGTTTCTCGACCACAATCCGCGACCATTCTCGGTCACGCGCCAGCCCGGCCTTGCCGAGGTATTTCGGGATTTCGCCGAACATGCTTGGCGGCGTTGCCATGTAAAAAATGCGGTGGACTTTGGCGCCCCATTCCTTTTCCAGCTTCGCGCATTGTTCGCCCAGTGCCGTGTAAGTCTGCAGCTTCTTGAAATCTCCCTGCTGGTAATGAATATGCCTCGCGAACTCGTTCCATTCGTCGCCCTGCATCTTTCCGTGGCGCGAAAATTTCTTAACGCCGTCGTGGAGACGCCTGCGCAGCTTTTCGTCGCTCATGCCGAGGCCGTCCACTGCGATGATGGAAAACTCAGCAGGCATGCTCTGGTCCCTGGAAAGGTCGAACAAAGCAGGCCCAAGTTTCCGCCAGGTCAGGTCACCGGCTCCTCCAAAGATTACGAACACGGTCGGTTCAAGCTGGCCATTCGTTTTCATCATTCTCACTCCTTCTCCCATTCCGTGCGAAACGTCCTTTTGGCATCGATGCGTTCATAGGTGTGGGCTCTGAATTAATCCCGCCGGGCCGTGCTCAGTCTCGGTAACATCCCGCCCGCCAAATCTATTGTCGCATGTTGGAATACTTTCATCCATCTCGAGCAGCCTCTTGTCGCCGGCAAACAGCATCCTCGCGGTGCCAACAAGCGCCTGCAAATTCATCTCCGATACCTCCGCAATTCTGTCAATTATTGATCGGCCCGCGTGGAGGCGGGTCGGTCCTGTGTCTCTTCTGATCGCGCTGTCGATCGAGAGTGCCTTCTATCAGTTTGGCCAACTTGTCAGTAGCGCCGTCGATAGCCTGGTTTAAGGTCTCTGCCTCATGAGTGACTGCGATGGGTTGCCGTCCTTCGAGGCGGGCTTCCATCATGCAGCGCTTGTCGCTGGGGCTGTTCCTATGGCTTGTCTGGTCGCTCAAATGGACTTCCACCTGTGTGATGTGAGTGCTGAATCGGCTCAGGGCACTCTCTAATTTCCCGCTGACATCGTCAATCAGCACCTGGTGACCCACTATATTGTGGTCTGTGTTAATTTGAATCTTCATTACATTCTCCTTTGTGATTGGCTCAATCCGGCAGGCACATTGCCGATGTTCATCGATCGGCAGCGCACCGGTATCAAGGTGTAAACTTTCATAGAATTGAAGATGTTCATTCGCCCATGTCCGTCGATTTGGAAGTGGAAAGCCCGAACATGTACGCCAGCCCCATGCGCAGCATGAATGGATCGCTGACGTCGGAGAGTCCAAACGCCGGTTCAAGACGCACCGACCATCGGGAAGATACAGCATAGGTTAGAACAACGCCAAGATATTGCTGCTGGGCGTTCCAATCGAAACCGAACCGCCTGTTATCTCCCAGCGCTCCGATCATCTCTAAGCCATAGCCCAGGCGACTCATGGAAACTGCCGGAGGCTCAGTCATACCGCTCATCCCAGCCATCGATCCGCTCATCCAGGAAGGTTTGACGAACAGTCCCAGAGCGTACCCATAATCGCTTCCGTAGGGTGCCTGCAAAGGGGTTTCTCTGATGAAATTGAAAGTCGCATTCAGCCGATCCCAGTCATGATAGATAATCAGACGCTGTTCGAAAGTGCGGGACCGCGTATTGCGTGCGTCAGCGAGCGGCTCGGTCAGGTCTTCGGGTCCGAAACCGGAGACCTCCATCTTATACAGCGCCGCTCCATTAAGATCCTCGTATTCGCCGTACAGGGTCAGGTTCAAAAACCGGTCGTCTCCGAACAGATGGTAATAGGTGCCGTACCGCATACCGCCGTAGGTGACGGGCAGACCGGCAATCTTCTGGCCCTCGGCCATAACTGCGACTGTCCAACGCGCTGTGACACCGTACTCGGCCATGAGCATCCCGGTGAAGTAATCGTTCCCGTATCGCGCCGATTGAAAATCCGGAAGAGCCATCAACATCAATGACTGTTCTTCAAGCGGATAATTGATCGCGGTGAAGTATGGGTTCATGTTCATCTCGGCCCGCAACAGACCGGGCACTGCCGCCCACAGCAGTCCGGCGATCAGGACCTTTTTCCAGTGCTTCGTCCTCGTCATGTGAAATCTCCTTAACATCTTCTCGGCTTTCTGAATCCACAAAGCCTCGTTGACATTCATGTTTGTTTGAGGTCATTCTAAAAGTGAATATCCTTTCCGGCGTCTGTACGCCTATGCCGGTTTGACTGCGTTTGTCGCGCTCCACTTCCAGTCGCGGATTTCCGGCATGTCCTCGCCGTGTTTGTCGATATAGTGCTTGTGCTCGATGAGCTTGTCCTGCATCAACTCTTTCAGGTAGGCTCCCCTGGAGCCTAAATGCGGCAGGCGATCCACCACGTCCTGCACCAGATGAAAGCGGTCCAGGTCATTCTGCACCCTCATGTCAAATGGAGTCGTGATTGTTCCCTCCTCTTTGTAACCGCGGACGTGGAGGTTGCGGTTAGTTCTTCGATAAGTCAGGCGATGGATCAGCCACGGGTATCCATGGAAACCGAAGATGATGTGTTTGTCTTTGGTGAAAAGCGAATCGTAATCTCTGTCGCTCAGCCCGTGCGGGTGTTCACTTGCAGACTGCAGCTTCATCAAATCGACAACATTGATGACACGGATTTTGAGATCGGTCAAATGTTTGCGAAGTATGGAAACGGCAGCAAGGATCTCCAGCGTGGGAGTGTCTCCGGCACATGCCATTACAACATCCGGCTCAGAGCCCTGGTCGTTGCTGGCCCACTGCCAGATGCTGATTCCTTCCGTGCAATGCACGACCGCCGCATCCATGGTCAGCCATTGTGGCAGAGCGTGTTTTCCCGCAATCACTACGTTCACATAATTCCTGCTGCGCAAGCAGTGATCAGCAACCGACAGCAGACAATTGGCGTCGGGTGGCAGATAAACGCGCACGATGTCGGCCTTCTTGTTTATGACGTGGTCGATGAAGCCGGGATCCTGGTGCGTAAAGCCGTTGTGGTCCTGCTGCCAGACGTGCGAGGCGAGGAGATAGTTTAGCGATGCAATTTTTCGCCGCCATGGCAGTTCAGATGTTACCTTCAACCACTTGGCGTGCTGGTTGAACATCGAGTCGACGATGTGAATGAAGGCCTCGTAGCAATTGAACAGCCCGTGCCGTCCGGTGAGCAGATATCCTTCCAACCAACCCTCCGACTGGTGCTCGCTGAGCATAGAGTCGAGCACTCGTCCGTCGGGCGCGAGGAATTCATCGCTCTTAACCGTTCGTGCATCCCACTGACGGTTGGCCGCTTCAAAGACCGCGCCCAGGAGATTCGAGAGCGTCTCATCGGGACCGAAGATACGGAAATTGCGCTGGTCCTGGTTCAACTTTTCCACGTCCCGCAGGAACTTGCCGAGAACCAGCGTATCCTGGCCGGTGACGGCTCCGGGCGAAGGGACATTCACCGCATGATCGTGGAAGTCCGGCATTCTCAGATCGCGCAGCAGCATGCCGCCGTTGGCATGAGCATTCGCTCCCATCCGCCGGTCGCCCTTCGGCGCCAGCTCGGCCAACTCCGGCATGAGTCTTCCGTCCTTATCGAACAATTCTTCCGGCTTGTAACTCTTCATCCAGCTTTCGAGCTGCCTGACATGATCGGGATGGTCGGCATCCACAAGTATCGGGACCTGGTGCGCCCGGAACGTGCCTTCGATTTGCAGGCCATCGACGACCTTCGGTCCCGTCCAGCCCTTGGGCGATCTAAGGACGATCATCGGCCAGCGCGGCCGGGTGGTGTCGTTCTTATCGCGTGCATTCTTCTGGACCTGCCGGATGTCCTCGATAGCCTTTTCCAATGTACCTGCCATGAGCTGATGCATCTCTGCCGGATCATCACCTTCCACAAAGTGGGGCGTCCAGCCGCAGCCGCGAAAGAACTGTTCAAGCTCATCATGCTCGATGCGAGCCAGGACGGTCGGGTTGCTGATCTTGTAGCCGTTGAGATGCAGGATCGGCAGCACGGCGCCGTCGGTAATTGGATTGAGGAATTTGTTGGAGTGCCACGCCGTGGCCAGCGGACCCGTCTCCGCCTCGCCGTCGCCAATGACGCAGGCGACGATGAGATCCGGATTATCGAACGCGGCTCCAAAGGCATGACTCAGCGAGTACCCCAGCTCGCCACCTTCATGGATCGAGCCAGGCGTAGTCGGCGCGACATGACTGGAAATTCCGCCGGGAAACGAGAATTGCGTGAAGAGCTTCTTCAGCCCGGCTTCGTCCTGAGTCACGTTCGGATAAACTTCACTCCAGGTTCCTTCGAGGTAAACGTTGCCAACAATCGCCGGGCCGCCGTGACCGGGACCTGCGATGTAGAACATATCCAGGTCATATTTTTTGATGACGCGGTTCAGATGCACATAGATGAAGTTCTGACCGGGAGTCGTGCCCCAGTGTCCGACCACGAGCGGCTTGACATGTGAGAGTTTCAGCGGCTGCTTCAGCAGCGGATTGTCGTAGAGATAAATCTGGCCGACCGACAGGTAGTTCGCCGCACGCCAATACGCGTTTATCTTGCGCAGCATATCCGGCGACAACGGTTTCTCCGTTTTATTAACCTCGATTTGTCCCGCAGGGATGTCCTTCTTAACCTCGTGTTTCACCTTCGTGGCAATATTCCTTTTAGAGACTTGTTTAATTTTCATAACCATGTTCCTTTTCAATCATAAGACTCCGAACGCGGCAAACCATCTTAGCTATCATCTGGTCCTCATTAGCACGAATGACACGTACCGCGATCTTACTTGTCGACACTAATGCACCTGTTCATATTCGCTTCAATGGGAATGCTCCAGGGCAGCCTGCTCATCGGCCCAGTATCCCTGGCGATTGTAATGCCGATGGAGTCTGGCCTCATATTCCCGAGTCAGCAGAAGTTCCGCCGTGTATCCCGGAGATTCCTTGATTGTCTCGCGCGGAACATTGACGAAGACTTTCGACTCGCTCCAGTCAACGCGTTCGCTCCATCGGGGTGAAACCAGCAGCTTGTTTCCCGGCCACCAGTTCTGTGTATCGATGATTAAATAGCGGATCGCCCATGTCTCATCCTCGATGATAAAATCATCGACGTGGCCAACCTCGCCGTCTGCAGCTTGAATATGATAGCCACTCACCTCATGAGTGCTGCGCAAATGGGGATCCCACGCTTTCTCACTTTTGGTGGATCCGCTCCATTTTTCTCCGTCACGCACAATGAAGGGATTAGGCCCCCACATGTTTGGTCCGGCCCAATACAGCGGCCATCCAAAATGCCCGTAGTAGGATTCCTCGAATTGCTGCGAGACAGGCTTGTCGCTGTCCAATGATGGGCTGTCCTCAATCTGCTTTTTGGTCAAGTCGACGGTGATGTATTGCCCTTCCTTATTCACGGCGGTCAGCGCATACGGAGAAATCAACACCTGCCTGCCGGTAAGCCAATTACCTGTGTCGGCGACTAAATAGCGAATCGCCCAGTGACGGTCATCGAAGTAGAATTCCTTGACCTTCCCTATTTCTCCATCGAGGCTGTGCAAACTGTAGCCCTTCAGTATTTTAGCTGTGTTCAGCATAGTAGTACTCTTTTCTTTATTTTGTTCTGTCAAGTTCGAGAACATCGCGGACCGACCTGGCTATCATATATTCTTCGTCCGTGCGAATGACGCGGACCGCAACCCGGCTTGCGTCCGCGGAAATCACAGGCGCAGTCTCTGCATTGCGCGACTCATTTAGTTCAATGCCGAGGAAGCTCATCCCTTCACAGATGCGCGCGCGCACGGCCGGCGCATTTTCTCCGATGCCGCCGGCGAAGACGAGAGTATTCAGTCCGCCGAGCGCGGCAGCGAAGGATCCGATCCATTTTTTCGCCTGGTAGCAGAACAGCTCCACGGCTTCCGCCGCCCTTACGTCCTCCTTTTCATGGTCGAGCAGATCTCGCATATCGGAACTGGTCTCGGATACGCCGAGCAGACCCGATTTGTGGTTCACCATTTCGTAAAATTGTTTTGTGGTTATCTGCTCGGTTCGGGCGAGATAGGGCGCAAGGCCGGGATCCAAATCGCCGGAGCGCGTGCTCATCACCAATCCCGCGGTCGGTGTGAAGCCCATGCTTGTGTCGATGCTTTTGCCGTCACGGACCGCGGCCATGCTGGCGCCGTTGCCGAGATGAGCGAGGATCACGCGGCCCTTAGTTGCCGCCGGGTCGCCGAGACGCGCGAGCTCTTCCATCAGATAAGCATAAGACAAACCGTGGAATCCGTAACGCTGGATCCCCTTCGCGTCGAAACGCCGTGGAATGGGAAGGAGCCTGGCCACGCGCGGCATGGTTTGGTGAAACGCCGTGTCGAAACAGGCCACCTGCGGCAGTTTCGGATGACGCTGGCGGAAGGTCTCGATAAGTTCAATCTCGCGCGGCATGTGATCCGGATCGTTCGGGCTGATCCGATGCAGCTCATCCAGCAGCTCTTGTGTGACAATCTCCGGATCGGTATGTTTCATGCCGTGGACCACCCGGTGTCCCACCGCCCGGACCGATTCGAAGCTATTCTGCTTTTCGAGCCAGTCAATCAGGAAATTGGCCGCCGACTTGTGATCGGAGGCGGCGATGTCGCAGCTCTCCTGCTGGCTTTTGTTCGGGTCATTGAATGTCAGGTTGGTATCGCTCAGTCCGATGCGGTCGACCTTTCCATGAAGCCCTCGCTTAAGCGATTCTTCGACATGGTAGAGCGCGAACTTGATGCTCGACGAGCCGCCGTTGATCGTAAGGATACGCGGGTCAGCTGGTGCCATGGATGACTCCTTCGCTATTCTGCAATCCAAGCGCAGCCAATTCCGAGCACGTCGACCTGTAATCCGTGTGAAGAATACTCCGAATCCCCAACCCTTCCGCGACCTGGATAAACATTGGGGTATTCTCGATATAGACCACATGCCGGGCAGGTACCTTGGCGATATCCAGCGCAAGCCGGAAGATGTCCGCGTCTGGCTTGCGAACGTGGACATAACACGAGGAAATATAAGAATCCACAAACTCGCTCAATTTGAACTTACGAATCCGATATGCGTTCAATTCTCTCGCCTCGTTGCTGACAACGGCGATCTTCAATCCATATTCCGCCTTGAGATTACGGACCAGCTCGATCATTTCGGGATGAGGCTTCGACTGGGCAAACATGAAGTTCCGAAACTGAGCGGGAGTGAACGGCCGCTTTTCGTAGAAGACTACGCGGGCAAAATATTCTGCTGGCGTGAGCTTTCCCTCCTCGTATGTGTCAAAGGTCAGGTGGTGGCGCTCCTCCATCTCAGCCAGGTTCAGGTTGAATTTCATCGCCGCACGTTTGCGGGCTTTATGGTCCCACCCGTCCGTAAGCAGGACGCCGCCGATATCCAGAAAGAGTGTCGTAATTCTTTTTGATGGTTTCATTTACACAGTCCTCGAGTTTCCGTTCTCACGTCGGCAGTGTTCCCAATTCCTGGAGCGAACGCAGAAAAGTGATTACATCTTCCCGGGTTATCATGCCGATGACACGGTTACCCCGGGTGATGGGCAACTGGTTGACTCCATTACTGTCCATCTTCTCGAGTGCAGCCCACAACTCCGTATCAGGCTCCACGCGTTTCAGATGTTCCAAAGGAAGCATAACCCGAGCAGCACTGGTAGTTGCCCATTCGAGACGCGGCACTTCCTTGATCCGATGTAAAGTCATCAAACCGACGATGTTATCCTCCCGGTTGACGAGGAAACAGCGCTGCCCGGTACCCAGGATGTGTTCGTCCACCAACTGCTGCAGCGTCAGCTCTGCGGGAACGACGGCGCAATGACTTCCACCGACTTGCGAGACCGTATGGCCCTCCAGCAAACCGTGAGACATCGCCTGCTGCACCTGGCCGGAAGCAGCGTTGTCGAGAAACCAGCCGATGATCACGATCCATACCCCTCCGCCAATTTTACCGGTGAGCATCTGCCAGACGCCGAAGAAGATAAACCCAAAAGCGAAAAAGCGGCCGATGTTTGCTGTAATGATGGTCGAGCGGCGCAGGTTTTTCGTGATCGCCCACAAGATGGTCCGGAAAACGCGACCGCCGTCGAGTGGATAGCCGGGAATCATGTTGAACAACACCAGACCCAGGTTGATGTAAGCGAGGAGCTTCGCCAGTCCAAAGAGGGGCTCCATTCCGGCTGCGAGCGGCGTCACGATGTAGAACAAAAACGCCAGTGCCAGGCTCACCAACGGGCCCGCTATGGCAATAAGGACCTCGGCGACAGCGCCGGGCGGTTCTTTCCCGATCTGTGCCACACCCCCGAAGAGGAAAAGCGTAATGCTTCGTACGGGAATCTTGTACCACAGCGCCACCGCAGAGTGCCCAAGTTCGTGGAGCAGCACGCTCGCAAACAGCATGACGACCGCGTCCGCGCCCACGATCCAGTACAGCAGCCGCGACCAGTCCTTGAACTCGGCTGGAAAGTAATTGCGCGCCAGCATCCAGGTGAACAGCGTGAAGACCACAAGCCAGGAGTAATCCAGGCCAACCGGTATTCCCAGGATTCTGCCTATCGGGATGTTGTGTCGCGTGATGAACGTGCTTCCTTTTTGGGCAAACCGCCGCTGTGAAGTTTCCGGTTCGAGTCGGTCGTTCGTTTTCGCGGGTATCACCGCTTTTCCCTTTCCATATGAAACGCTTCTTTGTTGAAGTTATTCCGGCTTCCGGGTCGCACTCTCCTTTTCCTTGTTCGCTTTCTCCTGGCCGATCCCCATAGTCAGAGCTGTTAACCCGGCTACGCCGCCAAGCTGCATGGTATCCACGGCTGAACTGGGCACTATTACGATTGTCGAGTTTTGCTTCAATCCTTCGTA
>JAJYIT010000061.1 GCA_021789975.1 Bacteroidota bacterium
CTTGAGCTCGCACAGCTTAAGCAGCTCAGGCAACTCATCTGTCCGCATGACAATCAAACAGATTTTATCTCATACAGACTGGCAGCGTGACCTTCTATGATTTTACACAGAGATTGGGACTTGACCTTTTGGCGGTTGCTGCGTGCGGCCCCGTTCATTGAATTTTTCCTAATTGAAACAATCTTCGGGCAAACAAAAGCAGCCATACTGTCCATGGAATGAGAGACAGCAGTGATATGTAAACGCCGATCATCCCTACCGTGGGCGGTACCAGCATAAACACACCAGCAAGTAGTGCCGAATAAGCGGTAGCTCTGCTGAAGATAGTACTTCGTAGAAGGGCATACGAAAACATCAATAAAGCAAGAGCGTTGAGAATGTAGTACACAGTGTATGCGGTACCCGTGTAGACGGCAAGCATCCCTTGTCCCGCAACCAGAAGAAGTGATCTTTCAGTCTCACTTCCCGCGGCGGCAAATTGCTTGCTGAGCGAAAACATTTCAAAGGATGTATTCGATGAGAAATATGCTGCGACACCGACAAGGCTGAGAATAAAACCGGTTGTCATCAAGGGCTGATTTGTCCGTCTCAGGGCAGAGTAGAGCCCAAGATAGATGAGCATTAGAAGAACATTGTTGACGACCAACAGTAGATCGAGGCTGAGGAGTCCAAGGAACCAATTGTTCTGGAACAAAGTAAAGTAGCCGAATGCAGTGGTTGGTGGCGGCCAAGTAATAAAAATGAAACATTCAATTGGAACGATCACTGCCATAATCAGGGAAGCCACACCGCTGATCTTATAAAAACCTTTCCAATTTCGATCGGACATCTCAGAAACAGTAGGCTGATCCATTGTTTGCATATCTAGACTCCTTGAACTTATTCCATTATCCACCTATTAGCAGAAGTGGGGACGGCACATAACTATTGAAAAGAAAATCTATTACCTTTTTGTCTCCGTCGAAGCGGTAAAGACATATTACATTTTTGCGCTTCTTCACCGCAAGAGCAGGGGCCTGGCTTCTCAAGCCCCCGCATCATGCGACGGACTCACTTCGCCGGCGGGCTTGGCGGCGCTGGCGGCGGCGTTTTCCCACCGCCACGGCATTCATGGATCGACTCGAACTTGCATTCGGCAAGCAGGCCTGCCGCTGGGAAACTGGCTCAATGTGTATCGAGGGCTGGTCGGTGAAAACAACCTTTGCTGATTTCTGAATTCTATCCCTTCCGAGGCGGGACTCGAGACAAGAGATATATTGACGTTCCCAAATCCTCGAATTTTGAGATATCCTCGAAAACTGATGGAAAAGGCATCCGCGACGGGGTTTGAGCGATCCGTGAAGAGGTTTGAACGATCCGCAGCAAGGTTCAAGCGATCCATAGCGCGGTACGAGTCATCCGTTGAACGGTTCGAGCCATCCGTAACAGGGTTCAAACGATGTCCCGAGGGATTCGAGTCTTGTGTAGTTCCATTCCTCTGGTCTGCGACGGGATATATGTCGCGCGCAACTCCAACCGAGCCGTTCGCAGTCGCCATCCAGCGATCCGCCCCACCGCCGCCGTGTGGTGCAAATGTCATCCAGCCCTCCGTGATACCATACCTTAAAATATGTCGAGCCATCAAGCTTCCTGAATCCGGTGAATCAAGAAAAACTTTAGGACACAGATGTTCACAGATGAAACGGAATTTACTGATTTACACCGTAAGGGTTTCTGATCAACGAAAATCAGTTGCTTCCGTGTTAATCAGTGTTCAAATCATTTCTCTTGCAACGCCCAGGTTAATCTCTTCAGCCTGTTCTATACTGCTTGAATCTAATCTTCGCTCAACAGCTTGGACTGAATCAGGTAGGATACTTAGCCAACACTCAAGAGTCGGACAACGTGTCGATCATGAGAGGACCAGCACAGCGTTCTTTTGCATACCTGCGAAGCTCATTGTTGGGATGAGCCCAGCCATCCGAATCTTGTCAAAAATTATCGCGACTATTATATATACGGGGACACGAAAAGTCAAGAGTTTCTGCAGGAAAAGACGGTTGTGCAATTTTGGGTGAAGTGAACTGAGCATCTTCGATACCTCGGAAATGCGATGGGTCTTTTCGAGAAGTCGCTAATCGAGGATGACACTTACCTAAAAGCGCTGCCGAATACCATCCATGTAACCACGAAGTCACTAAGGCACGAAGTAAAGTATTATGGCTACGTCCAGCTTTGATATTCTATTTGGCGTCTTCAAGCCATGGTGGTTACTTGTAGGCCGGGTCCCTCAACATGATGTACGGTCAGGAAGCCTGCGTGTACGACTTACCCTGCCTTGTTGAAAGCGATTGACGAGAAGCTTACAGGAAAAGAAATGGAAGCCAAAGATCTGCCTCGATCTGTTGAAGGCTACAGGGACGTAACCGGTCGGTTAGTAACCATGTGGTTACATTTTCCCAAGTCTCTTCAGCCAGAGTTTGAAGACCGGGTCCAACAGGAAAACTTTCAGTACCGAAGGTCACCTTCGGTCTCAAACGGGACAAAAGCTACAATGCTAAAGAAGTCCGTTCAGCCGTTCTGCTCGAACTCGCCTTCAGAACCGTCTTCGAAAGACCGATGTAGAAATCTCTTTCGTCGCGAATATTGAACACGTCAAGGAAACAAAACTTGTATTCCGTTTTCCCCTTAAAAGAATCTGCGACATTTTTCACCAACGTTTTGGAGAAATCAGGATCGTATTGATGTTGTTCTTGACATTATTGATAATCCGCTTTCTCTCAACTTCCCTGTCGGTGAATCCATTACCCTCGGCGACCTTTCCGAAAATGAAGGGGTTCTTGCTCATCGGGGTTAATCACCATCTTCAGGGATAACTCAGCAACATTCGTCTGTAATGTAAAGCCTCATGAGTGTTCTGAAAATCCTGAATGCCGTTCAAGGTTTTTTCACTGCTTCCCACATCAACTCTACAAGCTCCTCCAGCCCCTTCCCCGTCGCCGCACTAATGAAATGCTTTTTCAAGCCTCTAGACAGCTTAATCTTTCCCAATTCTTCAACTCGACTGGCGTCTACCAGATCGATCTTGGTGAATACAACGATCTTCACCTTCTTTGGCAGATCCTCGTTGTAAAGCTTCATCTCTTCCATCAGCCTCGCGAAATCGGATTTCGGATCTTCCGAAACCGACTCGATGAGAACCGCGATCGCCTTTGTGCGTTCAATATGTTTCAGGAATGAAATCCCCAATCCCTTTCCACTGCTCGCGCCTTCGATCAGTCCCGGCATATCTGCGACGACAAATGAGTTCTCCTTGAATTTCGCAATGCCGAGAATAGGAGTGAGAGTCGTAAAAGGATAATCAGCTATCTTGGGTTTCGCGGCGGAGATCGTAGAAAGTAGAGTGGACTTCCCCGCGTTCGGGAATCCGACGAGACCGACATCTGCAAGAAGCTTTAACTTCAATTTCAACATCCGTTCCTGACCCGTCCCACCCGGATCGGCGCGTCTCGGTGCCCTGTCTGTCGGGGTGGCAAATTCCGCGTTTCCTCTTCCGCCCTTGCCGCCCTTCGCGATTACAAACTCCTGTCCATGTTCCACCATATCGACGATCTGCTCACCTGTCTCAGCATCCTCAACGACGGTGCCCGCGGGGAGTTTTATCGCAAGGTCATCGGCGCTTCTGCCGAACTTATTCGATCCCTGGCCATGCTGGCCTCTGCCGGCCTTGAAAGAAGCGCGGTAGTGAAAATCGAGAAGTGTCGTCAGGTTCTTGTCTGCTACCAAAATGATGCTGCCGCCTCTGCCGCCATTCCCTCCGTCCGGCCCGCCGTAGGGAATAAACTTCTCGCGTCTGAAACTCACACAGCCATTTCCGCCGTCACCGGCCTTTACATGAATTATCGCCTCGTCAACAAAATGCATCAGCTGCCCACCTTGGAATTACGAATTTAGCCCACGAAATACGGGGGACACACGATAGGGAAGTACTATTCAGCATCCTGCCTTTTCGTACCGACATCCCCTGACTCAAAATTTACCCTTATCTCTTCGCACGGAACTTTGCACTGACGGCATCGGTGAACACAACTGCATACTTTGAGAACGGATCTATCTCGGCCTCCATGAAGATTCCTTCAACTATCTTAGAGGCGGTTTGCCAATCCGGACTTTCATCGAGTCTGTGAATCGCCACCTGGTACCCGGAACGACTCCCGTTGAAAATCTTCTTGATGATCCTTATCTCAATTTTCTCGGGAAGGAACGACCTTATAGAAGGCCCCGCAGCCTTCGGTCGTCCACTAAGTGCAGACGGAACCGTATGCGGCTCGACGCGAGGTGGTTGCGGAACATGCAGGGGATTTTGTTCCGGCCCTCCGGCGACTTCATTTGTGACCGGGGCGGATGAAACCGGTACCCTTGTCGTTTCGACAGCAACGGAAATTTCGGAAGAAGTAATTTCAACAGACGGTGCCGGCGTAGGAGAAGGAGACGCTGCTGCGTTGGCAGTTCCCAGAGTTGCCTCCAGTATCATTGTGAGCGTTATAGGATCCACCCATTTCAAGTCTTTCGATTCTCTGGCTTTCTCTAGTCCGTTAACAATGACGGTCGCCTGCTTGTCCTTGAAAAACAGGATCGCAGCATCAATCGGGATACTTTCATCGCCGCTCACAAATGTGAAAAGGGCGAATAGAGAAGATGTGAGAGTTGTCGCCTTCGACGGGAGGACGCTTATCAGGTGCTCATCTATTCTGGAATGCACCTTCCTCCACGAATCGATATCTATGTCCGACTTGCCCGTAAAATCCATGTACTCCAGAACGCCGCGCTGGTAATACGGATACGCCACGAAGTAACGCGACACTTTTTCAACTGAGCGTTTGTCTACTACTTGCCCCGTTCCGAATAGTGCCTTTTCTATAGCCCACCGCGGCCTGACCGTAAAATCGAATATAAACTTGGAAGCCTTAATTACGACATTGACAAAATCATCCTGGGAATATTCATATGATTTTTTTAGGAGATGACGGATCTCCCTTAGAAGCGCCTGGACATCCTGTGACGTCAAATCGAACTTTCCGGTCTTGCTTTTCCCGAAATCCTCACCGTCAAGTGCTTCATCTACTTCAGCTTCCGCAAACCGTCGAAAGCCCTCAGGAAGCTCGGAGTCGGTAAGAATGGTGGATAATTTAACATGGTCCGAACTGTGTCGTTTGGATATCCTATCTACGTAATCTGAAATCTCTTTTTCAAACATTGCTCATTATCTTCCGCTCTTATTACGCAAACTACTGCTATGGCTCTATGTTGTTTTTCACTGCCTTCATCGAACTCGCAGATCCAGCTCAAGTATCTGTAGGATTCCTTATTTATTTCAGCAACGCTTGTACTCTTTTGATTTCTCTCTCCGCTCCAGCGATATAGTTGGGATCGGTATTTGGCTTATGAACAATCTTCTCGTACATCGCGATAGCATCATTCGGTTTATTCAGCTTCTCGTAGCATTTTCCCGCCATGTAATACGCCTGCGCGGCCCAGTCGATCACCGGGTTCCCTTTAGTAAGGTAAGGAACCTTAAGAAATTCCAGAATTGCCATCTGGTAGTTTCCCATATCGTTGTAGATGGCACCGATATAATAATGAAGCTCCGCCTGGTGCTGGGCACCCGCCTGTTTCGTCAGCGCCTGGAAAGTTGTAAGTGCTTGATCGAAATACTGAAGTTCTTCATAGAGAATCCCAACCTGAATCTTCTTGTCCATAATCGTCGGGTCATCGGGGAACATCTCAATAAATCTCCGGTCAACGTCAAGCGCTCCGGCATATTGTCCGGCCGACTCATACGAAGTTATCAATCGCGCCATGGCGTCACGCAGTACCTGTCGGTCTACATCTGCAGAATCGGCGTAAACGGTTCGGAGTTCATTTACGGCTACCTGGTACTTCTGCTTAGCGAAGTAGATGTTTCCGAGCTCGAGATGCGCTTCAGGCGCATCGGCACAATTCGGATACTTCTTCAGGAGATCGGCAAGCCTGGCTTGGGCCTTCTCAATCTCGCCGATCCCGATCTCAATTCTCGCTTCCTGCAGAAGGGCTGAAGTATAAGAAGGCGTATTTTTATAAGCACTCTTAACCCTGTCAAGCAGCCTCTGGGCCTCGTTGTATTTCTTATTCTGAATGAGATACTTGGCCTCGGAGATGAGAAAGGCTGCCGGATATGCCCGCGGTGCATTGGGATAATCTTTCTGAAATTTGGCAGCGGCAGCATCCGCCGTGACTATATCATTGGTTTCATAATCGATCTCGATCAGTTTTGCCGATGCAAATGCCTGCATCGTATCTGACGGAGCAGACGCCAATATCTTCTTGTAAACCTGCGCAGCATCTTGATAATCTTTTACTTTAAAATAGGTATTCGCTGCATTCACCATTGCGTCCAGATTGTTCGTCCCCGCCTTCTCGAAGAATGACGCGCTCATTTGTCTGTCGCCGAGAGAATTATATATATTCCCAAGCTGGAGATAAGAATCTGCGATCTCGTTAGGATCCTTCGACCTCGTGAGTACTTCACTGAACAATTCCTTAGCCTGTTGAATTTTTCCCGCCTTCAACCTGCAATATGCCATTTTGTAAAGCGCCGACGTCGGCACCCTATTCCACAGCGCTTCTGTTCCGATTGACGCATAAATGGTGTATGCCGAATCGTAAAGCCCCAGGGAATAAAGATAATCTCCGAATCGAGTTTCGACTGAGTCTTTATATGTCGAAGGAACAAGTTCATTAAGGATGGCCAGGTATTCACTGCCCGGATCCTGGTTCAACATTCTCAGGATCTTGGTATACAGCAGTTGCGCATCCAACAATTGTTTCTTAGGCGGGTCAGACGAAATCAGTTTTTGTATTGTGGAGTCGGCGTCAGGAACTAAACTGAGCGCAATTTGTGAACGAGAAATTAGGAGTGCTGCCTGCGGTGAATTACCGGAGAGCTGCGCCTGCGCAATCGCCTGGCGATAAGCTCCGGTGTTGAAAAGCACTCGGGCAAGTGTCATGTACACTTTTGATGCAAGAGCCGAGTTCGGAAATCTCGTGAGAAAATTCAATGCCGAGTTTTCAGCCGCAAGTGAATCTCCCGATTCTGCCTGTAATTCAATTACCCTTGCAAGCGATCTCTCCGCTATCGAATCGTTGGAAGAATCCGACGCAAGCTTCTGATAGATACTGTACGATCTGGTGTTTTCGCCGACAGATCCGTCCTCCATTCTGTCGAGTGATCCGGCGAGAAGATATTCCGCAATCCTCTGCGTATCACCTGTGGCAACCGTCGCAAGACGCCGGTAGACATCGGCGGCTTTTCCATAATCTTTTAGTGCGCTGCCGTAAAGATTGCCGAGATGGAGGAGTGCTCCCTCACGGTCTGTGCTCTGTTCAAGGAGAATATCCGCTATACTTCCGATTGCTTTCCTGTAGTCGATGCTCTTGAAGTCGGTAAGGTAAGTCGAGACGCTGTCTGCGACTCCGGCGTAATTCGATTCAGGGTAATCCCTGAGCAGTTGCTGAAAGACTTCGATCGCTCCGGAATAGTCCCGGGAGCCTCCGTCGACACGCGCCTTATAGTAAAGATACGCGTCGGGCATTTGCTTCAACACACTCTCGTACTTGTAGAAGGTCTCACGCATTCCAGTCGGGTCGTGAAGGTATTCATCTTCAACCGTCAACAACCTGACAACCGATTTGCCTGATGGCGGGTTTGCACGCTGCACCGATTGCACAAGTACCGAGTCTGCAATCCCAACATCCCCCGCATTGAAAGCAAGCTCCGCGTAGAGTTCCAGGACGTCGGGGCTTGCGTCAGCGGGCGGGATGTTGCGTAGCATCGCAAGTCCGTCCGTAAAATCACCTTTGCTGTTGAACAAGCGTGCTAGTTTTAAACGGTACGGAGCCGGTAACGAAGCGAGGCCATCCATTTCATCCCGAACGCTGTCGAGATTTCCCTCTCCGACTTGAGAGTATGCCATTACAAAATCTAGTTTCTCTTTCTGTCCCGGTGTAAGAGTCGTGGCATCGATCTCCCCGGCTCGCTGCTTCGCCAGAGAGAAATTCCCCGCATCCTGATCGAGCTCGATGCTCTCGAGAAGTGCATCGAGGCTCTGAGGCATGATGTTCAACTGTGCAGCGTCATCGAAATACCTTTCGGCTCTACGACTTTGACCACGCATCCTGTCGAGCCGGCCGAGTGCTACCATCCCCTTCACGCGCACCGAGTCGTTTCCTGAAGAGATCAAGGCTTTGTATTGGTTTTCAGCCTTGTCAAGCTGCCCATGGACCAGGTAGAGATCGCCCAGTTCCAGCATGGCAGTAAAATAACCGGGAGATGAAGAATAGTTCTCGACCACATTCACCAGCGAATTCTCGGCCCGCGTAGTATCTCCGGCCATTTCGAAATACATCGCCGATCGTATGAGTGCTCCCGGAGCCCGCGGATCCTTCGTGTAGAAAACCTGTAGACGTTCAAACGAGAGTGCAGCGTTCGAATAATCCTTTACCTCTGCAAAACACTCGCCTGCTTGAATCCAGCCGTCAGGGGCCGAAGGATCGTTCGGATATTGCACAGCGAAAGCCTGGAAATTCTTCGCCGCATCCGCAAACTCCTTGAGATGCTGCTGGGACAGTGCAAGATAATACCTGGCCTGGCCAGCCGAAGATGCCGTCGGATACTCCTGAAGAAATTTCGTAAACTGTTCCCCCGCGAGGTCATACATCTTGTTCTTGTACAACTCCATCCCGAAATTCAGATCGGATTGCACCTGTTGTGAATTCTGGGCCAGAAGGACGCCCGATACCGCGAGAACCGACAGACATGCAAAAAAGCTTTTCTTCATCTTGACCTAATATATACAGTTGCAGGATAACAATAAGGGGGAACAATTGAAATCCGAAGGTGGTTTCTCAATCTTCCCCAATCCGGTCAAACCAATTATCACTCGTTCAAAAATGAAGAACGGGGCTCTCTGCGAGGACCCCGTCCCGAATTGCTAAAGTGAAGCACCGAACTTCGACTGAACGGACGATGCAGATGCATCATTCAGCAAAATCGTCAAGTGCCGACCCGAGACTACATTTCCCGTTGCGCCAGACGTTTCTTCAACTGAGAGATATGCCAGGTGATATTTATCTCCTTCGGGCACGCTTCCACGCAGTTGAAGATAGTATGGCACCGCCAGGCACCGTCCGGTGTATCTACTACATCGAGCCGCTCGTCACCGGCATCGTCTCGCGTGTCAAAGGCAAACCTGTACGCTTTCAAAAGCGCGGCAGGTCCGATGTAGTTCTGGTCCGACCAGGAGGATGGGCACGAGGTGGTACAGCAGGCGCAAAGTATGCATTTTGCCGACTCGAAAAGCTTCTCCGCATCTTCATTGCTCTGCAACCTTTCGTGCTCCGGAGGCGGAGAATTATTTACAAGGTACGGCTTAACCGCTTCATATTTCTTATAGAAGTCGGACATGTCAACGACGAGATCCTTAATAATCGCCGTAGACGGCAGTGGCTCAATAACGATCGGCTTCCGGTAATTGACGTCTCTCAACAGTGTCGAGCACGCCAACCTGTTTCTACCGTTGATTCTGATGCCGTCCGAGCCGCACACGCCATGTGCGCAGGAGCGCCGAAAAGTCAGTGTACCATCATACTTCCACTTGGCTTCGTGGAGCAGATCAAGAATGCGCACCTTGTCGTCACCGGCTTCAAGAGTGAATTCCTGGTAGTAAGGTTCGGTGTCTTTTTCAGGGTTGTATCTTTGAATTCTCAGAATGACCTTCATCTCAGTACTTCCTCTCTTTCGGCTGGAACCTGGTAATACTGACGGGTTTGTAATCCAACTTCGGTGCCGCGTCCGCCTTGTAAATCAGAGTGTGTTTCAGCCATTTCTTATCGTCGCGAGCAGGGTAGTCTTCGCGCGAATGAGCACCGCGCGACTCCTGGCGAGCCAGTGCGCTGTGAGTTATGGCTTCGGCTGTATCGATTAGGTTGCCAAGCTCAAGCGCTTCCATGAGATCGGTATTGAAAACAACACCTTTATCATCGATCGAAATATTCTGGTAGCGCTCCCGCAGGCTCTTCATCTCCACTGTCATTTCGGTCAGTTCCTTCTCATTTCTGAAAATTCCGACCTTCTCCATCATTTTTTCCTGGAGTTCCAAGCGCAGTGCACCCGGTTTTTCCTTCCCTTTGGAGTTACGTATCCGGTCGATCTTTGAAAGAGTTCTGTCAGCCGCATCGGTTGGCAGGGGCGCGAAATCGGTCTCGCCGATGAACCTGGCTATTGCCTTCCCGCCGCGGCGACCGAATACTATCAGGTCGAGGAGTGAGTTGGTACCGAGTCTGTTACCCCCGTGCACGGAGACGCATGCGGCTTCACCGGCAGCATATAGCCCCGGAACTATGGTTTTCTTTTTGTCTTTGGTAACTTCGGCGTCTGGCGTAGTCGGTATGCCACCCATAGCATAATGGGCTGTCGGCTGGACAGGGATCGGTTCCTTCGTGGGTTCAACGCCGAGGTACGTTCTGGCAAAGCCGGTGATTTCTGGGAGCTTGTCGTCGATGATTTCCTTGGGCAGGTGCGACACATCAAGGTTTACATAGTAGGTCCCGTCGCTCCCTTTGATGCCGCGCCCTTCGCGGATCTCAGTCAGGATCGCACGCGAAACCATATCCCTCGGTGCAAGATCCTTGACTGTCGGCGCGTATCTCTCCATGAAACGCTCGCCCGTGTTGTTGAGAAGTATTCCGCCCTCGCCGCGTGCAGCCTCGGAAATCAAGATACCGAGCTTCCATAGACCGGTCGGATGAAATTGAACAAATTCCATATCCTGAAGCGGAAGTCCGTTATTGTAGACGGCTGCAAATCCATCTCCTGTGCCGACATGTGCGTTCGAAGTTATTCTGTATACACGCCCGTAGCCGCCTGTAGCGAGCATCACCGCTTTAGCGTGAAACACATGGACTTCACTTGTGGCGATGTCCATTGCCACTACGCCGGCACACGCATCTCCCGACATAATAAGGTCCGTGACAAAGTACTCCGAGAAGAAGTGTACTTTCTGTTTGATGCAATTCTCGTAAAGCGTGTGGAGCATTACGTGCCCGGTACGGTCAGCAGAATAGCAGGACCGTTTCACAGCGATCCTTTTGGAATCAGGATCCGACGGGTTCTCGGGCTTCGTGTGTCCGCCGAACCTGCGCTGCGCGATCTTCCCTTCCGGTGTTCGGGAGAAAGGCATTCCCATATGTTCGAGCTCGATTATGGCTCTGATCGCATCCTTAGTCATTATCTCGATGGCATCCTGGTCGCCGAGGTAATCACTCCCCTTAACGGTATCGAACATGTGCCATTCCCAACTGTCCTCTTCTTCGTTGCCAAGAGCCGCACCGATTCCCCCTTGCGCAGCCCCTGTGTGAGAGCGAGTTGGGAACACTTTTGACAGAACGGCACAGCTAAATCCTTCAGGTATTTCAAGAGCCGCCCTGAGACCCGCGCCGCCCGCACCGATGATTAACACATCGTATTGATGTTTGGTCATTATAATTTCCTTTTTAATCCATTATTCCGTGAATATGCCGAAGGCGAACCTTCGGAACCTCGTCCAGTGCTTCAACCGAGCACGGAGTCTAAAAGGATAATATCGTATTGACTCCGAGCACCCAGAAAGCGATACCGGAGAGAATGATGACACCGTAGATAGTCAGACTGACCGCCGGTTTCATTTTGTAGTCACGAAAAATTCCCCATGTACCGTTCAGGCCGTGCCATAATCCGACCGTGATGAAAGTCAGATCAAACATTTTCCAGAAGGGCTGGTGCATCCTCTCCAGGACAGCGGCGTAAGTGTGACCGCTTGCCGGATTGGCGTGCATCACAAAATAGTGCCCAATTACGACGACGACCAGCAGAATTCCTGTAATTCTCTGGAGTACCCATCCCGGTGCCCCGCTTCCGCGTGAACCTTCATGCTTATACATTTAATTCCTCACTTTGTTGATGCGACTATGCTTGAGCCGTGGGCCGAGAACATGAGTATACCCATGCCTATGAAGAGTATGACGCCGAGTCCGTAGACTACCGTCAGAATCTTCTTATGGTATCTCGCACCGTTTGCCCAATCTACCAGGACTATTCTGACGCCGTTAAAGGCGTGATAGAGCACTAGAGAGAATAAGAGCCACTCAAGCACTTTGAAGACCGGAGTCGAAAACAATTTCATCTCATCATCAAAAGCTTTCGGACCCTGAGTCAAGCTTGTCAGCGCATAAATGTGGACATAAATATACGCTGTAAGCCCCAGGCCCGTAATTCGATGGAGGATCCACGCCCAACTCCCTGAGTGCTTGTAATACGTGAAATTAGTTTTAATCCACCCCGCGGGTGGCTTCGGTTGGTATGCCATTGTTATCTCCTTGGAAGATTTTCAGTCAAAAAGTTAAGAAACGCGCGTTTCTTTTGCAACGGATGAGGTGCCCACTGCAATCGGACCTGTGGACAGAGTCCCGGCATGATTCATTCCTCAATTCTTGTTATAATTACCCCGGACGAAAGCAAACTGAAAATCTACAATGTTGTTGAGCAATGGAGCGTAATGCCCGTTTGTGGCCATCAGGCGAAACGCGTGCATGGTATGATAATCCATTTGTGAAAGGCACGAAATACACGCTACTTCTATGGATACAATAAGAGATTTCTACGGACCAAATGCCGGGTACGTGGCCGAGTTGTACGAGAAGTTCCGAAAGAATCCTCTTACAGTTGATGAAGAGTGGAGAAGAATTTTCCGTACTTGGTCACCGGCAATACTTGAACAACCCAAGTTGTCTGGAGCCATTCAATCCGGACCCGACAGTGATTGGCAAACGACCCTCGCCGTATTTAAATACGCTCAGAACATTAGACAATTCGGACATCTGGTTGCGCACCTGGATCCGCTCGGATTAGCACAGTCCGAATCACCAGACCTTCGAAAGGAATCCTTCGGGTTGACGGAGGACATTTTGAACAGACTCCCGGCTGAACTGATCGGCGGGGCCGTTGCATCGAAAGCGGCAAATGCATTCGAGGCAATCGAATTACTCAGGCGAATTTATACCTCCACGGCCGGATACGATTTCGAGCATGTGCACAATGCCGAAGAAAGAATCTGGCTGCGAGATTCTATCGAAGGCCGCCGTTTTGCGCCTCCGGAGTACATCATCGACGAGGCATTCCTGCTTCGAAGGTTGATCGAGACAGAAGCACTCGAGGTCTTCTTGCAAAGATCTTTTCCCGGCAAATCAAGGTTTTCTGTCGAAGGAGTTGACATGCTGGTGCCCATGCTTGACGAGCTTGTCTCATTGGAAACTCGCGCCGGGATCACGAAGATCTTTATAGGTATGGCACACCGTGGCAGGCTTAATGTACTCACACATATTCTCCAGGTGCCGTACGGCGCCATCTTCGCGGAGTTCAAGGATCCCGCACGTCATCGTAATTCACGCACCGATCTCGACTGGACAGGGGACGTGAAATATCACCGTGGTGCTGTTAAGATCCACAAGGATAGCTCGCCTAAAGAAGTAGAGATTTTCCTTTCTCCCAACCCGAGCCATCTCGAGGCTATTGATCCGGTCGTGGAAGGTATGGCGCGCGCTGCCGGGACAGACGGCAGCAGACCCGGACGTGCAGTCTTCGATCCAAGTTTCACTCTTCCGATATTAATACATGGAGACGCTTCCTTCCCCGGCCAGGGTATCGTCCCGGAGACACTTAACCTATCGCGACTCGAGGGATACTCAGCAGGTGGTACTATCCACATAATAACGAACAACCAGCTTGGTTATACCGCATCTCCGAAGGAGACGAGAAGTACCCGTTACGCGAGTGACCTTGCAAAGGGATTTGAGATCCCGATAGTACATGTAAATGCTGATGCTCCTCTGTCTTGCATAGAGGCAATCAGGCTTTCTTGCACCTACAGGGAAAAATTCCATAAAGATTTCCTTATAGATCTAGTTGGCTACAGGAGGCACGGGCACAACGAAGGTGATGAGCCAACGTTCACTCAACCGTTGATGTATGAACAGATCAGCAAGACTCCGACCGTAAGACAGAAATGGGCGAAAGTGATGCAAGATGCCGGGAAAATCAAGGAGGGTGAGGCAGATGACTTCTTCGCTGCTGAGATCGACAAGCTTCAGAATATCCTGGCTTCTCTTGAACCTGACAAAGCATTAATTGAGCCTCGCCCGGTTCCACCGCCATCGGGGGCCGCAAAACGAGTCGAGACAAAGATGCCTTTGAGCGACCTGTCAAGATTGAACCAGGCACTCACAGCCTTCCCCGACAATTTTTCCGTGCACCCGAAACTCGCGCGCTCTTTGGACAGAAGAAGACATGTCTTCGATGACCCCGATGCGGCAAACCTCGACTGGGCGGCAGCGGAATCGCTTGCGCTTGCGTCTCTCCTTGAGGACGGGATCCCGATCCGATTCTCCGGACAGGATTCCAGCAGAGGAACTTTCAGTCACCGCCACTTCACTTACCATGACATTAAAGACGGAAAGAAATTCACCCCGCTTCAGGCACTTCCCACGGCAAAGGCATCATTTGAAATTTATAATAGTCCACTAACGGAAAGTGCCGATATCGGATTCGAATACGGGTACAACATTGAGGAGCCGGAAAGACTTGTATTCTGGGAAGCACAATACGGCGACTTTGTCAATAACGCCCAGACTATGGTAGACGAGTTCATAACTTCCGCACGTGCGAAGTGGGGACAAACTCCTTCACTTGTCTTGCTTCTTCCACACGCTTACGAGGGACAAGGACCCGACCACTCATCCGGCAGACTTGAGCGTTTTCTTGAGCTTGCCGCAGAAACAAACATGAGAATATCGAATTGCACAAGTGCGGCTCAGTATTTCCACTTGCTGAGGCGCCAGGCGCTGCTCCTTAAGACGGACCCGCTCCCTCTAATTGTGATGACTCCGAAAGGCTTGCTGCGTCATCCAAGAACAGCATCCAAGCCCAGAGATTTGTTTGAGGGAAAGTGGCAGCCTGTACTGGATGACCCGAACGCGGACTTGCTGGCAAGCGCGGCAGAGAGAGTCATACTTTGCAGCGGGAAAATATTCGTGGACCTTATCGACAGTCCACACAGGCAGACTAGCAAGAACACTGCTATAGTCCGACTAGAGCAGCTATATCCTTTCCCGCAAAACGAGCTGCATGCCATTTTGAAAAAATACAAAAAGAGTAGAGAGTTAGTTTGGGTGCAGGAAGAACCCGAGAATCTGGGAGCTTGGAATTTTGTTCGACCCCTATTAGGAAACGTCGCCGGACCGAGCCTCTCGCTTTCACACATTAGTCGACCTGCCAATGCAAGTCCGGCAGAAGGTTCTACTGCCCTTCATGCTGCTCAACAGGGCGAGTTAGTACGCCAGGCGTTTGCCAAAAGCAACGACGTTGAGTTGAAGAAGGAGGGCGTGGTTACCGGGCACGCAAAAACACCTCAACCAGTTCATTAACAACATCTTAATCGAGAAGAGAAATGAAAACCGGAATCAAAGTCCCCGCGTTAGGTGAATCAGTAGTAGAGGCACGGATCGCACACTGGCTGAAGAAGGAAGGCGATCCCTTGAAAGTGGGTGAAATCATCGTGGAGCTCGAGACAGAAAAAGTCAATGTAGACGTCGCGGCTGAGACTTCGGGTGTGCTGACCGTAATAAGCGCAAGAGAGGATCAGACGGTGCACATCGGCGATACCATAGGAGAAATCGATACCGAGGCTAAGGTGGAACGTGCTGATGCGGCAGGAGAAAAGAATCAAGATCCGAAAGAAATAGAAGTTGAGAAGACAAGAAGCTCGGAAGAACACGATCGGCATTTTAAAACACAGAGTGCTGAAGCAAAAGGAACTGAGAGAGCCACACCGGTTGCAAAACGAGTGGCGGAAGCAGTCGGCGTTAAAATATCGGGAGTGGCCGGGTCGGGCGTCCGTGGAAGAGTGACCAAACACGATGTAGAAGAATTGCTTAACCAAGCAACTCTTGAACGGCAGAAGCAGTCAAGCGACGGGGGAAAAGAGAAAGCATCGGGAAACGAGACGTTTCAGCCGGCTCAGCCCGCATCCCCGTACATCAGGAGCGGCGAAGGCGAAGAGCGGGTAAGGATGTCGCTCCGCAGGAAAACAATCGCCAGACGCATGGTCGAAGCGCAGCAAACTGCCGCCATGCTAACGACCTTCAATGAAATCGACATGACCAGGGTGATGCAACTGCGAAGAAATTACAAGGAGCAATTCAAGACAAGATATGGAGCTAACTTCGGCATTGTATCTTTCTTCGTGAAAGCGGCGATAAGCGCCTTACAGGAGTTCCCTCGGCTTAATGCAGAGATAAGCGGAGACGATATCATCTACAAGCACTACTACGATATCGGAGTCGCAATTGGCGCGGCGGAGGGTCTGGTCGTCCCGGTGCTGCGAAACGCCGAGACAATGTCGTTCGCTCAGATCGAGGGTGCCATAAAAGGTTTCGCTGAGAAATCGTCCAACGGCACCCTGACGATGGAAGACTTGAAGGGGGGCACGTTTACGATTACTAACGGCGGAGTCTTCGGATCGATGATGAGTACACCGATACTCAACCCGCCTCAGGTGGGAATACTCGGGCTGCACAAGATATCAGATAGACCCGTAGCAGTGGACGGGCAGGTTGCGATAAGACCGATGATGTATGTCGCGCTGACTTACGACCACAGGATTGTGGACGGTCGTGAATCGGTCCAATTCCTTGTGAAAGTCAAGGAGTACATCGAAGACCCGGCGAGCATGCTTCTGGTTTGATAAGACTTGCAACTGAAACACACCTTTTGAGGTGGGTCTCAGTTCTGGAGTTATCAGCCAGGTGCTTCCACATTCCTTAAGAACTCTGCGCTTTCCTCCGGCAGAGATGCATTCACATACATCCTGCTTCCAATTTCAAATCCGGCTGTCTTTGAGACGCGGGGGACTATCGTAAGATACCAGTGAAAGAACTCGGTCCGGGGTTCCCGGGTCGGGATGGACCGAATCGAATAATTGAAATCGGGGTTATTCAACCCGTGATATAGTTTAGCAAGTACTCCCCTTAGACACCTTGCCAGGCCCTTCAATTCATCGTCGGTAATCTCATCGAACGAAGATGCATGCCGAAGAGGGAATATCCAGGTATGGAAAGGAGAAAGGGCTGCATAGGGGATGAACGCCGCAAAATTGTCGGTGCTGAGGATGACTCGCTCTCCAGATCTCAGCTCATCACGAACGGTGCGACAGCATACGCATTCACCCGCGTCGTCAAAGTACCTGATAGCCTCGTCCATCCTGTCCTTTATCTGACCCGGGACGATAGGAGTGGCGACGAGCTGGGAGTGTGGGTGAACTATCGACGTGCCGGCAGATTCTCCGTGATTCTTGAAGATGATGATAACCTCAATTCTCTATCCTTCTTTATCTCAGAGTAGCGCTGTCTATAAGCTGACAGTATATCGACTACTTCGTCTTCTTTCATCAATGCCGTGGTCATATTGTACAGCGGGTGCTCGATTATAACTTCGTGATAGCCCACGGCATTCATCGATCTATAAATGCCATCGACACTTCTTATCTGGAGTGAACCCTTAAAATGAGACACCGTTCTGGCCATTTAAGGTGGAAATATTTTTGGTTAGTTGAACGTTTTCAAATTCGACCGGCGGCACGTATCCCAAACTGGAATGGAGACGTTTCCGG
>JAJYIT010000062.1 GCA_021789975.1 Bacteroidota bacterium
TTGTTAAACTGACTTCCTGTTTCTCCTTATTCCGCAGTCGTGGCCGTCTCACCCGGACTTTCTGGCCTCCCAATAACACGTATCCCGATTCCGTACCCCACCGGTCGATGTCCGTCTTTCGCGAATATCGTTCCCTTTTCGTGGCATTAACATTTCCAAATCTATTTTCCGTCCATCGAGAACATCATTTTAGATTGCCTTTGCTCTCCAGCCACTTCTTCACAAGCGTTTTGATCAGGGCTTGCGCCTCGTACAGCTCCATAGGTTCCTTCGGCGGCTCCCCGCTTTGTCTGCCATGGCGTGCAGCGTCGCCCACTGCCTCTGGACTATTCGCAGTGCGGCCAAACAGGTCAAGTTTGTCTCTCGGCACCCAATCCTTTTTCTCCAACTCATGTTGACCGCCTACGTCGCCTTCAATCACCTCGCAGATGCGGTGAAGGTTGACCCAGCTCAAGTCCCCCGAGCCGAGAAGACGGAGGACCGTATGAACGTTCTCGTCACTTGTAGATCACCACACCCGCGAGAACCACATAAAGGATATCAGTTTGCAGGAAGAGTGCAATCAGCGCCGCCGCACCGAGGAATATCTGAGCCGGTCCCCAATGAACATCCATTGCAAATCTGACAGTCACAACAAACAGCAACCCGACAAATGAACTTAAGATTCCAGTTATGGTTGCGTTGAAATACTTCTGATTACGCAGCCGATCGAAAAATGGAGTCACTCCGACGACCATCATGAATGAGGGGAGAAAAACACTGATGGTGCCGACTATTCCTCCCAACGGGCCAGCAATCAGATACCCGACAAACGTGGCCGTAATTACGATAGGCCCTGGTGTCACCTGCCCCAGAGCTATTCCGTTCATAAACGCCTGAGCATCCAACATATGACGGACTTCCACTATTTCATGGTACATTAGGGGCACGGAGGCAAATCCACCGCCGAATGCGAACAGGTCGATCCTGAACATAATGGTCGAGAGCGTGAACATGCCTCTGTTGAGAAAAAACAAAATCAAGAGGAGTACGGCATAGAGCGACAGGATGAGGAGCACCGGTCGCAGAGTGGATTTCATTTTGTCCCGGATAGATGCAGTACTCTTGTCGGTCTCTGGTTTTACGCCGAGTACTATTCCTTCACATGCCGACACTACAATTATTATGATCGGATTAACCTGCATCCAGAACAGGGCGACCGAGATGGCAGCGATGAGAACTGTTCTCCACTCCTTCAGCGCATTCTTGCCGAAGGAGACCGCCGCATTTGCAATTATGGCTATGATTATTGCCTGAAGACAGCTGAACACGAAAGTGGTCATGGGCAGGTTAATAACCAATTTGTAGGTCCCTGCGAGCAAAGACATCAGAAAAAAAGCAGGCAATCCGAAGCCAATGAAAGTCGCAGCCGCGCCGGTGACACCTCGCGTCTTCAATCCGACATAAGCGGCGGACTGCATCGCGGTGGCGCCCGGTATTATCTGGCAGAGTGCAACGCCAGTGTTGAACGATTCAGGAGTGAGCCAGTGCTCATCTTCGACAGCTAACTTTCGGATGTAACTCACCATGGAAGGCCCGCCGAACGCGGTTAATCCGAGACGCAAAAACGACGTAAATAGTTTCGATAATGAAGGCTGAGAATCTGTAATCATTTATTCCTTCCGCTGAGAGTCGAGATAGCGGAACAGTTATTTCCTCGTTATGGTACTCCGAGCAGGGAATGCAGACAAGTTTGCCAATCCTGTGTCTCAAATATCCATTCGGGAATGTATTCCATCTGATTTTCCTTTTAATTCAAAATTGGTGATAGTTATTCGTTCTTGAGGTTAGACAGACAATGGAAGGAACACTTGCGGTGGTTAAACAAGAGAAATGCATAAGGAAGCGTTGGCACATCGACAACACAGATGTAGACGGATATCCACAGACATTTCTTTGTATGTACTCCTCAATCCGTGAAATTCCGTTTCACCTGTGTAAGTCCGTATGCTATTTCATATTCCGATGTATGATGCAAGATGCGAGTCAGTGAAGATGGAGATTAGGCATTGGCTGTTCCGAGCCACTAGCGAAACGCCGCAATACAATCCTATAGAACTTCTGCTGCTGTTGCGGGTTGAGTATACTCTTAACATCAAGAAGGTGGGCGATGACTTTGCGCTGCGCAGCAGATTGAACCCGACCGATTCGATTTACCAGACTGTCTATACGTGCGGTATCAAGAGACGTTTGCCAGAGCTCGTTGGCCATTTCCGCACGTTCACCTGCAAGCTGTGTGGAAAGTGAATCCATCTGTCCAAGAAAGTTGGTTCGATAAATCTGAATTTGTCTGACTTGCGGCGGTGTCAGCGAAAGCTCATCCTTCAGTTGTTCGAACTGTTCATTCCGTAATTGGGTCAAGGACTCGCGACCTTCAGCTTTAAATCGATTATAGACCCACGTTCCCAATGCCGCGAGATTGATGATTGTCAGGATGACAGCCGCAGAATATATGGTCTTCTTTCCCATAGATGCGCCTTTTATTTCTTTTGTTCTCCCCCGTTGACTAATGCGCTCCCAAGAGCATTGCGAGGAACTAAGTCGAAAATGTTTAAATCAAATTCGCTTGTTGCATAAAGCGAAGCGCTTCGAACACGGGGATTCAGATTCTGTTCGTGGAGTGACGGTGTACCGAGGAATATACCGAGAAGGATAGCGGCGATAGAAGCTGCCACATTGATCGGATGTGCCGAAATGTAACGGGCAGTTCGTTTGAAGTACCGAGTCAAACTTGAACTCTGCTCGTATTCCGCGATGCGTGCTTCGAGCCTCGTCCAGAGAAATGGAGAAGGCCCTTGTGTTTCCGCGATGCTCTCCGATTTCCAGGCAGATTGAAGCAAGTCGCGTTTCCTGGCGCATTCAGCGCAGGACAATAAATGGACGTCGATTCTCTTCATCTCCTTTTCCGTCAGTTCGCGGTCGAGATAGAGAATCAGGTTTGCCTCTACGTCCTCATGTCTCATCTGGCATTCTCCTTCCTAAAGATTTAGACACACCACTGCATGAAAACTTGCGGTCATTTTAGATCTCCCTTCTCAGCCGCAAAAGCTCCTTTGCCAGGGTTATCTTTGCTCTATGCAGTCTGGATTCGACCGAAGCGACAGTCACATCCATGACTTTGGCAATTTCTCCGTAAGACAATCCTTCATAATGGTAGAGCATCGAGGCGACGCGCTGCTGGTCTGGAAGTGAGTTTATCGCTTCTTGAACAATTCGCCCGGTCTCTCTTTCTTCCAATTTGATAGATGGATTTTCGTCCGTAGGGCCGCCAGAACCCGAAAGTTGGTGGTCACCCTCGGTTGGATCGGAGTCCTCTGCCGCTTTGGGAATGAATAGCTGTTGTCTGTGCTTCCTCGCACGCTGGAAATTCAACGAGAGGTTAACGGTAATGCGGTAGAGCCAGGTGGATACTTGGGACTCACCGCGGAAATGCCTGAGTGACTTGTATGCCTTTAGAAACACATCTTGAGTAACGTCCTCGGCATCCTGTCTGTCCTGCAGCATTCGGAGTGCAACATTATAGACCAGTGACGAATACGCATCGAATAGCTCTTTGAATGCCGATGCACTGCCGGCCTTGAGGCCTCGAACAAGATTTTGGTCACCCATCTTTTGAAAATCAGAGATGAGGGATTGGAAAACAAGGAGAACCCATTCCCCCGCGCCCCCTCCTGTAAAATCCGCGTTCGTCCTATGTCGTGGTGGCAGTGTTGAACTGCATTGTTCTCGTGAACTTTGTGCGGCGCCAGGTGGTCGATGAGGAGGGTGCAACGCCCCGTCCTGAACGTACTTGAAGCTGTGTACAGGAGAGAGTTCCACCTTCTCCAATTCCCTGCCAAGATAGGCGGCGTGCGAAAGCTCTGTCACCCAATTGTCCTCGACTATCGTTCAATACAGACTTCGAGCATCGTTGCCTTCAATTATTTGCAGAAGTTCGTTATCGCAGAAATATAGTTCGAACATCTATACGGAGTTCCGCCGCGGGCAACATTGTTTCAACGTAATCCAACACTGTCAGGTACTTTCAATTCGCCGCCGCCATGTGCCGCTCAGCTGCTGCGATGTCTGACCGGCGTTCGAGAAGTTCTGATGGGATTCCGGGTGGAATAACGAATGCGCGGGCGACATGCAAGGAGATATGAAGTACCACCGGCAAAGCCGGCGGCATCATGAAAAAAGATGCGCGGCATCTCCTTCATCATGCTCAGGAAGCTTGCATCCCAACTCATCCCCCGTCCCCCTCTCTTTCTAAAGAGAGAGGGTGAGTTCGACTGGCGAAGCCATCCACACATCACCAGCGGGTATTTACATCGGACTAAAGCAGGGACGCCATGCTCATTATGCCGGTACCGAAGATAAGAGCCAAGAAGACCCAATACACAATTTTGTTAGTCACGCCAAGAGTGTAGTTACCCATAAGTCTTTTGTTCGACGATATGAATCCGAGTATAATTGCCGGGCCCATGAGAACGATTATCTGGAGCACCATAAGATTGAGTGCCATGTTGACAAGGTTCAATGTGATAATCGGAACGATCAATGCGGGGATCGATTCTGCCAGATAAACCTTGAACCAGTTCTTCCTTCCCCAGCCCAACGCTTCCGTGACACCCCAGCAGCTTCCTAGCGAAATTACGATCAGCGCTATGAAGGAGGCGGCTATGAGTCCAATCGCGAATACGGGCGGCGCAAACTTCCCCGCCACGCCTTTCAGAGCTCCTGACAGCATCACCGGCGAAGCAAAGTTGAGCGAGTTCGCATCCACGCCCGTGGCTGCAACCGCTATCGCGACCATAATTAATTCCGAAGCAATTGCTCCGACCGCAGTCTCGAGTCTTACTGCCCAGAGGCTGCCTGCCTTGATACCCTTCTCAGCGGTTGCAGATGCCTGGTAAAAGAGCATGAAGGGCATTATGACTGCCCCCACGTTCGCGGCAAGAAGGAAGAAGAAATCTGATGAACTCGAGAAATAAAACGGAGTGAACTCGATTCCCTTCCTCGCCGTGAGGAAAGCGGAGGCACCGCACGCCAGCGCAAACAAGATCGAGATCACGAGAAGCGGCTTCTCCGCCTGGACGTATTTGCGTTTATAAACTATCAAAACGTGTGCGACGAAAATGATCGGCACAGATATTTGGGGAGTGACTCCGAGGATCTGGAAACCGACTGCTGCCCCTGTGTACTCGACTATGTAACTGATAATATCCACCAAAGCCATCGGGACAGCGGCGAAGATCGCAGTCTTTCTGCTGTAATTTTCCCTGATAAGCTCACCCAGCCCTTTGTTAGTGACCGCTCCTACTCTTCCAGCCACTTCCTGGATGACATAAAGAGGGATGATGAGAATTACAAGGAACCAGATGAGTTTTGTGCCATAGACTGCGCCGCTCTCCGCTGCGGTGATTACGCTTGCGGCATCCACATCGGCTATCATGACGAGCCAGACGGGTCCCCAGACTTTCAGGAGCTCCCAAATCCTTGGAACGCTCCTTCTCCCGTTAACTACTTCGATTTAATTCCTTCCGTTCTATCTAATCGGCGCTCGAGGAGGCTGAGAAGAATCGCCAACTCCATCAAGGCGAGAGGTATCCCGTCAGTTTTGTTTTCGGCGGAAATCGAAAGCTGCTTCTTCTCACCACCGGGCACTCTATGCAATTCACTCACTTCTATTCCGCTTCGATAATTTTGTCAGGTCCGAAATATCTTTTTCGGAAATTGAGCTTCTTTATACCTGGTCTAAATAAGATACAGCTAGACCCGAGCATTATCAAGAATAATGAGCGCTGGAAAAGCTGTCTGTTAGGGAGCGATCTATTGGATGAGGAGATCGAATGTAAACACTTTATCCGCTTCGACTGCCCACGTTGCAGGTTCGGCCATATTGCTTACTTCCACACCCTCTATCAGCTGCATGTTCTTTATTCCCCTGGCGCTCCCCGGTTCACGCCTTATGCGTGCGACCATGTGAGCTATGCCGAGTCCCGAAATTACTTCGATGAAGCTGTCCACACCGAAGCCGAAGAGCGTGAGGCCTGTATCTTTCTGACCGAAAAAGACAGCAACCAATCCTTCGGCAAGGTTGTAGACTATGATAAAAATCGCCAGCTGAGGGCTATCCGGTATAGCCGGTTCAGTTTATCGTTCATACCCTGCATCTCATCAGGAGTTTGCAGCTACGTCTTAACACCTTTCAGCACAACAAAAGCACCCTCACCATGGCCTTCTTTCACAATGTCCGGGGCAATCATCGTCTCCGGATCGAAGAAGATTGTCTGGAATGACTTGATCTCACTGAACCCTGATGACATCAACAGCCCCATTATCTCCTGAGATGAAAAGAATTTTGCGGATTTATAGAACCTGTCCGAAGCTTTCATCGCTTCATATTTCTTTCCGAGATCACTTTCTTTATCTATGATGGCGATGATCAAATGCCCATTTGGTTTAAGGACTCTTGCAGCCTCTTGCAACGCGAGCATGGGGTTTTCCACAAAACAAAGCGTAGTCACCATTAAAACAAAATCGAAGTTCTCGGGTCCGAAAGGGAGTTTTTCAGCACTGGAGATGTGTACGTCAATTCCTCTGGACCGTGCAATAGCCGCCATCCTTTCCGAAGGTTCAACTCCGATACAAATATTAAATGGTTCCGAGAATCGCCCTGTTCCAACTCCAACTTCAACGCCAACACCTCTGGAAGGGATGAATCTTCTTACGGCTTCTACTTCGGATTGATACGCGAACCGATGGGCTTCGAACCATCTATCGTATTCAGGCGCAAACGGGTCGAAGGGAGTCTGCGTCACAGGTCTACTGGAATTCTAAGGACAGAAGATCCGAGTTTAAGTAATGACCGCAGGACATTTTTCCAAAATCCAACAGGGGCCAGCCACCATTTTTCGAAAAGCACCTTGCCCCAGTGCCAGATCTTACCGAGGCGCTTAAGCTTCACGTCGGGATGGGGCGAAGCGTAGAAATCCCCGTAAGCGAAACCGGCGATATCCTCTCCGGCTTCTAACATGCAGAACCCGTCGGCGCAGAAAGAGTTTCTCGATGGATTGCCCGATATTCTGGAAAAGATTATTTCCGAAACCGAGATGGCTTGAGAATGAGCGAACACACCTGCCTTCGGAAGCTTCATGGGCTTGTCGGGACTCCAGCTCCCCGGAATTGTAATCGAGGTTACATCGCCGACCGCAAATATGTCCGGATACTTTGACTCGAGCGTGTATTTGTCCACCGATACCCAGCCTGACTCATCGGCAAGGGTTGACTTCAAGATTACTTGAGGAGGCTTGTGCGAGGGCACCAGTGCTAATAAGTCATAGCTGGCAGAGTTACCCGAGGCAAATTCGATTTTTCTTTCATCGTAATTGATCGATTGCAATTGATGCTGCGGATAAAAGCCGATCCCCTTTGCGTGGAGAATTTCTTTTACGGAATTTCCAAGTTCCGGACCGGCAACCGGGAGAGGCTGAGGTTCAGGCGTATATAGATTCACGCTGAGGGGTTTCCTCAGTTCACGCTTTTTCAGATAATCAGCCGTCAACATGGCTCCCTCATAAGGGGCACCGGGACATTTGTATGGAAGTGAGCAAACAACAACCGAAACACTGCCGCCATCAAAAGTCTCCAACGCTCGACCTAGTTTTGCAGCTCCGTCCAAAGTAAAGAAAGTATGAATGCCGAATTGCTGTTTGTTCAAGTGCGTTCTATCGAGCTCGGCACCGAGTGCGACAACCATGTAATCGAAATTTATTTTAGACTTGTCTGTGGTAACAATCTTGTTTTCCGCATCAATTTCTTTCGCCTCCTCGTATAGAATAGCCACCCGTTTATCGACAAGGTTACGCAACCCGGCTGTAATCTGTTCCGGCCTTCTCCTGTTCACCATCAGCCACAGATAAGATGCCGCGAAAGAGTGCGTCTCATTTTTCTCTATCAGAATTATTTCATTTCCCGATGGCAGCACCTTTGCAAGATGGTTCGCAGTTACAATGCCGCCTATTCCTCCTCCAAGAATCACTACGCGTATATTGTGCACCTGTCATCCTGTCATATATGCTCTATGGAATCTCTCAGGGACAAAATGGAATCGCAGACTTTAGGATTCACCAGGCTGTAAACATCGCCATCGCCCTTTTGCCTGCGATTGACAAGATGTCTCTTGCAAAGGATTGCCAGGCGTTCCATCACTTCCGGTTCACTGATTCCTAAAACCTGCGCTATCGCATCCGCCGAAACTTCATTCTCATAAATCGAGCATAGTACTTTGATGTTTCCAGGGTCGTAGAACAGTTCAGCGATGATTTCGTATGATTCGGAGTTCATCTTGACACTCACTTTTCAATTTCCAATCCGGCAAACCGCCAAGAGTTGACGTCGTCCTGCATGATCGTTGTTTTGAAGCCTTTTGTGATAAGCATCTTAGCCGCTTCGGGAGCCATCACGCAATACTTTCCACGACAGTAAGCAATGATCTCTTTATTCGAAGGGAGGTTTCTCACGTACTTTTTTAATTCAGGGAGCGGAACAGAAATGGCTCCGGGAAGATGACCGTTCGAGTATTCTTCCTTAGGACGAACGTCTATAACTGTGACATGGCCTCTTCTAATCTTTGATCGCAACTGTTGAATGGAGATCGGCTCAAGAACACTTCTCTCCCTGAGAAACAATGCGGTGACTTCTCTTAATTCGGCGGAGGTTCGTTCGGCGAGAGATTGTATATTCTTCCAGCACTTCGTTACCTCTTCTGAAGCGAGATAATAGATGACATGGATACCTTCTTTTCTGCTCAGCACGATCTTTGCTTCCTTCAGTATTCGGAGATGACGCGACGCGTTTGCAAAGTTCATGCCTGTTTCCCTGGTGAGAGTTTCCACATCCTTCTCACCTTGCGAGAGGATATCGATAATTTCAAGTCGCTTGGGACTCCCGAGAGCATCGGTGACCTTCGCGAGATTCTGGAAGGTTATGTCCTTGAATTCCCTGCCTGTCATGTCAGTCGCTCTATTTATTATTCAATTGAGTAATTGAATATTGAGAATTAAAACCCTAAAAATCAAGGAGAAAACGGAGGCGAGACAAGAGAAGATCGACGCGATATCTTTGATTCCAAAATGTTATCTTCAGAACGAAATCAAGCCGCACAGCGTTTTAGTCTGTAAACGATGAAGGGTAATAATAAAATGGAGAAGACACCGAAGATGAACATAAGATTGCTGACACCAACAGTCTTCCTGGCGGCGATTCTGGCAACGTCACTTTATGGTAAGCCGAAAGGGAACGAGTGGAAACCAAGCCAACTTATTAAGCCAGAGGAATTGGTGAAGATCCTTTCAGGCAAGTCACCGAATAAGCCGCTGGTCTTACAGGTGGGCTTTGAAGTCCTATACAGGGGAGGACATATCGACAAGGCTATATATGCTGGACCAGCATTCTCTGCTGATGGCATCGCGGCGTTGAAGGAAGCCGTGAAAAATATTCCAAAGAATAAGCCAATCGTCCTCTACTGCGGTTGCTGCCCATGGAACGAATGCCCGAATATCCATCCGGCATTTGAGACTATGGCGAAACTTGGATTCAAAAACGTGAAGGTGCTTTACCTCCCATCGAGTTTCAGGGACGATTGGATAGAGAAGGGTTATCCTTCTGAGACGGTCAAGCAAGCTATCCAGAAATAATCTGGGCCGGAGTCACTTCTTCCTGCCGATCCATGCCTTAGAAACGATATCGATTACTTGCAGGGCATCCAAGCTCCCTGCCGCTGCTCCTTTCTCGAAGTCGCCTTCGTCGCGGGCCATTCTGTTTGTTATGTGCGCAAAGCAAATGACAGGCTTCTGCCTTGCTTCGGCGAAGGCATAAAGGGCCGCGGCCTCCATCTCAACTCCCATGATGCCAAGGGCGCGGCAGTTCTCAATTGCCGATTCAGTCTCCCGAAACGGTGCGTCGGTCGTCCATGTCGCGCCGCGATAAACGTGAGCCAGGTTTTCCTTGAAAGTACCGTCGAGCATTGAAAGCAGCGAAGGAGAGATATGACTGAACTCTGTCGCTGGAAGATAATGGTAGCTTGTTCCTTCGTCGCGCAAGGCTTTCTCGATCAAAACAAAATAAGGCGGCTCCCTCATTTCGACAATTTGCCCGGCCGAGGTAACGCTTATGAGGAGCTCACAGCCAGAGGCGAACAGTTCCTCAGCTACCAGCACGGCGAACGATGCGCCCACCGCACAACCAATAATCCCAAACTGAATGTTGTGGTCCATGTATGCATACAGGTCAGTGTGGTAACAAGCCCAGTTCGGGTCTTTTTCTGCAAGCTTTTCTGACACCAGCCAGCGGACGATGTCTCCATCGGGATCGAGGATGCAAATCGCCGGGACATTTTCCAACGGCAGCAACTTCTGGCGTCTCGCCTCGCGAAGGAGGTTCTCCGAAGTAAAGACTGATGGCTTCGCATAATCCTTGTTGGATAGGATCGGTGGTACGGACATAGTTATGCTCTTCCTGTTTTCGTAAGTGTTCTAAAATTAGCCAACCCCTTTCGTTCCTGCAATCGCGTGACCGACGGAAAGCATCAGAGGAATATGACCCGTGAGGTTGGCTCCGCCCTGGGCTCGGGAATGGAGGCGGGGCTGACGAGGTCAACGATCTGAATCGATTCCGTCAGGAATCGAGGCGGGGTCTCCCGAAGGGATACTTCGACGGGGTTCACCCCCGGTGAGGAAGAACTCGCGATCCGTCTCATTCGATCCGGGTCTTCGACCTCTCCGCTCCAGCAAATAGAAACCCGCGTCTTCCGCTGGCGTTTTGTTTACTGGCGGGGTTGACGAGGCCGATAGATGCGGCTCGTTCACGAAAGTGAAAGAGACGCACTTCCCGACTTTATCGGGACGGCCTCGTGCGTGACTTACCTTAATGAGAAATCAAATCTCGAATATACTTCCGGCTCTTCATTCTCTTTATCTCTCTTTCCCTATCCAGAGCCTTCGTCTTCGTCCCGTATTCCTCGAAGTAGACCAATTTCCAAGGCCGCCTTGCTCTGGTTGACCGTGTCCAACCGTCATTGTGTCGGGACAGCCGAAGCATCAAGTCCTCTGTTGACCCGACATAGAATGAGCTATTCTTCACACTCCGTATGACATATGTGTAATAAGACATGACGCTCCCACAAATGAGAAAGCCGAAGAACTAGAATGTTCTGCGGCTCCTTGGCGGGGTTGACGAGGCTTCCCGACTTCGTCGGGACGACCTCCTGCGTGACAGGCATAACCAAGGCCACCGTGCGAACTGGAATTGATGATTTTAGAGCGTATTCAAAGATTCTGTGGTACTGAGAAGTATGTTTTGGTATGAAAGTGTGTCAAAGGTGTGGGGTATATGTGGAAGAATTTCTGGTGTGATTTCTCCGGAGAATTTCCCGTTGGGATCCTTCCTCCACTGGAACAGTCGATTTCGAATCTTGCAGATCGAATTGAGCTAATGTAGTGTTGTTTCTTTCGGGCTTGCATTATACTTTTTGACACCGAAGTGACCTCAAAGAGTATACTATGGCGCATAAAAACATAACACAGCTTGGGAAGAGAGAGGCGGAATTTCTCGCCTTGATGTCCTCTAAGAACGCTGGAGCATTTGCTTTTGTCGAATCCGTGGGGTTTTGGAAGTCACAAGAGCTTGCAAAGAAAAAACTTCATCTCCTCGAGAAGAAAGGCTGGCTGGCCAGAATTGAGCGCGGCAAATATTTAGTAATTCCTCTTGAGGCCGGACCCGCTCGCCAGTGGAGTCAGGACGAATACATCGTTGCTCAATCTCTCGTCCAACCTGCAGCTGTCTCTTACTGGACAGCTATCCATCACTGGGGCTGGACGGAACAGATCCCGCGCGTTGTTTACATCCAGACAACGAAGAGAAAAAAATCAAGGAAGAAGGACGTCTTTGGTGTTACTTATGAGTTTGTGACAGTACCCAAGAGGAAGTTCTTCGGGCATTCTAAAGAATGGAGAGACGGGAAGCAGATATTGGTCACGGACAAGGAAAAGACCCTGGTCGACTGTGCAGATGACGTTGAGCGAGCAGGCGGAATTCAGGAGCTTGTGAAAGCAGTTAAGGCAGCGTCCAAGGAAATTTCCTGGGCCCTCCTGAATGAATACGCGGACAGAATTCGGAATGGAGCGGTCAAGAAGAGGCTCGGATTTCTGTTCGAGACGATCGTACCACACCTGTCTCAGGAAGCCGAGTCAGTTATGGAATCTTGGCGGAATTCACTTTCTGCTGGCATTGCTCCTCTCTATCCTTCGCTTGGGAGAAAGGGAAAGATTTCTACCCGGTGGGGCATCATCGATAATGTAGGTCTCAAATGATTGCCGCATCAGAAGTAAGGACCGTGGCCGGAACTTTAGGGGTGGGAACAAATGTCATTGAACACGACTATGTGTTAAGCTCGTTTCTGCACTATCTGTACCAGGACGATTCAGTGATGAAGAACTGGATATTCAAAGGCGGGACTGCACTTGCAAAATGCTACTTCGAAGGATACCGATTCTCAGAGGATCTTGATTTTACAATAACGAAGAGCGTTACTGAGAATGAACTCTATGGGACTCTGGATATAGCAAAGGCAAAGCTGCAAGACGATATCGGAATAGTAACCAGCGACCAGCACTCTACGGTGGAAACGATTTCTGACGACTACGGGAAAGAGTCACTTGAAGCGAAGATCTACTATCGTGGCCCAATGGGCCAACAGGGTTCACCTAGATCCATTAGGGTTCATCTGAACAGAGAAGAATTCGTTGCCTTCCCATTTAATGAGCGACCAATTTCCCATCAATATTCGGATAAATCTCGACTCCCGCAAATAAGTATTCCAGTCTACTCGTTGGAAGAAATGTTTGTCGAGAAACTCCGAGCGATCTCTGGACAGAGGAGATTTGCAATAGGCCGCGATCTGTACGACATTTTTCACTTGAACGCTTTCGGGATAGACATTGAAAGCTCAATCGGGGCATTTCGTAGAAAATGCGAGGAGAAAGGGCTGAAAGTCGAGGACATACAGTTGGACACGTTCGACAAACGGAAGGACCAATATAGAACCGACTACAAACGGAACCTTAGCTATTTGGTTCCGAAAGAGAAGATGAGAGACTTTGAAGAGGTCTGGCTGGCGTCGAGGTCATTCTTGAATCGGGCGATCACAGAGTCTTGACGGAGTTGTTCCCGCCTCCGTCTGGCTAAGGGAGGCGGGAACAGGCTTCACTGGACGATTCTCACAACAAGGTACGGAGTCTGGTGGATGATGACGCCTGCTTTCTTTGCTTCACTCAGCTGTGCCTCCAGATCCCTGAGTTTCTGAAGCCCCTCCGTGTTGTACTCACGTTCCGGGCGGTAGGAAACGTAGACGTCGGCAGTGACGTCGTTCGCAACAAAGCGGCCAGAGGTCGTATGAGCAACGCCGGTGAGGTAATCGAAGGCATCATCCTTAATCTGCAGCTCTTCCTGTTCCAGAAGGGTTTTCTGATGCTTGATCTAGATCATCCTCTCAAAAGCCCTCTGAAGTCTTGTCTCGGTGTCCGCTTCCTTTGTAATTGTCGCGACTTCCATGATGATTTCTCCTTATGAATTCGGGGTACGTCAATGGGTTCCGACGTACCCCAAGTTTCGAGATCCGTTTGCTTTTACGCTGTCCGGTGGATGAAGAGAGTCAGGGCCAGTTTGATGATGTCCTGCGTGGAGAACCTTGTGGAGTCAACCTGCTCCGTGATCTGGACAGCGTCCTTCAGGCACCTCAGGAGCTCTTCCCGATCGCTCTCATCGTGACCGGAGCCTGGGTCCGGCGCTTTTTTCCGCGGAGGATCGTTCGGGGAAGGTGGAGCACTTGACGGGCCTGGTCCGTCCGTCTTGCTCTCGCTCTTCGGGGTCTCCGGTGCCACAGAAGCTTTCGGCGCAGCGGTGGCAACCTTGCCGGAGCCATTTGCCGGACTGACTTTGGAAACCTCGTTGATGAAGTTCTTCGAGGACTTGAACTCAATCAGGTCCCCTTCACGGAGGGCCGGAACACTGGACATGAACTTGCTGAAATTGAACCACTCCCCGTTGACCTTGATGCCCTTCTCATTCACTCTCTCAATTGTTCCGCTAACCGGAACCTTCGATGTCTTTTTCTCAATTTGCTGTAGCATGATCGCCTCCATTGTTTTTGTTGATACCTATCCTGGACAGGTCGAGAACCTGTCCCTATACTACTATGCAGAAAATCATACAAGATGTTTTCCGGTCCGACTTCGCCGGCTCTTGGTCCTACAAGTAGGAACCGGCTTTCTCTTGCAGGGACCCTCGGACTTTCTCGAATGTCTTCGATGACATGCGGAGATTCTTGCATATCTCTCTAACGGAGTAACCTGCTGTCAGTCCGGACAGAACCATTTTCTCGCAGGGATTAAGAGAATCAACGAATTCGACTGCAACGTATTCGTCGAAGGGGTCTGTTGAATCCGAGGCGATTACATTCTCAACGGTAGAATCATCCGCGATCTCGTCGGACAAATAACACTTCCCTTTGTTGAAAGCATCGAGCTGGCTTTTACCGGATTCGTCAAGAGCCAGAAAGCTCCTGTCATTTATACTTCTCGCGCATAACCGCATGTAGTTGACCAGCAGCGCAAAGGTGCATCGCGTGCCGAGCCGGAGGCCCTCCCGGTATGCAAGCAGCAGGAGCTCGTCGGCATCATCTTCCGTATGAGCGAAAACACGTGCATAGCTCATCAGCGTGGTGAATTCCTGATTAGTCATCTTGTCCCTCCCCTTCCAATTCGTAAAGCTTCATCGCGACTTTTCTTTCCTTCGTGACGAAATAACCCTCGCGGTCCCAGGCACCGCCCGGAAAGTCTTTGCACCAGCGGTAGATGTAAACGAAGAACTTGTGGACGAGAAGATTTTCAGTGACCCTGATCTGAATTCGCGAGCGCTGCCGCTTCAGATCGGCGGCGAACTTCCTGAACTCATCCTCCGAATCGAACCTGGTATCCATCATTGACCTCCTTTTTGTCCAGATTTCGCGCGCGCAAAAAAAAGATGAATGCCCGAACGTAATTGTAATTCTAAGCGCCGAAGCGCAGATGCGAAGGCAACGAAACTATCCTCGAAGAGGGGTGATAGCAGTTGAAAGGAATCTGTACTGCAGGCGTGCGACTCCGTATAGCCTTGACAGTCCCGCAGAAGTGCGGGCTGTCAAGGCTCGCACGCTGCTGAGTGCTTTCAACTCACACAAGTGCCTTCGCAGCAAGCGGAGGCGCTTATCTTGTTCACGTTCGGGCATTCAATGGGGGGGAACGCGGAAGCGTTCGTTCAAGGTGGGATTTCGTTGGAAGGAGCCGGTGGGAATGCAACGAGAAATCCTTGGGCTTAGAGGCGGTCGGGCGGGACGATTGTTGCCGTAGACGAGTTTATGAGTCTATGGCAGCTGGAGCGTAGGTGCGTGTGCCGAGTGTAACGAGGCTCTCGCACAGCGACTTACAATCGGCGTGACCGACCTGTTGAGGTCAGTTGAGAAATAGTGGTGGTGTGGCGCGGAACGCACCATATGGTGGGGTTTGGTTCGTGGGATACTGAGGCGAGGGCATGACGGTTGATCGCCTTTGCCGAGTTAAAGAGGCAATGGCGCGGGAGCGCTTGTGCGTGTGGCGAGGCCCGCATAGTCGGGACGAGACTCTCGCACGCGACCACAACCGGCGTGACCGAGCCGGCTGATGAAGAGGGGGCAATGAGGGGCGGCTGGACGGTCGGGCGTGACACGAAGGGGGCCATCCGGCGGGTTCCGCCGAGCGGGGTGCCGAGTGGTCCAAGAAGCTGCGCGGGAATACCCTGAGGCAGCGGAGCAAGGTTTTAGGCGCGCAAAGGGATTAAGTTGGGCGGGTTTGAGGCCCTGGCACGCATCCCATCAGGCTGGGACGCGTGCCGTCGGGTTCATCGCCGGGTACGTGGTGGTAGCCGCCTCGGAGTCCAGACGAGAAGTTCCTAGAGCTCTTAACTCACTTAAGGAGGAGTAACTTCTTTACCTCGACGAAACTCTTCCTGTCACCGCTGAGTGACTGTGCCTCGATCCGGCAGAAGTAGACTCCGCTGGCAAAACGCGTGGCGTCCCACGTGAAGTGATAGTAGCCGGCCTGGAGTTTGTCGTTCACCAGTTCTTTCACTTCCCTGCCGAGTATGTCATATATGACGAGGCTGACCTGGGATTGCTTTGGTAAAGCGAACTTGACCGTCGTAGCCGGGTTGAAGGGGTTGGGGTAATTTTGGGCAAGCGCATAGACGGATGGTATTGTGCTGTTCCCTTCCGACACTCCTGTCGGATGGCCGCCAATTCCGCTGAGCGGAATTTCAAATGGCAGGGCCCTGTAATTCGCGTAAATAAACAAAGTGTCGCCGTATTCCCCGACCGAATCGGGGGCAAACGTGATTGTCATGTATGATGTATCCGTCTGTCTGACGGAGTCCGGAAAGGCGACCCCCGATACAGCGAAGTATTTCGACGAAGTCTTGGCGGAATCGAGGATCAGTTCAGAAACCGACCGGTTCGTGATTCTTTCGACACGTGAATCAACTTGACCCGGATCGGCGCTGAAAAGGGAATCAACTGCGGCCGAGAATGTAATCATGGGCAAAGGACAACTCCCCAACAACGGGATTTCAAATGTCCCTATCGGTGAATTATTCACCACGAAGACGGTGTCTGAAGTAGTCCCCCAAACGTCCGGAGTGAATCTGACGGTCAGCTTGATGGAGTCAAGGACGGTATCGCTGGGCACCTCAACTTCAAACGATCGGGTTCCGGTATAGGCACTGTCGATTATCAGCGGGACACTCCCGGTGTTCTTCAAAGTGACGCTCATGCTTGCCATACCTCCCATGGCTACCTCCTTCTGGAAGTATACAGACACTGGCGCAGCACTGATGGTCGGATATGGAGGGATTTTCAAGTCGTGGGTCGAGTAAAACAAGCGATTAAAACCGTTTCCCATGTGGCCGCGAGAGAGGTTGGAGAAACCGACATAATTGAAGCTTACATCTTGAGTGGAATCCTGGAACAGTGTGATCGCGTGCGCGTCCACGTCGACAGATGCCACACTAGCGTAACCATATCCTCCGATCATGGCGGTGGTTGTCCCATTCACAAAATTCGGCGTGAATAGTTGCGTAGGAAACTTTGTGCCGAGCTGTTGCCAGTGGTTGTGCCCCCCGTATCTTGGTCCATTTTGAGAGAGAAAAAGTGAGTAAATTTTCACGAACAGAATGGAGATCACGGGACATGAAGAAACGATTCACAGAGCAGCAGATCGTCTTTGCCCTCCGG
>JAJYIT010000063.1 GCA_021789975.1 Bacteroidota bacterium
AGATTTACAGCGTCCAGCTTGAGCTGCCGATCGTATTTCCTTCGCTGCTTCTCTGTCTCCAATTCCAGTACCATTCTTCTGTAGTTACTGGCTTTTCTTCTTGTCTGCAAAACCGGGGTCAAGTCCATTCTCAATGTAGTTGCGGTAGCTGCCAGAGCGTTTCTTGATTTCTTCATGTACTGGCACGCTCTCAACGACGAACCATGAAAAGCCCTCGGCTTCAAGGAGAGATTTCTGATTCATTATCTCGGATGTCGGCCATACTTCTCCGATGGGAATCTGGTGGAGAGCAGTCACAACTCCGGTGGCCCCGGTCTGCTTAACCTCTTTCAAAGAGATAGGGTCGTTGGGACCGAACCACCTCCAGGTTTCTTCAAACGGCATGTCGTCTCACGAGATTCAAATGGAAGTCTATTCTAAACTTGTAGAATTACCCGTCGCCACTTCGTGGAGCACTTCAACCCCTGTTTCAAAACGTTCAGCTTGTCCACTTGCCGGCGTTGCGGAAGATGGAACCCTCGGTATTTCTATTTAGTCGCGCAGCACCCTGGTCGACTCTCGAATGATGAATTCCGTTTCGAGAACGACTTGCTCAACGGCGAAGGGTTTGGTCGACTCGATGTTGCGGATCAGAATCTCTGCCGCTTTCCTGCCGATCTCATGTTGCGGGGCCCGGATGGTAGATAATGGGACAGGATATATCCTTGCGTAGTAGATATCATCGTTGCCGACTATTGAGATATCTTCCGGTACTTTTATGTTCAGCTCCTTTAGTGCCATCATAACCGCGAGGGCCTGCATATCGTTGAAGCAGACGATTGCAGTGGGGTAGTCTTCACGTCTCTTGTTATGGAAAAATTCCAGAGTCTTGCTGTAGCTTTCTTCGTAGAGCGGACCGACCGAGACAATCATGTCTTTGCTGAAGACGAGAGGGCTCTCGCTGAACGCGTGACGGAATCCCTCGATGCGCTCTTTGGTGTGGGATGAACTCGGCGGGCCCGCGAAGTGAACGATCTTTGTATGCCCGCTGTTGATCAAATACTTCACGGCTTTCTTTATGGCAGCCAGGTTGTCGATGGTCACGACATTAGCCTGGATTCCTTTCACGGCTTCAAGAAGAACAAAAGGGTAATTCAACATCTTCAACTTGAACAAGTGTTCTATCTCAGTCGTCCCTTCGACGATCGGAGCAATTATGGTCCCTTTGATATCTTTTGCTGAAAAGAGGTGGGTGAACTTTTTTTCCCACTCGTGATCGTTCTCCGAGCTTGCCACCATCACCGCATAACCCTTGCTGTTTGCGTACTCTTTTACACCTGTGGCGATCGAAGTATAGAACGGGTAGTTCATATCCTTTACAATGATCGCGATCGTCTTCTCCTGGTCGTTGTTCTTGAGATTCCTTGCCATTCCTCGCGGACGGAAGTTCAGCTCCTTCATCACTTCGAGAATGTGGTCTCTCGTCTGTGCTTTCACCGTGCTTCTAGCATTGATGACTGCGGAGACGGTCCCTTTTGAGACTCCGGCATGTTTTGCGACATCTTCGATGGTAATTTTATTCATGGAATTCCCCCTTGGTTGAAGCTTCCTCGCGCCTGAATCGTTTTAATGTTTTTATTGAACATGCAAATATGCTTGATTGGAACGTCAGAATCAACGAGGCATGAACGGCGAGCGCCGGACGCATGAGCAGAAATGGCGTGTTAGTCACTGACGCCAAAAGCCTCAGTCCTTTCCATAGTATTAGCCGTTCTCCCAACCAGGAGAGTCTTAATTCCAAGTTGCCGTATCAGTGGGTAAGTTTCGTTTACTTGAGATATCTCACCTATTGCCGACAGATTCGGTAACACTGGGGACTTGGACCGCACATGCGTCCGCGCAAAGCTTTTGTAGGAGAACCGCAGCACAGGATAAGTCCCTGCCGTTTTGATTTGCCTGAAATCCGATACAGGTGGCAATAAAGATCCACGCAGCGGGATTGGCCAGGGTGAAATACGCAAGGACGAGTGATCCCTAGGAGTCGGGATCTGGTTGTAGCGGTTTTTGTCTTGATGGTGGCATTTGACAGAAAAGCTGTACATGGCTCGCCAGCGCAGCTTGCTCATCATGGGGAGGAAATTCCTGGTTTCCGAATGGACGTAGATAATGGTACAGGATGTCTTATGCTGAGGCTGGTAAGTCTCACTTCTGTAGCGACTTATGTCGCACCTTAGATATTAATTTCGTTTAATCCGGCAGGAGAACTTGACTTCTCTACTTTCGTGTAGTATATTTTCGACGGAATTACTGAAACAGTCGAATACTTTTGAGGTCGAAAATGACAGAACAATTATCATCCGAAAAACAGGCGGCAATTTTAGATGCGGCTCGGAAGAGGTTTGCGTATTACGGTTTTTCAAAAGTGACAATGGATGAAATCGCAGCCGACATCGGGATGGGCAAGGCTTCGCTGTACTACTACTTCCCGACGAAGGAGAGCTTGTTTCAGGAAGTCGTCAGGCAGGAGTCCAACCAATTCCTGGGTGATATCCAGTCGATGATAGATGACCGCATCAAACCGTGCGACATGCTCCGGCAATATGCACTGAGAAGAATCGAGCATTTCAAAAACTTGGCGAATTTGCGCGCTCTCCAGTTTCAGCAGAATTCCGAAGTTAGGCTGCCGTTTGTCGAGCTCTTCAACGACTTCAAGAAACAGGAGGTCAACCTCCTTCAGCAGATCCTTGTCATCGGAAAGAAGTCGGGTGAGTTCGCCATCTCTGATCCTCAGCACTCTGCTGTAATTGTCATGCAGATGTTGTACGGGCCGAGAGCATGGATCCTTCACTCACGCGAGAATAAGCTCGACGAGGAGACATTTCTGGCTTTCGAGCAGTCGGCGAAAGAGATCGTGGAAATAATTTTGAATGGAATAAAAAAGAGAAAATAGAGAAGGAAGCACGAATATGGAGACTAAGGAAAAGGACAATAGTCTAGCGGACCAGTCTGGAAGGCAGACGCGGGGTCCGATCCAAAATGGAGAAGGCGACGAGGACATCGAAGATGTTCCACTCTTCAAGAAGAAGGGCGTAATAATACCGATCCTGTTGGTCCTCATCGCAGCCGCTATCGGTGGATACTACCTGTATATGAAAATGCAGGATTTTGTGTCGACCGATGATGCGTACGTCAATGCAAACAACGTTGCGATAAGCACAAAGATGCTGGGGAGAATAGTTTACCTCGGTACGGATGAAGGTGATACGGTCAAAGCCGGACAGGTTCTCGTCAGGCTTGATGAAAGAGACCTGCATGCGGAAGAAGTTTCTGCGAGAGCCGCACTTAGCCTCGCGGAGCAGAGCGTTCCGCTGGCACAGGTGGACGTCAACCGCGCCAAAGACGACTTCAACCGCGCAGAAGTGCAATACAAAGGCGGCATCATCACAAAAGAACAGTACCAGCATGCACAACAGGCCCTCCAGGCTGCTGAAGCGCAGCTGGCAATTGCTCAATCGAAAATACCAACAGCCCGAGCTCAACTCGGTATTGTTGAGGCGAACCTTCTCAACGCGGTAGTCAAATCTCCTATCGATGGAGTGGTCGCAAAGCGCTGGGTTCTTACCGGCGACGTAGTACAGCCGGGACAGCCGATATTCACGATATATGACCTGCATGACGTGTGGGTGACGGCTAACCTTGAGGAAACAAAACTCGGCCATATCCATCTTGGTGACCCGGTGAGCATAAATGTGGATACTTACCCGGGTATGAAGTTTACGGGAAAAGTTTTCGAAATCGGGAGTTACACTGCATCGGAGTTTTCCCTCATTCCGCCCGACAACGCATCGGGTAACTTCACAAAGGTGACCCAGCGTGTGCCGATCAAGATATCGATCGACGATCCGCCACTGGCAAGCGGAAATAAGCCCGTGCTGAGACCAGGAATGTCGGTGGAAATTTCCGTGCGAGTGAAATGAGAAAAGGAATCTAATCAATACATGAGTGGCGAAGTTGTTTCTCGAACTGACCGTGGAAAACAATAGAAAAGGAATCTAATCAATACATGAGTGGCGAAGTTGTTTCTCGAACTGATCGTGGAAAACAATGAATAATGTCTCCGTCAATGGATACTGAGCCCATCCGCGGCCAAAGGTCGGTTCTTCACCACAGCCACCCTTACTATAGATGGCTGGTCCTGTCGAACGTCATGATCGGCACTTTCATGGCGGTTCTCGATGCGACGATAGTAAACGTCGGACTCCCGAAGATCATGGCAACCTTTGGTGTGACAATCGATAAGATCGAATGGGTGATGACCGCATATTTACTTGCGCTTGCAGTGATGCTCCCTACATCCGGTTGGGTCGCCGATCATTACGGCTACAAGAAAACCTATGCCTTGGCCCTTTTCGTTTTTACCCTGGGTTCATTCCTTTGCGGAATGGCATGGAACGAAACGGTGCTGATCGTCTTTAGAGTGCTCCAGGGAATCGGCGCAGGGTTCTTAATGCCCGTTGGCATGGCAATAGTCACTCGCGAATTTCCTCCCGAGCGTCGCGGCATTGCATTGGGCTTCTGGTCGATTGCATCGGCTGCCTCAGTTTCCTTCGGCCCGTTAATCGGTGGATACCTGATCGACAGCTTCTCCTGGCACGAGATATTCTTCGTGAATATCCCCATCGGTATCATAGGCGTTCTGGCAACCATGGTTATCCAGCGAGAGTACAAAACCGAACACACTCGTGGATTCGACTTTATCGGTTTCGCATCGGTGTCCGTCTTCCTCACATTTCTTTTGCTCGCCCTTGCAGACGGCAATGCATCATGGAACACCGGCGGGTGGACCTCCAATTTTATCCTGACCTGCTTCGGTTTATCTGTTGTCGGACTTGTAGTTTTTCTGCTCGTGGAATTCAACGTCAGGTATCCCCTTATCGAGCTGAAGCTGCTCAAAGACTTCAACTTCGGAATAACTAATATTGTCCTTTTCATATTCGGGCTTGGAATGTTCGGAAGCACGTTTCTGATGCCTCTCTACCTTCAGAATTCTCTGAATTACACGCCGTTCCAGGCAGGTCTCGTGTTTCTACCCGTTGGGATATTGCAGGGTATAATTTCACCGGTGGCTGGTATCATGTCCGATAGAGTGGACGCGAGAATTCCAGCCGCCATAGGTATCGTTGTCCTCGGAGTCAGTTTGTATCTGAACTATTTTCTCTCTCTCTTTTCGATGCATTCCCAGATTATGCTTCCCCTGTACCTGAGAGGTTTTGCGATGGGGCTGATGTTCACGCCGTTGAGTACCCTGGCACTCACGAACATCCCGAAGCACAAGATGGCACAGGCGTCGGGATTGTTTAACGTCATCCGCCAGGTGGGCGGGAGTTTCGGGGTGGCCCTATTCGGCACGCTCTTAACACGGCGAATCATTTTTCACACTGCATCATACGGAATTGCTGTCAACGAGCATTCCATTGCATTCCAGAACGTAATGCGCGGTCTCGGCCACTTTGCCCAACACGCGGTGGGTGGTTCCATCGAGAAAACCTCCATTTTGGGAAAGGCGTTAATCGTAGCGCATGTGATGAAACAGGCTTTCGTTTCGGCGGTTAATGATGATTTTCTGATAGCCGGCGGCATCACGATCCTCTGTCTCGTCCCGATTTTTTTCCTTCGAAGAAGGGGAACAGGAGCCGGAGTGAAAGCCCCTGTCTTACAACATCGATGAAGTGACAACTTACATACTTACGAATTTCTTTTCATATAGAGAGATACCTTATGAATAACAATGGAAAGTCCTTAGATAAAGCTAACGGGTCCGGCCTCTCCGGTAGTCTCGGCGTACCACATCACCAGCATCCATCATATAAGTGGTGGGTTCTGGCAAATGTAATGATGGGAACGTTCATGGTCGTTCTCGATTCGACAATCGTCGACGTTTCGCTCGCAAAAGTAATGGCGACGTTCGGTGTCGGAATAGATACGGTAAAGTGGATTGCGACCGGGTATCTCCTGGCATTTGCCATTTTCCTTCCGACCTCCGGCTGGATTGCAGACCATTACGGTTTCAGAAAAACTTACAGTCTCGGTCTTGCTTTGTTCACGCTGGGATCATTGCTCTGCTCCATATCATGGAACATGACGGCTTTAATCATGTTCCGTGTGATACAAGGTGCAGGTGGCGGATTATTGATGCCGGTAGGTATGGCGATAGTCGTGCGTGAATTTCCCCTTGAGCAGCGCGGCACTGCGCTGGGGTTCTGGGCCATCGCGGCAGCCGCATCCGTCTCGCTCGGCCCTACTCTCGGTGGATACCTTATCGACAATTTTGCCTGGCACTCGATATTCGATATAAATGTTCCCGTTGGTATACTCGGTGTGTTCGCGACGTTGGTAATACAGCGTGAGTACAAGGTCGAAAGCCGGCGTGCCTTTGATATTATCGGCTTTCTATCGATGGTATTATTTCTGGCTCCGTTGCTTGTCGCCCTTTCCGATGGCAATGCAAGCTGGAACACGGGCGGATGGACGTCGCCTTTTGTGCTGATTTGCTTTGCCCTTTCGTTGATCGGACTGGTGACGTTCCTCGCAGTCGAATTGAACATTCGGCATCCATTGATTGAATTGAACCTACTTAAGAATTTCAACTTCGGGATGTCCAATCTCGTTTTGTTTATTTTCGGGATGGGAATGTTCGGGAGCACGTTCCTGCTTCCTTTGTATTTACAGAATGGTCTGGGTTTCACAGCGTTCCAGGCGGGTTCGCTCTTTCTGCCGCTCGGATTAATTATGGCCGTGATGGGTCCGATATCCGGCATGCTCTCCGATAAGTTAAATCCGAAGGTTATCGCTGTCGCCGGTATAACTCTCTTGGGTCTCAGCCTTTTTGTGAATCAATATCTTTCTCTCTTCTCGATGACTTCGGAGATAATGGTTTCCCTTTATCTTCGAGGATTTGGGATGGCGCTTATTTTCACGCCGCTGAATACTCTTTCACTCGCGGAGGTTCCCAGGGCCCGACTTGCACAGGCTTCCGGACTTTTCAACGTTATCAGGCAAATCGGTGGAAGCTTCGGTGTCGCGATAATGGGTACCCTTTTGACCGATCGGACGATCTTTCATGATACTGTTTACGGCCAAGTCGTTAGCAAGGTATCACCGGTGACTCAGAGCGTACTTCTCGGTTTGCAAGGGTTTGCGCAGCAAGCGCTTGGAAGCAGCGTATCTGTCGCCGCCATGCGCGCGAATGCACTCCTGGCTTATAACATAAGTCAACAAGCGTTTGTCTCAGCCGTGGACGATGATTTCTTAGTTGCGGCATTAATAACTATGGTCTGCGTTGTTCCTATAATCTTTCTGCGCTACCGGAAACCTGAAGGCGAGCGTGTGAAAGTCGTAGCGATGGACTAATTAGCAAACGGCATTGAACGTATGGCTCTTGGCCTAAGATTGATTGCTGAAGGCTGACGGCTTTTGCGTACTAACTGAAGCACATTCAAATGAACAATAACAATCATCATTCAAATTATAGTTCAGACGGGAACGGGAAATCACTCTCAAGTTCCATCGGCATCCCTCACCATGATCATCCATCCTATAAGTGGTGGGTACTCGTCAACGTTATGTTCGGGACATTCATGGTTGTCCTTGATTCCAGTATAGTCGATGTTTCGATGCCGACCATTATGGCAACTTTCGGAGTCACCGTAGATACGGCAAAATGGGTGGCAACGGCATACCTGCTTGCCCTTGCAACAATGCTCCCGACTTCCGGGTGGATCGCAGATAGATTCGGATACAAAAAGACCTATGCGACGGCCCTTACTCTTTTTACAGTCGGATCTCTGTTGTGCTCCTTGTCGTGGAGCATCACTGCTTTGATAGCATTCCGAGTCTTGCAGGGATTGGGCGGCGGATTGTTGATGCCGGTCGGAATGGCAATCGTGATGAGGGAATTTCCTCCTGAAAAGCGCGGTACCGCCATAGGATTCTGGTCTGTGGCATCTGCTGCATCCGTATCGCTCGGTCCAACATTAGGTGGCTACCTCATCGACAATTTTGCCTGGCATTCGATCTATGATATAAATGTACCCATTGGAGTTGTGGCTATCTTCGCCACATTAGTCATACAGAGAGAATACCAATCTCAAAAGAATCGATCGTTCGATGCTGCTGGCTTTGTCTCGATGACGCTCTTTTTAACAACATTGCTTCTTGCGCTGTCGGACGGAGACGCGAACTGGAACACAGGCGGATGGACATCGCCGTTTATCCTGGCATGCTTCGCACTATCGGCTATCGGATTCGTGGCATTTATCGCGGTTGAATTGAACACTCGTGAGCCGCTTGTGGATCTCAGTCTCATGAAGGATTTCAACTTTGCAATGTCGAATTTGGTGCTTTTCATCTTCGGAATGGGAATGTTCGGCAGTACCTTTCTTCTTCCGTTATATTTGCAAAATGGCTTGGGTTATACCGCATTCCAGGCCGGGGCGCTTTTCTTGCCGCTCGGTTTTCTTCAAGGGACTATGGGGCCGCTTGCCGGATATTTGTCCGACAGAGTAAATCCAAAGTTTTTGTCTCTGTACGGAGTCATTGTTCTGGCATTGAGTCTTTTCAGCAACCATTTCCTCTCGCTCTTTTCCGAAAGAAGTTCCGTCATGATATCCATCTACTTGCGCGGACTCGGAATGGGTTTCATATTTACGCCTCTGAGTTCTCTTTCACTTTCAAGCGTGCCAAAAGAAAAGATGGCGCGTGCATCGGGGCTTTACAATGTGCTGAGACAGGTCGGTGGAAGTTTCGGAGTCGCAATTATGGGAACATTGCTTACGGACCGTACCACCTTTCACGAGACTATCTATGGTCAGGCTGTAAATCGTTATTCACCTGCCGTCAGAAATGCTCTGATGGGTCTTAAGTCATTTGCTCAGCAGGTGGTTGGAGGAAATGCGGCAGCATCATCAGCCCGGGCCCAGGCGCTTCTTGTTTACAATGTCGGCCAGCAAGCTTTCGTGTCAGCAGTTGATGACGATTTTTTTATTGCCGCCGCAATAACATTTCTTTGTGTCGTACCTGTCCTTTTCCTTCGAACTAAGAAGAAAAAGAAGCAAGGTGAACATCTGATGGCAATGGAGTGATTCTATGGAATCATTGAAAAATGGAAGAATGGAATACTGGAGCTTAGCAGCTCGTCTTAGGCACGAATTCGAGTGGTTGATCGGAAGATGAGTAAGATCAGCTCAAATGATAGTGGATCGGTCGAAAGACCCGGCATTGGAGCCGTCCATCATGGTGATTCCTCCTACAAATGGTTGGTGCTGACTGTTGTCATGGTTGGCACATTCATGGTCATTCTCGATTCGAGCATAGTGAATGTGGCGCTCCCAACAATAATGGCGGCATTCGGGATTCCCATAGATACGGCAGAATGGGTCTTGAACGGATACCTTATCTCTTTTGGAGCTTTGCTTCCTGCTTCGGGATGGTTTGCCGACAGGTTCGGATACAAGAAAATTTTCGGACTTTCGCTGGTAATTTTCACTCTCGGTTCCTTCCTTTGTGTGATTTCGTGGGATGAGAAAGCCCTGATCTTCTTCCGGGTCTTCCAGGGAATCGGCGGGGGGATGCTCATGCCCACCGGGATGGCGGCGGTCCTTCGCGAGTTCCCTTACGAAAAGCGTGGTACGGCCCTCGGCTTCTGGGCGGTGGCGGCTGCCGGCTCGTCTTCGTTCGGTCCTATCGTAGGCGGATACCTGGTTGACAGGTTTGACTGGAGCTCAATTTTTCTCATCAACGTGCCCATCGGTATCTTAGGTATATTCGCTGCCTGGGCAATCCTCAAAGACTATAAGGCAGAAAGATCTCACAACTTCGATTGGGTCGGCTTCGGGTCGATGACCACATTCATCGTTACGCTGCTCCTTGCTCTGGCCGACGGCAACGCTGCCTGGAACACCGGCGGCTGGACATCACCCTTTATACTAACCAACTTTGTGATCGCGGGTTTATCCCTCCTCGTCTTTCTTGTGACTGAACTTACTTCGAAGCACCCTATGATCAATCTCGGGCTTTTCAAAAGTTTTAATTATAGTATGTCGAACTTGGTCTTTTTCATTTTTGGGCTTTCCGCGTTTGGGAGTAATTTCCTTTTGCCACTGTACCTTCAGAACTCGCTCGGCTATACTGCCTTTCAGGCGGGTTTAATCTATCTTCCCATGGGAATTATACAGGGAGTCCTCGGGCCGTTTGCCGGCATCCTGACCGACAAAACAAACCCGAAAATTATCGCGATAATTGGAATTGTCCTTCTGGCATCGAGCTGGTACTTGAACGGATTTCTTTCTCTGTTCTCGATGCATGCGCAGATAATCTTTCCGATTTATCTTCGTGGCTTCGGCATGGCCCTAATTTTCACACCGCTCAGTGCGATAGCTCTGACAGATATTGGAAAGAGAGATATTGCACAGGCATCCGGCATGTTCAACGTGATAAGACAGGTGGGTAGGAGCTTCGGATTGGCGATAATCGGTACGATATTCACGGAACGGACGCTTTACCACACCGCTCTCGATGGCCAGACGATGAACCAATACTCGCCTGCATTCCAGAAGGTGCTCAGTAACCTGAATTATTTTAGCATGAGAGTCTTGAGTGGCCCGCCCGGAATCGAAACGCAGAGGGCAAACGCTCTTATATTATCAAGTGTATCACAGCAGGCGACCGTTCAAGCCTCTGATGACGCCTTTCTCTTCGCATTTGCCATAATGATTTTATGTGTGGTTCCCGTAATCTTCTTGAGAACGAATAAGAGAAAAAAGATCGTGGTTGCGATTCAATGATACTTCTTCTCCAGACTCGCCGGATAAGCGAGAAAGCACGAGTTTAAAGTCTCGAGTAAATAGACCATAAGATATTAACTAACTCAAATGACGGTGAAAATAATGAAGCATCTCTTTCTTCTTACATCTGTAATCATTCTCCTCAGCGCTACCGGGATCATGGCACAGGATCAGTCGCCGGGGGATTCACTAACGGTAAATCAGGCAGTAGAGAGAGTCCTTGCCTCGAATCCATCAATTTTCCAGGCTGCCCATGCTATCGATGCAGCTAAGGCGCAAGTCGATGTCAGCAGGAGCTCACTTTACCCCAACGCTAATATCTCTCTGGGCTATACCCGTATCGGCCCTGTCCCGTCCATAGCGTTCCCTGGCTTTGGCATCTTCCAGTTGGCTCCGTACAACAACTTTGACGAGCATCTTGCAGTAAACGACATGGTATATGATTTCGGCAGGCGCCAAAAAGGTATTGACCTGGCGAAGACTCAGGTTCTGAGTACTCAGGACAGACTCCAGCTTGTGAGACAGGATCTTGCTTACCAGACGATAAATACTTTTTATGCTATGCTATTCATGGAGAGAAGCATCAAGGTACAGAATGACGAGATCAACACACTAACCCAGCATCTGCTGATTACCCAGAAGATGGTTGCTGCAGGAACCGCGACGGCTTTCGATGTACTGACGACACAGGTCAGGGTCGCAGCGGCGGAAGATCAAAAGATCAGCCTGGAGAATTCATTGGCGAACCTTGAAATATCATTCAGACGTCTGCTCGGTCTGCCCGCAGGTGCGCCGGTCAATCTCGCTGGAGGGTTCAGTGAAGCGCCTATCGGTCTAAATTTGGATTCGCTTTTGACCGTTGCTATGGAAGAGAGAATTGAGATCAAGGCGGCGAACGATCAGATCGCCACCGCCCGCGCCCAATACAATACTACATCGGTCGTAGACAATCCATCTTTAAATGTTGCACTTGAGTATGGCTTCAAGAATGGTTATGAGCCCAACCTGAATGCGTGGCTGGGCAACTACGTGGCGGCGGTTCAACTTCAAGTCCCGATATCGAAAGTCGTCCCATTCTTTGGGGGCTATCAGAGACAGAACATGGAACAGGAATTTCGCGCCAACATTCAGGCTGCAGAGGCAAACAAGAAAAGCGTCATTCAGCAGGTGACGGCAAGTGTGGAAAAAGGCGTCGCTGATCTTCATTCGAGTATGGACAGACTTCAAACCACCGACATAACAGTGCAGCAGGCCGAAACAGCTTTGAAGCTAGCAAGAATACGCTATGAAGCCGGTACTATCACGAACCTTGACCTCCTCGACGCCGAAACGGCCGTTGCCCAGGCGAGACTCGAGCGCTTGCAGGCTCTATATACTTATGTCATCGGAAGGTACGAGCTGCAGCAAGCAATCGGTGAGAAAGCATGGTAGGAAGGACATAAGCATTGCGATGGTTTTGTAACTCAGCTGGCGTTCATGGAATCCTGTCTGTCTTAACCTTCGCAAGGTTGATCCTATGAAAATCCTCCAGAGTTGTGGTTCCCGTTCCTGGGGCGGCCTGGAAATGCAGGCGCTTCTGATATCGAAAGAACTTAGGAAAAGAGGCCATGATGTCAGTCTGCTCTGCAGACCCAGGTCGACAATTCTGAAAGAAGCCTATGCCGCCGGTGTCCCTACCATCGGTATGATAGGAGACGACAACCAGGCATTCGGGACGATCAAAGATTTGAGCAAGCTTCTCAAGAATTACAAGTTTGATGTCGTCCACACACATCTTTCGCACGATCTTTGGTCGCTCGTACCGGCCATGAAACTGGCATCTTCAGACGCAAAATTATTCCTGACTAAGCACATGGCCAGCGGGGTGAAAAAGACTGATCCGCTCCACCGTTTTCTTTACGCAAGACTGCAGGGCACCTTTGCGATCTCAAATTATATCAAGACTAGCGTCTTGAATACAGTCCCGGTGTCTGAATCTACCGTCCATGTCATTCCTCCCGGAATATCTTTGGAAGATTATGACGCTTCCCGGTATGTAAAATCAGAAGTCCGGAGAGAGCTGGATGTTGGCGAAAACGCGGTTGTGGTTGGAATGGTGGGACGGATCACGCCGGGAAAAGGCCATGAGGAATTCTTCAGAGCAGGCAGAATGCTGATCGAGTCTTCTGAAAGAGAGTTTCTCTTCTTGGTTATTGGGACGGCAAGTTATGGTGAAGAATCGTTCGGTGTGAAGATGAAAGCGCTCGTTGATGAGTTGGATATGAGCGGCGTGGTTCGATTCACCGGTTACCGTAAGGATATTCCGCGCGTTCTGTCGGCGCTGGACATTTTCGCATTTCCTTCGCATGAGGAATCCTTTGGACTTGCCTTGATCGAGGCCATGGCAATGAACCTGCCTGTCGTGGCGAGCGGGAACGCAGGCGTCCTTGACATTGTCGTGGAAGGGGAGACCGGACTTCTTGTACCCCCAAAAGATCACGTCGCACTTGCCGACGGCATGTTGAAACTCGCATCCGATCCGAAAGCATGTCTGGAGTTCGGCAATGCGGGCCGCGGGCGAGTCGAGAAGCTGTTCAGCGCAAAGACACTTATAAACAATCTTGAAAATTATTATTTGAATTAGGAGCCGCAAGGCTGGAAAACAATGAGCAACTTAATTCTTGAAGTGAACGACCTGACCAAGAAGTTTGGCGACCTGGTAGCAGTGAACTCAATTTCCTTTTCTGTACAAGCAGGTGAAATCTTCGGTCTGGTCGGACCCAACGGAGCCGGCAAGACGACAACGGTTAAAATGCTGACAACCCTCCTGCCGCCCACGTCAGGGTTTGCCAGCGTGGCAGGCTTCGATGTGACGCATCACGCCAGGGATGTACGTCGCGTTATCGGTTACGTGCCTCAGCTTCTCTCCGCCGACGGAAGTCTCACTGGCTACGAGAATCTCCTCATATTCGCAAAGCTGTATGACATTCCTTCAAAAGAGCGCGAGAAATTGGTCCGAGACTCTTTGCATTTTATGGGACTTTCGGATTCCGCCGACAAGCTTGTACGAAGTTATTCGGGAGGAATGATAAGACGCCTTGAGATTGCCCAGGCGGTTCTTCACAAGCCGCGTGTATTGTACCTGGACGAACCCACGGTTGGGCTTGACCCGGTCGCAAGAGAAGCCGTCTGGGAATACGTAGGGACCCTGGCGAAAGGTGGTACAACTATCGTAATAACGACTCATTATATGGAGGAAGCTGATGCCATGTGCGGCAGGGTTGCCATAATGAATCATGGAAAGATCGCAGCGATGGGGTCGCCCGCAGATCTCAAGGCTTCGATTCCTCAGAACGGTGAGGCTGCAACGCTGAACAAGGTATTCGAATATTATGTCGGGGACTCGTTGGAGCCCTCCGACGCAGAAGGATCAAAAAAGGATTTCAGAGATGTCTCAAGAACAAGGCGTACTGCCCGCCGGCTTGGATAATCGGGCTGCTGGATATCAAACGAGCCTTTTAGGCGGAATAGCAAACTTCTTCACCAAGACTTTAGTCATTGCAGAGCTGGAAGTCAGGAAGCTTCGGCACGATTACACCGAGCTCTTCACTCGCGCGGCGCAGCCCGCATTATGGATGCTCGTATTCGGAGAAGTGTTTACGCGGGTGCGTGCGATACCCACCGGGAAATTCAGGTACATTGACTTCATGGCTCCAGGTATACTGGCACAGAGCGTTTTGTTCATCGCGATTTTCTATGGAATCGCAATTATCTGGGAGCGTGACCTCGGCATCGTTCACAAATTCCTGGCGAGTCCGACTCCGCGAACCGCACTGGTGCTCGGCAAAGCACTTTCTGCAGGCATTCGGGCGGTCTCGCAAGCTGTAATAATCTATGCGTTGTCTCTGCTGCTCGGTGTACGACTTTCATGGTCACCTCTGTCCATACTGGGAATAATAATCGTTATAGTCATCGGGGCAGCCCTCTTCTCGACGTTTTCTTTGATCATCGCTTGTATTGTAAAAACGCGCGAGCGGTTCATGGGTATCGGGCAGGTGCTCACGATGCCGCTCTTCTTGGCGAGCAATGCAATTTACCCGATCTCTATAATGCCCGAGTGGCTGAAGGTAATCGCACATGTTAACCCGCTTACGTATGAAGTAGATGCATTGAGAGCAATGATGCTTGTCGGCGGCACGAGCCTTTACGGAATTCCTTTTGACTTTGCTGCGTTGATTCTTTCAATGATAATTCTTGTAGCTATAGCCGCAAAACTATATCCGACTGTAGCAAGATAAAAGAAGCACCTTGCGAAGGTACAATGTCGAAAGGTAGTCTTCATCTCAGAAATCTTCGCAAGGTTTAGCCCGACGTAGAAACCCACTGCCTTTGGCAATGGTAATGGGAAGACAGCTTCGCTGGGTTCGGCCATTTAGCAACCATCCAATGAAATGGACGGCTGTCCAGATCAAAAACCCGCCGACGGCGGATTACCGCTTTTCCGAGGCGTCCGTCTTCGACGGATGCTTCTCAGAAGCCACGGCTTTGCCGGTGCGAGTTTACAGCGATAAAACAAACTCAAGGAGTGAACTATGAAAACCTTTGTTCCATTACTCATGCTAATATCGGTATTCTATGTAACATCAAGGACAGCTCAGGCGCAGGTGAGACTTGGGATTCAGGGAGGTCTAAGCATTCCTGACCTCACTGGCGGGAACAATGAAATAAGTCAGGGGTACACATCGCGGCTTGCACCCAATTTCGGAATCACCGCCGAGTTTGGAATCACGAACAATTTTTCCATCGAGCCGCAAGTCAACTTCGATGGACAGGGTGGCCAAAGAAACGGGATGCAGCCTGTGACTGACCTGCCTCCGCAGTTTCCGTCACCACCGTCAGGATATTATTACGCTAATTTCAAAAACGTGTCCATCCTGAATTACATTGAGGTTCCTGTGCTCGCGAAATACACCTTCGGCTTTGCGGGATTCGGACTGCAGGTGAACGCGGGTCCTTTCGTCGGGTTTTTGCTTAACGCTACAGAAAAGACAAGCGGCATAAGTTCGATATACATTGATAAAAATGGTACACCGCTCGTTATGCCGGACGGAAATGGAGGATATGTCCAGGTACCGCCTCAGTCCTTCGATGCAAGCAGCGATGTTACGAGCAGCCTTCATACCCTGAACTTCGGACTCGCAGGCGGCGTCGGCATCATTCTACCGCTTTCGGCCCGAACGGATATTTCACTGGATGTCCGCGGACTCTACGGCTTAACGAACGTGCAGAAGTATGCTCAGGACGGAACAAGCCAAACGGGCAACCTCATAGTGTCGCTTGGTTTCTCGTACGAGCTGCTCTGAATTTGGCACGTCGGCGCCGGGTCGGCAGATGCGGTTCGTAACGGGTCACAGAGTGGAACGGGTGTGAACACAGGATCAAATGCGACACACAACGCCTGAAGATGCATCTGGTGTCGGCAACTTCGGACCTAAAGAGATTGCATATCGCAGAAACTTTTTTCGTTTCGATGCGTTGACTCTTTCAGTAGTTGAGCTTGAGTGACCGTCACGATAGGTTTGGGGTGACGGCTATCTGTATTCCAAAGTTGTAAAACAGGAGTAGAGAAATGTCAGACAAACAGAATTGCATAGACCTCAAGATCATGGACGGGACGAGCATGGCCGCATATGTGGCCAGGCCCAAGACAGCCGGGAAACATCCCGGAATAATCATTTTCCATGAAGCGTTTGGTGTGAATCCCTATATCAGAGATGTTGCCAATAGGTTTGCCAAAGAAGGATTCACCGCGATTGCACCGGAACTCTTTCACAGGACCGGGCCAGGGTTTGAAGGAAGCTACACTGATTTCGGTGCGACTCAACAGCATATTTCCAAACTGACAAACGAAGGATTAGAAGCCGACATAAGAGCGACGCATGACCGGCTGACGAAAGACTCAGGTACTGATGCGGCAAAAATATTCTCTGTAGGTTTTTGCATGGGAGGCAGGATATCGTATCTTGCAAACTCAACAGTTCCTCTGGCGGCCGCCGTTTCATTCTATGGCGCTGGGATTGCCCCCGGCCTCCTTGATCGCGTAAAAAACCTTCACGGCCCGATGCTCTTCTTCTGGGGTGGACTTGACAAACATATTTTGCCGGAACACACCCGTGCAGTGGAGGACGCACTTCGCGCCGCGGGAAAAGAGTTTGGCAGCGTTACTTTTTCTTACGCCGACCATGGCTTCTTCTGTGACCAGCGACCGGCTTACAATGAGAAGGCGTCGAAACAGGCATGGCCAATGGTTCTGGAATTCCTGAAGTACCACATTGTGTAAATCCGAAATCCTGAGTTCGGAATTCTAAATAGATCAGGGACGGCAAATCCAAGATTCCAGACGTTGCGACCTGAAATCCGACATAGGAGGGAGGAGTTGGCTGAAAACGGGAGTGTTTCGTCGAAGCAGGTGGTCAATGGGAAAAGGGGAGCGGAAGTCGGCGAGCTGATGATGAAGTTGAAGGGGGACGTCT
>JAJYIT010000021.1 GCA_021789975.1 Bacteroidota bacterium
TGAGACGTCCCCCTTCAACTTCATCATCAGCTCGCCGACTTCCGCTCCCCTTTTCCCATTGACCACCTGCTTCGACGAAACACTCCCGTTTTCAGCCAACTCCTCCCTCCTATGTCGGATTTCAGGTGGTTTTTGCTCTCTGTCCGCTAGCCTGCCGGCTGTGGGCTATGAACTGGATTTGCCGGACAACAATTCGCGGATTCTACCTTGAGCCACACCCCCCTCCCGTAACCAGGCGCAGGTCTCTACGAAGGGTAGCCAATCTTAAGTCTAGAGGTAATTACAGATATCGTCTGGACTGAGAATCAAACTCAGAAACCACTAAGAACTAGAGACCCGGCCGAAAGCTGCAACCGCCAAGACTCTGTTTACCAGTAGGCAGGGTCAGAATAAGTAATTCAATAAACATCCTCGCGGCAAGCGGCAAGGAATTTGTCGAAATCCAAAAGAGCCATGATGTAATTCCCGAACGCTCCTGTCGGGAATCCACGCTCCTGAACCAGATTCCCGCTGAGAGTCTGCCTGTCCGTTAGGCAGGTTCGGATTGGGAAAACAGAATTCGTGCGATTCTCAGCCAGAGGCTGATGAGCCAACGGCTCACTGGTAAGTTTTTTCCTATGCCAAAGTAGCCCACTACATAGGAACTGGGAAGATTGAAAGAGATGCCGTTACTCGATAAATTTCACAATGAGCGCCCGTTTCCCACTTGGGTATGAAATGAACCAATCTAGGAAATACTAGAATCTGTACCGATCACAAACAAAAGAAATCAGGTTAAGAAAAATGAGACTATACGCATTGGCATTCGGCGCTCATCCAGACGATGTGGAGATGAGCTGCGGAGGGACCCTTTCGATGATTCATAAGCATGGCAAGAAGTTTGGGATTGTTGATTTCACGCGCGGCGAAATGGGAACGCGCGGGAATGCTTCGATTCGAGCCGACGAGGCCGAGGAAGCCGCCAAGATCCTCGGAGCCGACGTGCGCCGGAATCTCGAAATACCAGATTCAGACATTGAACTTTCAAGACCAAATCTTCTCAAAGTGGTACAAGTTATCAGGGAGTTTCAGCCGGAGATAGTGTTTGCACCTTACCGCAAGGAACGCCACCCAGATCATGTCCGCGCTCACCAACTCGTCAGCCAGGCACTATTCTATTCGGGACTCATAAAACTCAAGACCGGCTCGCTCGCCCCATACAGACCGAGACGCGGATTCTATTACATGCAACACCGACAATTCAACCCGACACTGTATGTCGACATATCCGGAGAGTACGAAACAAAAGTTGCTGCTATAAAAGCACATAAGTCCCAGTTCTTCAACCCGGAGAGCAAAGAACCCGAAACCGTTCTCTCGACACCGGAGTTCATGGAATACTTACTTGGTCGGATGAGATACTTCGGCAGGATGGCCGGAGTAAAATATGCTGAGCCATTTTGGACCGAAGAACCGATCACGGTGACAGATTTCAACGGGGTGTTGTAGCCGGTTGCTGGCGAGCGGGGGACAGATGTCCGCAATTGACTCTGTCCCAGAGGCAAGGGAGGACGAGCTTGAGATCTGAAATGAATGCCAGTCTATCGCTCAAGTAAATATCCGGACATCTTCTGTTCACACCCGTTCACGCATATCCCGACTTCGTTCAAATGCAGATCTCAGGAAAGACGCTCCCCTCCGGCAAAGATGTCGGAAAAGTGAACCTTATACACCACAATCGTTGATAAAAGAAACCTCCTTTGTTATCTTAGACTCGATGACGGCTAAGGTGAGTGTTGCCCTTTTTATATTCTCGATCCTGCCATCATCATTCGCTCTTTGTCAGAGATCGGCTCAACATGAAACTTTCCCGGTGGAATCATGGATAGTAAACTCAACTCATGACAGCGTGTCAACCTGCTTTTCCTATAGCATACCTTTCAGCAGAATGATTTTCGAAAAGGGAGTGAGTGGAGGAACGCAGCTCAAATCGGATCTCTCTTTCTCACTTGACGCAGTTGACTCTACCACCGGAGCTGCGTACCATGCATTCAAACAGAAAGAATTCCAGGCAGACAATTTTACCGCGACATGTGGTCTATCAAGGAGAGCCATAGATTTTGTGCTCTTGACTCTCCCCCGCTCGACGTACGAGATTGCAATTGAGGTAAGAGACGAAACTCAGCATATCACCTACATCCATGAGAACCGAGTGAAGAGATACTCCGGATGGGCTTCTTCCAGGATTATCTCAACGTTTTTTCTTGATTCAGTTTCGGACAATCGCTTGTATCCCACTTCAGTCAGCCGTACAATACCTTTCCCGGGATCGTTCAACTTGGCGATCCTTGTGAAAGGCGAATCTTCCATGCCTTTATCACTTCAGTTGTTGAGTGAAAAAGGTGATGTCGTTTGCAGAGTGGACTCGATCATCCCTTGGAAGGAAAGGCTCGAACCCCGGCTATCTGATTCCTTATTATACTTTGTAAAAGAATTCGATCCGATTTGTTCCTTGTATCTTACGGCATTTCACATCGATACGTTGGAACCTGGCAAGTATAGGATCCGTGAAGAGATCGGATCGTCAGCAACTGAAGAAAGAATGTCTTACACTTGGTTGAACGAGCCACTGACTCTGCGGAACTTTGATACCGCACTACCTCTTTTGAAATACGTTACATCAGATTCTCTTTATGCATACCTATCAAGCGGCAGTAATAAAGAAGTCAGAGAGAAGTTCCGTCTCTATTGGAAAGCCCAGGATCCCACGCCGATGACTGCCTACAACGAGCTGGAAGCAGAGTTCTATCGAAGGGCAGACTATGCCGTCGAACATTTTCGAACCATCACAACCAATAACGGAGCGAATACCGACAGGGGGAAGTCGTATATACTATACGGACCTCCATCAAGAGTGAAGCGGGACTTCCGGACTGACGGTACATATGAGACATGGGATTATCCTCACCTGGAGAGGAGATTAATCTTCAAGGGAGAGAACCCCGGAGATTTTTTGCTTTACGAAACGGAGAAATTATGAGCGTCATTGCTATCACTATTGGAGATTACAACGGAATTGGCCCGGAAGTGGCACTTAAAGCCGCTGCGAGCCGCACAATTCGAGCCAACTGCACCCCTCTTCTCATCGGCCCTTTTAAAGCCTTTGAGTATTATGCGAACAAGTTTTCACTTCGCCGAAAGGTAATGGCGGTCAACTCACTTTCCGATGCCGTGGGAAGAAGCGAGATTACTATTCTCGATGTCTGTCCGGATTTCTCTGAAAGAGTTAAGCCCGGCAAGCTGACGCTGGAGAGCGGAAAGTGGGCAGGAAAGGCAATTGAAATTGCGACAAAGCTGTGTGTTAGTGGAGATGCCGCAGCGATGGTTACTGCTCCGATTTCGAAAGAGGCTCTGCGCATGGCGGGCCACATGTACCCCGGCCAGACTGAGATGGTAACGAGCCTTTCAGATTCTTCGGGTTCAATAATGATAATGGTCTCGAACTTCGGCAGGATAGCGCTGGCAACAATTCACACTCCTTTATCAGATGTCGCAAAGTCTATCACTAAAGATTCGGTTATCCGTAAACTGACGACATTCAACGATTCAATTAAAAGAGATTTCGGCGTCAAGGCACCGAGGATTGCGGTGCTCGGATTGAATCCACATGCAGGCGAAAACGGCTTGATCGGAAAAGAGGAGAATGAGACGATCAAGCCGGCAATCCTTGAGGCAAACTCCATGAAAATGAATGCACTGGGTCCATTCCCCGCTGATGCCTTCTTCGGAACCTACAGGGAGGGACTCTATGACGGAATTTTCGCAATGTATCACGATCAGGGGCTTATTCCATTGAAAATGAGGTCGTTCAGCTCCGGCGTGAATTTCACGGCAGGCATCAGCATAATTCGCACTTCACCCGATCATGGCACAGCCTTCGACATTGCAGGTAAAGGGATCGCAAATCCCACTAGCACAATTGAAGCCATAAAGCTCGCTCTCGAAATCTCCGCCAACAGGAAAGCATGGAGAAAGTAGCGCTGAAAGCGAGGGCCTCAAGAGCTGTCAACACGAGAAAGAGAAGCCTATTCACCATGGATGCAATTTGCGTCCCAGCTTACACCGTCTCTGCAATTATTTATGATCATATGATGAGAGAGGTGGACTACAAGGCATGGTGTAAATACATTTTGCTTTTGATGAAGATGGCGGGGAACCGATTTCAGTCATCCAAATTGCGTGGGAAGAAACTCTGCGAACTTGGTTGCGGAACTGGAAATTTATCCCTCCTCCTGGCGCAGGCGGGATTTGATGTAACAGGAGTTGACAGTTCAGTTAATATGCTGGATGTTGCAAGAGGTAAAAAGATCCGGGCAGGCACCTCGCGGCCTTTGTTCGTAAATCATGATATGACTTCGTACCGCTCATCTGAAGCTTTTGAAGCCGCAGTTTGTGTATACGACAGCCTAAATTACCTCCCAACCAGAAGTGCCCTCAAGAGCTTTTTCTCAAATGTATATTCTAATCTGAAACCCGGAGGGGTTTTAGTTTTTGACGCAAGCCTCGAGTCCAACTCCCTGGGCGAAGCTGCGACCTTCAAACAGAGGGGAAAGTACAAAAGTATGGTCTATGAGAGACAATCGTCTTACAACTCTTCGGAAAAAATCCACACCACATACGTGAGAGTGGCAGTCGGGAGCAGTATATCGGAAGAAGTTCACCGGGAGTACGTATACACCCTCGGCACACTGAGAAGGCTTTTCAACCAGGCCGGTTTTGTGGAAAGGTTCGCTGCAAGTGATTTCACGATGATTGAGGCCGACGAGAATTCGGAGCGTGTACATTTCGTACTTGTGAGACCAGACCATGATTAACTGCCTTAGCGTCTCATTCGCGTTCGACGAACACGTTGTCTTTACGGACGTTAATTTATCGGTCGCAAAGTCCGAGTTTGTGTACATAGTGGGCGAGACCGGATGCGGAAAGACCACTCTCCTCCGACTCTTCTACATGGATCTCTTGCCAACCACGGGTACTGTAAAAGTCGACACCTTTTCATCCGCCATGTTGAAGAAAAGGAAGCTCCATATTCTGCGTAGAAAACTCGGAATAATCTTCCAGGACTTCAAATTACTGGATGACCGATCAGCATTCGACAATATTACATTTACGCTGCAGGCGGTGGGCAATTCGTCAAGAGAGATGAAGATGCGTGCTACTCAGGCACTGACTCAAGTTGGCTTGATCCACCGCAAGAATTCTATGCCCGGAGAGATGTCGGGAGGAGAACAACAAAGGCTTGCGATAGCACGCGCAATTGCGAAGGACCCCGTAGCAATCATTGCAGATGAACCCACAGGCAATCTCGACCCGGCAACCTCTGCCGAAATTGTCACGATCCTAAAGAAGATCAACTTATCCGGCACGACGGTAATAGTGGCCACACATAACTATGAAATCATCAGGCGTTTTCCCGCAAGGACAATTTTGATCAGGAACTACAAATGCGAGGAGCTTGATCCGAAGTCGCTTTAGCCGCCCTTTCAGACGGCGAGCTCCACGCGCCTCACTTCTTCCACTTTCAACATAACCGCCCGCTCAACTCCTGCCCGGAGAGTCATAGGTCTTAGAGGGCAATCCGCGCACGAGCCATAGAAACGAACCCGCAGTATCCCGTCGTCCTCAAGGTTAACGAATTCCACCCCACCGTCATCGATCGAGAGAAATTTGTTCGCCTCACCGAGAACGTTTCGGATTTTGTCTATCAGGTCTTCTTTGCAGTAGAGAGTAGCCATTCGAATCACATGGAAATTTCAATCGTTGGTTTGTTTGACTCGTTCATATTTGTGATGCTGATCCTTGCCGCTAGCCGTCTCGCCACAGACTGTATGATTTGGGCTTGCTCCGATTCCGGCTCCATCAGCACTATGGGTTTCCCGATATCCCCTCCTATGCGGATCGGAGTATACAGAGGTATTTCTCCAAGGAACGGAACGCCGAACTTTTCAGCGGTCTTCTTGCCGCCCCCGTGGCTAAAAATCTCTTCCCTGTGGCCGCAGTGTGAGCAGACGAAATAGCTCATATTCTCGATAACTCCGAGAATCGGAACGTTCACTTTTTCGAACATCCGAACACCGCGGCGAACATCTGCAAGCGATACATCTTGCGGAGTTGTCACGATAACCGCACCGGTCAGAGGAATTGTTTGAACGACCGTGAGCTGGACATCTCCCGTACCCGGCGGCATGTCGAGTATCATATAATCGAGTTCATCCCAGATGACGTCCGTAAGAAACTGCTTCATCGCCCCGCTCGCCATCGGGCCGCGCCAGATCATAGGCGTTTCTGTATCGACGAGAAAACCGATGGACATCATCTTTATGCCAAATTTTTCCACCGGGTAGATTTTGAATCGTTTCTCGTCTATTTGTTGCGTTTCCGGTTTTTCAGTAACTCCAAGCATCAAAGGCAAAGAAGGTCCGTAGACATCTGCATCTACGATAGCTACTCGCGCTCCGTCCAGCGCCAGAGAGGCAGCAAGGTTGACGGCGATTGTAGATTTCCCCACTCCTCCCTTTCCGCTCGCCACGGCGATCGTGTTCTTGACACCCGGAAGTATCTGTTCCCGGATCTGATTATTGTGTGTAACAACCTGACTCGACATCACAACATTCACGTCGCCTATGAAGCCAAGCTTTCTGATCTCCTCCACTGCCTGCACTTTCATCTCATCACGCACCGGACAGGCAGGCGTGGTCAACTGAATTTCAACATCGACTTTGTGATCAGTGATATTTACTTTCTTTACGAAGCCGAGAGAAACAATATCTTTATGAAGATCCGGATCTTCTATTTTTCCAAGTACTTTTATTATCTCTTCTTTTGTCATCAAAATCTCCGATACAGTTAGATAAACTTAGCCATCGAGAATATACTTTTCAATCCTGGATTCCCGCTACGAAACGGCCATTTGTGTAAGTCTCAGCTAGCTTAAAAGAGAGTCATCAAGCGAGATCATCACACACGAAGAAGGCTTCTGGCGATCACCATTTTCTGAATCTCGCTGGTCCCCTCTCCGATCGTGAGAAGTTTTACGTCGCGGTACAATTTCTCAACCGGGAAGTCTTTTATGAAGCCGTAACCTCCGTGTATTTGGATAGCTTCCTCAGTGCACTTCACCGCGACTTCACTCGCGAAATATTTGGCTCCCGCAGCAGCAAGCTTTATGTCCCGACCACTGTCTTTTAGAAAGGCAGCATTGTAAGTCATAAGCCTGGCAGCCTCGATCTTTGTAGCCATTTCTGAAATCTTCCATTGGATAGCTTCGAAATGCGAAAGCTTGCTTCCGAATTGAACTCTTTCGTTTGCGTATTTGACGCTGGCGTCCAGAGCTCCTTGCGCCACTCCTACAGCAAGAGCCGCGATACCTATTCTACCTGCGTCAAGGATATCTAAGGCCTGATTGAATCCTTCGCCTTCACCGCCGATCATGTTTGCGGCGGGTACTTCCACATCGTTGAATATCATGGTAGAGGTATCGCTTGCTCTCATACCAAGTTTGTTTTCTTTCTTACCGACGGATAACCCCGGCATTCCCCTTTCAAGAATGAATGCAGTAATCCCTTTCTTTTTCTTTTGCGGATCAGTAACTGCCATGACAACGATCGTCTCCCCAACGGAGCCGTGTGTGGTGAATTGTTTCATGCCGTTAAGCTTGTAGGATCTGCCATTACGAACTGCTGTGGTGCGCAACGCCCCCGAGTCACTTCCGCTCGCAGGCTCCGTCAAACCCCAGGCTCCGATCTTTCGACCCGAAGCAAGTTCAGGCATGTATCTCAGCCTGAGTTCCTCACCCGCGAAATAGTATATGTGGCTTGTGCAAAGACCGTTATGAGCAGCAACCGATAGTCCCACAGACGGATCGATGCGAGATATCTCTTCGACAACACTGCAATAGTCAATATAAGAAAGGCCGGCTCCGCCATACTTTTCCGGAAACGTTACGCCCATGAAACCAAGGGCGCCCAATTTCTTCATAATCTCAGAAGGAAATTCCTGCGCCTCATCATACTTCATTACTACCGGTTTAATTTCTGTTTCGGCAAATTCCCGCGCTAGATCTCGGACTTGCCTGTTCTCAGGCGTCAATGAGTAATCCATTTTGCCTCCTTGCTCTGTTGAGTGAATACGTCGTGGGATCTTCCACGAGATCCAGGGTTTCATTTACTGATGAGAACTAATTCATTCCTTAATCAGTTCCTCTACAAATTGGAGCGTGGATTTCCTGTTGCCAAGAATCAGATTCAATCCGTCTTCCAGCCTGGTGATCCGGTCGCCCGTCCAAAAAGCAGACCGAGTCTTATCTTCGACTAATTGTATTACCAACTTCCGGAGTCTATCTTTCCGCTTTTCGATGAGTCGGTCTCCGCTCATCATGTTTTGATGATGCTTTTGAATACCCTCGATAACTTGTTCTATGCCGATGTTCTGACTAGCAACAGTTTTCACGACAAAAGGGGACCACCCGTCCTTTCGCTCATTGACGGACGAAGAAGTCTGCGTAATCTGGAGCACGTTTAGCAGGGCGTTATACGACTGGTCGGCACCAGGTCTATCAGATTTGTTCAAGACAAAGAAGTCGGCAATTTCCATCAGGCCGGCTTTCATAGCCTGCACCGCGTCGCCGGATTCAGGCGTTAGGACGACAATCGTCGTATCAGCTGCCTCGGCTACGTCAAGCTCTGCCTGTCCCACTCCCACGGTTTCGAGGAAAACAACTTCATATCCTGCCGCGTCAAGGACATCAGCAGCACGTTGTGTGGTCCTGCTAAGCCCACCAATACTTCCTCTAGTAGCCATGCTTCGCACAAAAATGCCCTCGCGAAGCCCGAGATCCATCATCCTGATCCTGTCCCCAAGCAATGCGCCGCCGGTAAACGGGCTGGTCGGATCGACGGCGATTATTCCGACTCTCCTGCCTCTATCGTTCAACGCAGCTGCAAGTTTACCTACAAGTGTACTCTTACCAGCTCCCGGCGGACCAGTGATCCCAACTCTGTGTGCCCATCCGATCCTCCCATCAACTTCATTCAATACTCCCGTTGAGTTCTCATCCTGATTTTCAATCGAGGATATCGCCCTAGCTAGTGCCAGCTTGTCTCCCGCAAGAAGCCTGGCTATAAGTTCGTTAGTTGCCGCCACCAGCTTTTTTCTTCTTGAAGAATTCCACCGTCAGCCGCAGGCCTTCATCCAAATTGACTTTCGGGGCCCACCTTAGAACGCTTTTCGCTCTGGCGCTATCGATCACGCTTCGGCGTTGCTCGCCTGCCTTTGCAGGTCCATGCTTTTCACTTGCTGGGGAACCTGTTGCAGTCCTTATCTTGCCGAAAAGCTCGTTGACATCTGTTTCTTTCCCTGTGCCTATGTTAAATATATCTGTGGCATCATGAGTAAGCGCCAATACATTTGCCTGGACTACATCACCAACGTAAGTATAGTCTCTTGTCTGCTTGCCGTCGCCATTGACCAGCGGTTCTTCACCGTTCAGAAGTTTGTTCGTGAAGATCGCAACAACGCCGGCCTCGCCCAACGGATTTTGGCGAGGGCCGTACACGTTCGCATACCGTAGAACGACATATTTGAGGCCATAAACCGCGTGATAGAAGAACAGATATTTTTCCACCGCCAGTTTTGCAATGCCATACGGTGACAACGGGCGCGTCGGGTGCTTTTCATCTGCCGGGAAATAATCCTGCTCTCCATAGACGGCGCCGCCCGTCGAGGAAAACACGACCTTCTTTACTCCGGTTCTGATGCAATTCTGAAGCAGGTTTAGCGTCCCGACAATGTTGACACTCGCGTCAAACATCGGATCAGCTACCGAATGTCTGACATCCATTTGTGCTGCAAGGTGTGCCATGACGTCAAACTTGCCTTCATCAAACACCTTGTTTATATCCGTATCGCGAATATCGACCCGGAAAAATTTGGCGTTAGGATTGAGGTTATCTACAGATCCTGTACTGAAATTGTCTACTATTGTAACATCGTGACCTTCTCCGACGAATGCATCTACCAAGTTGGAACCGATGAAACCTGCCCCTCCAGTTACGAGTATTTTCACTACTAGACTCCTTTTCTCGATTCAAGTTCAATTGCTTTCCTGCCGATGTCCTTCCTATAAAACATACCTTCGAAGGAGAGATTGTGCAAGTACCCATACGCAAGCGCAGCGGCGTTTCCTATACTGCCGCCTGCATCTATTCCGGTAACTCCGAGGACTCTCCCTCCCGACGTCGCAAGCTCGCCTTTGATAAACTTGGTTCCTGAGTGGAAAACCTTAATCTCACGCGGAGCTTTTTCAAGAAATTCGACACTCTTTCCGGTTTCATAACTGTCAGGGTATCCGCCCGAGGCCGCGATCACACAGACAGCTGCCGACCTGTTCACGGAGAGCCGATAGGCAGCAATGTTCCCGTTCGCAGAAGCCGTCATCAGCTCAACCAGCGAGGAGTCAATCAACTGAAGGACTGCTTGCGTTTCCGGGTCACCAAACCGAGCATTGAATTCTACGACCTTAGGTCCGTCCGACGTGAGCATAATTCCGCAGTAAAGGCAGCCTGAATACGGGAATCCTTCGGCCCGTGTCCCCTCTATCGTCCTTTCAATTATCTCCGACCGAATTCTATTCATCATCGATTGATCTACAAATGGCGTTGGTGCAAAAGATCCCATCCCGCCGGTATTTTTTCCGGTATCATTGTCGCCGACTCGTTTGTGGTCCTGTGCCGGAGGGAGGACAACATAGTCCTTTCCGTCAGTTATCGCAAACACGGAAGCTTCGACGCCTGTCATAAATTCTTCCACGACTAAATTCTCACCTGAAGCCCCAAAGACTCTCTTTACGAAAAAGTTTTCGATCTCTTCCAGTGCTTCACGGAAAGAGCCGACAATGATTACTCCTTTGCCTGCGGCAAGTCCGTCTGCTTTGAGGACGAGCGGGTACTTCGCCCCGGCAAGGTACCTCGTCACATCTTCGTGTTGGGAAGCTGCGAAGGCACTGAACTCTGCGGTTGGAATCCTCCACCTTTGCATGAACTCTTTTGCAAAGACCTTGCTTGTTTCCAATCTAGCCGCTGACTTTGATGGGCCGAAGACCATTTTGTGTCGAGCGGAAAATGCGTCTACGATTCCGATCGCCAGCGGCTGTTCCGGCCCCACGACCGTCAGATCTATTTCTGTCTCTTCGACAAACTTCAGTATCTGTTCAATCGACTCGGCTTTCAGGTTAACCGGTTCGGCCTGTTGCGATATTCCTGCATTCCCGGGTGCACAGAAAACATGAGCATCTTTTTCCCTGCAGATTGAATCTACAATTGCGTGTTCACGCCCCCCGCCTCCGACAACAAGTACTTTCAATCATGCGCTCCGATTTTTACATATGACCCGCGATAGTCCAACTGAAAGGAAAGCTCTTTTGCAAGCTCACCTGCCAATCTTATCCGATTGTATTCATCGGCAAACTCCAGGGGGATCTTCGGGAGCTGACGTTTTTCCCATTGCTGGAACAGATTCTCTATGGCTTTCTTTATCTCGGCGACATCTTGAGGCCCAGCCACGGTGCCGGCTTTAGATGCCAGGATCGTAGCCTTCGCTATCCCTTCCGGAACGAGTCCGAGGATCGGTTTCCTGGCACCTATGTACTCGAAGAGTTTGCCGGTCGAAATCATGTCCTCTCCATTCCCGTTTCCGATGGTCAGCCAGAGCACATCGCTCGTCATCAAATACCTGACAGCCGCCTTGTGATCCAGATACCCGAACACTTTCACCAGGTCCTGAAGACCAAGTGATTCAATTAACCCCATATTCTCTTTGCGAAACGTACCGATAAATACAGCCTCGATCCTATCTCTCAGCCCCGGTCTATCCTTTAGAAGCTGGGCGAGTGCCACAAGGAAGTACTTCGGTGTTCGGTTTCGATAAAAGGTGCCTGCATAGGTAAATCGCATCTTCCTGGAGAACGGCAGCTCCACGCCATCGTCGAGCTGAAAATCTTCGGGGTCGAAGCCCTGTGGTATGATCGCTATGTCGTTGTAACTCAGGAAGCCATACCTGGAAATCATCAGCTCTTTTATCCGACGATTAATTGTGATGACTCTACTGGAAGTTTTCAGGACGCGCCGCTCAAGTTTTTGATGGGCAAGCTTATGAAAAGGCGTTAGATAGAAATGAAGCGGGTTGTCAACCCAGGCATCCCTGTAATCCAGAACAAGAGGGACGCCAAACTCTCTTGAGAGTTCCTGCCCGATCAGATGACAGGTATAGGGCGGTGCTGTTGAAAAAATGACATCGAATTGTTGCTCGTGCATAAGTTGCCGGCCGACTCTCAGCGCCTCGCGCTTCCAGCCGATCTTGTTGTCAGGGATAAAAACAATTTGGCTGAGTATACTAAGAAGTCCCCGCAACTTTTCATGAGGCATCTTCACCGGCTTTCCCTTATCAAAGAGCCTTGTTGGGTCGAGAGAGTTTGTACGAACCGTTTTGACACCCGACTCTTCAAGTTCTTCCATCATAGCATAGTCAAGGGCATAATATGCCGTAGGAGTTATTGTAAGTACAGTCGGTTCCCAGCCGTGGTGAGGCAGGTACTTTACGAATTTCAAAGTCCTTTGAACCCCGCTCATTCCCATCGGCGGAAAATAGTATGCGATAACGAGTACTCGATTCACCATTCGACTGATATCTTCAAAAGGGGCGGATGGCGGAGTACTTGCTACATCTGTCTTCTGCCATGTGCCGAAGTAAAGTAGTCCCTATCTTTAGAAAAATGAGAAAGCTGCTGAACGCCAACGCTGGTCACGAGAAAATCATCTTCAATACGAACGCCGCCCAATTTAGGCACATAGATTCCCGGCTCAATGGTTATCACATTCCCTTCTTCCAGAACATCTTCACTGGTTGCTGATACGCGCGGGAGTTCGTGGATTCTGAGCCCGACTCCGTGTCCCAGACCGTGTCCGAAATATTTACCGTAACCTTTCTTCGTAATATAATCTCTCGATGCTTTATCGACTTTGTTCGTCTTCACACCCGCACGAGCTGCGTCAAGCCCTTTTCTCTGCGCATCATAGACTATCTGGTAGATCTTTTTGAGTTCGGGTCCAATTTTATCGCTCGTTTGAAAAGTCCTGGTGATATCGGATGCATAGCCTTCGTAGAAGCACCCAAAGTCGAGTGTTACAAGCTCGTTTAGACCGACCGGCTTGTCTGAGGCGACGCCGTGCGGCAGTGCCCCACGCCAACCGCTTGCAACGATCGTGTCGAATGACTCCTTAGAGGCACCCATCGTCTTCTGGTTGAATTCAATCGATGCAGCGAGATCTTTCTCGCTCATCCCAACCCACTCTTCCTTTGTCAAGACTTCAAGTGCTGTTCCGCTTATCCAACATGCCTTTCGAATTCTCTCAACTTCTGCCCTCGATTTTACTGCTGCCATCTGTTCAATTACAGAGGATGTCTTCACAAAAAGACATTGCTTGATCTTTGTGGAAGCCTCGTCGAATGTACCAACCGGAATGCTATCTTCTACGCCGATGAACAGCTTCCGCCCCGATGATTGTTTAAAAAATCTGTTCGCAACAAAATCCCAAACGTTGCCTGAATAGACCGTAACCTCACTGCTTAAGACCTCCGCACCTGCCTGCGACCTGTACCGAAAGTCAGTCAAGAAAAATGAGCTGTCGGGGAATACTAAACAGAATCCGGACGTTCCGCTGAACGTCGTTAGATACCGGACGTTTGAAATGTCGGCGACAAAAAACGCGTCGAGAGAATTCCGCTTAAGATAGGACTGAAGCTTCCTGACGCGAGAGACCGAGTCTTTTTGTAAATCGTCCGGTTTCATAGATGGTAGTTCGGAGCCTCTTTGACGATATCTACGTCGTGGGGATGGCTCTCGCTCAGTCCGGCAGAAGTGATCCGAACAAACCTACCATTCTTTTTGAGATCCGGTATAGTCTTACATCCAAGGTATCCCATCGCGGCCCGCAGGCCTCCGACCATCTGGTAAACTGTATCGCTGAGCGGCCCCCTGTACGGCACCCTTCCTTCAATGCCTTCCGGGACCAGCTTCTTGATATCGTCTTCAGCGTCCTGAAAATACCTGTCGCTGCTCCCTGCCTTCATTGCCTCAAGCGAACCCATCCCGCGATACGTCTTGTATGCTCTTCCCTCGAAGAGGACTTTTTCTCCCGGACTTTCTTCAACGCCGGCGAAGAGGTTCCCAATCATGACACTGTCTGCTCCCGCGGCGATTGCTTTTGCAATATCGCCGGTTTGCTTTATTCCACCGTCGGCAATAATGGGAACGCCATGTTTCTCCGCAGCGGCGGCGCACTCCATGACCGCGCTGATCTGAGGGACACCTATCCCTGCCACAACCCTCGTCGTACAAATACTTCCGGGCCCGATTCCGACCTTCACCGCGTCCACGCCGGCATTGATAAGATCTACGGTTCCCTCCTTCGTGCCGACATTACCGGCAACAATCTGGAGTTGTGGAAATTTCTTTTTTACCTCTTTTATCATCCCGATGACACCGCGAGAGTGGCCATGAGCGGTATCGATAATTACGACATCAACCCCCGCCTTTGCCAGAGCCTCTACCCGGGCAATCGTTTCTGATTTCACACCGACTGCAGCTCCGACTCGCAGTCTACCGCGCTCGTCTTTGCAGGCGAACGGGTATTTCCTCTTCTTCTGAATGTCTTTGAAGGTAATCAGCCCACGGAGCTTCCCATTGCTGTCGACAACGGGTAGTTTCTCTACTTTGTGTTTCTGTAGAATAGTTTCGGCAGCCTCAAGTGTCGTCCCGAGTTTGGCAGTGACAAGGTTGTCTTCAGTCATGTATTCTGAAATCTTGCGTTCGTGATCATCAACAAATCGCAAGTCACGGTTCGTCAGGATTCCGACGAGGATCTCGCCGTTGACGACGGGAATGCCGGAAATGTGATACTTGTTCATCAGTGACACCGCCTCACGAACGGTATGATCAGGACCGAGAGTGACAGGGTCCGAAATCATTCCGCTTTCTGATCTCTTGACTCGATCCACTTCTTCAGCTTGCTTTTCAATTGAAAAATTCTTGTGAATAATACCTATACCGCCTTCGCGGGCCAGCGCAATTGCCAACTCACTCTCTGTCACGGTATCCATGGCAGCGCTTACAAGAGGGATGTTGAGTTCAATACCTTTGGTGAACCTGGTGCGGACGTTTGCTTCTCTCGGGAGCACACTCGAATAATTCGGAACCAGCAGGACGTCATCAAAAGTCAACGCATCTCCAACCACCTTACTCGTCAAATTGCCATTCATCTTCATTTATTTCGTCTCCTCTACGATATCACAGATCGTCAATTGAAAGCCTGAAATCCTGTTATGTCGCTTCCGATTATTAGAGTATGGATGTCATGAGTTCCTTCGTAAGTATATACGCTTTCGAGATTAGCCATGTGACGCATCACAGGATATTCGCCCAGAATGCCGTTAGCGCCGAGTATGGTCCTGGCAATCCTGGCTATCTCCAGTGCAAACTGGACGTTGTTCCTCTTTGCCATTGACACCTGAGTAAACTTATGCTTTCCCTGGTCTTTCAGCCTGCCGAGCTGAAGATTCAACAGTTGGGCTTTGGTAATTTCTGTCAGCATGAAAACCAATTTCTCCTGAGTGATCTGGAATGCGGCAATCGGTTTGTCGAATTGGATTCTGGACTTTGCGTAGTTTAAAGCCGAGTCATACGTCGCCATCGCAGAACCGACGGCGCCCCATGCGATGCCATATCTTGCCTGGTCGAGGCACATGAGCGGTGATTTTAGCCCCGAAGATTTCGGGAGGATGTTTTCTTCAGGGATATCGCAATCCTGGAAAACAAGCTCGCTCGTTACCGATGCGCGCAACGAATGTTTACCTGTCATTTCGGGGGCAGTGAATCCGGGCGTTCCCTTTTCCACAAGAAAACCTCTCACCTCGCCATCAAGCTTTGCCCAGACCACGGCGACATCGGCAATCGTCCCGTTCGTGATCCACATTTTCGCTCCGTTGATGACGAACGTGTTGCCTTTGCGGGTTGCTCGCGTGGTCATGCCTCCCGGATCTGAACCATGGTCGGGCTCGGTCAATCCAAAGCAGCCCACCGCATCACCTTTCGCAAGACGAGGAAGCCAATGCTCCTTTTGCTCCTCGCTCCCGAAGGTGTGTATCGGGTACATTACAAGCCCGCTTTGAACCGAAGCGAAACTCCTTACGCTCGAATCGCCGCGCTCGAGTTCCTGCATGATGAGCCCATAAGCCACGTTGTTAAGCTCAGCACAGCCATACTTTGAAGGAAGTGTCGGACCGAGGAATCCAAGTTCCCCCATTTTCTTGATTAGATGAGTCGGAAACGTACCTTCGCGGTAATGCTTCTCGATAATTGGGATCACCTCTTCGGATACGAAATCGCGAACTGTGTCCCTGACAAGTTTTTCTTCTGCGGAGAGGAGACTCTCCGTATTGAAATAGTCGACGCCGTTAAACTGCTCCATTGCAACCTCAGGATATGGGAGAGCCGTCTTAAATTAGCCAAAAGCCCGCGTCAAGCGGGCCGCCAATCCGGCATTACCGGATCGAAAGTGAGAAAAAAAATACTTAAGCGGCGGCAGAAAATCAAGGTAAGGGCTCCGCCAGTAGTGTCCTGATTTGAATCTCACTTCAAAGAAAAAAAGTAAATGAACTGCCATGATCGCAAGGATCGCAAAGTTCTGTATCGCTAAGAGATCCTCGGTGTACCTTAGCAATCTTCGCGGTTTGAGTAGAACACAAATTACGACACCACTGCTCCGCCTGACCTTGCAGCAAATCTGTTGAAGCGATACATCCCTCGAATTTCAAGATGCCATAAGGAATTTTGCCGGCTTCAGCTTGCCTCAGTTGCTTCACCGATTTCCCGATTGCGCATCAATGAGAGTTTTCTCCTTAAATAAATTGTACCTGATCCTACACCCACGAGACACAACAGGCCTTCAATGAAAATCATGCGCGTGGTGCCGATCCAGTCTGCCATAAATCCGGTGAATAGAGCTCCGATAGGCGTGCTACCGGCAAAAATCACCACATACAACCCCATGATCCTTCCCCTGAGATGAATCGGGCTATTCATTTGAAGTGAAGTATTGGTAGAAGCGATATATGCTATACTTGCAACGCCGAGGGCAACTATCAGCAATACTGTGAGCTCGTAGGTACGGGATAATGAAATTGCAATGTCGATCACCGCAAACACCGTGGCAAAAGTGTAGATGAACTTGCGCGTCGGTCTCTGCTTCCCAGCGACCAACAAGGCTCCGACCATGGAGCCGATACCAAGTGCAGAAGTTACCGCTCCAAACACTTCCGGGCCGCCGTGGAGAACAAATTTCGCGAGCAACGGAAGGATGGTGCTGAAGTTGTAGCCGAATGTCCCGACGAAGACTAAAACAATAAGGACGGACAAGATCGACGGCTCATTCATCGCAAAGGAGACTCCCTCCTTGATGCCTTCCTTCAAAGTAGTACGAACCTTGGAGACGGAAACTCTGAGACGCGATTTCTTCATCATCGATAGGGCAGCAATTATGGCAATGAAACTCAGTGCGTTTATTAGAAAAGAAGGGGCGACACCTACCAGGGCAATAGTCAAGCCGGCAATCGCTGGTCCGATAGTTCTTGCCGCATTAAAGAGAAGTGAGTTCAGCGCAATTGCATTGCCGATGTCTTCATCGGGCACCATCTCCGGAACGAATGCCTGCCTCGCAGGCTGGTCAAAAGCATTTACAAATCCGATGAACAATGAAAGCGCGTAGATCTCTATTATCGTTATGGCATTAAAAGCGACCAGTAGCCAAAGGGCTAAAGCTTGAATTGCAGAGAGACTCTGCGTCCACAGAACTATCTTGCGCTTCGGTAATCTGTCGATGTAGACACCGGCGAACAGTGAGAGAAAGAGAATGGGAAGAAACTGAAGTGCCGTGGTTGTGCCGAGTGCCACAGCAGAACCCGTGAGCGTAACCACCAGCCAGGCAAGTGCTACATTCTGCATCCAGGTTCCGGTGACAGAAATCAACTGCGAAATCCAGTAAAGCCTGTAGTTGTAGTGCCTCAGGGAACTGAAGTTCCTGACGACCCGGGCGGTTAAATACCTCATGGAGTAATTTACAAAACTCCAGTCAACCGAGCGTTCCAGAGTTGAGATCTTTCAAATCACTGGAGTGTCCCGGATAAACTTTCGAGATGGGGCTGATAAGGTTCTTAGCGAAGTTTACCGCTGTCGCGACTTCCCCAAACCCCGTACTGATCAGCTTTAGTTTTCCAGGATGCGAGGCGACATCTCCTGCGGCATAAATCCCTTTGATATTCGTTTCCATCCTGGAGTTTACCACTATCCCGCCTTTGTCCAGATCGAGTCCCCACTTTTTTATCGGACCAAGATCAGTGCGATATCCGAGGTTGAGTATTATCGAGTCCACATTCAAACTGCTTTCTGCCAGCGTCTTATTGTTGAATATGACTGCCTCCTCGATCCTGGAAATACCTTTGACAGTCTTCAGCTCGTGAAATGTTCTGACATCAACGCTTGATGCCAGAAGTTCCTCCACCTTCTCCTCGTGGGCACGAAATTGATCGCTTCGATGAATAAGCGAGATGTGGTTGGCAATATCCAACAAGTTGAGAGACCACTCCACTGCAGAATCCCCTCCGCCGACAATAAGAATATCTCTTCCCTTGAAGACACTCTTATCGTTGACGAAGTAGTAGACACCACGGCCTTCAAACTCGGCGAGTCCCGGGACCTCCAGTTTCTTCGGTTTGAACGCTCCTATCCCGGCTGTGAGAACAATCGTCTTCGTAAAATGTGAGACCTTCTGTTCTGATGTAAGCTCAAAGACGGATTGATCACCATCCTTGTGCATCGTGAAGGCCACGATCTTTTCATCGAGGCAGACAGCCGGGTGAAAAGTCGACGCCTGCTTGATGAGTTGCTCAGCCAGATCCCTTGCAAGAATCTTCGGGATGCCACCGACATCGAAAATGGTTTTTTCCGGATAAAGCGTGACGAGCTGGCCGCCAAGCTCCGGCAGAGCATCGAGTATTTTTGATTTCATCCCCCGCAGGCCGGCGTAGAATACACCGTATAACCCAACCGGCCCTCCCCCGATTATTGTAACATCGAATACATTTCGCTCCGAAAGCATATTACTTCGGGTTAGTGGGCCTCAGGTCGATTTCACTCATCATGGCGCGCGGCGGAAGAGAAGCGGCCAGGACGGCAGCTTCCGCGACGTCGTCGGCCTGCAGGATCTTTTCTCCATCGGGATGATGACCGGAGCCAAATTCAGTGTCAACGGATCCGGGATAGATCGCCACAACTCTGATATTGTGTTTTCTCATTTCGAGCATGATGCTCTTTGAGAATCCGAGCAAAGCCCACTTGGTGGCGGCATACACCGCTCCATTTTCGACCGGGTTCTTCCCAGCCAAAGATGCGATGTTGATGATGGTGCCGTCATTTTGCTCCACCATATGCCTCAGCACCTCACGTGTTGCGATGAACACTCCACGCATGTTGACGTCGAATAGCGCATCAAACTCATCTGTTCCCGTCTCGGACACGGGCTTGAAGATTCCGATCCCGGCGTTATTCACCAAGATGTCGATTTTACCGTAGTTGCGAGCAGCCGCAGCTATAAGTGCCACCACGTCCCGTTCAATCGAAACATCGGCAGGCTGGACAAGGACTTCGACACCGGTCTCTCTAAGTTTTTCGGCGATAGCGTCAAGAGTCGACCTTGTGCGCGCAGACAAGACAAGCATTGCTCCCTCGCGCGCAAATTGCTCAGAGATCGACTTGCCGATGCCTCTGCTGGCACCCGTAATCACCGCAACTTTTCCTTCTAACCTCAAGACCGGCTCACCTGCGTCCGATCAAATTCAAGAATTCTTCCCTTGTCTTCACATCCTCGTGAAACTCTCCCAGCATCGCACTCGTCGTTGCAATAGTATTCTGCTTCTCCACCCCACGCATCATCATACAGAGATGCTGAGCTTCAACGACCACGCCGACTCCGAAAGGCTCCAGGTAGCTGTAAAGTGTTTCCGCAATCTGTTGTGTCATACGCTCCTGGACTTGAAGCCGTCTTGCGAATACCTCAACCACTCGAGGCATCTTACTCAATCCCACGATTTTGCCGTTGGGGATGTACGCAATGTGCACTTTGCCGAAGAACGGAAGCATATGATGCTCGCACAAGGAATAGAAGTCGATGTCCTTCACTATGACAATCTGGTTGTACTTATCCTTGAACACTGCGTTGTTCATCACGGTCTCTATGTCCTGGTGATAGCCCTTGGTAAGGAATTCGTAGGCGCGCGCGACACGATAAGGAGTTTTTTGCAAACCTTCGCGTTCCGGATCTTCGCCAAGCTTCAAGAGTATCTCTCTGACTAGATCTTCCAATTGAAGATCGATCTTAACTTCGCTCATAGCTCTTCCAGGACCTCATTGTAATGGCCGTCTACTTTAACTTTTGGAAATACCTTCTTGATCTTGCCGGCCTCATCAATAACGAATGTTGTCCTCTCAATGCCCATGAACTTCCTGCCGTAAAGAGATTTCTGTTTCCATACGCCATAGGCATTCAGGACTTTCTTCTCTTCGTCGCTCAATAACGGGAAATTCAGATGGAACTTCTCTTTGAATTTCTTATGCGACTCGACGGAGTCGCCACTTACTCCAAGCACCACCGCGCCTCTCTTCATTATTTCGCTGAAGCCGTCTCTGAAAGAGCATGCCTCTTTTGTACATCCGGGAGTATCGTCTTTCGGATAAAAGTATAAGACAACTTTCTTTCCTTTCAAGCCCGATAGCTTCACCGTATCGCCTGCATCACTCTTGAGGGAAAAATCCGGCGCTTTTACTCCTGCCTGAATCTCGTCAACAATGTTCTTCTGCGTTGTCTTTGCAGCCTTCGCCATCTCGTAGGTCTCCCTTCTACTCGAATCTTATGGACTAAAATACTGTAAGAAAAAAACAGGCGCGCAACTTTCGTTACGAGCCTGCAAATGAAGTAAACCTGGTGAAATCAGCTGGCAGACTCCACTGCTTTAAACACTTCATCATAGTTCGGTTCGACACCCGGATCGTTGGATACCCATTTGTATTTGATTACTCCTGATTTGTCAATCACGAACACTGCCCGCTTGGCAGAAGTGTAGCCCTTCAGGCCGACGAAATTATCATGGTAAGCATCGTAGGCCTTGACAACAGTTCTCTCATAGTCCGAAAGGATTGGGAAATTGAGCTTGTTCTGTTCAGCAAAAGCTTTGTTTGAGAAGGGCGGGTCTACGCTTACGCCGATCACCTGCGCACTAATATTGTTGAACTTACTCAGTGAGTCCCGGAAGTTACAGAGCTCTTTAGTACATACGCTCGTAAACGCGCCTGGATAGAATGCGAGGACCACTTTCTTGCCCGCAAATTCAGAAAGACTTCTTTCCTTCCGATCTGTGTCATAAAGTTTGAAGTCCGGGGCTTTCTTACCGATCTCGACCGACATACTTACCTCCTGTTGCATTAAGAAGTTAAATTCCGATTAAAAGATTTTCAAATATGCCATGATGCCTGGTTCCTCGTCTGAGTCAAGACTCCATTTCATCAGCTTTCTATTGCAACCGCAAGCATCAGCAGCACTTGAACTGAATAACGCCGTCAGCGAGTTAAAAATTCCATCACAAGCTTCGTGAATTCTACAGGTTCGTCCGCATGAACCCAATGCCCTGCGCTATCGATCGTTACGAACTCAGCCAGCGGGAAGTGATCCCGGATGTCCTTCTTATCCGATTTTATGAGGTAGGACGATCTGCCACCGCGAATGAACAATGCCGGTTTATCAAATGATCCATCAAGGGTTACGGCGGCATTCACATTTTCGTAATTGCGGTAAATCGCTTCGATGTCAATTTTCCATTTGAATCGTTTGTTGTCATCGCGTTCCACATTCTTGAGAAGAAGCTGTCTGACAGCCGAATCTGCAATGCGTGGAGCGAGTGCGGAATCCAACTGCGACCTCGTTTCATACTTTTGGAGATCCAGCTTGAACATGGCTTCGAAAATCTGATCGTGTCCGGGTGGATACCCCCGCGGAGAAATATCGACGACAACCAGTCTATCCACTTTCTCTGGATACATGCCAGCGAATTGCATCGCGGCCTTTCCACCCATGGAATGGCCAAGTACATTGGCATTTTCAATCTGTTCGTGGAACATCAGCTCATTGATGTCTTCCGCCATGACTCTATAATTGAATTCATTGCCGTGCGGGGAGCGGCCATGGTTGCGCTGGTCGACCGCGTATGTCTTGAACTTCTCACCGAAGATCTTAGACAATGTATACCAGTTGTCACCTGATCCAAACAGGCCGTGAAGAAGTATGAGTGGTCGTCCTTGTCCTGTAACACGGTAAGCGAGCTTCATTAAACGCTAATCCAATAATCCCCGCCTGAGCGCGTTGTGCTTCAGCGGGCAGGCATCATTTCGACGCACTTTAATATCACTTTTCTCTCCAGATTGAAATCGAGCCTACGATTTCCCTGCGCGGTCAACCATCGGCATATCAATTCCCTTTTGCCGGGCTACACGAACAGCGTCATCATACCCCGCATCGGCGTGTCTGATAACACCCAGACCGGGGTCATAAGTCAGTACTCTTTTTAGCCGCCTCGCCGCTGAATCGGTTCCGTCCGCGACGACGACCATCCCTGCATGGATGGCGAGCCCGATTCCTACGCCTCCGCCATGATGAACCGAAACCCAGCTCGCGCCACCGACCGCATTCAGGAGAGCGTTGAGTATCGGCCAATCTGCAATCGCGTCTGAACCATCTTTCATCTTTTCCGTTTCACGATTTGGTGAAGCGACACTTCCAGCGTCAAGATGATCGCGTCCGATCACAATAGGCGCCTTTACTTTTCCCGATTTAACGAGGTCGTTGAAAATGAGTCCCATCTTGTCGCGCTCACCATATCCAAGCCAGCAAATCCTCGCGGGTAGTCCCTGGAATTTCACATGCTTCTGAGCTTTCTGAATCCAGTTTACAAGATTGGCGTTTTCAGGAAACGTCTTCATTACTGCTTCATCGGTGACATAGATATCTTCGGGATCGCCGCTTAGGGCCGCCCACCTGAATGGTCCTTTGCCCTCACAAAACAGAGGACGGATAAACTCAGGAACAAAGCCCGGAATATCGAACGCGTTTTCCAATCCGCTGGCCTTTGCTTCGCCGCGAACGTTGTTTCCATAATCGAAGGTCACAGCACCAAGCTTTTTGATTTCCAACATGCCCCGGACGTGATTGACGATCGAGTCTCTGGCCATCGAAATATACTTTTGAGGATCAGTCTTTCGAAGGAGTAGCGCCGATTCATAGGGTATCCCTGCCGGCACGTATCCGTTCAAAGTGTCGTGTGCGCTTGTCTGGTCAGTCAGTAAGTCAGGTACGATACGTCGGCGGGCAATCTCGGGAATTACGTCTGCCGCATTACCGAGGAGTCCGACCGAAAGCGGGATTCGCTTCGACTTCGCATCCGTGACAAGTGATAGTGCCTCGTCAATGTTTGTGCTCATCCTGTCGAGGTAACCGGACTTCAGCCTGCGCTCTATTCTTTGGCGGTCGACCTCCACTCCGAGGAATGCCGCGCCGTTCATGGTGGCCGCGAGCGGCTGTGCACCGCCCATTCCGCCGAGTCCGCTCGTCAAGACAAATCTGCCCGATAGACTGCCGCCGAAATATTTCCTACCAGCTTCGGCAAACGTCTCGTAGGTTCCCTGTAAAATTCCCTGGGTCCCGATGTATATCCAGCTTCCGGCAGTCATCTGCCCGAACATCGTTAAGCCGAGTGCTTCGAGTCGGCGGAACTCGTCCCAATTGGCCCAGGCCGGAACAAGCATTGCATTTGAAATTAGGACCCGCGGTGCCTCTTCGTAGGTCTTGAATACACCTACCGGCTTACCCGATTGGATCATTAGCGTTTCGTCATTCTCCAGCCGTTTGAGGGTCGCAACAATTGCGTCGAAAGCCTCCCAGTTTCTTGCGGCTTTTCCGCTTCCGCCGTATACGATAAGTTCATTTGGCTTCTCGGCAACTTCCGGATCCAGATTGTTCATCAACATCCGGAGAGCGGCTTCCTGCTGCCAGCCCTTCGTGTTCAGTTGTGTACCCCGCGGGGCACGTACAGTGCGGAATGCTTTCTCCGTCGATTGCTTCGTTTCAGTAGACATGTTTTTCCTCCTTGCTTTTCAGGAGCTTACCTGCAGGTAGGCAGGTTGAACTCGTGAGCATCTATCTTCCGCCATACGGCGCTTCGCCCGTCAGTCCGTACTTCTCACGAAGTCTCCTGAACCCGGGCTTGATTATGTCATAGATATATTTCATACGCTCTCCGTAGGGTATGAACGCGCTCTTCATAGCGTTGATCGTGAGTTTTTCCATCTCCGGGAAAGTGAGGTGGAAAACGTCTCGCGCAATTGTGAATTCCTTTGTCAATGTCGTGGCGCTCATAAGGCGGTTGTCGGTGTTAAGCGTAACTCTGAATTTCTCATTGTAATAAATCCCAAACGGATGTTCCTGCAAGTTCTTGGAAGCGCCCGTGTGCACATTGGAACTCAGACACATTTCAAGCGGAATTCTCTTATCGAGAACATATTGTGCGAGAGTTCCAAGTTTAACAACTTTACCGTCAACCATGACGATATCTTCCAACAGTCTTGTCGCGTGACCTATCCGATGCGCACCGCACCACTGGATCGCTTGCCAGATCGATTCCTTTCCGAAGCCTTCACCCGCATGAATTGTAATATTGAAATTCATCCTCTGGATATAGTGGAAGGCCTCGACATGTTTCTTCGGTGGATACCCTCCTTCCTCGCCGGCGAGATCGAACCCGACTACGCCGCGATCACGAAAGTCTACCGCCAGTTGTGCCATCTCCTCACTGAGATTCATATTTCTCATCGCGGAAATTATCAGGCCGTAACCGACGCCGAAATCTTTCTTCCCTCTTTCAAGTCCGCGCAGGACTGACGCAACGACCTCCTCCCAATGCAGACCTTTATCGGTATGGAAAACGGGCGCGAATCTCGTCTCGACGTAGACCACGCCATCATTCTTCATGTCTTCCATCATTTCATATGCAACACGCTCCAGCGCGTCCGGGGTTTGCATGACACCGCACGTGTGAGCGAAACCTTCGAGATACAGCGGAAGACTTCCCCTGTTAGCACCGCGGTGAAACCACTCGCCGAGCTCAACCGGATCCGTTGTCGGAAGTGAATCGTATTTCTGTCCTTTCGCGAGCTCGATTACTGTTTCAGGTCGCAGGCCGCCGTCAAGATGATCGTGCAGCTGGACCTTCGGCATTTCACGAATCGCTTCTTCTGGTATTGGCATTTATTCTCCGATTTTAACGATCAAGATGAACAAATTGGTCATCATTTCCCCATTTCACAAACGCGAAATGATTTGGAATATCCGCCCGACATTTATCGGCGACTGCTCCAATTTCTGATAGAATTATCTTTCCATCGAGTGCGCGGACAAAAACACATTGCCTCTCCTTCACACAAACCGTATCGAAACAATAACCACCACCAGAAAAATCCCATCCTCTTAACCGTGTCGATTGTACTCGATATTTACTCCGAAAAAGATCGGATGTACTTTCACCGTTAATCATCTGTGGTTCAGCACATCCAATTCTTGCTTCGTCGGCGCGCCGTTAACCACCGTAAGAACCATCACCGTGTCTCCTTCATTCGAGGCAGACAAATACGCTTTCTTCAGTGCATCAAAGATTTTATCGGCGTTCCCGGATCCGATGGTCGATGTCTCGTGCACCACGACGTTGAGTTTATCCTCCTTGAGGCTTGCGATGAAATTATCAATTGGTGTCTTGAAATCCTTTTTGGCAATCGGATACAAACTCACCTGAAATGTTATATCCATTCTATGGTCTCCTTTACTCAAGGTTTCCTGAAGCAGATTCGGCAACTCGGATGACTTCTCCTGATTTCAGCAGTATCAATGCCTCTTCAATATCCGCATGAAGCAGCCGGTCTTTCTCCAGGTGGGATATGTTCTTCCTGACGAGATCGTGCACCGCCTGTGTTCCGGTACCGCATCGAAGCACACTCCCGTTGACGCCGATACGACGAGTGAAATCTATGGCCTGACAAGCAACGAGCAGCTCGATCGCCGCGACCCTCCACACATTCTCCAGAACCTGAAAGCACTTTTGCGCCGCGATGGATCCCATCGAATTGTGGTCCTCCTGGTTTGCACTAGTTGGGATTGAATCGACACTTGCAGGGTGCGAAAGCACTTTATTTTCGCTGACCAGCGATGCCGCCGTATACTGCGCTATCATCATACCTGAATTCAGACCGCCGTTTTCGATCAAGAATTTCGGCAAACCGCTGAGCTGCCAATTCACCATTCGTTCCGTTCGACGCTCCGATATGCTTGCGAATTCACTCAGCGCAATCGCCAGAAAGTCGCACGCGAGCGCCAGCGGCTCACCATGGAAATTCCCGCCTTCAAGATGGATTCCTCTCGTCTTTCCGGAATTGCCGGAGTCGGCAAATATCAGCGGATTGTCGGTGGCAGAGTTAATCTCAATATTTACCTGCCGAGTGCAAAATTCAATTGTATCCCTAACTGCACCATGCACCTGCGGCATGCACCTCAGCGAATAAGCATCCTGGACCTTACCGTCGTTGTGGAGATGTGATTTGCGTATCTCGCTGCCTTTCATGAGTTGCCTGACATTGCCCGCCGATATCTTCTGCCCATTGTAGGGTCTCAGATTATGTATCCTTGCGTCGAATGCGACGTCCGTCCCACGCAGAGCTTCCACGCTTAGCGCACCAGTTATATCGAATATCTTGGCAAGCTTTGCGGCTTCAACAACGCAGTGGACGGCGAATGCACCCATCATCTGTGTCCCGTTTACTAGTGCGAGTCCTTCTTTTGCGCTGAGACTGATCGGTGACAACCCGGCTTTCTTCAGAACTCTTCGTGCCGGGATGATCTCTCCATCTTTGATAAAGCTCCCTTCGCCGACCATTGCGAGCACCAGATGAGCCAGTTGAACAAGATCACCGCTGCTTCCAACCGAACCCTTCGAAGGTATAAACGGGATCAACCCAAGATTAAATATATCCAGCAAACGCTCCACGACGGAGTGCCTGATGCCGCTGTATCCTTTCGCGAGCGCGTTGGCACGAAGCAGGATTATGAGACGGACAATATTCGGTAGGAGCGGCTCGCCAGTACCGGCGGAGTGGCTTCTGATCAGGTTGATCTGGAGCTGCTTGATATCTTCATGCGGAATGTTCACGGTGGCAAATTCACCGAAACCGGTAGTAACACCGTAGATTACTTCATTGCCATCGAGCCACCCTTCAACCACTCTTCTCGACCGTTCCATGTTGCGGATAGCGGCCCGGGATAAAGAGACTTGTGCACGTTCTTTCTCTGCGCCGTATGCGCTAACTGCCGTAAGAGAATTCCCGTCAAGCATGAGGTCTGACATACGGATCCTCGTTTTAGAAAATTTAATCAATCGTGGATGGAAGTAAAAGGGGGAACCACTCATGAATCGTCTACAGCCCCAGTCTTGGAAGAGATACCTGGTCTCTCAGAACCATTCAGAAATCAAGGAGCGATTTATTGTAGGCGGGGGTGAGGAAGGCGAAGCCTGTAAAGCCTGACTGCTTCATAGAAATATCCCTTATGTATTCAGTTGCAGCCGCGCCGAAACGAACAGTCGTCGGAGTGATCGTAATTCTATCACGCTCGATTCGATAGGACGAAAAGCCGTTAGAAAGATATCTCGCGATGAGTTCCAGGTGCACCGGAAGACGCGCGGTAGCAACCGCAGATTGTGCAGATGGAACAATGGTCGTTTCGAAAGCTCTGCAGTCGGACTCGTAAGGTGTTCTGTCAAATGAAATTGAGCAGACGAATCCACTGACGAAAAACGGAGAGTAGTTGGTAACGCGAACTGAGGCTTTAGCAGAGTAGTCGCCGTGACTGGTTGTGTAGACACCGACGGTTCTGGGAACCACTACAATCAAAAACGAATAGCGACTCATAATGGACCGGTAGGATTCCTCGAACTCCTTGAACTTATCTAATCCAAGGTATACATAGAGACGACCCTGCTCTTTGACTACACTTATCATGCGCGAACTGTCAAGCCTGATCGGCACCGCCTTCTCAGAATCCATTCTGGCAAAGAAGGCGGAGAACCTTATATCCTGCGGTTTCATACTGTCGATAAGTGCGTAGTCAGGAACGCGCCACACCTGTCTGACCCAGCTCGTGTCGCGCTCTGTTCTTTCAACGACAGTGCTGACGGGTGAAGAGCAATTCAAGGCGACAGTCTGATCGTACATCTTGCACGACATGATGTTGAAACTATCCTGGGACATACACCGTTTGTCGGCCGAAGACAACATGGTGTACGCCAGCTTGAAGTCTCTTTGATCACAAGCCTGGAAGAACCTGTTCGACAAACTGATGATCTGACTATTCCTGGAACACGAACTCAGCACAGAAAAGCATAGAACGACGACGATCTTTCTGAACATTGTCTTTCCTTAACGGATGTTGCAAGCTTAAAATGTCATGATAGCCCCCGGAACATTCCACTCAACACCAACGGCAAAGAAGTCGTCGCGAATTCCGCAGATTAATACTTTCGTACAATCCATGGTAAAGCGACAATCGGTTTGAAGCGAGCTTCCTTGTTACAGGAAAAAGACGCAATTGATAGTCTGACCATTACAGGGATCTTAATCTTTGGCAATTGTTTTGAGCACTCACCCTTCTTCACATGGATCGCAGAGAAAATCACTCTCTTGATTAACCAGATGTGCACCAAGATGGTTTTTCAAATGTAACTTTCCTGTGCATAATTATGTTAAAATCAATTTTGTTCTACGATGTTATCCGTTTGATTCTCATCATGCATCCATGGTGGCAACGCCCAAATCGTGGATCTCGTGCGCAGGAAGCCCTGACAAATATTGCGAGAGAAATTTATATAGGTTGTTCGGGAGATTCAAGCAATGGGACAAAATTTGCTCACCCCTTTCCCCTCTCTCAAAATTGCCGAGGCGATGCTGGGTTATATCGAGGACAACAGAGATAGGTGAGTTTGTTGTTTCCCCATTCACCAATTACTTTCTCAACCATGGACGAACCTCTTGAATGCATTTTGTGGCTGCTTCTACTCTTGTTCCTCGTTCTGATTGCCGACGGAGCGAGGAGGATATTCAAGCTTCAATCGACAACTACACGAAGATTCGTCCATGTAGTCGTCGCCCTGGCCGTCCCCTGGGCCCCGTTCCTGTTCCATGATGCATTCTACCCCGAGCTCCTCGGCTTGATTCTCATAGTCGTGAATTTCCTCTCTTTGCGGTTCGGTATGTTCAAAGGAATTAATGTGGAGAAGAATGATTACGGGACCGTTTATTACCCGGCCTCGTTCTTCATCTTCGTCGTCCTTCTCTGGAACAAAGAGCCTTTTGTCGTTTCCATCGCGATGCTGGTGATGGGCCTCGGCGATCCGGCTGCTGCCATCGTCGGTACATCGCTTCACGACACGCACCGAATTCCGGCATTCGGTGAACACAAGACGCTTGAGGGAAGCGTCACCATGTTTGTCGTCTCTTCAATCTCTGTGTTCGTAGGGCTTACTGTCTTAGGTGGGTACTTTCCAGCGCTGGCGGCCATCTCGATTTATTCATCCGTCAGCATCAGCCTGTCAATCGGCATCATGGTCGCTGCCGTTGAGCTGGTATCACCGAGGGCGACGGATAATCTATCTGTGCCGCTTGTTGCCGGACTGCTTGCTTATACCGCAGTCACAACCCCTTCTTCCTTTGAAGGCTTCATTGTCGGTGAGCTTCTCGCGGCACTCGTCGCGATTGTTTCATACAGACTGAAGTTTCTTTCGAGCGATGGCGCGTTCGCGACCTTCATAGCCGGAAGCTTTATTTTCGGATTTGGCGGATGGGAATGGGCAATCCCGATCCTGACGTTCTTCGTGATCGGCACTGTGTCATCGAAGCTCTATTCGAGAAGGAAGGCGGCGTATAATCTCCTCTACGAAGAAGGACCTACGCGCGATTCCGGACAGGTGTTCGCAAACGGAGGAGTCGGGCTACTCACGCTGGTCGGCAGCATGCTGGCTCCTAATCATCATTGGTTCCTCGCCTACGTCGGCTCGCTTGCGGCGGTAACCGCAGACACCGTTGCCACCGAACTGGGAGTTTTTTCAAGAAGAGATCCATTCTCTCCAACAGCATGGCAGAGAGTAGCGAAAGGGACCTCCGGCGGAATTTCTCTCTATGGATCTGCAGCCGGACTAATTGGAGTCGCATCCCTATCTGCGCTGGCTCTTCCCCTCGCGGGAGTTTACTCACTGCACGTCGTCCGGTTCATAGCGGTCGGTGCGATTAGCGGAGCAGTGGGGAGCCTTGCGGACAGCATCCTTGGTGGAACAATTCAAGCACAGTACCGGTGCCCGGCTTGCGGAAAGACGACGGAGAAAAAGAAACATTGCGACGATAATGGGACTAAGCTCACCAAAGGATACCGATGGGTCAACAACGACGTGGTGAACTTCGCTGCCAGCCTGATCGGGGCAGTTACAATGCCGATGATCTTCAAGTAGAAGTTTTCCTTCATCCGAGCTTAGGCAGTGCGGAAGGAAGCACTCAGCAACGCAGCGATGCGGCTATGATATCCCCGCCAACAATTCTTTCGTATCGTTCAAGAAATCTTTTCCGAGCATCAGAGAAACTACCGGCTTCCCTTTTGACTTCAGAGAAATATAATCTCCGATTGCTTGCGCCCTGAAAAGACTGGAGAAGCCATATTTCTCACCCGGGATATTGAAGTCGTTCATAGGCTCATGAACCAACTGAAGGAAGAGTCCGTTTGGTGTACCACCCTTGTGGAATTGTCCGGTGGAGTGGAGAAACCTCGGACCATAGCCGATTGTAACTGGAATCTTCAACCTGTCCCTCAAAAGAATTTGCATGTCGTCGAGAAGTTGTCCTACTTCTTCGGTGCGTGGCAGGTAAGCCATCACTGCCAGATAGTCACCACTCTTCCTGAGTCCGAACAAATTGTTCAACATATCTCTTGAACTCCCTGCGGGCTGGATATTCCCGAATATCTTCCGGGGACTCTCCAGAAGAGGAGAAACGTCAAACTCAAGTCTGCCGGTCGACTCGTATTCTTCCAGCACACGTTTCGTGTTATCCTTGCTTTCCTTGACGTTCGGCTCGTCAAACGGATCTATGCCGAGTAAGGAAGCAGACGCAGCAGTAGCAATTTCCCAATCGTAGAAAAGTCCGGCAAGATCATACAAATCAGTTATTTCTACAAAGACGACAGGGAAACCGTTCTTCCGAAGTATCCTGAGTTTCTCTTCCTTTGAAACATCGATGTCACCCCTGAGTTTCATATATACGAAGACCCGATCATTCGAGTAGAAGGGTGCGGCATTGATAGCTTCACCAGCCACCGGAAGAATTCCCTTTCCTTCCTTGCCTGTACTTTCAGCCACAAGCTGTTCTATCCACCACCCAACGGTCGAGAGTGAAGGACTTGTTTCAATTGTGAGCTTATTTGTCCCGGTGGACGCGAGCTTTCCAAGCAATGCGCCAAGCCTCAGTGCATCGCAATCGGAAGACTTCGTGCCAATTCCACAGGCATCCTCTTCAGCTTTGGCCGGATCCAGCAACCGCGTCAGATCCCACCCGAGCAACGCGAATGGGACAAGCCCGAAGTAGCTAAGTGCGGAATATCTCCCACCGATGTCTGAAGGATTCACGAAAACTCTGCCGTACTTCTCTTTGGCTTCACTTTCAAGAGAGGTACCAGGATCAGTGATGGCAATGAAATGGTCTGCAACCCCTTCGATGCCGGCAGCGGAGAGCTTTTCGTAAAAAAACTTGGCAAGTGAAGAAGTCTCAATTGTCCCGCCTGATTTAGATGCCACGATGAAGAGTGTGGATTCGATATCGATCCTTGCCATTACTTGTGCGATATAATCAGGATCCGTCGAATCGAGCACGATCAGTTCCGGATAATCCGCCGCGTTGCCGAATGTCCGGAAGAACACTTCCGGAGCGAGGCTGGAGCCGCCCATTCCGAGATGGACGATGTGTGCAACTTTTCGAAATACTTTATCGCCAGCGAACTGTTCGAGGGAATCGGCATCCAGTTTCATCCTGCTGGGAAGATTCAGCCAGCCGAGTCTGTTGGCCGCAATCACGTGATGGCGAGTGTCGGACGTCCATACGGAGCCATCTTTCTGCCACATCTTTTTCAGAAATTCTTTTGAGTCAAGCTCCTTCAGTCCATCTGAAATGAGCGCATCGGTTCGTCCGATTCCAAAGTTATAGTTGATTGCCATTTTCCTGACGAGGTTTGATTTCTAATTCAGTTCGTTTGTTAGAAACTTTGCTGCCGGTGGTCACCTAATAGGTGTCATCTATCGTCCGCTCCAGCACGTTGAAGTGTTGAACGGGCCTTTCGACGACGAGTATTCAATCGTCGTTCTTCTTTTGCCCTTTCTGCTAAATACATCTTCATCGATGACTGCGCAGGGACATCCCTCTTCTTTGTGATTCCTTTTAGTTCAGTCATCAGCCACCAGGATGCCGGATTGAAGTGAGTACGGGAGAGGGCTTGAGATTGCAGAACAGTTGAACCGTGAATATTGAATCATGTTCATAGTCAAGCGAGAATGTTTTGGCCAAAATTTCCGCTCCGCATTTTCGTTCTTGAACTCCGACACTTAACTCGTTTCTTCTTCATAAAAGTGGTCTTCCCTTCTCTTCGTCATGGGGGCGAAAACTTCGCTTGTTTATTTCTCCGCCCGGCGGAGGAATTCCTTGCACGAATCTGAAAGGTGCTCGACGTGCTCGCTTGTGATCAGTCCATGCTTGCGGAGAAGAAGAAGCGTGATGTCGATTCGTGAGCGTCTCCAATCATCAAAACAGTCCGCTATGATCTCATCTGAATCTTTGATGTGCCTGTACAATTTCCGATACTTCTCATGCTCTGACCCCAGGTCAGAGTTCACTATTCTCGAAGCTTCCTGGTTGATCCTGTGGCAAAGGCTATTAAGCAGAGTCTTCTCCATGCTCCGAAGATACTTCCAATCAAGCTCTTCAAGCGGCCCTTCCATCACTTGCCCTCCGAATTCTCCCTTTCCAGCAAATCGTAATTGCCATCCTGGACCAGCCTAGTTGGATCGGCATTCAGCCTATGGAATTCATCCACCGGAATTCCGTCCATCACGTAGATTTTCTGGAACCTTAATTTACCATCGACAAAATACTTAAGGCGGATGTAATCGCCCTTGGAGTCATGATGAACCTTATGTTTCCGTTTCTGCTTCTTGAGTTAGTACCGCCACACAACGACGGGAGTTGTACCGAATTCTACTTCTGCTCAAGAAGTTTCTCCACGGCGGCAACGACCGCTTCGCTTGTGATACCATACTCCTTCATGACTACGTCACCCGGGGCTGACGAGCCAAACCTGTCGACGCCGATAGAAATGCCGTCCGGGCCGACATACTTGATCCACCCTTTGGTAATCCCGGCTTCTATCGATACTCTTCGATTTATATTTGGCGTGAGTACTGAATCTCTGTATTTCTGATCCTGCATTTCGAACAATTCCCAACTCGGCATGCTGACGAGTCTGACTGTCTTTCCCTTCGATGCAAGTTCTTCGTAAGCTTTGAGTGCAACTCCCACTTCGCTGCCGGTCGCCATGATTATCGCTTCCGGTGAGCCGGTGTCTGCGAGCACGTATGCGCCTCGATGCAAACCCGATTCACTCGCATATTTCTTTCTGTCAATGACTGGTAGCTTCTGACGTGTCAGAGCAAGTGCGACCGGACCTTTCCCGTACTGAAGAGCGAACTTCCATGCCTCTGAGGTCTCGTTCGCGTCTGCCGGCCGTACGAAGACGAGATTCGGTATTACTCTGAGTGCCATGAAATGTTCAATTGGTTGGTGTGTCGGGCCATCTTCACCAAGCCCGATGCTGTCATGAGTGAAAACGTAAATGGCTCTGAAGTGTGAAAGTGCCGCGAGTCGAATCGGAGGACGCATGTAATCCGCGAACACAAGAAATGTCGCACCAAACGGGATCAGTCCGCCATGGACGGCCATCCCGTTCAGTATTGCACCCATCCCGTGCTCGCGAATACCGAAATGGAAGTTTCTCCCGCCCCGGTCTGTCGCAGAAAAATCCGTCTCGCCTTTCATTATCGTGTCGGTCGACGGCGAAAGGTCTGCGGCGCCTCCGAGGAAGTTCTTCACTTTCGGAGCAAAAGCATTGATTACTTTTCCGGATGCCGCCCTGGTCGCCACCGCTCCTGCCGCCGGATCAAAGCTCGGAAAATCGTTTAGCGCGTCGGCGGGCAATTCACCTGCCATCCATGATCTGTATTCTCTCGCAAGCTCTGGGTATTTCTTCTCGTATTCACCAAAGCGTTTGTTCCAATCCGACTCAAGCTTCGGACCCTCTTCCGTGCATTCGCGGAATACCTTCAGCGATTCTTCCGGCACGAGGAACTTCGGCTCGAGCGGCCATCCGAGATTCTTCTTTGTAAGCTCAACCTCCTTTTCCCCCAGAGGCGAACCGTGTACCTCACCCGTATCCTGCTTGTTCGGAGATCCGTACCCGATATGAGTCCTCACTGCAATGATCGACGGCTTGTCGGTTACTCCTTTCGCGGTCTCAATCGCTTTGGCAATCGCCTCCAGGTCGTTGCCGTCGCTCACGCGCTGAGTGTGCCACCCATACGCCGCGTAGCGCGCAAGCACGTCCTCACTAAACGTGATACCTGTCTTGCCTTCGATCGTGATGTGGTTATCGTCGTAGAAGACGACAATTTTCCCGAGCTTGAGATGGCCGGCAATCGAGCCTGCTTCACTCGTGACTCCCTCCATCATATCTCCATCACCCGCAATCACATATGTATAGTGGTCCACGATATTGAAATTTTCCCGATTGAAATGCGCTGCGAGATGCGTCTCGGCGATCGCCATCCCGACGGCGTTTCCTAATCCCTGCCCGAGCGGACCGGTTGTAGTTTCCACTCCCGGAGTCAGCCCATATTCAGGATGTCCCGGAGTCTTGCTCCCAAACTGACGAAAGTTCTTCAGATCGTCCATAGATACCTGGTAACCGGTAAGATGAAGCAGGGAGTAGAGAAGCATTGAGCCATGTCCGGCAGAAAGGACGAACCTGTCACGGTTATCCCATTTCGGATTCTTCGGATTGTGTTTTAAATATTTGGTCCAGAGTAAGTAGCCGATCGGCGCAGTTCCCATAGGCATGCCGGGATGTCCGGCATTAGCCTTCTGCACCGCATCGACTGCCAGAAAACGAATAGTGTTTATGCAGAGTTCATCGGTTTTAGTCATTTCAAAATCCCCATTACTTTTCAGAGTAATATTTACTTATGTATTCATTCACCATTCTGCCGGTGTTGTAGACCGGTGCGATAGTCTTGATCGATTCCCTAATTGTCTTGATCCACTTGAGCGGGACTCCCGATGCGTCGCGATCATAGAAGAGTGGAATCACTTTCTTCTCCATCACCTCATAAAGGCTTGCAGCATCGGCGCTGTCCTGCTGCTCCACCGGAAGGCTAACGTCCTTGTCCTCTCCAATCGAGAAGCCGTTTTTCCCGTTGTAGGCTTCCCTCCACCATCCATCCATAACACTGCAATTAAGTCCGCCGTTCAGGATCACTTTTTGGCCGCTAGTTCCGCTTGCTTCAAGCGGTCGTCTCGGGTTGTTGAGCCAGAGATCGCAGCCACTGACAAGTTGCCTTGCAACTCCAATGTCATAATCCTCGACAAAGACGACTTTGCCGGTGAAACGAGGATCTCGCGTTAGATGCTCTATCTGTTGAATGAAAGTTTTACCGGCATCGTCACGCGGATGAGCCTTGCCGCTGAAGATCAGCTGTACGGGTCGCTTCGGGTCACCGAAAAAGCGTGCAGCTCTTTCAATATCGGTAAACAAGAGCGGAGCCCGCTTGTATGTGGCGAACCTCCGTGAAAAACCAATGGTGAGCGCATCTGCAGAGAGAGATTTCTCTACCCAGTCAGAAGCGTTGCCGAATCTGGTTTGTTGTCTCCGCATCCTTTGACGAATGAATTCGATCAACTTGCGTCGGAGGGCGTAACGCAATGCCCAGATTTCCTCATCTTGAATTTTTAAAATCGCCGTAGCCCAGTCTCTCGGCCGTACCAGTTTGTCCTGCCACCTTAAGCCGATTCTTTTCCTGTACAATTCATTCGCCTCGGTTGAAATCCATGTCAGGCTGTGGATTCCATTTGTAACGTGACCGATCGGGACGTGCTCTGCTTTCCTTCCCGGATAAAGCGGGAGCCACATCTTCCTGCTAATCCTTCCGTTCAACTCGCTCACCGCATTCGCTGCCCGGCTCATTTTCAATGCCAGGACGGTCATGCAAAAAGTCTCATCCTTGTCTTCCGGCTGAACCCGTCCGAATCCCATGATCTGATCCAGTGAAATGCCGAGTGAACTCACGAAGCCGCTCAAGCTGAAATTCATAAGGTCGCGTGTGAACCTGTCGTGACCCGCAGCGACCGGCGTGTGGGTGGTGAAGACACATTTCCTTTCCACCATTTCAACTGCTTTGGACAGATGTGTCCCGGCGAGCAACTCCTCTCGCAATAGTTCGAGAGTCAGGAAGGCGGAGTGCCCTTCGTTCATGTGGTATACGGAAGGCTCGTATTCCATAGCTTTCAGAAACTTGGCACCGCCAATGCCAAGTATGATTTCCTGAGAAATGCGCGTCGTGCTGTCTCCGCCGTAGACTCTGGCGGTGAGATCGCGATAGTGCTCCTCATTTTCCGGCAAGTTTGTCTCAAGGAGATAAAGCACAGACCTTCCGACAACCGCTTTGTAAGCAGCAACCGAAACGAGACTGTTCCCTACTTCAACCTGCACCTTTAGGAGATTTCCACCTTCATCCGCTACCGGAGTAATCGGCAGACCATGATAGTCCTGCTGTCTATATTCTTCCAGTTGCCAGCCGTCGCTGTTAATTCTTTGAACGAAATATCCCTGGCGATAAAAGAGGGTAACTCCAACAAAGTTAAGCCCAACATCACTTGCGCTTTTTGTGTGGTCACCAGAAAGTATTCCGAGTCCACCGGAATAAATCGGCAGGCTCTCGTGAATTCCAATTTCTGCGCTGAAGTAAGCCACAGGCTTCTTCGAAAAACGCTTTAAGGATTCACTGGTCTTCCCGACACGTTCCAGGTATCCCTTTAGAGATTCGTAACAATTATCGAGATCGATTCTGAGTGTCTCATCAAGAAGACGCGATCTAAGTTCTTCCTCGGAAATTTCGTTGAGCACGGCAATCGGATTATGGTTCGACCGATCCCAAACACGTGGACTAAGTTTGGCAAAGAACTGCTGTGTCGGGCAGTCGTATGCCCATCTCAAATTATAGGCAAGCTCGTAAACTTTCTTTCTCTCTTTTGCAAAATGAAAAACTCTTTCTCCCATGAACTCCTCATTTTTCTTGAATCCTGACCTGGAAAGCTTGAAATGATCAGGTAACGATGTAGAAGGTAAGAAGTACCAAAGTCTTTTCTTTCATTGATTAACAACAGGAAACAAGGAGGGGAGCACGCTGTAGAAGATCGAAGAGAGCTCTTTCACATCCACGTTTATGAGATCGTCGATCAGCAATCTATCGCTTCCCACTTCTCCGATTACATCGAAAGGGATGTTGATCCTTGAAGCGGCTGCTTCCAGCTTCGCAACGTTCTCTGCGCTGAACGAGACGACAACTCTTCCCCCACCTTCGCCAAAGTATTCGAAGTCTGTTCGGTCATCCCGTTTCACAGTAATTCTTGCACCGAGCATCCGTTCGTCATCCATTATGCAACATTCTGCAATTGCTGCAGCCAGCCCGCCTTCGCTCACGTCATGAGCTGAATTAATAAGACCCTCGCCAATATTTCCGATGAGGAACTCATGAAGACCCCTTTCGTAATCATAGTCTACCGGCGGTGTTCTTCCGGCGACGACGCCATGGATAATCTTTAGATATTCACTCCCTCCCATTTCCTTTGCCGGTATTCCCAAAACTCCAACCAGGTCACCCCGACGCTTGAACGCAGATCGACACGCTTTTGCTGCATCATCGATAATGCCAAGCATCCCGATCACAGGCGTTGGGTAAACCGTACGGTTCGGGCTTTCATTGTAGAAGCTGACGTTCCCGCCGGTGACCGGAGTCTCGAATTCCATGCATGCTTCGGTCAGACCTGCTACTGCCTGTTCGAACTGGTAATAGACTTCAGGCTTATACGGATTCCCAAAGTTAAGACAATTGGTTATTGCAACGGGCCTACCTCCGACGCAAGCTATGTTCCTGGCTGCTTCAGTGACTGCGTGAACGGCACCTAGTCTGGGATCCAAATAAACGTACCTCGCATTGCAGTCCGTCTTAAGGACGATGCCGCGCTTTTTTCCCTGAGCACTCGTCGCCCACCTTTCGAGCCTCATCACGGCAGCATCCCCTTCACCCGGCATCTCAACCGTGTCTGTCCCAACCATAAAATCATATTGCTCGTAGACGTACCTCTTGCTCGCAATGTTCGGAGATCCTAAAAGTCTTTTCAATATTGAGTTGTAGTCGGACGGTTCAGGCAACGTCGCGGGATCGAAATTTGCCAGATCATCCAGGTATTCAGGCCTCGAACTCGCACGAACGTAAACCGGGGCGCCCTCACCGAGTGCCAGAACTTTGGAAGGTATCTCTGCCTCTATCCTTCCATTTCGTCGGATTCTCAGTACCCCATCATCGGTGACTCTTCCTATGACCGCCGCGTTCAAGTCCCATTTTGAGAATATCTTCTTGATAGCATCTTCGTTTTCAGGCTTCACGACAACTAGCATTCTTTCCTGGGATTCTGAAAGCATAATTTCGTAAGCAGACATGTCCGATTCCCGTAATGGCACCAGATCGAGATTGACGTCCATCCCAGTGCTTGCCTTCGCACTCATCTCGGAAGTTGAGCAGGCAATTCCTGCCGCTCCCATATCCTGAATTCCAACCACGAAACCGGCGTCGATCGCTTCCAGGGTTGCTTCCAGGAGAAGCTTTTCGGAGAAGGGGTCACCGACCTGGACCGACGGTCTCTTTGCTTCGGAAGCTTCCGAGATATCTTCTGAGGCGAATGTCGCACCGTGAATTCCATCTCTCCCGGTGGATGAACCCACGATCATTACAAGATTTCCCGGTCCCTGCGCTGCTGCCCTCGCAATTTTGTTGTGCCTCACGATTCCGACTGCCATCGCGTTAACAAGCGGGTTTTCATCATAGCATTCGTCAAAATAGATTTCGCCCGCTACCGTGGGCACCCCGAATGCATTCCCATAATCGCCAATGCCTTTGACCACATTTTCGAGTAAATACTTGACCCTTGAATTGTCGGGATTGCCAAATCGAAGTGAATCGAGCGCCGCGATCGGCCGGGCACCCATAGTAAAAATGTCCCGGAGAATGCCGCCCACTCCCGTTGCAGCGCCCTGGTAGGGTTCCACTGCGCTCGGATGATTGTGGCTTTCTATCTTGAAAGCTACCGCAAGTCCATCACCGATGTCCACAAGTCCTGCGTTTTCTTCCCCAGCACTAACCAGCAAGCTCTTCCCCTCTCGAGGAAGCTTTTTCAGCTGCAGTATGGAATTCTTATAACTCGCGTGCTCGGACCACATCACTGAAAAGATACCCAGTTCAGTATAAGTAGGTTTTCTGCCGAGTATCTTCTTTATTTCATCAAATTCTTCCGGGGTAAGGCCCATCTCCCGGGCTGCATCTAAACTCGATTCCATTTTCATCTATGGGGTACCTAAAATAGTTCTCAATGACTTTTCAACTGTGTCCGCTTTCAAATTTATCAAAACAAGGAGAGCCAAAATCAAGAAAGCGAAAGTCAACGCGAAAGTATAGCTGCCTCTCGTCGACCCACGTGCATCACTGCCGATTCGTGAATGGAGCATTCCTCTCCAGCCACAGCCTCTACATCTGTAAGGCCTCATTTGCCTCAAACGGTAGACTCGCTCCATTAATCCGCGAGTCCGACTTCTCCGCAAATCAGTTGACCGACAATTTGGACAGATTAGGATTGCCATTATTCTAAAGACGGAAGAGAAGATACGATGAGAGTAGGATGATCCTAAGCGACTTCAACCTCCACGCCCTGTAAGAGACTATGAAGGGAATGTATAGGAAATTCTTTAGCGTCCAAAATCTCCCGGAAAACTGACTTGCCTTCCGTGGTAGAATGCATTATCAAATCCCCCTTTTCCTGCGCGCAGTCGATCGGCTTGTCAGAAAGCTCGATTGTAAGCCCATCAACATCCTTACTATAGTTAGTCTTTTTCATACTGCGATTTCCTTCCAGGATACGTCGTAACATTCCAAATATGGCCTTGACGCACCTCATAAACAACCCTGTGAACGTGTCCTTCGTCCGTCTTCTCCAATAATATCAATAACCTTTCGTGTCCTACAAAAGCATGGTCTAACTCCAATATCGCGACAGTGACAGTTTCCTTTACGATGTCAACCCCGCAGATCTTCACCACCTTCGCCTTCTGCAAAACACGGCCACTGAAAAAATTCGGGTTGACGACCTAAGGATGTAATTTGAGTTTAAGAGGAATCCTGAAAGCAGGTTGCCATCTCGGCAAACCTGTTTCGCAAGCATCCAGACTTCGTGACTTAACAAGCTGATGCGTGCAACAGAACCGCAGATTCTTCGGCAAACTGGTGACGATCAAAGAGAGACACGACACAATGGACTTCTCCCCACCGGGTAATCGACCAACCACGAAACGCGCAGGTCGCAAATTGATTGCGACCTACACTTGAGACGCACTTCGAAATCTTTATCGCAAATCAGTACGCTGGATCAATTGCAGCATCGGTTTCAAATCGGAGTAACTCACGTGCTGCCAGAGGCGAGCTTTCTGCGCTTGTGTAAGTCCAGCCAGCGGTATTGAAGATGGTACGGACGAAATCGCGACCATAGGAATATTGGAGCCGAACTTTTGGTTAATCGTTTGGATGAACAAATTTGCTATGTATGCGTATCCCTGGGAGGTTGGATGAACTCCATCGAGTCCAAAGAATCCGCCTGTTATGTAGCTAGCTGACAGATCCACACCCTGGGCGACATATCCATCCTTAGCAAACGCATCCAGCGCCGTGTTCGCATTAAAAACGGCGACGCGTGATGGATTTGCCGCAGCAACCGCAGCGATCGCAGAGTTGTAACCGCTGATTGCGTTCTCGACTTTTGCAATCTCATAGGAGTCGAGGACATACTGATCAGGAAGCGGCCTGCCTGTGCCTCCTGGAATAGAAGCTGGAATACCAACTCCAGCCTCCATCGAGTCGAGAGCCGTAAGACAGATCAGGTCCGTCTGAGGATTCGCTTGTGCCACGATAAGATTTCCGCTCGCATCATGCTTCTGAACAATAAGCGGAATCGGCTGACCGTTGATGAGAATCGGCTGCCTTGTAGCTGGATTCACAACCACCGCGGGAATAGTCGTGAAAAATGGAATCGCCGTTACATTGGGCAAGTTTCCCACCACGAACTTTGCGTTAGGGGCTCCTGTCAACAGGGCATTCATCATTCCCGCGAACATCAGCCCCCATTGGTTCGGATCTGTCGGACCAGACCCTGGACCCAGTGTCCCGACGGTACCGCCGGAAGCAGCATACCCAAGTACATCGTTGGCACCTATCCAGACTGAGACAAACGTAGGATGGAGGTTCAGCGCCTGTGCGACAACTGAATTTCCAAAAGCTGAATTCCGAAGAATCATCGCGAAGAAAGGATTAGATCGTGCAATACTCTTCTGCAGGAAATTAGTTGTATCGATCATATCATACAGCACGGCACCCGGTACGCCGAGATTGTTGTAAGGCCTTAGTAAGCTTGACGCGTCGGTAGGACTCGTCTGAGTCGGGGAAGCGGTACTGATTGTCGGGCCAGAAAGACTTGTTATCGACATCATCGCTCCCGTTCCGGGATTTGGCATCAACGGTTGTTTGAAGGAGGCGTAGACCCCTGCCTCCCTCGCGATATCGGCCGGATAGCTGTACTCTTGTGCGGATTCATACAGAGCACCCTCCTGGTACCCGGAAGTGAGAGAGTTGCCTATCGATACGTAAACCGAAAAATCGACGCTGCCGTTAGAAGGCGGAGCGACCACGCTCGATTTCTTAAAATCCCCGCACGAGACCACCAGGACCGATATGATTAGGACGAACAATCCCGGCAGCAAAACTCTGGATGCAAAAAATCTTGGCTTCATTCTTTCTCCAATAAAATGTTTAGAAAACAACTCATCGTTTTGTGAAGATTTGTTGCTCATCCTGAAACTAGAGTCTGTAGCTGATGTCCAGTCCCATCAGATTCGCCGTAGTATTATAAGTCCCGTCGAATCCATATGCCGAGGTCGTAATTGTCCTCTGCTTGAACGGTAGGAACATGTAGAATGCGTCCAGGCCGACATTTTCCGTCAAGTTGACTCCAAGTCCGATATTCAATCCAAGTCGATCTGCATCGGGGAGGATCGGTAGATCATAGGAATCGGGCACAGGATTCTTATCATAGAAAACTCCAGCGCGGGCCGTCCACATGTTGTCGATCTCATACTCGCCACCGACGCGGAGAATATAGCTATCTTTATAGTCGCCCACGATCGGTGCCGGGTTCCCTGATCCAGGATTCTGGAAGGTTATGTTCAACTGTTTGTATGCACTCCAGCCGACAAACTGGTAGTCAGCTTCGACCGACCAATTCAATCCTTCGTAAGCGATACCAGCGTACCAGGTCGTCGGGAAAGGTAAAGAAGTCGAGACAGAACCACTCGGGAGTAGGGCGGAGAGTCCGTCGGCCCCGCTGTACGTCGCTGTACCATTATCTACCTTGAAATCAATCTTGCTTCTGTAGGAAAATCCGAGCGAAATGTTAGGATATGGTTTCAAAAGTACCCCGAAGTTGTAACCGGTCCCGTTTGCGTTTCCTTTCATATCAATGAACGGCTCAACCGGATTTCCGGCAGGATCGCTGAACTGAGTGGAGTTATACTTCTGGAGCGTCACATTACCAAGTACATAGTCGAAGCCAACTCCCACTGATATTACATCACCGAGTGCGTACGCAATAGTGGGATTGATGTCGAACGACTGAATGTTGACTTTTGTAATAATGAACTTGCCGACCCAATTTTGTGGCCAATCGGTGCCCAACCCTTCGGGGGTGAAAACGCCGACGCCCGCCGCAAACCCGTTGTCAAAATTGTAAGTAACGTACGCGTTAGGAGGATAGAACGCGAGCGAGTTCATCTTCCACTCGGTATTATTCGGATAAGGCCCGGTGAAAGTGGTGCTCGGCAAAATAAGTGTCGCCCCGGCCATAACATTTAAACCATTCGAGAAACCTAAACCCGCAGGATTGAAATAGATAGCAGAGGCGTCCCATGCCCGTGCCACAAAGGCGCCACCCATCGAGACGGCTCTTGCGCCGTGTTCGTTCAACTGATAGCCGCTGCCATAGACGACGGATGATGAAGTCAGGACCACTGCCGCAAGAATTGCCACCACAATACATCGTGGTGCGTCATATTTGTGTGCCACAGAGTACCTCCTTTTTCGTTTGAGTTATGGGCTATTTTAACGCATGGGACAAAGAAAAACAAACTTGTTCAAGGGACCTGCAACGGTTATTTTTCCTACACCCGAAAAGAAAGGAACCCACAATGGAGATCAAAGGAAAAACAGTCCTTGTTCTTGGTGGATGGGGCCTGGTGGGCTCTGCTGTCTGCCGAAAACTCGTGCCGGAAAAGCCGGACAGGATCATAGTTTCATCTCTCACAAAATCAGAATCACTTGATGCCGTAAAGCAACTCCGCAGCGAATATCCGCTTCTCATGCCCGATTTTTTTGTACCGTATTGGGGAAATATTTTTGTGCGAGAAGACTTCAAGGATCTTACACGCGATGAGATTATCAGTGACCCCGTCAAACGCCGGATACTCATCGCGGACACTCTTGAAGAACTATCCGATGAGACAATAAAATCCAGTTCTCTCTATAATCTCCTGACAGATTACAGGCCCGAAGTCATAGTAGATTGCATAAACTCCGCGACCGCGATCGCTTACCAGGATCAATTCCAATCAAGCCGCCTCCTATTGAAAGAACTCGACAGAGCAAAAGAAGGAAAGGCTAACACTCTCTACGAATCCATGGAGAAAGTTCTTTGCACTCTTTACACCCCGCAGCTGATCAGACATGTGCAGATACTCTACAGATCAATGCACGATGCAGGGACAAGGATTTACGTGAAGATCGGGACAAGCGGTACCGGCGGCATGGGGCTGAACATACCATATACTCACAGTGAGGAAAAACCGAGCAGCGTCCTTCTCAGCAAATCGGCTGTCGCAGGCGCACACACGCTTTTAATGTTTCTGATGGGCCGCACTCCGGACGCCCCGATAACGAAGGAAATAAAACCGACTGCGGCAATAGGCTGGAAGCGCATAGAATTTGGAGAAATCAAGCGACGAGGCAAACCGATAATGCTGCAGGATTGTTCGCCAGATGATCCTTACTTGATCAATGATTCGCTCGAATTGAAAAATGCGGCAAAATCAGTGAAGACAGATGTGCCGCTTAGGTCGGTTTTCGTGGATACAGGCGAAAACGGGTTGTTCTCCCGCGGTGAGTTCGAAGCGATCACAACCCCGGGGCAAATGGAATACGTGACTCCGGAAGAAATTGCGGAGGATGTGATTTTTGAAATTAAGGGCGGGAACACCGGCCACGATATTATCAACGCTCTGGACAACGCTACACTTGCACCAACCTACCGTGCCGGTTACTTGTTCCACTCTGCGTTCTTAAAGATGAAAGAGCTGGAGGAAGAACACGACGTAGATAGCGTCGCCTTCGAATTGCTCGGGCCGCCTCGTCTGTCAAAGCTTCTCTACGAGAGCTACCTGCTTTCCAGACAGTTCCGCAATTTCAGCGCGGTAGGAAGTGTATCTGCAGATGAAATGTCTGCAACATTGTACCAACTAATAAAGTCGGATAAGAAGTTGAGATCCGAGATTATTTCGATCGGGATACCCATACTCCTACCCGACGGGAAAAGTCTTTTGAGGGGCGACGATATCAAGATCCCCCCGTTCAGAGGAGAGCCTGTCTTGCCTGCCAATCATAAATCGATAGACGCATGGGCACATGACGGCTGGGTCGACTTGAGAGTGCGCAATATGACGACTTGGAAAGAAAGATTGTGCGAGATACAGAAGATGACAGAGCCGATCCCCTCAGGCGAGACCAGCTCGCGGTATATCTATACGAGAGACTACTGGAACAATTTCGAAAAGATAGAACCGGGTAAAGTCGTTGGATGGATTTTCTCTTATGAGGAGAAAGGGTTGAGGATGAAAGCGTAAGTGGGAAAACGACGGAATAATGGAACGGGCAATATTGAAATTGTGGAATGATGGATGGCGGATGGATGGATTAGTGGATTGACGGATCATCGGAATATCTCACCAATATTCCAGAATTCCATATTTCCATTATTCCCTTCTCTCTTTTCTTATTCATATCTCAGTGATTCGATAGGGTCCACGCTTGCAGCTTTGAATGCCGGATACACACCGAACACCACCCCGACAAGCGAGCAGACCGCGAGACCGATGATTGCCCAGTCGAGCGGGAAGGCTGCCTTCATGTGTAATGCCAATGCGGCAAGATTGCCGCCTACCAATCCGAGCAAGACGCCCACTATTCCTCCTACCTCACAAAGCACAATTGCTTCGAGCAAGAACTGAGCAAGTATGTTCCTCTTCGTAGCGCCGATAGATTTTCTCACGCCGATTTCCCGTGTTCGCTCGGTAACTCCGACAAGCATTATGTTCATTATGCCGACACCGGCCGCGAGAAGTGCAATCGCACTTACAATGATCGCACCTACCCTTACATAAAATGTTATATGATTGAATTGGTCGATGAGAGCAGCGTTTGAGATCATCTCAAAATCATCGGGTTTCCCGGGAGGAACATCGCGTATCGCCCTCAGCATACCTTCCACTTGTTCTTCCGTCTCGGTAAACAATTTCTGGCTGGGAGCCTGCACATAAATATCCAGGCTTCGCTGCTCTCCGTACCTGGCGAGGAAAGTCGTAATTGGGATCATCATGTAGGGGCTTCCCTCCCCAACCAGGTTCCCCTGGTTTTTTATGACACCTACTACGCGATATCCTATCCCATCAACTTTGACTTTTTGTCCGAGAGGATCGCTGTGCGGAAATACATCCTTCGCCAGGACGGGATCGATTACGCAAACGAGAGCACTAATATCGATATCACTCTGGGTGATAGCTCTCCCCTCTCCGATTGGTTTATTTTCCGCCGAGAAGATGTCAGGTGTGACGCCCTGCAGGTCCGTATTGGGATTTGTCTCCTGCTTTCCGTGGCTGGCAATCCTTCCATCCCGGTCGCCCATAGCGCCGATACTGCTCGCAATGGTCGCTTCATTTCTGAGCCTTAGAACATCGTCGTAAGTCAGATTCTTCCTGTTCCAGTACTTTCTCCACCAACCCGGGCCGCCAGCATGGAACACGGGAAACTTAGTAATCTCAAACGTAGTCGAACCAAGTGAGTTGAGTTGACCCTCGATGTTATTCTGCATAACTCTCATCGCAGTGGTCACTGCGATAATTGAGAACACACCCACAATGATCCCGAGGAGGGTTAGGATTGAGCGCAGCATATTGGCACGAATTGCAGCCACTGCCATTTTGAAGCTCTCGGACCACTCGGATAACAGGAAGCTAATTCTCTTGTTCATATCACTCACTCGTATCTTAGTGCAACTACAGGATCCAGCTTCGACGCCCTCATAGCCGGTACAAGTCCGGAGATCACGCCGACGAATAGCGAAATAATGATCCCGATCAATGCGATTGATATCGGCATTGATGTCGGGAGAAATTTATCGACAAGCATACTGAGAGGATACGAAAGGCCGAGGCCGATCAGACCGCCGCCGAGACAGATGAGAGTCGACTCGATTAGAAATTGAACGAGTATGGTTCGCCTCTTGGCGCCCAAAGCCTTGCGAACGCCGATTTCCTTGGTACGCTCAGTTACGCTCACAAACATTATGTTCATTATACCTATGCCGCCTACGAACAGCGAGAGGGCAGTTATGAAAATTCCTACAGCTCCGATTACGCGTGCGATCTTGTCGAAGGCATCAGTCAGCATGCTTTCCTGATTTATCGAGAAATCATCTTGCTGAAACGGAGAGAGACCTCTAATCTTCCTCATGATCCCTTCGAGTTCTGCCTGCGCGTTCGACATCTGTTTTTGATTCATAACCCTGCACTCGATTGAAGGAAAGAAGTGACGACCGTAAATGTCCCGGAACTGGTTTATAGGTATGATCACTTCATTGTCGAGGCTGAACATTCCCATAAAGCTGCCCTGCTTGCTCCTCACCCCGATGACCCTAAACGGCAGGCCGTCGATCTTTAGCTGCATGCCAATCGGGTGCCCGTTTGGAAACAGCTGATTTGCTACATCTGATCCAATGACAGCCACCGGCATGTTCCCTCGAGACTCAACATCCGTGAAGAAGCGGCCCTGTTGGAAATTCATGCTCGCAACATAGGCATAAGCGGATGTAGTACCTTCCACTTGGACATTCTCCGCAGTCCTATTCTTGTATTTAATGGTGCCGAGTCTCTGAACCATGGGGGCCACGGCCGAAAGAAGCGTCGCCTGTTTGCTTATCTCCCCCGCGTAATAGACGTGCATTCGTCTCCGATCTCTGTATTTCCACCACAACCCGTGACTTAGCCACGGCCATTTTTGCACGTAAAGAACGTCGGCCCCAATCGAAGAAATGCTTGAGTTAAAGGCCTTGTTCAGTCCCTCGATAGCCGAACCCATCAAAGTGACCGAAACAATTCCGATAATTATGCCGAGCATTGTCAGTACGGCCCTCGCCTTGTTTGCCATCAAAGCGGCAATTGACAGTTTCATTCCTTCCTTGAGCTCTACACCGAATGTCATCTTTCAATCTCCAATTGCGTAATCCTTTCTCCCGCAGATCTCTGGTAGTTACACTTTCCAACAAGAGGATGGATTCCCGGTAATATCGGGCATATGGAGTTCTCAACAGACTTGAACATCCATTTGTTCACATTGGGCGTAGTCCTCCCATCCCAGCAGACTACATATTCGGATGCGAGCGAGAAATCTCGCTGCAGCGACGATGATCCGACTTCCGGTGACTTAAATTTCACGTATGTTGGTCCTTCAGCAATTCAAAACTAACGCCCCGCATCCCCCTGCGCGGCAATGGTGCTTTGCAAACACTCAACCGGGCTGTATCCCTACTCCTTCACTATCTAGTACATCCATCCAGCAACGACTCCCGCCAATTTGCCATCTCCCGGAATATCCCGAGTGGAGACTCGAACAGCAATCCCAAATACAGCGCATCGTTTCGATCACACCGAGATGAATATCCACATTACTACTCATACCTTAACGATTCAATCGGGTCAACGCTCGCGGCTTTGTATGCTGGATAAACTCCAAAAGTCACTCCCACTATCGAGCAAACAATCAGGCCAATCATCGCCCAATCGACCGGGAACGCGGCCTTCATGTGCATTGCGAGTGCGGCTAAGTTTCCTCCGACTAGACCGAGCAAAATTCCTACTACTCCGCCTACCTCGCAAAGCACCACAGCTTCGAGGAGAAACTGGGCGAGGATGTTTCGCCTCGTAGCGCCGACAGATTTGCGCACGCCGATTTCTCTAGTCCGCTCAGTAACTCCGACGAGCATGATATTCATAATGCCGACTCCGGCGGCAAGCAGCGCAATTGCGCTGATGACAATCGCCCCGATCCTGACGTAGAAGGTTATTTGGTTGAACTGATCCACGAGCGATGCATTCGAAATGATTTCAAAATCATCCTCTTTACCGGGCGGCACGTTCCTGATAGAGCGTAGAATTCCTTCGACCTGCTCCTGTGCAGCCTGGAAAGTCTTTTGATCAGCAGACTGTATATAGACATCCAGGCTCCGCTCTTTCCCATACCTGGCAAAGAAAGTACTAATCGGTACCAGCATATATGGCTGTCCGCCCCCGACTACATTCCCTTCATCCTTTATTGTGCCGATCACCCTGTAACCGATCCCGTCCACCTTCACTTCCTCACCGAGTGGGTCGGTATGTGAGAAAAGGGTTTTGACAAGATTCGGGTCAATGACACATACCAGCTGACCTGTCTCCACGTCGCTTTGACTCAGAGGCCGCCCCTCATCGATCTTCTTATTCTGGGCAACGAAAATGTCAGGCGTGATCCCTGAGATAGACAGATTCGGATTTGTCTTTTGACCGTTATACTGTGCAATCTTTCCACCTCTATCGGCCTGCGCTCCAACGCTGCTGGCTAATGTGGCTCGCTCCTTTAGCCGCAGTACTTGCTCGTAGGTAATATCTTTCCGATTGTGATACTTCTGCCAGGAACCGGGACCACCGGCGTGGAAGACGGGCCACTTCGAAATTTCAAACACGTTCGAACCTAAAGAGTTGAGCTCTCCCTCAATGTTGTTCTGCATGACACGCATTGCAGTCGTGACGGCAATTATGGAGAACACTCCAATAACAATTCCGAGCAGCGTCAGCGTTGATCGGAGCTTGTTGGAGCGGATCGCAGCAAGTGCCATATAGAAACTCTCGCTCCACTCTGACCAAAGAAAACTCTTATTCATATCGCAATGCCTCCACAGGGTCCAGTTTGGATGCACGCATAGCCGGTATCAATCCGGAAACAAGCCCCACCAGAAGCGAGATCAGGATTCCGGTTATTGCAATTGAGAAAGGCATGGAAGTCGGGAGAAACTTGTCGACCAGCATACTGAGCGGGTAAGAAAAAGCGAGGCCGAGCAGGCCGCCACCGAGACAAATCAGAGAGGACTCAATCAGAAATTGTACAAGTATGGTTCGTCGTTTTGCACCGAGTGCCTTTCTAATCCCGATCTCCTTGGTCCTCTCTGTAACGCTCACGAACATGATGTTCATAATCCCGATTCCGCCGACGAATAAAGACAATGCAGTCACGAACAATCCGACGCCACCGATAATGCCGGCAATCCTGTCGAATGCTCTCGTCAGCAAGTCCTGCTGATTTATTGAAAAATCATCCGACTGAAGCGGTGAAAGGCCCCGAATCTTGCGCATTATCCCCCGCAACTCTTCACGTGCGTTGTCCATGTCGCTTGGGTCGGCGACACGAGCCTCTATGGAAGGATGGAAATGCTTCCCGTAAATGTCCTGAAACTGCCCCATCGGTATGATTACGACGTTGTCCAGGCTGAACATTCCCATGAAGCTTCCTTCTTTGCTCCGCACGCCGATTACTCTGAAAGAAAGCCCGTTCACTTTGAGCTTCTGACCTACAGGCTCTCTGTTGGGAAAGAGCTGGTCGGCGACGTCCGAACCAATGACCGCGACAGGTCTATTGCCGCGCGACTCCTCGTAGGTGAAGAAGCGGCCGTCGGTGAACTCCATTTTGGAAACATACATGAAGTCGGAAGTTGTTCCTTCCACCTGAACATTGTTCGCAGTTATGTTCTGGTACTTAAGCGTACCGAGCCGGCCGACAACCGGTGCGACTGCGGCAAGCAACGTGGCGTCCCTTTTTATTTTTTCCGCATAGTCGATCTCAAGATCCTTTCGATTCCTGAACTTCCACCATTCACCGCTGGTATCCATCCATGGCCACTTCTGCACGTAAAGTACATCTGCGCCAATTGAAGCTATGCTGTTGTTGAAGGCACGTGTTAAACCTTCGATGGCAGCACCCATCAGCGTTACGGAAATTATTCCGATAATGATGCCCAGCATAGTAAGAACTGCTCTTGCCTTGTTGGCCATTAATGCCATAAAAGAAAGCTTCAGCCCTTCCCGAAACTCGCCCCCGAAAGTCATACTTGCACTTTCTCCATTACTTGGGGTGACTTCACCTTACCGTTCTTCGCAATTGGAAGATCGCTTTCAATTCCACCATCTCTGATCCTTATGATTCGCTTCGCATGTTCCGCGATATATTCTTCATGGGTGACCAGAATTATCGTGTTACCTTTCTTGTACAACTCTTCAAGGAAGAGCATAATTTCGTCACCCGTTTTAGAATCGAGGTTACCGGTGGGTTCGTCGGCCAGTATAATCGAAGGGTTGTTGATCAGCGCCCTGGCGATTGCCACACGCTGTCGCTGCCCGCCGGACAACTCATTGGGCTTGTGATGCACTCTTTCGCCGAGTCCGACCATCTCAAGGGTCTTCTTTGCCCGATCCTTCCGTTCAGACGCGGGGACGCCGCTATAGATTAGCGGCAACTCCACATTGTGAAGCGCATCCGACCTGGGAATCAAATTGAATGTCTGAAAGACGAAGCCAATCCCTTGGTTTCGTATCTTAGCCAGCTCGTTGTCATCCATATCGCTTACGTTGACGCCATCGAACAGGTACAAACCGCTCGTGGGTGTGTCCAAACAACCCAAAATATTCATGAGTGTCGTCTTGCCGGATCCCGATGGTCCCATAATGGCCACATATTCACCTCTCTCAATCGACAGAGATATTTCTTTAAGAGCCTGGACCTGCACTTCGGCTCCCATGTCATATACTTTATTTACCTTTACCAGCTCGATTACTCTCATGATCCGCCTCCGATGGCTTGCATGGCAACCATCTTGTTGTTCTCCACTCTCACCTTCGATCCGTCCTGAAGCTCACGACTTATCGCCACAAAACTACCCGAAACGACCTCCTCACCGGCAGTAACTCCCGATTCGATCTCGACGTAGTTGTCGTCGCTGATTCCTCGCTTTACAGCCAAGGTGTGCACGACCCCATTCTTCACTACAAATACCACTTCCTGTGCTTTCTCTCTGGCCGGGCCGCCTTTGGTTTTGCTGTTATCCATGCTAGCTTTTTCAATTTTAGCACCCTGCGGCATCTTCGGTGTTCTTATTGTAACGCTCTGAATCGGGACAGAAAGCACGTCGTGATGTGTGGCAGTTTGAATATCCGCAGTCACCGACATCCCGGGTTTAATATCGAATTCCGTCGGGTCAACCACGCGAATCTTCACCAGGAAATTAGTCACCTGATCTTGAGTGCCGGCACCCGTAGTAGTACCCGAGGAGGCAATTTGATACACAACCCCTTTGATTTTTGCCTTTGGCAGCGCATCGACCGAAAGGTTTGCAGTGTCGCCAACCGCGACAAGTACAACGTCGTTCTCGTCGACGTTCACCTGTGCTTCCATGGTGTTCATGTTGGCGATATCCATTATCTCGGTTCCCGTCGTGAAGTTCGTTCCGAGGACCGTCTCACCGAGCTTGGAGTTCAGGACAGTGACCATACCGTCCATCGGAGATTTAATCGTAGTCTTGTTGAGCGCATCTTGATTAACCCCCACCTGCGCCCGCGCCTGATCTACATTTGCCTGAGCGGATGCATAGGAAGCCTTATCAACCTCGTAGGTTGTTTTTGCGGTTTCCAGATCCTGCTGGCTCTCCAACTTCCTGGCATAGAGTGCTTCGGCACGTTTATATGTGGACTCCGCGTTCTGAAGATTGGCCTTCGCCAACTGCTCCTGACTTATTACCGACTGCAACTGAGCTTCGCTCTGCTGGAGTTGAGCGATATACTGATCGGGCCGAATTTTTACGATGACTTCACCTTTTGCAACCTTTTGTCCTTCCACGACGGGGAGATCGACAATTTGACCCGACACTTCAGGGTTGATCGCAACAAGGTCTTTCGGTTCCAGTTGACCGGAAGCAGTAACGATCTGAGTTATAGTGCGCCTCGAAACCTTCTCAGTTTGCACCGTGATAACCGGCTCCTTCTTTCCACCGATGACGATTGCAGCGACAAGTATAACCAGCAATAAGCCGGCCCCTGATAGAATAAAAACTCTCTTCTTCTTTTTCTTATTTGTTGCCATTACCTACCTCAGTATTTTAAAGTTCCAATTGCGTATTCTATTTGTTGTTTCGCCTGGATAAAGCTATACGCAGCCATGACTCGGCTGGACAATGCGCTTGTGTAAAGAGCATTAGCGGTTAGTACATCCAGAAGTGTGGCACTCCCGATGGAATACTTTTCCTGCTCTGTCTCCAGATTTATTTTTGCCGACGCCACTTGATTGATTCCAGCCTCATACTGCTTCTCCGATGCATACAAATTCAATAACCCTTGAAAAATATCGAGCTGAACTTGCCTCTTTGTTGCATCGAGAGTTTCCTTCGCCGATTTAACAGCCACGTCGGCGACTTGAATATTCGTCTGCGTTTGGAAGCCGTTGAAGATGGGTAACGATAAACTCAGCCCGGCGTAGAGATTTTTGTTCTGGTTAATCTGCGGAACACCCGGACCGCTGATTCCATACTGGGCAAAAGCGCCGATTGTCGGTGAGTACTGTGCCTCCGCCACAGAGAGTTGAGATTTAGAAGCACTAACATTCTGAACCGCGGCATTGTAATCCGGGCGAGACTTAAGCGCTGTGCCCAGGAGATCAGCGATCTGCCTGTACCTTTCGTTGAGCACAGGAAACTGAGTTGTGTCGATTTGGGTGACGATCGTCGGGTCAGCAAACTCCACGGAATCCGTCACTGGGATTCCCAGATAGTATTTGAGAGCCGCGGAAGCCTGATCATAAGCGTTCTTCGCCTGTATCAAAGCAGACTCATCCGCGCTGACCGTAGCCTGCTGCGTGTACACGTCGGCTATGGACGCCGATCCTACACTATTCTCTTCCTTTATGGTTTCCAGTTGCTGCTGGTCCCTCTTAAGGTTGTCTTCCGAAATCTTCAACTGGTCTCGCGCATTGAACACACCCAAGTAATCAACGGTGGTCTGATAAGCAGCGGTTTGCTTTGTCCTGTCTAAACTAAATCCGGCTGCCTCGCTCGCCGAGTTCGCCTGATCGATGCCGGCATAATTTGCAAACCCGTTAAAGAGTGTGTAGTCCGCGCCGACATTTGCTTGCCATCTTCTGGATTGGGTCGTCTGGTTGAATGGAAATAACACACCTCCAACGAGCACTCCGGTGGATATTTGACTCCTTTGCCATGAAAATTGCCCGGTCGCGCTAAGCTGGGGGAGAAGCTGTCCGTATGCACTCAGGACTCTTGCGTTCTGACTCTGCGCGTTGTATTGAGCCTGAACGACGTTAGTGTTCTTGTGCAATGCTATGTTGATACAGTCCTGCAAACTCAATTGCTTCTGCAAGCTCCCCTGTTGTGCAAGCAGAACGCCTGAAAACAAGAATAGCATACTAATGGTCAGTACTTTGTTCACCATTTAAGAACTCCTCAGAATTTAAAGAAAAACACCTTTTTGAATTGCCTCTTTACTTTAGACGAAAAAGACGTAATTGTGTTTCATTTTTCGAACAGTATTTCCGCAAAATGTGCCTTCAGAAAAGCGACGGCAGACTCATGGTCGTTAGGAATCACCCCATCGAGTACTGCGGTTTCGACAGCCTTTTTCAGGACACCGACATCCTTTCCGGGTTTAATCTTGAACAAACCCATGATCTCATCTCCGTTGACCGGCGGTTTCCAACTCTTGATCCTGTCCTTCTCCTCTATCTCTCTCGCCCTTGCATAAACCAGATCGTAGTTCGAAGTGTACTCGGCGACCAGGTTTCTGTTTTTGCTGGTTATATCTGCCCGACATAATTTCATCAAGTCGTCGAAGTCTTCGCCCGACTCGAAGAGTAGCCTGCGCACTGCAGAGTCCGTCACACCATCGACCGCAAGCGCCATTGGACGAAGATGGAGTCGAACTAGTTTCTCTACATACTGCAGATTCTCCATCGGGAGCTTCATCCGTTGAAAAATTCTTTTCATTTTCCTTGCACCAATCTCATCATGTCCATGAAAGGTCCAGCCAACCCCGTCGATGAACTTCTTCGTCTCGGGTTTGGCAATATCATGTACGAGACCGGTAAACCTAAGCCATACATTGTCCGACACTCCCGCTAAGTTGTCCACCACGTTCATCGTGTGCAAGAACACGTCCTTGTGGTGATGGTCCTGCCTCTGCTCAACTCCGGGCATTTCACTTATCTCCGGAAAAACGATCTTCATAACGCCGGTTTCCTGCATTAGCTTCAACCCCAGCGACGGACGGGCAACAGCCAGTACCTTCATGAACTCGTCGGTTATTCTCTCCTGCGATACAATGCTGAGACGATCCTTCATCCCGGTAATTGAATCGCGCACCCTCGGAGATAGCGATGCGTCGAACCTGCTGCTGAACCTGATTGCTCGCATAATTCTCAACGGATCTTCGGAGAAAGTCTCACTCGGGTCTAGCGGTGTATCGATAATCCTTTCAGACAATGCCGTCATTCCGTCGAAAGGGTCCACTAGTTGTCCAAAGGACGTCTCATGGTAGTCGGCAAAACGATTCAACCCGACAGCCATCGCGTTGATCGTGAAATCCCTTCGGGACAAATCTTCTTCAAGAGTTCCAGCTGTAACGACCGGTTTTCTGGATTCGGGATCGTACTTTTCTTTTCGCGCACCGACCACTTCGACTTTTGTTTCCCCGATCGTCATTTGTGCAGTCCTGAACCTCTCAAACACAACAATGCCGCTCGCATCCAACTTCCGACTGATTTCTCCTGCAAACTTGATCGGATCCCCCATCACCACAATGTCCAGGTCCTTGCTCTCCAACCCCAGGATCAGATCTCTGACATACCCGCCGACAACGCAAGCTTCAATTCTCAGATCATCGGCCAATGCGCCTATCTTTACGAGTGTCGGTTCATCTATCTCGAATCGCTTCCCATCTGTCATACTAGAAATTCAACAACCTCTTTGACTTTTCTATTTGATCGACTATGGTCTCCGCGATGACCATGACCTTTAGTGCCTCCTCTGCAGTCACCGCCGGTTGAGTATCTTCAAGAATACTTTTCGCGAAAAGCTCCAGCTCCATCTTCAATGAATTTACCTGAGGTACTTCGGGTTGCTCATAGGTTACGATGCGGCTCGAATCTCCCATGCCGATTATTCCCAGGTTGATGCCGCTGAGCTCGGGCAGTCCGGGCTTGACCGCCCTGTAGACTTCTGCAACACCGTCTGCAAAATCTATAGTGATGTAGGCATCTCGCTGGAATAGTCGCATCTTCCTCATTTGATGCTGCGAGATACGGCTGGAGGTTATGTTGGCAACCGCGCCGTTCTCGAATTTTATCCGAGCATTGGCTATGTCGACGGTGTCGGATATGACACCCACACCGCTGGCATCTATGCTCGCAACCGGATTATGAACGAAACTAAGCACAAGATCAATATCATGTACCATAAGATCGAGGACCACCGCCACATCGATTCCTCGCGGCTTGAACTGAGCAAGTCGGTGAGACTCGATGAACATTGGTGCAAGCTTGAGATGCGAGAGGGCAAGCACCGCCGGGTTGAACCTTTCGATATGCCCGACCTGCACCTTCACTTTTCTCTCCACTGTCAGCTTGCATATTTCTTCAGCCTCGGGAACCGTCGATGCGACGGGCTTCTCAATGAAGCAGTGTTTGCCTGCACCTATGATTTCCTTGGCAAGCGAGTAATGACTGCTCGTGGGGGCCACCACTGAAACCGCATCTACTTTACCCAACAACTGCTGAAGGGAACTGAACACTTCAACTCCAAGTTCACTTCCAATTTTGTCGGACTTAGCCCGGTCAATATCATATACACCTGCCAGATGAAACAAATCGATCTCACGTATCAACTTAGCGTGGGTCGCACCCAGGTGACCGATTCCCACAACACCCACTCTTACTTTCTCATTCATTTATGGATTCCCCTCTCGATGACTTCAACAGTATGTCTGTCTCCGCCTGCAAGATAACTGATATTCAAAAGTGTTTTGCTTCCTCGAGGCAACGAGTCTACCGGTGCGGTCCTTTCAACCACGTACAAGGCTGGTGAGTCGTTAATCCGAAAGTCAGAAATCCCCAACAAGCCGCCTCCAACCTCTACAACAGGATTATCGAGTTTGACCGCCAATTCGGAGGGAGCGAAATTGCTCACGACCTGCGCGCCATGTGCCTTTGGTATTAATGTCTCGACGACTTCGTTCAGAACTTTCTGCGCCCGCACCGATTCTTCAAGGACGACATCGCGGACAAAATAGTTGTTGGCAAGAAGATCCGTGAATAGAAAAACCGTCGCGAAAAGGAACAACACTGTGTCTACGGACAGCCGCTTGATTCTCCAGCGAGCTGCAAATTCATGGAGAAAAATCACTGATAGCACAGTCGATACGCTGATCGCAAAGAAGAGATTAAGCGTAGTAGGTTGAGCAATACAAAACGCAACCGAAGCAATCCACAGCATTAGGGTGTGGAAGTGCCTGTTGTACAAGTGGTAGGACTTCTCGATGAAAAGATAGATCAGCCCCCACACATTGATAAGGTTAACAACGAGAAGCGGGACAATACCTTCCAACGTCCAGGAAACATCCGTTTCGCCCAACGGCAGGAAGAATGCTCCGGGATATCCTTCATAAAGCGAATAAACATATATTAGGATGCCCGTTACAAAAAAAGCGGCTGACGATGAGAAGAGAGTTCCCACCATGGATTTCCTAAGATTGTGATCCTGAAGGATTTCAAGAACGACAATGAGAAACATAATCAGCCCTGGCAGGTTCGCAGCAAAGCCGAGAGCAGAAAGCATTCCTGCGACCACATATTCCCTTTTGTACAAAGCGATCAGAAACAACAATGCAAATGTTACTGCGATTGCGGCAGGTCCACCTGAAGTCGCAGCTACCACAGCGTATGGAGAAAGTGCGACAAGGAACACTAAAATGAATCCCCAAAACTTCTGACCGAACACTAGGTTCGCCAGTATCGATAATGCAATAAGGTCAATCAGCACAATTGCCGTACTTAATAGCTTCAAGCCTAGAATCGATCTCGGATTTATGACCTGTTCCACAAGCCCAAAGAAATTCCACACGAGGGAGCGATTTGTAAGCATTCCCGGGACCGGTGTCAGTTGGATTACTTCCTGCTGGGCAACGTATGAGTACACTGAGGAAACATTGATTCCGCGAAAGCGCCAATAAGTCAGGAGTGCAATAAGGATTGCTGCTAAAATGAAATACCGGGAATAACTGTCAAGCCTCGAGAAATCCATGACTACGCGGCCAAATCCTTCTCGTCAAGCAGAGCGGCAGAAAGCTCTGTTACAGTGTGCGCTCTTTGGCACTGGATAGTATCGAAGTGGTTTCTTGCAAGGTCGTCATAAGTTACAGCCACGAAATTGGTGCCGGCTGAGATCGACGCCTTGTAGTCCGACACGGAATTACCTACCACCACTGCTTTCGTTGCCTCGACACCAAGCTTTCGAAGTGCCAGTTCAACTCCTTCAGGATGCGGCTTGTGGTTTTGCACACCTGACCCGGTCACGATTATGTCAAAGTCGTTTCCTATCCCGTGATAATCCAGGGTCAAACTGGTGGTCTCTTTCCCCTTTCCAGTGAACACAGCGAGCTTCGCCCCTCCAGATCTAAGGTTCACAAGAATTTCCTGAATCCCCGGGAAAAGTGAAGTTTCATCGAGATGCTTTTCATAATACTCCAAGTATTCGCGCCACGCTGTTTCAAAGACATTCTTTCCCAACATATTTCTGATACAAACATCTTCCGGAGGACCGAAGTAGGCCATTATCTCTTGAGGGGACAATTTTACCGACTTGTACTTTAGCATTATGAAATTGAAGCTATCAAAAATCAGCTGATGTGTATCGGCAAGTGTACCATCCAGGTCGAATATTACCAGAGAATACTTAGTCCTAGTCAATGAAATTCCCTGTGAAGTATTCTTCAAGAATCTTCAGAATTCTTTCAGATGCTTTCCCGTCGCCATACGGATTGTGAGAGCGACTCATGAGAAGATATTGATTCCGATCAATGAGCAACCTGGAGACTTCCTCCTCAATTTTAGTCTTGTCGGTTCCCACCAACCTTACCGTACCGGCTTCCACAGCTTCGGGTCTTTCCGTCGTCTCCCGCATCACGAGCACGGGTTTACCGAGCGATGGCGCTTCCTCCTGTACCCCGCCTGAATCCGTCAATATCAAATAAGACTTCTCCATGGCGTAAACAAATGGCTCATAGTCGAGCGGCTCAATCAGGTGTACGTTCACTATATCATGGAGGATGCTGTAAACTGGCTTGCGAACGTTTGGATTGAAATGGACCGGATAAACGAACTCAACATCGGCAAATTTCCTAGCGAGGGTTGCTATAGATTCACAGATATTCCTAAAACCCTCACCGAAGCTCTCACGTCTGTGCCCTGTTATCAAGACAACATTCTTCGTAAAGTCTATACCTTTGAATGTCGCTCCGAAATCCGGATGATTTCTTTTCAACATCGCGACGACCTGGAAGAGAGCATCAATAACCGTATTTCCAGTTACAAAAATATCTCTTGCCGGAATGTTCTCGCGGAGTAAGTTGTCGCGCGCCCAAGGAGTCGGTGCCAGATGTATATCTGCGATAACACTTGTGATCCTGCGGTTAATTTCCTCCGGAAACGGTGCAAGCTTGTTACCCGTCCTCAATCCGGCTTCAAGATGCGCCACTGCAGTTCTGGTGTAAAATGCTGCGAGGGACCCGGCAAATGTGGTAGTGGTGTCTCCCTGCACAACGACAAGATCCGGCTTCTCAACTGCAAGTACTTCCTGAAGGCGCGAAATGATCCTTGAGGTGACATCAAACAGTGATTGATTCCCCGTCATTATGTTTAGGTCGTGATCTGGATTGATTCCGAATATCTTCAGCACCTGGTCCAGCATTTCGCGATGCTGGGCGGTGACACAAATCCTCGTGTCGAATTTTTCCGAATTCCTCATAGCGTCTATAAGGGGGGCCATCTTTATCGCTTCCGGTCGTGTACCGAAAATAAAAAGGATTTTCTTAGGCATTATGGATTAGTTTGTAATTTGAATTACCCGTCAATTTAATGATTTTGCTGGACCTAATCAGCAGCCTGACTTCATTTTATTTTCCTGCTGACTCCCCTTTTCCGGTCTTACCCATATCGGTCAATCACGCACAAGATAGCATCAAGTCCCCTTGTTAACTGAAAGCGCAGTTGATGGTAACGCGGTTGAATTGCTAAGTGGTATAAGCCAGACCCGGCACTCTACGAAGAGCTTCCGCCCTCAGGTTTTTCGATTCCATTATGCAGCGATGGATATTTCAAATTATCGGGAAGGTACCTGCCGTCCGTATGCGACAATCTCGCAACCACCTCTCCGCCGATGATGTGCCTTTCAATAATCTCCACCACATCTTCTTTCGAAACGCCGCGATACCACACGCCCTCGGGGTAGATGACGATATTAGGCCCGAATTCACATGCATCGAGACACCCGGATTTATTTGCCCGGACGATGTTGCTCAGACCCCTTGCTTTCAATTCCTTCTTGAAGATCGCCTGTATCTCTTCGCTTCCTTTTTGAGCACACGACCCGCGCGGATCGGTGCCGCTTCTTCTGTTGGTACAAATAAAGATGTGTCTTCTATATCTCATTATGCAAATCCATTTCCGCATTAATCAACGTTAATACCCTCATCAAAAGGCTACCAATACCCGGTCGATATGCTAACATCCCCGAAGACTCTCGTACTGCAAGCAACTCTCTCATTCATATGGTAATTACCGATCCTCATTAGATGGCGTTCACATTCTTCCGGTTCTGAAAGATTCTGCATTCCATCTACGATTTCGACTTTGCACCAGCCACAGACACAGTCGCCACGACAGGAGCTGCCGAGAGGAATCCCGTTTACCCTTGCCGCCTTGAAGAGTGTTTCCCCCTTTTTGATCTCCACTTCTCGATCAAGGGGAACAAATCTAACCTTTGGCATTGGCTAGATATTTCTTAACTTCGTCGGCGGTCATGCAGTTAAGAAGGTCGTGCTTTGTGAGCCATCCCTTGCGGGCTATCGACACTCCGTAAGAAAAATCCGATAGTCCCGCAATGGAGTGAGCATCCGGATTAATCGAGAACTTTATCCCCGCCTCTTTCGCCTTTCTAATGTAACGCCAGTCCATATCCAGTCTATGTGGATTCGCATTAATCTCAATCGTTTTCCGGTACTTCGAGGCTATCCTTATGATTTCATCCATGTCAACTTCGTATCCTGGTCTTCCGAGGAGCAGCCTCCCAGTCATGTGGCCGAGCATGGTCAAGTATTGGTTCTTGAGGGCACCGGATAGTCGCTTGGTAGCCTCGTCTTTTTTCATATTGAGTTTGCTGTGGACAGATCCAACGCTGAAATCGAGTCTCTTCAGAACTGCGTCGCTGAAGTCGAGTCTGCCGTCTGCGAGAATATCTACCTCACTCCCTTTGAATATAGTGAAGTCCTGCAGGCCGCTGTTGAGCTTATCCACTTCGGCCCACTGTTCTTTCAATCGCTTTTCATCCAGACCATTAGCATAGAACGCGGATTTGCTGTGGTCAGTCAAACCGAAGTAGCTGAGTCCCAGTTTCCGGGCTGCCGCCGCCATATCTTCCAACGACTCAGCGCCGTCGCTCCAGTTTGTATGTACATGGAAAAGTCCGATTACATCTTCAAGTTTCACAAGCTCTGGTATTTCACCCTTTGAGGCGGAGACGACACCTTCCGATGTCTCTCGCAATTCCGGCGGCACATACTGGATCCCGATCTCGCCGAATATCTGTTCCTCAGATTCGAACTGAATCTTGTCTCTTCCCTTCTTCATGGTATCCATGGCGAGATTATATCCGCGGGATGAGGCATACTCCTTTAAACTTTGAAAGAACTCCTTGCTCCCGATGGAATGCAGAATTGCAAATGGATATTCAGCCTTATTTACAATGATAAACTCGACCGAAATGCCATTGTGCCATACTACCGAGACAAGATCATCTTTGATTTCCCTGATCTCGCGGACACTCTTCAACTTCTGGAGAGACAAAAAAAGCTTGTCGCGCTCGCCTGATTTGAATTTGATCACGCAATCAATATCACGAATTATCTCTCTCCTGCGACGGTAGCTCCCGGTGAACTCGTATTTGTCAACTCCTGAAATCTTCTCAAGGAAATCAGAAATCTCAAGCGCCGTTTCATTGACAACGTCGATGAGATGATAGTCGCTGTTTAGCTTCATCTGTCGGATGGCTTCAATCACCTTAACCTGAGTCTTCTGACCGAAACCTTTAAGCGACACGAGTCGATTTTCACCACAGGCGTATTCAAGCTCGGCGACAGATTTTATGTCAAGCTCTTTAAAGAGGGTTCGAACTTTGCTCGGCCCCAACCCCGGTATATTCAAGACATCCGGCAGACCTTCAGGCAGCGTCTTGCGGAGCTCCTCCAGGTATGTGAGCTTGCCAGTCTCAACGAATTCCGAGAGTTTCTTTGACAGGGCGTCACCCACACCGGCGATTGATTTTGCCTCGCCCTTCCGAATCAAACCGACAACGTCGGATGTTGATTGCTGAATTGATCTCGCCGCTCGATTGTATGCACTTACTTTAAACTTGTCTTCGCCCTTCAACTCGAGGAGTGAAGAAATCTCCTCCAGCAGTGCTACGATATCTTTCTTATCCACCAATGAATTTAGTGGGACAGGTCATAAAATGCCATTGAGTGCGACAAAGTTCGCCTGGGAGTGTGTTGCTGAACTCAAAAATCGCTCCCGCGAAATACAGGAATTAGGCAAAATGATTACAAAATATTAGTGTGGTTCGCGTGTTTCGCGGGCATAAGAGCTTTTGGCAACGCGCTCCTAGTCTAATAGTTCTACGAGCTTATTGTGGGACATGGCTCCCCTGATAAGGCGAAGTCGAGATCTTGGGACATCCAGGAAATTCCTCAACAAGACCATGGCGGATTCTGTAGCCCTTCCGTCAATGGGTTTGGCACGCACAAATATTTCGAAGCTATCCTGCGACTTCTGAACGATTCTGTCTTCCTTGGCGGAAGGGTGGACTTTTAGTTTGAGGTACAAGTGGGTAAAAAGTTGTCGGGGCGGTGAGATTCGAACTCACGACCTCTTGGTCCCGAACCAAGCGCTCTAACCGGGCTGAGCCACGCCCCGTGGCTGACACAATATAACGATTACACATATTTTGGGAAAGGAATGACAGGCACATTTTATTTGAGGTGGTGTCTGTCTATATTTTTTTGAAATCAACAGGGTAAGTGCTACCGTGGGATGTCTAATTGGAGACTGAACGTCAAGCTGTTAGCCAGAACTACCGACAAAGAATAGACTATGAAACAGTCCTGTTCACGGTAACGATCACTCTCGTCGGCTTTGTGGCTATGTCGATCTCAAGCATCTCGCTGAAGAGAGTTCTTCGTTCCACGAAAGCAACAGAGAGGTAATGGTGATACTTCCTGCCGCCCCCGGAGTCGCCGAACCGACAACACACTGAATTAAGATAACATGATTAGTTGTTATCAATCGTGGCCACTTTGGAGCTTGGAATTTGATTGGAGCTTTGTGTCTGACTAGAAGGGACGCCCTCGGAAGAACTTGGAGCCTGCTTACGGTATCGCGCTGTTGAACTTCTTTCTTCTGTTCCGAATATAATCCACAAAGATATACTCACCGAGTTTGTTGAGTGATGAGTAGTAAGCCCGCCCTTTGTTCGCTTTCGTCAATTCTTCGACAAAGTTGATCAGATATGGGTCCTTCGCTACCATAAATGTGCTGATGACAATCCTTTCTCTTCGGCAAGCCACAGCCTCGTCGAGTGTCTTGTTGACGATCCTTGGGTCCAAGCCGAAGGAATTTCGGTAGAGTCTTCCGTTATCGTCAAAGATCGCCGATGGTTTCCCATCAGTCACGAGGAACACCTGCTTGTTCACATTACCTTTTCTCCGAAGAATGCTCCTTGCAAGTCGCAGCGCCGCGCGTGTGTTGGTGTGGTAAGGACCAACGGTAACGAACGGAAGTTCAGCGAGTGTTATCTCTTTGGCATCGTCGCCGAAGACCACAGTGTTCAAATGATCCTTCGGGTATTTTGTCCGTATCAGCTCGGCCAGGGCAAGAGATACTTGCTTGGCGGGAGTGATCCTGTCCTCACCGTACAAAATCATCGAATGACTTATATCGAGGAGAACTACCGTCGCACAATTGGTCATGTGCTCGGTCTCGTATACTTCAATATCGTCCTCCTCCAACTTGAATTCGTCGAGGCTATCGTGCCTCAGCACATTCGTGAGGGTAGAGGTAAGATCTATGTTTGTCGGCTGGTCGCCGAAAGTATACTTCTTCGTCTCACTAAGACGATCAACGCCCTGTCCCGTGTGCGGGGATTCGTGTGAACCTTCGGGACTCTTCTTCATGTTGGAAAAGATCTCTCTGAGGGCATCTTCCCTAATTCGCTGGACTCCCTTTGCGGTGATGATGATGATATCTTTTGCGTCTTCGATATATCCAAGTTCTTTTAGCTTCTCTATGAATTCATCGTAGCTCATTTCTTTGTCAAAGAGCTCATACTCGTGTCCCAGCTGACGAAGCCATTGAAGTGCCTCCTCGGCGTCGCCGCTTGTCTGCAAGAGCAGGTAGCTGAACAGCGAAATCATTTTCTGCAGTCGCTGCTCGTCCGTCATCGAATCTTCTGTCCACCTAGAATATCTGTATCGCATCACTCACCTCTCAACCGACATCATTCGAACGAATTGGTTTCCCATCCGCTCACTTTTCAATGTGCTCTCGTTCCCATGTCCGGGATAAATAATAACGTCTTCAGGTAAGATCAAGATTTTTTCGATAATACTCCGGGTAATACTTTCACTCGAGCCGGTCGGCAGATCAGTCCTTCCTATCGATCCGGCAAACAGAGTGTCACCCGTGAAAAGAATTGCATCATTTTCTTCATAGAGACAAATCGAACCTGCTGAATGCCCGGGCGTGTGGATTACCTCAAAAGACATGCGCCCTACATCAAACCTGCCCCTATCCTGGACGGGCAAGTCGATTTCAACCGGATCAACTCTTTCGGGGGGCGGCATAACCATTTCATTCGGATCGCCCATCATCCAGGAGTCATCAGGATGTCCCATGACCAGCGAACCCGTGAGCGACTTGAGCTTCGTCATCTCGCCTATGTGATCCCAGTGCCCATGAGTCGCGATAATGAACTTAAGATTTATTCCTATCTCTCGTATCCGGCGAAAGAGGTGCTCGGATGTTCGGAGCGGAACGTCAATAATTATCCCTTCGAGTGAGTCTGGATCATAGACCAAGTAACCGACAGTCCAGATCGGCCCACCTTCAAATCTTTCTACGAGAGCACGGAATCGAGACAAGCTTCAATCCTCCTCGTAGCGGCCCTTCGGGGGAAAAATACTGCCGACCAAATCCTTGTAAGCAATCACATTCTCTGCATCGTCTTTTGCGATCCGCGAGAATTGATGGAGTCCATCGAGGACAAACTCCATCAAAGTGGCAAGTTCAAACTTGTTTGAATCTTCGACCTTCATGTGTTTCTTCGCGATCTCTTTGAGGCTCGACACCTTGCTCAATTCTGCGAAGTAGGCATCAAAAGGCATATCATCAGCCACCTCAATCTTGTTTCCTGATTCGAACCAAGAAATGATGGGGGTGTACTCATCGCGTGTTTTCGGTTCTTCGCCCTGAGGAGTGCGGACTTTTTTCTGGAGAGGGTCGGGAAAATACTTTGTAAAAGTTTGCCTCACAGCTTTTCCGATAAGCGCGCGGCTTACCTTAACCGACCCTTCTTGCTCACCTTCAAACACGAGCTCAAGCTTTCCTGTCATTCCCGGAAGTGCCTGTTGCAGGTCACAGATTCGCGGCACGATAACCCTTTCCTTATTTGTGATTGCCCGTCTCTCTGCACTGCTTATCAGGTTCTCCATGATCGAGATAGTCATCCTCACGCTTACACCGCTTTTCTGATCGACAAACTCACTGCCGCGGGCCTGAAAAGCGATCTCCTCGACCATTTCCTTTACATACTGTGGCATAACAACCTGTCGACCACCGTCTCTTTCGAGCCACGCTTCCTGGTCGGTTATCTTCATGGCTTCTTGGATCGACTTCGGGTAATGTGTGAGGATTTGAGAATCTATTCTATCTTTAAGCGGGGTAATGATATTGCCGCGATTTGTGTAATCCTCGGGGTTGGCAGTGAACACCATCATCAGGTCGAGAGGAATGCGCACATTGAATCCCCTGATTTGTATGTCCTTCTCCTCCATTATGTTGAACAGGCCGACTTGTATGCGAGGCTGCAAATCCGGCAACTCGTTAATTGCAAAGATGCCGCGATTAGTGCGCGGTATGATGCCGAAATGAATCGCTCCTTCGTGGGAGTAGTGCAGTTTCTGGACCGCAGCTTTGATCGGATCTATGTCGCCTATCAAATCGGCAATCGTGACATCGGGGGTGGCAAGCTTCTCACCGTAACGTTGCTCGCGGGAGAGCCATGATATCTCTACGTCGTCTCCATGTTCCTTCACGAGGTCCACACAGCGCTTGCACACGGGCTTGAAAGGGTTGTCGTTTATCTCGCAGCCTTTTATCACAGGCACCTCGTCATCAAGAAGATTTATCAGGCTCCTGGCGATACGAGTCTTTGCCTGACCGCGCAACCCGAGAAGAATCATGTCGTGCTTTGCGAGAAGCGCATTGACTATGGCAGGTATTACAGTCTTGTCGTACCCAATGATTCCCTGGAAAAGGGGTTCACCCTTTTCGAGTTTACAAATCAGGTTCTTTCGGATTTCCACTTTTACTGGAAGAGCCTTGTACCCGCTTTTCCTTAGTTCATTTGTTGTGCGAGGCGATTGTTTCATACTTTCCTCTTCTCTCTGCTGTGAATTTATTTCCACATCTTTCCAAATGCAAACCAACTACAAATTCTTGTAACTCGTTTTGAAACTTCGGCATGGAGTTCATATTTTCTAACAATGTCGGAATCAAAAAAGCTCCTGATAAGACTCAGCTCTGCCGGCGATATCTTGTTGACTTCGCCGCTCCTGAAAGTAATTAAGGAGTCCGAACCCGAATCGGAAATACATTTCGCCGTGAAGGAACAATACGTCGACCTCATTCGATATAATCCTAACATCGACAGAGTTCATTTGGTTCAGAATGACGCCGGCATACACCAGTTGGAAAATCTCAGAAGAGACTTGTTAAGAGAGAGGTTCGACGCCACGCTCGATCTTCAAAATAACTTCCGGAGTATTTACCTGAGGCGCGGCATGTCGTCCAACATAAGCGTTGTCAACAAGGACCCTTTCAAAAGGGCATTACTTGTCAAAGCAAAAGTGAATCTCTTCCGTGAGGTTAGACCGGTTGCTCTGAAATACATTCAGGTCTTTGACTCTTGCCGGAGTACCGTTCCTCTTCCGGAGATCTATTTCAGCGCTCAAACCCGTGAGAAGACTGAATCCCTCTGGAAAAATGCAAGTGTGAGAGGTGACGCACATATCTTCCTTTGTCCAGGTGCAAGGCATTTTACTAAGAGGTGGCCGCAGGAATATTGGGTAGATCTCGCATCGAAGCTGTCTGCCACCGGCACGCTTACCCTTATCGGTGGCGAGGAAGACAAGGAAGTGTGCCATGCTATCAGCAAGCAGGCGGCATGTCTAAGTTTGTGCGGAGAACTCTCTCTAATCGAAAGCGCGGCAATGCTCTCTTACGCGGATGTCGTAGTAACAAATGACTCCTTCATTATGCACGCGGCGAACGCACTCGGCAAACGAATCGTGGCGATCTTCGGGTCAACCGTAAGAGAGTTTGGCTTTTTCCCTTACGGCGTCCAAGACAAGATTCTGGAGGTAGGCGGCTTACACTGCCGGCCATGTTCTCATATCGGCAGAGAGTATTGCCCGAAAGGACACTTCAGATGCATGCTGGAAACGAAACCGGAGATGGTACATCGGGCAACGATGGAGCTTCTCTGAAAGCCGGCGCCTTAAAGTCTGAATCCCAATTCCAAATTATCAAACAATTCCCAACCCCATAAATACCCGTCAACGACATCTCCATGATTCGAAGGCTCTCCTCTTAAGGATGGAAATTGTGCGGGAATTGGTGCTTAGTGCTTAGAGTTCGCTCCAAGCTTCCAGTTCACTTACCCGAGTCTGACTCCCGCTAGCACCTTTAGAGCTTCGAGGTACTTCTCGCTTGTTCCACGAATGATGTCCTCTGGCAAGGTTGGTGCAGGCGGCTTCTTGTTCCAGTTTATAGAAAGAAGATAATCGCGGACAAATTGCTTGTCGAAGCTCGCCTGAGACTTGCCGGGCTGATATCTGGATTTGTCCCAGAATCTTGATGAGTCCGGTGTGAGGACTTCATCTATCAGTGTCAACTCCCCCTTTTCGTCGATCCCGAATTCAAATTTCGTGTCTGCTATGATGATGCCCTTAGTTGCGGCGTAGTCAGCAGCCGTTTGATAAATTCTGACAGTGTAGTCACGGACTTTTTCGGCAAGTTCTTTCCCGATCTTACTCACGACCTGGTCGAACGAAATATTCTCATCGTGCACACCAATTTCGGCTTTCGTGGACGGCGTAAAGATCGGCTCCGGCAGTTTATCAGATTCACGCAGACCTTTCGGCAATTTGATCCCACATATCTCGCCCGACTTTTGGTAATCGATCCAGCCGGTTCCGGATATATAACCACGGACGATGCACTCGACCGGCAGCGGCTTCGTCTTCTTTCCGATTACGCTCCGGCCCGCCAATTCAGTCGAGTATGGTTTGCACTCCGATGGATAGTCCTTCACGTCTGCGGCAATAACATGGTTCTTCAATATCTTCTTCGTGAAGTCGAACCAGAAATTCGAGATCTGGTTCAGGACTTTTCCCTTGTACGGTATGCCGTTCGGAAGGATAACATCGAATGCACTTATTCTGTCTGTCACTACAAACAGAAGTGAATCACCAAGATCATATATATCGCGGACCTTTCCGCGATTGAAAAGTTTGAGATTTTTATAATCGGTTTTTGTGACTACGGTTTCCATGATTTGATCTTCCTTGTTTTAGCTGGATTTGTGTTCAGATATTTGTGAACATAAGGTCTTAGACAATTGCCCAGTTCTCTACCCGCAAGTCTTTGATTCTAGACAATTCTCGTGTGTTATTGGTGACCAATGTTAAATCATGCGAGAGCGCCTGGGAAGCTATATGCAAATCGATCGCGCCTATCGGGCTCCCTTTCTTTTCCAGTTCGGCCCTCGCCTCACCGCAATGGATTGTATCATCAACATTGAAGCCGATCGGTACTAATGGCTGCAGAAATTTCTGAATGGCAACCATATTCCACTCCGGGAACGAGCTTTTCTCTGCGCCATAGTACAACTCAGCAATGCTCAGGCTCGATACCGCTATACTTCCTGGATTTTCCCTTGCGAACCGGTCCCGGACTGGTGCAGGCTTCTTCTTGATTATGTAGATGCAAATGCCCGTATCCAGAAGGTATTTCATTTGAACAGCGTGGACCTTCTCCAGCGGAGGTTGAATTCTCTCCTTCATGAAGTCCTCTGTGAATTCATCCAGGCTCTCAAACAATGATTCCTACTTCTTTTTTCGCGGAAAGAGGACAACCGCATCTCCGACTTTTGTTATGCTCACCTCTTTTCCTTTCATCCTATATGTTTAGGCAGCCGAACTGTCGGGCTTTTTCCGTTCTCAAATAGTTTGGCTGTATCTACGGTCAACTCCTTGGTATATATTCGTGAATATATATACGTTTGCGCTACAATGCAAAGATGGATTGCTGAACCGCTGTTTGACTCCTCTTTATGCGTTTTGAATTCTTCCGCGAATCCTTCTTGTTGATCCCGACCATGCTCTCGATTGCTTCGTATGAATATCCGAGTGGCTCAAGCAAAACTTCCACGGACTTCAACGTCAGCTCCGTATACTTCTCTACATCATATCCATCTTCCGTCCTGTAAAGCACAAACGGCTTCGCCTTTGCCGGATTCTTTTTGCCGGTATGATCGATGATGATATACTCAGCCGTCTCTCCGGGTTTCAGTGCAACTCCTGCTTCCTCCATCGCCCTCGCCACAATTGCCTGCATACTGTTGTTCTCATACTCGTCTGCCTCCTTCGAGATCGTATGCCTTATCACCAGCTCCAGTGGCGGCACCCTGCCGCTCCTTAAAATTTCAAGATGCGATCTGACTATGTCCATTATATCAGGGACAAGCACTTTCAGCTCTTCGATCCCGGATGCTTTAGACATCAGTTCGATCACTTCACCCTGAACTTTCCTGGTGAACAGCGGTATATCACCGCGTCTCACTTCCAGTCCGCGCACCTTTACCTCACCGTTCGTATAAGTTCCGACGTAGCGGTTCGCAGTTGGGATCTCACGGTCCATCCTCGAAGCGGGAAAAAGGACCCACCTGTAAAGCCCCTCGAAAGATATAGTTATGCCGGTCTCTTTAGTTATAACATCGCAAAGTTGTCTGTAATCTTCCTCGGTCGAACGTGGTTTCTTGAGCCAGAGGCAGTCGACGATTCCGTGGATGACCGAGAATCCCCGTTCTTCTGCTATGCTCTTTGCATGGAGCAGCGCCGCTCTCGAAAACGCGTTCACAGATTCGTGCGCTTCGATCTTTCCAAAACGGGCATTCTTGTATCCGAGATAGCCGAAGCAGGTGACAAGCATCCACTTTAATGCAGTCTGCCGGCGGTGATATTCTTTCTTTGTAGACTCATCTGTCGCAGTTTTTTCTCTCCGTTTGTATTCCGCCCTCTTCATTAAAACCGTGGTAAGTGTTTCGGCGACAATACCTCTTCTCTTTTCGCATATTGTATAATGAAGCTCCGGCACCGCATCGTTGTCGCAGCAGCCGCAATTGACGGTCTCCGGCGAAACGTTGTGCATGACCATGATGGATGGATACATCGATGCAAAATCGAGCTCTGCAACCTGCTCATGATATCCCATAATCGGGAGATAAATCAGTCCGCCTCTATCGGCAAGAATCAGCTCCATACCAGATTTGAATTTTTCCCATTCCTGTTTCTTTGCCGGTATCAATATATTATGCCGGTAAGCCCACGCGAGCTGCAGCGAAGAAAGTCCCGTTCCGATGCTCGTCCTCCCCTGCTGCTGCACCGGTATTCGAGTAAGTCTCGCAAGCTCGAAAAGTCCCGACAGATCTGACTCACCGACAATGAACGAGTTATCGGCATCGATATGCAATCTGCCTGCAAGCTCGAATGCGCCGGCACGGTGTACGATCTGGCCGTAGCTCCAGTAGCTGACTTCATTCGTCCGCATGTAGTTGACAGATTCGTCACGGTTCAAGTGGAGTGGGATCTTTGTCTTTCTCGACAGTTCCGTCAGAAGCGGAAGAAGAGTATCGTCACCGTATTGAGAGATTATTACATCCGGATCGCACCTGAGAATATGCGAGTCTATTCTTCTTAACAACTCTTCGGCTGAATCTGCTTCGATGGTGTACTTGCGGTTGTCGTATCCGATCTCAAAGATGATGTTGTGGTAATACTTGGGTGCCGCTTCTAAGTTTGCCGGCGACATCGTCATGATTACTAAAGGCGGGACGGTATAATCGATGGCATCGAAACTATCGCGAAGTTCAGCATCGATGAACTTGTTATCCTCGTCGAAAGTGTAGTCTCCGTATCCAAACGGGAACAAATTCTTTTCGAAGAGGAACATCTGCACCGGCGTCAGGTCGGAGTCGAAAAAGACGTAATACGGAAATTCATGCTCGAAGCGGCGGACGATTTCCCTGAAGTGAAGCGTATCGGGTGCTGAAATTTCCAGGACGGGAATATCCCTGCCGGAATAGATTTCAGTTTTGGAAATCCAATTTGCGGACACGGTGCAACGGTTCCGGCAGGCCACGTCTTCCACATGTTTTCTCTCTTCATTCCCGACATGCATATGGAACCGCGGTGTAAAAGGCGCATAGCATTTCGTCTTCCTTCCGCCCTCGTCGATTACCCAGAGCGTTATCCCTTTGGCCGACGGGTAGAGGTCAAAGAGCCAACCGGTTATGGTCTTCAACATATTTTATGGCTTAGTGTCCGAAAGTGTTCTTTCCCGCAGATGACGCAGATTTAGCCTAACTCCAACCCCGACGCAAGTATCGAGGAATCCTTTCGATTAAAGTAGTTATAATCCTTAACTGTCCGTCTCACGAAAGCGAAGCTTTTGAGAGTCATTTCAAGGACCGATGTTAGGGATGCCATCAGCTCGTCTCCCGACGTAGGCGACTCCATAATAGAGACGTTGTGCATCATCATGTATGAAGCCAGCTGCTATTACCAGGTTACCTTTGATGGCCACGCTTTGCAGCCTCACTGAAGGATCTACAAGATTGTTGAACCCGGTCCACCTTGCCCCATTGAAATGACTGATTGACGCAGATTCACCCGCCACAATCACATCATTTGCTGCCTGTCCCCGGACTGCAAAGCTAAACCAGTTTAATGGAACAAATGGCCCGTCCCAGGAACCTCCATTATGCAAAGAATCAGCTTCATAGATGCCGTTCCCTACTATGAAGTACTTCTGATTCGATAAAAGCCATATTCCGCTGAGGCCTACTGAAGCATGAACGGTATCCTCAATATGTGTTGACACGTTCCCGTTCAACTGAACTATGTACTGTCCACCGGACCCAAACTTATTCGATGCCACTGCCAACACCTGTCCACCATCTCCCCAGATGTCCTGGAATGGCAAGGTGGTCCCGGTCTGAATTCCATGCCAAGTACCATCATAGTGAACAGCAATGCCGCCGTCTCCGACTATGTAGATATTATTGTCAGAACTTGCCCAGATTTTCTGCATCAAATGTCCAGACCAGAAAGGATTGACCTCATCAACGTTCGAATATTGATGCCCATCCCAGTGCTCAAGACCATTTCCCCCAAACCAGATATCGTTTGGACCGAGAGCGAACACAGCGTGAATTGGATTGTAAATAGGCTGTCCCTGATAGTTGTATGGTACTTTTATCATCCTCCAGGTTGTCCCGTTCCACACTGCTGCATTGTAAAGATCGGACTGGTTGCTACCCCCCGCTGAGTCTCTTGGAAACATTTCCCCGACTGCATAGGCTAAAGTGTCGTTAACGATGCAACAGTCGTAAAGGTAGCTGCCGGAAGCGCCGATGGTGTCAACTGTCCATGTGAAGTTGGAGGAGGTTGTATCGGTGCTACTTGACCTGTGCGGGCCGGTGAGAAGGTTGCAATTAAAGCCGCCTGTGATGAGCACGGTTGAGACTAATACGAGTGATAGAAATCGTAGAACTGTTTGCATCTACTCCCTCTTCCGTTAATTAAAGTTTACAACCGAAGACGGATATAATTGATTTCCTAAAGTTGAAATCGTAGTAAAGAGATTGTAAACATCTGCATTTCATGAAGTTCCTCATCATACTTCCCGATCAAAACCAACCATGTCCCGAAAGTCAAGCAGTTCAACGCCTGACTTCGGTATCCGCCGCCCTATCGACTCATCCGTAACTCTCCTGGGTAGCAAATATTCGAACAGCATGGCTATCGGCCCGGTTCCAGTTAATGAAGTTCATAGATTGCTAACTTTTCCGATGCTGGATTCTCATAATCTTTAAGGTGCCTCCGGGCGAGTTCGATTCATATGCCACGGGCCTGCCTACTCTACGAGTCTGCGACGATGATGCCCCTTTCTCCGTTGAAATTGACAAGGCGAAGTTTATCCGAGGCATAAATCTATGCAGCTAATTGTTTGGTGTCAAGTGTTCTTCGTCTGTATTCTTCGTCGAGCGCAGCGACTAGTA
>JAJYIT010000064.1 GCA_021789975.1 Bacteroidota bacterium
CTTCTTCTTGCCCATGGCGCTTGTACCTTTCTGAGTTTAATGAATACGAGTTGTTATTCTCAGAATTTACTTCGCCTTGGGCTTTTTTCTTATCTACCAATTTCAACGGAATCTGGGACAGCATCGTCTGCGACTCGTCAGAGTCGTAGACCGGACAGGCAGGCTTTAGCTCGCGGATGGGAGCCAATCAACAAATGGGTCTTAACCCTTCACGAGAAACCCATATTTTTGCAAGAACTCCTCATATTCCTCGCCAAATGTTTTCACCCTGTGATGCTCTTTTTGATTTCTGATATATTGTCTCACCTTTTCAATCATAGACTCGCTATCCTGACATACGGCATTATGAATTCTCCTTTCGCTATTGTGAGCTAAAGCCCGTTGGGGTTGTTGGACATCCGATCCACGACATGAATGTCGTGGCAATGCCCTCCGGCGCCATCCAGCATACACGAGCGGGAAATGTCGTACCAATAGATACATGCGCATTCAGCACCACTTCCCGTTCATAAACGCATTACCAAGATTTATCCCCTTAACCATTGTGAATCTGACACGTTTCCAGTACTTGCATTCGTTCCATCAGTCCGTCGACGGTTTTCTCAAGCGCAAGCACTCTTTTCCGCTCTTCGACGAGCATGGACATGACTATGTTTTCGAACGGAATCGGGTTCACCGCATAGGCACATGCCGCAAGATGGATCTTCGGTGCACGGAACAAATCATCGAAGACTTCCTGGTCTTCTTTTCTCAGCGCCGCTCTGAACTTCTTCCATCTCGATTCCTGTTCCTGTATGACTCGCGTGAATGTTTCTACCGTGCGTCCCATTGTTCACCTCAACAACCGTCTGTTCCATACCACTTCCGGGTAAAAATCCGGACTCGTTTCATAAACATCATCGGCCATCGCTTTCAACCTCAGATGAAAGAACTGCTTTTGTTTCTGAGCGGGCGTCAAATTCTCAGAGGCAAGCAGAAGTGAGATGCCTTCATTTTTCAGCCTGTCAAACTTTTCACTTATTCTCGCAAGGCTTCTCTCCGCCTCGCGTGCCGATATCTGGTCGTCATAAAACGTATGCAACAGTCCGAGTATCACCAGCACTTTTGTTCTCGACTCTTTCAGAAACGGCTCGACTCCGCGAGTCAGCACGCCGTCCATCTGGAACGCGGTGAACATCCTGGACAAAAACACCCTGCTTAATACATCGACAGGGTCTCTGCCGTCCACCTGGGCAAGCCTTGCCAGGCTATACGCGTCGAACCTGTTCGCGCCATCGACAACGGCAATGCTCGGAAGTCTCTTCAACGCTTCTTTTATGACCACGAGCGAAGTGTAATAAACTAACGAAGAACCGTAGAGTAGAACCGTTTTGCCGGGCACAATTCGCCCGATGCTGCCCGATAGTTCGCGGGTCAGACTTCGATTATACATGCTCTTTATATTTCCCATGGTGTTCTCATTCCAACATTCCATAATTCCATCACTCGATTCCTAATAAACATCCTCGTGGCAAGCCGCGAGGTATTTGTAGAGACCCCAAAAGGCCCGGGGTGTCATTCCCGAATGATCTTATCGGGAATTCAACCCTGAGTGATTAGAACAGCTCCTCCTCCGAACTCACACTTACTCTCTCAGCTATCTTCTCGAGTTCCGGAAAATATTTTATCATCGTGTCCGGCATCCTGACGCGCTCCTGGTTGCGAAGTCGCTTCACAAGTTCGAGCGCATTTGCCACCGCTTTTCCCATCGGATGGTTGTTCGCAACCACGTATATCCTGCTGCACTTCTCCTTCACCTTCAGAATCTTCTTTTCTATTTCATCAAGCTCATAATTGCTGTACAAATAGTTGTACCTCACCGACGCCTCCTGTTCCCTTACCCAGTGTTCCGTGTTCCGTGCCTGCACGCCAGAGTACGGCGTTTCGGCACGCAGGCGTGCTCCGTTCTTCCTCAACAATTCCCTGCTCTCCTTCCACGCCTCCGCATTCCTGCCATGCAAGCGGATGTATCCCACAGTTCCGGCTACTTCCGTGTTAAACTCTATCATACCGCTGAGCATCGGCTGATCTATTGCAATTACATTCACGCTGCTCTTCTTGAGAAACTCTGTTGCATGCGGCGTGTACCACGACGTGTGGCGCAGCTCAAAGAGCAACGGTAGATCGTGCAATTCTTCGAGCAGATACAAGACATAATTCCTTGTATTAGCGCTGTCTTTGAAATACTCCGAAAACTGGACGAGCACGCCGCCGAGCTTGCCGCGCTCACGGAACGGCGCAAGAAACTCCAATACGATTTTCTTATTGCCGTCGAATTCCGCTCCGCCCTCACGGGTGTCCGCCTTCGGCGAAATCGCATCACGAAGCGACGGACCGTGCGTAAATCCCTTAAAGAGTTTGGTTATAAATACAAATCTCGGGTTACCGTTTACCTCACTTATCCATTTTTCAGACACCTTCGATGGAAAGTGGCGATAGAAAGTACTGTCGACTTCGACACAATCGAAAAATCGCGAATAGAATTTCAGGCGCGAGAATCCATGGTCGGTTTTCTCGGGATAAAATGGACCTACCCAGTCGTCGTAACTCCAGCCGGATGTGCCGACAAAAATTTTTGAAGAGCGTTCTTCACTCATGTCAACTCATCCTCTTTGATCCCGTTTCGACAATGCCGCGTCCACGGCCTGATCGTGAGACCGGTTTTAAACTCGCGAAATTCTTCACAACGCAAATCACTTTCCCGATAACATCAAAACTCTGTACTTCAGGATCGGCAATTATCGGCTTGTACTGTGCATTCTCAGGTTTCAGGACGATTCTCTTTCCTTGTCTGCTGAATCGCTTTATTGTCACACCGTCATCGACACGCGCGACAATGATGTCGCTTTCTTTAACGTAGTCTGCCCTTCTGAAAAAGACGACCGAGCCGTCCGTTATGCCGGCATCGTACATACTGTCGCCTTTTACGTAAACTCCCATGTCGCCCGATTTGAGTCCGAGAGTACCTTCGATGCTCAAATGATCCACCGGCTGCTCATCTACAAAGCCCGGCGAACCCGCTTTCGCTGCCGCAAAAATTGGGATGCGGTTTTCTTTCAGAGGCACCTGAAAAGAACGAGAATGTTTCGGTGCCTTCTTAAGAAGCTTCTTCTTTATCAGTGCCTCGATATGATCCTGAACGGTGCTGACGGCAATATCGAACTTCGCCGCGATTTCCCTGAAAGACGGCGAATGCCCCTGGATTCTTATATGCTGCTCGATGAAATCCAGGATTTCCTGCTGACGTTGCGATAAGTTTTCCATCCTGTTCCCGTTTCTTTGTGGTACCGTACAAATGTACGGTATATGGTTTTCGAAGTCAAGACCCCCTTAAAACAAAAAGTCCGCCTTTCAGCGGACTTAATCTCTTGTAGCGGGGGAAGGATTCGAACCTTCGACCTTCGGGTTATGAGCCCGACGAGCTACCAGCTGCTCCACCCCGCGGTGTGCAACTAATATAACACAGCGGCCGTGCCTAAACAAGGACTGCTTCACTGAATCTTTGATCAAATCATTTCATCAAACTTAGTTGAACAACAGGAGAGAACCGGTCTCAGCAGAAAGATTGAAAGTTCACTCGCTCTGTTGTAAATTTTTAACAGCGAGTAAATGAAAACGGAGTATCAAAGATGCCCACGTACGAGTACAAGTGTGATAAATGTGGAAATGATTTTGACGAATTCCAATCGATGACCGATGCGCCATTAACCAAGTGCCCCAAATGCGGCGGACCGGTTCATCGCCTCATCGGAACCGGTGCAGGACTAATATTCAAAGGTTCCGGTTTCTACCTCACTGACTACAAGAAATCTAATTCTTCGCCAACGAAGAGTTCATCGGAAAGTAAACCAGACGCAACAAAGACGCAAACCGCGGCGAAGGTTGAAAAGCCCGCTGCGTCGCAGAAAGAGAAATAAGCGACGAGGTTAGGCTCCTAACTTTGTCCCTCGCGGAAGCCTAGCTCCCCGGACGAACTCACCAGCGCTAAGTCTCCTCTTCCCTTCCATCTGTAATTCGGTTATTTCCAAACCTCGATCCCCGCATCCAACGAAGAGCTGGCCTCCTTCAGCGACGATTTCACCGTCACGAAGGCCCTCATGACCATCAGTCAATCGGGATCCGAAAATTTTCAGAATCCTTCCGTTCAGAAATGTAAACGCCCCTGGCTCAGGAGAGAATCCGCGTATCATATTGTGATTCTCTGATGCACTCTTCGACCAGACGATGACACAATCCTCTCTCTTTATCTTGGGGGCTTTCGTGGCCCGTGCGTTGTCCTGGTCCATCAATACAACTCGACCGGACCTTATTAATTCAATGGTCTCGATAACTGCTTCGGCGCCTACTACGGAAAGCCGCCCGCTTAACTCGCCCGCAGTCTCATCCCCGCCAATCAGCAGTCTTTTCTGCATGATGACCTTTCCAGTATCGACCTTTTCATCCAGGATGAATGTCGTTACGCCGGTCTCTTTTTCTCCCTTTATTATTGCCCAGTTGATGGGGGCCGCCCCGCGGTACAACGGGAGAAGAGATGCGTGCAAATTGAAGGTACCGAATTTCGGAATTGTGAACACTTCATCAGGAAGGATTCTAAATGCAACGACCACGATCAGATCCGGTACCAGCCTTCGGAGACTGTCGAGAAAATCAGGATCTCTTAGCGACGACACCTGGATCACCGGAAGTCCCAGCGAGAGCGCCATCGTCTTTATCGGAGGAGCGACGACCTTCAAACCTCTCCCCTGTGGCTCATCAATATTTGTAACAACCGACACAACTTCATGCCCCGAATTTGCCACAGCCTTAAGGGAAGCGACGGCAAATTCCGGCGTCCCCATGAATACTATTCTCATTCTTAAATTCTCTCCTGAACCTGAACCGCGTCCGGCTTCTTGATACCGAATTTACATCGAGCCTCGCCGACCCTCTTTACTTCATCGAACCTCTTAACGGACTTTCCTGAAGGCTTAGTCCTTGGATGGTACATGTGGAACTCGATAGCAAGATTTCTCAGCGATTTTCCGGTGACCCCGATTAGACTCAATCTATATTGTATATCAGAGTCTTCACCGAGCCCAGGCCCATCGTAAAGCTCGTCAAACCCGTTGATCACAAGCATATCGGATCTGTGGACCGAAAAATTGCTGCCCAGTATCGTGTAAAGTGCACGCGGCATCAATTTTCTCAGGACCGGGTTAGAAACTCGGACACCGTCTTCAAGACGGACAGCTTTCCCCTTCAAGCCGTCGAGTAACTCGGCAAATCCGAATCGCTGGAATCTACCATTCTTCACGTCTTCAACGCTGATTGAGTTCGTCCAGCGCTCGCTCATCTCTACTCGCCTTCCAAGAAGTGCTTTGCCTTGTTCCCTCTCCTGCCAGTGATCTCTCAAAAAATGCTTTGCTACAATACAATCCCCGTCTATGAAGACCAGATAGTCAGCTGTGGAGGATTGAATTGCCTTGTTCAATATGGCATTCTTTCGCCAACCCAAATCATCCTGCCAGAGGTGTTTTATTGGAAAGGAGAATTGTCGCTTCGCCTCTTCTACCACCTTTTTTACTTCTGGGCCAGAACCGTCATCCGCTATAATCACTTCTAAGTCGCAATAAGACTGCCGCGCAACTGATGCGAGAACTAGCCTGAGAACTTCCGGCCGATTGTAGACTGCAATGATGAGAGAGATTTGTGCCATGCCCGTGGATTGAAATTCAGAATTATAGCACCGGGATCACCCCGATACCGTGCGGAGAATTTCCTTCAGACTCGAATTGAACTCGAGCCTTGACAGGACGGAATCACACCCCGCTGCAAGTGCTCTAGAACTTGAGGGGGTATTGACGTGCGCAAGATAGGCAACCAGCCTAATGCGAGCGGTTCTGGAATCCCCTTTGACTTTCTTCACCAAACCGAATGTGTCAAAAAGGTCGCAATCCAAATCGATGACAAAAAGCCTGCAATCTCGCAAGTATAGATCAACTTGTTTCTCGTTTGTCAGGAAGCCAAGACTCAGGCCAAAATACTCTGCTGTGTTGCGAATCTTCGTCATGAAGCTGAGGTCATTGACAACTGCAGTAACTTCCGCCATTATTCTAATCCGAGGGCAGAGGCGTTCTCACGAAGAACGTCAATGACAAATGCTATGTGTTCATCCTCCGGGACCCCAAGCTCGGCTATTCCGTTTTTGATGTCATCTCTACTGACACTACGTGCAAAAGCTTTGTCCTTCAGCTTCTTGCGAACAGAAGACGGCTCCAATCCCGCTAACCGCGTCGGCCGCACCAGAGCTACCGCTACCACGAATCCTGAGAGCTCATCGCAAGCAAAAAGACATTTCGCCATAAGAGTCTCGCGGCGTACGTTTGTGTACGGGGCGTGTCCCATTATTGCCGTCATGATCGATTCTGGATATCCCATTTCGGCTAAGATCTTGTTGCCAATGTATGGATGTTGCTCTGCGGTGGGATACATTTCGTAATCGAAATCGTGCAATAGGCCCGCCAGCCCAAACAAGTCTTCATTCTCCCGGTATTTCCTTGCACAACCTCGCATGACCGTTTCAACACAGAGTGCATGCTTTCGAAGGCTATCCGTCTTTGTGTATTTGAACAAAAGCGCCATCGCTTCGTCTCTGGTAGGAATTGTGTCTCTTATTTCGTTCACAGAGAAATATATTTTCCCAAAGCAAGAAAATCAATCTTGCCTAACACCAACTACCGACGGGACTGGAGGCGGATTCTGGAAGAGCGGAAATACTCTGGAACTCAGTGGCACCGAAACCGGGCGGCATTCATTCCCACTTTCACTTCTAAATATTTCGTATCGGTTTGAATCCGCAAGTAACAAAGGCAAGCTAAATAATCATGCGGCTCTCTGCTAAGATTTCTGATATCTCGAAAGGAGCGCCTTGACACGAGCAACGAAGACGTTAGTGTTGAAAGGTTTAGTGATGTAATCGGCCGCACCGAGTTCGAAACCCCGGATCATCTCTTTTTCCGTCGACTGAGCAGTTAGTAGAATGATCGGGGTCGATTTGAATTCCGGGTCTGCCCTCAATTGAGCAAGGACATCAAGGCCGTTCATCACGGGCATCATTACATCGAGAACAATGAGGTCGGGTTTGTTTTTCCGTGCCTCATCAACTCCTGCCTTTCCGTCTTCAGCGATTATCACTTCAAGTCCAGACGATTTCAGTTTGAACCTGATAAGCTGTGCGCTTCCCTCTTCGTCTTCTATCACAAGTACAGTTGCCATCTCAGCAGCAAGCCTTCCATCTCATTGATTGTACACACCACAACGAAAACACATTGTTATCTACTGACTTATCGACATTCGCGACAAAAGCTTGAATGCACTAAAAAAACGCTCGAACTTTGGACCACAGATACTAAATTGCAGATATTCCAACAAAGAGAAAAGGTAAATGATGCTCGAGCAGATGACCGAAATAGCCAAGCAAGCAGGAAAATTCCTGAAAGAAAACGAAGGAAATATTTCGAGAATAGATGAGAAGGGATCATTCACCAACCTTGTCACCGATATAGACAAGGGATCGGAAAAAATGATCAAGGATTTTATAGAAAAGAATTTCCCCGGTCACGGGATTCTGGCCGAAGAAAGCGGTGCTTCTTCCCCACTTTCAGAGTATAGATGGATAATCGATCCTCTCGACGGGACCACAAACTTCACACACTCTTTTCCTGTTTACTGCGTCTCAATCGCCTTGGAACTCAGGGGAGAGGTAATTGCTGGAGTGGTTTATGATCCGAATTTCGGAGAGTTGTTTTCAGCCGAGAAAGGCAGTGGCGCCTACCTTAATGGGAAAAGGCTGAGAGTGACTTCCGCTGCCACGCTTGAGAAGGCTCTGCTTGCGACCGGGTTTCCATACGATGTCAGACACAACCCGTTCAACTGCATCCAACATTTCGAGGCGTTTCTGCTAAAAGCTCAAGCTGTTAGACGTCTCGGCTCTGCAGCGTTGGATATTTGCTATGTTGCGTCGGGTCGTCTCGATGGCTTTTGGGAAGTCAACCTGCATCCGTGGGACACAGCGGCGGCTACTCTAATTACTGCCGAAGCTGGCGGGAAGGTAACCGGATTCAACGGAGAGAAATATTCCATTTACCAACGGGATATTGTTTTATCGAACGGGGTGTTGCACGACCAGATGCTGGAGGTTATCAAACAGAATTTGTGAGCTCACTCCAGTACAAAATCTGATCCGCTCTCTCTCCCTATTCGTTCAGCAGGGTGCACGTAGATATACTCACGACTGTTCCATGGTATCTGTATAACCCAATCTCCCCGTCTGTTCAGGATATCGCTCCCAAACAGCTTCCTGCTTTTAGAGGCATTGAAGCGTTCGATAAACACCCATCCAAAATATGCCGTCGAGTTACGCACGGCGAACGCGGCAACTCGTTCATCATAATCCAGATTTACTCCGCCGACCGTTGTCTTTATGAATCCGGCAAATTCAGCGCGCTTGAGAAAGAGATCTGTCAAATCTTCACCATCGAAAACAAGCGAGTGCACATTTCGCTCGACATTCTTCCCCGCAATTATTTTGTCGATGGCATCGATGATATCGGACGATCTGTTCACTTCGACTACTTGCGAGATTGCACTCTCGCTGCATCAATATGCACACCCGGCGAGAAGAGGTTCTTGGTCACTGATAATATCGCTCCTCCCTCTCCGATCACAAAAGTAACCCGGTTGGCCATCCTGAAGAGCTTATTATAGACTCCGTATAATCGAGACACACGCCCGTCCACATCTGCGAGCAATTCGAAAGGCAGCGAATATTCGTTCTTGAATTTCTGGTGAGACTGAAGAGTGTCTCTGCTGACGCCGAAAACATCCAGATTAGACCCTTTGAGCTCGCTGAACTCGTCACGAAACCCGCATGCTTCCGCCGTGCACCCACTGGTGAAGTCCTTCGGATAAAAATAGAGCACCAGTTTCCCGTTTCGCAACTGTTCGTTGAGGTGAAAGTCGTTTCCGCCAGTAGATGGCAAAACAAAGTCCGGTGCTATATCACCCATCATTAATTTCACAACTCTTATAACATCTTATCGTTCCGATTGATTCCTGCAAGCTTCGGCCAACAAAATCGAGTGGTGTCCTAATTTATGTTTTGCTAAAACCGCGGAGATCACTAATGTACGCTAAGGATCTTCTAGCGATACGGAACTTCGCGATCCTTGCGATCATTGCAGCTCATTAACCTTTCTTCTTTGATGTGAGATTCAAATTACGACACTACCCAGAATCGCCTGATATTTCTTTCGAAATTGATCTATTGAGGGTTCACTTTGGCAGGTTAGACAATATTCGGCGCGTCTGCAAACAATGGCGGAGGGATGCAATGGTTTTCCGACGCCGTTGCAGCCGCGTTGACGTCATATGGTGTCGGATCAACAGTAGGGAAGTACTTCTGAAACGTCTACCCGTCCCCAAAACTTGATCATCCATCCATGGTCGGAAGTTTGTCTGTCACCGGGTTCGCTTCCAGGCTAATGGACGTTACATTCGGAATTCAGGCAAGACATTATGCGATTCGCTCCTTGATGAGTTCCGGTTTTTCAGGTTCCTCCTGTGAGAGCGAGTAAGCGGAGGCTATGTCTTTCACAGCCGACATAGTCCTTTCCTTTTCATTTGAGTAAGCGATCGCCAGCACATCGCCAACTGATACCTTGTCTCCGATCTTCTTGAGGACTGTTATACCGGCGAGCGGATCGACTCTATCTCCGATCTTCAATCTTCCGGCACCTAGTTTCACGGATGCCATGCCGACCTTGAAGGTATCCATGGTAGTCACAAACCCACTTTCAGCAGCCTTGATTTCATATGAGAACTCTGGGCGCTTGTACTTTGATGGATCCTCGACCACTCTAATTTCACCGTCCTGTGCACGTACCATTTCAAGAAACTTGTTGTAGCCTGCACCTGAGTCTATTGCGTGCTTTATCTTCTCCTTTGAAGACGAGAAAGACTCGCCGGAACAAAGGGAAAGCATCTCCGCTGCGAGCGTTGTAGTAAGCGTGAGTAAATCGCCCTCACTGGATTCACCCCGGAGGACTCTCAACGATTCGACAACCTCATTCCAGTTTCCGATTTCCCTTCCCAACGGTTGGTTCATGTCAGTCAGGTAAGCAGCTACTTTCTTGCCGTATGCCCTACCGACCTGCACCATTTTGCTGGCAAGCTCCCTTGCATCCCCACGATACTTCATAAACGCACCGTTGCCGACTTTCACATCGAGGACAAGAGCATCGACGCCTTCTGAGAGCTTCTTGCTCATTATGCTTGAGGAGATAAGGGGTATTGACTCCACAGTTGCCGTGACATCTCTTAATCCGTAGAGTTTGCGGTCGGCGGGGACGAGGTCATCTGATTGGGCACTCATGACGACCCCGATTTTGCGAAGTATATCTTTGTATTCGGCGGTCGCCAACTTCGTGCGGAATCCGGGAATAGATTCCAGCTTATCAATAGTGCCGCCGGTATGTCCGAGCCCCCTGCCGGAAACCATCGGCACCTTTATGCCGCACGCAGCGGCTAGAGGCGCAAGTATCAAGGAAATCTTATCACCTACACCGCCGGTTGAGTGCTTATCGGCCTTGCATCCTTGCACATCGCTCAGGTCCACCGTCGTCCCGGTGGCCATCATGGAACGCGTAAGGTCGAAGGTCTCCTCGTCCGTCATCCCCTTGAAGAAGATAGCCATCAACAACGATGACACCTGGTATTCGGGAAGTCTTCCGGCAGTGAATTCCCTGACTACATGGTCGATCTCTTGGCTGCTAAGGATGCCACCGTCGCGCTTTTTCCTGATTATTTCATACGCGGTCAGCATCAGCCCGTGAATTTTTGATGCAGAAAGAACAGCCCAACGATCGACTTCGCATCGACAATCTGGTTCGTCCTGACCATCTGAAACGCTTCTTCGGCACGGATAATCTTGAGCGTTAAACCGAGTTCTCCTTCCTCGAGGCGTTGGACCCCATCGGTCAATTCAGTTGCCATAAACACGTGCAATCTTTCGGTGCAAAATCCGGGGGAAGTGTAAATCGACGTGAGTCTCTCAATTTTCCCAGCACGATACCCGGTCTCTTCTTCCAGCTCACGTTTGGCGCAAGCCTCCGGCGATTCATTGGGCTCGAGCTTGCCCGCAGGGAGTTCGTAGAGAGATTCATTCAACGGATAACGGAACTGGCGGACGAAAATGATTCTGCGGTCTTCAAGAAGAGGAAGCACCACAGCCCCGCCGGAGTGAACTGCGATTTCTCTGGTGGCTCTGTTACCGGACTCATACTCTATTTCGTCAACAACTGTCTTGAATACCCTGCCGTCGTAAATGATTTCATGCTTCAGCAATTTGAGCGACATCCACTTCTTCCTTCCGGCAACAACTACTGCTCTGAAATGAGCTGTCTGCTGCCCGGTTTAACTATCGGTATGTTATCCTTGCAGAGCGGGCATGATTCCGGCTCATAAGCGGGAACTTGCATCTTAAGAAGCGAGTAGAACTCCGTGTTGAAATCAACCCGAGTCTTGCTCCGGTCGACAATCGCGGCAACACCTACTACCACTCCTCGACTCCTCCTCACCAGGTCAACAACTTCCTGAACACTGCCGCCTGTCGTGACGACGTCTTCGCAAACAAGGACGCGTTCACCTTCGCCAACTTCGAAGCCGCGGCGAATCGCCATCTTCCCGTTTTCTCTCTCTGCAAATATCCCCCGGACCCGTATCTGTCGCGCAACTTCCTGGCCGACCATGATACCGCCGATCGCCGGGGCAATAACCATTTCCACTTTCCAGTCGTAGAAGTGCCTTGCAATCTCTCCACTGAGAAGCTGGTTATACTGTGGGTGCTGAAGAATTCTGGCGCACTGGAAATACTCCGGGCTGTGAAGTCCGCTGGTCAAACGGAAATGTCCCTGTTGCAGTGCCCCCGTTGTTTTGAACAGCTCAAGTATCTTCTCTTTTTCCATCAGCCGATTACGAATGTCTCCATTTTTTCCGCAAGGCTGAAGTCCTTTTCAGTCACTCCTTCCTCGCTATGAGTTGTCAGTATTATTTTTACGCGATTGTATTCAATCGTAATGTCTGGGTGGTGTTGCGCCTGTTCTGCCGCCAGGGCAATTTTCACTACGAATCCCATCGCTTCGGAGAAATCCTTCAGCTTAAACTCCTTTTTTAACGATTCATCCGCGTATTGCCATCCCTGAAGTTTCCGCAGTCTGTCATCTATCTCTTGCTTTTTCAGCTTCATAATCACCTCTCGGTTAAATCGGTCAGCCGTACAGTTCCATCTCGACGAGCTCTGCAATGATGTGTCCTATCGTAATATGACCTTCCTGGATCCTTTGTGTATTATCGGAGGGAACGATTATCGGGAGATCGCATTTAGGTTTCAGCTTGCCGCCATCTTTTCCAAGGAAACCGATCACATACATTTCATTCTCATGCGCCTTGTCGACAGCGCGTATCACGTTTTCAGAGTTACCGCTTGTGGAAATTCCGACCAGGACATCGCCTTTCCTTCCGAGCGCCTCAACCAGTCTCGCAAAAGTATTCTCGAACCCTATATCGTTGCCGCCGGCGGTGAGCGCCGAAGTATCGGTGGTCAACGCAATTGCCGGAAGGCCCTTTCGCTTTATGTCGTGGTTCAACCTAATCGTAAATTCTGTGGCCAGATGCTGCGAGTCTGCGGCGCTGCCACCGTTACCGCAAAAGAGCAGCTTGTTGCCGTTCTTCAGCGCGTCTCTGACAGTCGTGATTGCCTTAGAAATGTCGTTGAAACATGTGTTCAAGATCGCCTTCTTAGTGGCAGCGCTTTCCTCGAGTGATTCTCTTATGAAGCGGGTGCGATCCACCATTGAATACTATCTCCTTTCCATACTATTCAAATTATACTTGTGGGACCCTAACAGCAGTAGGAGTCCGTTTCTTGAAATGAACTGCATCCGCAAAATCTTTCAACTTGACTGAATTACCGTCCTGTTCAAAGAAATTCCCGGTCACCACGAAGGATGCACCGGCATTTACAAGCTCGCTGGCAATTTCCGGGGTTCTGATCCCGCCGCCGACAACTACTGGGAGGCTCACAGAACTTGAAACTGCGTGAACCATAGTCGGAGGGACATTTGAAATCGCTCCACTTCCCGCTTCAAGATAAATGAGCTTCATCCCGAACATTTCGGCAGCCATCGAGAAAGCAGTGGCGATTTCCGGTTTATCTCGCGGGATGGGAAGGCTGTCCGAAAGAAAATGCGCCGTTGTCAATTTTCCTGATTCTACAAGGAGATATGCCGTTGAAATACACTCCAACCCGTGTTGCTTTATAAGCGGTGCCGCGTGGATGTGATTGCCAACGATCAAATCGGTATTTCTCGACGCGAGGACAGAGAGGAACAATATGGCATCTGCCTTGCCGGATATCTGGAAAAGGTTTCCGGGGAAAATTATCACCGGAACTCTTGAATGCTGTTTCAACTCTGCCAGAGACTCATCGAAAGCGTCTCGAGTCATGAGGCTGCTACCGAAGAGAAATGCGTCTACGCCAGCTTCTTGTGCGGAGGTGATGACATGCATCAGGTTCTTCTTAACCAACTTATCGGGATCCAAAAGCAGAAGAAATCCGGCCCCCTTTTGCTCGCGTACTTTGAGCAGGTAATCAAAAGTGTTCATTAGCCTCCTATTTCAAAAAGGTCCTTACTATTTCAGGCACTGCATTGACTGCCTCTTCGATCTTCGCGGGATCCTTTCCGCCAGCGGTAGCAAAGTTTGGACGTCCTCCTCCGCCGCCGCCAACTTTTCGCGCTATCTCGTTTACGATTTTACCTGCGTGCAAGCGCTTCTCCGAAATAAGATCAGGCGACACCGATGCGACAAAAGTAGCTTTATCGTGGGTCTTGCTCCCAAGTACAATCACTCCGCTTCCAAGTTTTTCTTTTAGATGATCGGCAACCTGCTTGAGTTCATCGTCCGACTGAACCTCTACTATTCCATAAACCAATCTTACACCGTTGATGACGCCGTTACCGTTGTTGCTGGCGAGGAGCGAGTCCGCTGCAGCCATTGCCGTATTGAGGCGGTAAGAGCTCAGTTCTTTCTCAAGTTCCTTGATGCGTCGAGACAGGTCTTCCTTCTCGCGCTCATGCAGACTCACCTGGCTAACCAATCCCTTGATAACCCTTTCCAAACCTCCGCCCGTGACGGCTTCGAGACGCCGCACCCCGCTGGCGACACTAGCTTCGCTCACAATTTTGATCACCCCTATTTCACTTGTGTTCCTAACGTGAGTCCCTCCGCAGAATTCCATTGAGTAGTTGCCGAACTGCACAACGTTGACTCTATCGCCGTATTTGTCTCCGAAAAAGGCAAGGGCACCCATCTTGCGGGCCTCCTCATAAGGAATATCCCTGTGGTGAGTCAAATCGATTCTTTCAAGGATCTTGTCGTTCACCATCTGTTCAATGTCCCGGAGTTCTTCCAATGAGACTTTTCTCTGGTGTGCAAAATCGAACCTCAGGTGGTCTGGATCAACGAGAGAGCCTGCCTGGTGAACGTGCGTCCCCAATATGCTCCTCAACGCGGCATGGACAAGATGCGTCGCCGTATGATTCCTCATTACTTCAAGACGCCGCTTTGAGTCCACCTGAGCGAAAACTTCCTTGCCCGCTTGTAACGATGTTGCCATATCGCTCTCAATGATATGGACAGTCTTACCATCCACCTTCAGGAGATCTTTCACCGGAATCGCCTCATTCTCAAGCTTAATAACACCGGTGTCGTCCACCTGTCCGCCAGATTCTGCATAGAAAGGAGTCCTGTCCAGAAGCACGAGGCTTTGACCTTCTGAATTCGTCACAGCGACAACGTTCGCAGAATTACTTGTAGTATCATAGCCGGTGAATTCGGTTTTCTGGCCCTTCACCAATTCGTCAAGCTGAGACCCGGCAGTCACATTGATGTTGATAACCTTCTTGGTGGCCTCCCGCGATCTCTCCTGCTGTTCGGTCATGAGCTTCTCAAATGAAGGGAGGTCTATCTGCATTTGGCGCTCCTGCGCGAGCAAATTTGTAAGGTCCACAGGAAAGCCGTATGTATCGTACATTTTGAACACTTCTTCACCGGGTATAATGGTTTTCCCTGATGCAGCGACTCTGCCGGCCACGCCTTCGAAGATTTCGAGTCCACGGTCCAAGGTTTGGTTGAAATTCTCCTCCTCCGACTTTATGACTTCCATGATTCTGTCCTTGGCTGACACAATTTCCGGGAAGGCGATACCCATATTCTTTGCAAGTATCTCTACCAGCTTATATATGAAAGGGTCCCGCATCCCCAGGTTACGGCCGTATCTTGACGCGCGCCTGAGGATCCGACGAAGGACATAACCACGTCCTTCATTCGACGGGACGGCATTATCGGCAATGGCAAATGTGAGTGCACGAACATGGTCAGACACAACGCGCATGGCAACCTGGTTCCGTTCACCAACGTAGTCCATCCCTGTCAGGGTTTGTAGCGCTTCAATTATCGGCGTGAAAATATCCGTGTCATAGTTCGATCTTTTTCCCTGGAGAACAGACACTACTCTTTCGAATCCCATGCCCGTATCGACGTGCTTCGAGGGGAGGTTCTCCAGCTCCCCTGACGGACGGCGGTTATATTGAATAAAGACCAGATTCCAGAGTTCAATGAAACGCGAGCATCCGCTGACATTTACTCCATGAACGTGACTCCTAAGACAGGTTCCCTCGCCGAGATCTATGTGTACCTCCGAGCATGGGCCGCATGGTCCCGTCTCTCCCATTTCCCAGAAATTGTCTTTTGCTCCAAACCTCAGTATCCTGGAAGGTTCTATATCGGTGACTTTCTTCCAAAGCTCTGCCGCTTCGTCATCACTTTCAAACACGGTCGCATACAGTTTGTCCTTTGGAAGCCTCCATTCTCCCGTCAAAAGTTCCCATGCCCACGCAACCGCTTCCTTCTTGTAGTAGTCACCGAATGACCAGTTACCCAGCATCTCGAAAAATGTGTGGTGGTAAGTATCATGCCCTACTTCCTCCAGGTCGTTATGCTTGCCACTCACTCGAATGCACTTTTGATAGTTGACCGCCCTTGAGTAGTCGCGTTTCCCCTTTCCGAGGAATACATCCTTGAATTGGTTCATCCCGGCGTTTGCAAACAAGAGGGTCGGATCGTCAAACGGGACAACAGGTGAACTCGGTACGAAACGGTGGTCCAGCCCTTTAAAGAAGTTTACAAAGCTTGATCTTACTTCTGCTGATTTCATCAATTATACTTCTATCTGAGTTATCAAACTAATTTCTTCCAGCACTCCGGTGATTCTGAGGCAATCAGGCATCGGCCCTTCGAAGACAAGCGCTTTGCCGTGCTCATGTGCTTCGTACGTAATGCTTTCAGCTTTGATGGTGTCACAACCGAGCGCCTTAATCAACTGGCCTATTACTTCTTCAAACGTGTGCCAATCGTCATTGAAAAGTATCACTCTAGCAGGAGTCTGCACATTAGTTGTCGTTTCATCAACTTCCGCTGGTTGTCCGACAGATTGATCAACGCTGCTATTCGCCAGGACCATTGAAAACCTCTGTGAAATATAAACCCAAATGATGGTCTCTTTCAAGATTGGACAGAGGAGCCGGGCAAACCCCTAACTGCAGTCGTCGAACGAATCGATTGTATGAGCGTCAATTGAACGGTATGAACTAATTCAGCAGCAATGCCTGTCCGTAAATTTCAGTCTCATGGAGAGTGCGGAAACTCATTCCCCTTCGACAATCTTTAACTTCTGCCCCTTAGTCTCCGGAAAGGTCCATATCCATATACCTGTTAGGACGGCGAATAGCGCTGCCAGGGATATACCACCACTCAGACCATATTTCTCTGCTATTACTGCGATTACTACTGGAGTAAGAAACTGTATACCGCGCGCGAGATTGAAAGCCGATCCCATCGCAGTATTCCTTATAGCTGTCGGGAACAACTCGCTAAACAACGGCCCGTAACCGCTGAACATACCAGTACCGAATCCAACCAAAAACATGAACGTGAGTATGACAGGAGGGTACGCCGCGACGGCACGGTGATGTCCGTAACTTTGTGTAAAAATTAGGAGGTGCCGCTCCAGTCGGTTAAAATTGTAATTGGGAAAAAACAAGACAACCGACAAAACAAAGGAGACAGCACCTATGGAGAAGAAGATAAGAG